>NZ_JBWKPT010000005.1:288670-430614 GCF_059418385.1 Variovorax sp. GW821-FHT09A10
GCAGCGAAGGTGGCCTGCTCGGCGGCGTCCTCGGTGACGACGGCCTGGTCGGCAGCCTGCTCGGTGCGGACGGCCTCGTGGGCGGCCTGCTCGGCGGCCTGACGGGCGGCGCCGAACCGGTCGCCGGCATCCTGGAGCCGGTCACCAGCATCCTCGACGGCGTGACGGGTGCAACGGGCTCGGCAGGTTCTGCCGGCTCGCTGGTCTCGACGGTGGTCGACACCGTGACCCATGCCGCAGCCCCGGTGACCGACATCCTCGCCGGCACGCCGGCAGCCCCGGTGGCCGCGGTCGTGACCGGTGTGCTGGACACGGTCGAACACACGGTGGCCCCGGTGCTCGACAACGTGCTCACCCCGATCACCAGCCTGGTCGATCACAGCAGCCCGGCCGGTGGTGCCCTGGCACCCGTGACCAACATCCTGCACGGCCTGCTGGGCTGATCCAAGGGACACGAAGAAGGAGGAAGGGAAACCTCGATAGCAAGCAGAAAGGGACAGGCCGGCACCGGCCTGTCCCGCGAAAGGACCGTCATGAACAAGAATTTCCGGATACTGGCCCTCGTGGCCATGGGCGCAAGCCTCGTGGCCTGCGGTGTGCCTCCCAAGGGCGGTCGCGACGACGCGACCTACTACTACTCCAACAAGAGCGTGCGCGAAGTGCCCAAGGTGGAGCCGGCACCGCCACCGCCGCCGCCGAACACGCCGGCCAAGATCGTCTACTTCGACTTCGACAAATACGACGTCAGGGCCGGCGACCGCAGCATCGTCGAGGCGCACGCGGGCTACATGCGCAACCGGCCGGCGAGCCGGGTCGTGATCGAAGGCCACACCGACCTGCGCGGCGGCCGCGAGTACAACCTCGCGCTCGGCCAGCGCCGCGCCGAGGCCGTGCAACGCATGCTCACGCAAATGGGCGTGCCGGGCGAACGCATCGAAGCCATCAGCTGGGGCCTTGAAAAGCCCGCATCGCTTGCCACCACCGAGGAGGGCCATCAGCTCAATCGTCGCGCCGAGTTCAGCTACCGCTGAATCGGGAGCACGCGATGATTTCACGGGCGGCTTCCGGTCCGCGATCACGTCATTCAAGCGAGAGCAGATGACGGACGCGACCGGCCTTCGCCCGCATTCGACCGGGGCCGAATGATGTCCTTCTCAGACCAGCTCCACGCCTGCCACGAGCGCCTGGTGTCCGTGTGCGCGGCGTTGCCTGCCCCGTACCCGGCCTTCACGCTCTTCTTCTCGGTGAGCGACGGCGCGCAGCGTGCACACGTGGTGCATGCGCGGGCCGACGACTTCGAGACCGCCTGGCGCGAAGGCGCCGACCTGGTCGAGCGATGGGTGCGCGAGCGCGGCATCGTCTCGCCCTGGCTGCGCATCGACTGGGTCGAGGGCGCCAGCCCGATGGACTGGACACAGTTCAAGACCCAGCTCACCGCGGTCAAGCGCAACTACTTCCGGCTCGGCCTGGCCTTCGACCAGGACTTCGGCTTTGCCTTCACCGAGCAGGAACTCAACGCCAACGCCATGCTGTGCGGCGATTCGACCATCGCGCATTCGGTGGTGAACGCGCGCAACTTCGACGTCTATGCGCAGGCCCGCTTCGAGCGCACGCTGCCGCTGGAAGAGTCGTCGGAGCGCACCGTCTACCTGCTGGCCACGGTGGGCGTGTTCTGCCAGCCCGACGGCGTGGTGCACAAGCTCGTGGGCACGGGGCTCGACGCGGGCCGCCGGCAGCTGCCGGCGCTCAACCCGCAGTCGGTGCTCGAGCTGGTGCGCAGCGGCTCCTCGTACCTGGCGCGCCAGATGCAGAGCGACGGCCTGTTCGTGTACGGCTACTTCCCGTGCTTCGATCGCCGCATTCCGACCTACGACGCGATGCGCCACGCGGGCACCGTGCACGCCATGCTCGAGGCCTGGGAGCTCACGCGCGATGACACCTTGCGCGCGGCCATCGACCGCGCCATCGACCACCTCAGCGATGCGCTGATCCGCGACTACACGCTGCCCGACGGCCGCGAGGTCGCGTACCTGGTCGACACCGGCGGCGAGATCAAGCTGGGCGGCAACGCGGCGTGCGTGCGCATGTTCGTGCGCTACTGCGAGCTGATGGAAACGCGCCACTGGCTGCCGCTGCTCGAGAAGCTCGCGCTGGGCATCGTGGCGCTGCAGGACCCTGCCAGCGGGCGCTTCGACCACGTGCTGCACGCGGCCGACCTGACGCTCAAGCAGGCCTCGCGCGTCATCTTCTACGACGGCGAGGCGGCCTTCGGCCTCATGCGCCTGTACGGCCTCACGCGCGATCCGCGTTGGCTGGCCGCGGTCGAGAAAGCCTTCGACCATTTCATTGCAAGCCAGCACTGGCAGTCGCACGACCACTGGCTCAGCGGTTGCGTGAACGAGCTCACGCAGTGGAGCCCGCAGGAGCGCTACTTCCGCTTCGGGCTGCAGAACGTGGCGGGCTACCTGGACTTCGTGCTCGACCGCAAGACCACCTTTCCCACGCTGCTCAGCCTCATGCTGGCGGCGCAGCAGATGCTGCAGCGGCTCGAAAGCATGCCCGCCATGCGGCACCTGCTCGACGAGCTGGACACCGAGAAGTTCTACCGCGCGCTCGACTACCGCGCGCACTACCTGCTCAATGGTTTCTTCTGGCCCGAGATGGCGATGTACTTCCGCCGGCCGTCCACGGTCGTCGGCGCCTTCTTCGTGCGGCACCACTCGTTCCGCGTGCGCATCGACGACGTCGAGCAGTACGTGACGGGCTTCGCGGCCTACCACCGCTACCTGCTGGACCGGCGCAGCCAGCCCGGCGGTCCCGGAGGCGGTGGGGGCGGTGGCGGGTTGCGCGACGACGGCGCCGTGTGGACCGCCAGCGAGATGGCGCGCGTCACCGGCGGCGAGTGGGTGGTCAAGCCCGAAGACGGCTGGCGCGCCACCGGCGTGACCCAGCGCACCTTCATGCGCAAGGGCCGCGTCGTGTTCGAACACCAGGCCCGGCCCTCGAAGACGCCGCTGGCGGCCGTCACGCTCAAGGGCGTGCTGCAGCCGGCCGCGGCCGTGCTGTGCACCGACCCCAAGCCGCACCTGGACAAGCGCGTGCCCGTGCTGAAGGTGGCCAACGTGCTGCAGGCCGTGCTCGAGCTGGGCGACCATGCGCGCACCGAGTTCACCGGCCGCGTGTGCGGCGTGCTCGGCAGCGGCGCGGGCAGCAGCACCGTGGCCGCCATGCTGGCCGGCGCGCTCACCGTGTGGGGCGAGGTGGCGCAGCCCGAAGGCAGCATCAGCCTGCCGTCGGGCATTGCGTGGAACCTCACCTGCATGCCGCGCCATGCCGCCTACTGGGTGCTCGAGATGGGCACCTCGCACATGCCCGCATCGGCGCAGCTCATGCGGCCGTCGCTCATCGTGGTGACCGGCATTTCGGCCGCATCGCAGAAGCACCGCGGCCCGTCGGAGGCCGCCGCGCGGCTCGACTGCCGCATGTTCCAGGCCATGGCTGCGGGCGACCGCGTGGTGCTCAACCGCGACATGCCCGAGTTCGCCACCTTCGCCGAAGCGGCCATGGCGCACCAGCTGCAGATCGTGACCTACGGCGAGCACAAGGACGCCGACGTGCGCCTGCTCGCCTTCGACCACGGCGAGGTGCAGGCCGAGGTGGCGGGCGAGCCCTTCCAGCTGCGCCTGAATGCGCCGGGCCGCCACATGGGCGCCAGCGCCGTCGCCGCGCTGGCCGCACTGCAGGCGCTGCGCCTGCCGCTGGCCGCGGCCGTCGAACCCTTTGCGCACTTCGAGCCGCCGGGCGGACGCGGTGCGTTGCACACCATTCACATCGGCGGCGGGAGCTTCAAGCTGATCGATGAAACCTACGACGCCAACCCGAGTTCGATGCGGGCGGCGCTGGAGTTGCTGTCACAAGCCCCCTGCGAGCCTGCGCGCCGGGTGGCCATCCTGGGCGACATGCAGGAGCTGGGGCCCGCGGCGCAACGCCATCACCTCGATCTGGAGGCCGAGTTGCTGGCGTCGCAACCTGACCGCGTGCTCCTGTGCGGACCCTTGATGCGGGCGCTTCACACGCGCATCCGTACCAAGGTCCGCTCCCATTGGTTTGTCGATGTGTCCGACCTCTCCACCGCGCTCGGCGGGCTGCTGCAACCAGGCGACTGGGTGCTGGCCAAAAGCTCCGCCGGTGTCGGTCTTTCCCGGCTCGCCCGGGTTCTGAAAGCACTGCCATGAGATGGAACGCACTGGTCCACATTCCCTATGAATCCGAACGCGAGGCACCGCCACGGCGCTGGTGGCTGGGCTGGTTGCAGCTGCTGTGCGCCTGGGTGCTGCTCATGCTGCTGTGCGCCAACATCGCGCTCGTCTTTGCCGAAGGCCTGCCGGGCACATCCGGCCGCACCGCGACCCACAGTTACACGCATAAAACGATGAATTGCACGCTCAGGGAAAACGCCGCGCCACAAGGAACGCGCGGCGTGGAATCGACCGGTCCGGCGCAGGTTCGCGCACACCGATGCTGAGAGGCATCAGAGGCGAATTTTTGCCTTGTAACAGACGGGTAACAGTTGATAATGGCGCTGGCGTCGTTGCCCGACGGATCGGTCTTTCTTCATGATCAAGTTCCTCTTGCCCAGCCAGCTGGTTGCCGACAGGCCGGAAACGCCCGGCGCCAGTCCGTATGCCGGTGCGCTGAGCGATGCGTTTCGTGCGGCCTACCCCCTCGTCAAGAGCGCGGCGTGGCTGTCGCTGCCCGTCAGCCTGTTCGGCCTGCTGCCTTCCATCTTCCTGCTCCAGGTGTATGACCGCGTGCTCTCGCGCAGCGGCGTCTCCACGCTCGCGGCGCTGGTGTGCGGCATCCTCTTTTTCCTGTGCATCGAGTTCTGGCTGCGCACGCGGCGTTCGCGCCTGCTGCGCAACGCGGGCGCGACCGTCGACCACGGCGTGTCGAGCGCGCTGCTGCACTCCATGCTCGGTCGCCCGCTGCGCGCGCTCGAGGCGCGGCCGGCCTCGTCCTGGCAGCTGTACTTTCGCGACGTGGGGGCCGTGCGCGGCACCGTCACCGGCGGGCTCGCGCAGTCGATCTTCGATCTGCCGATGGCGATCTTCGCGCTCGTGGTGATCGGCATCGTCGCGCTGCCGGTGCTGCCCGTGGTGGTGGCCTTCCTGGCCATCATGTCGTTCCTGGCCTGGTGGTGGGCCGACGAAGTGCGCGCCGGCCGCGTGGAAGAAGTGCTGCGCGGTCGCGGCCTGGACCGCATCACCTCCGAGATCTGCCATGCGCGCGAGACGCTCAAGGCGCAGTCGAACGACGGCCCGACCATCGAGGTCTGGCAGCAGACCTACAACGCCTGGCTCAGCGAGAGCTTCGGCAAGAACGGCCAGATCGAAACCGCGCGCGACGGCACCACCGTGCTGCTCACCGTGTTCTCGGTGATCGTCGTCACCGTCGGCGCCATCTCCGTCATGCAGCAGTGGATGACGGTGGGCGGCCTCGTCGCCTCCAACATGCTCGCGCTGAAGGCGCTGCAGCCGGTGGCCGGGCTGGTGTCGAACTGGCGCTCGCTCGCCACCGCCAAGGAAGCCGCCAAGCGCCTGGAGACCGTGCTCGGCGAGCCGGTCGAGAAGGCGCCCACCGGCATGGCGCTGCCGCAGCCGCTGGGCCGCGTTACGCTCAAGGACGTGAGCTTCAGCTTCACCGAAGACGCACCGCAGCCCGTGCTGGAAAACGTCGACCTCGACATCGGCCCCGGCGGCCTGCATGTGATCGTCGGGCGCAACGGCGCAGGCAAGTCGACGCTCGTGAAGCTGCTGTCGGGCCTGTACACGCCCACGCACGGCGTGGTGAGCATCGGCGAGTACGACCTGTCGCAGTTCGGCCGCGAAGAGCTGTCGCGCTGGATCAGCTATCTCTCGCAAGAGGTCTACTGGTTCGGCGGCCCGCTCGTCGACACCATGCGCCGCGGCGCACCGGGCCAGAGCGACGAGCAGATCGTCGCGGCCTGCAAGCTCTCGGGCGCGCACGACTTCATTTCGCGCCTGCCCGACGGTTATCGCACCGTGGTGGGCGAGGGCGGCACCGGCTTCTCGGTGGGCGAGCGGCGCAAGCTCGCGCTGGCCATGAGCTTCCTGCGCAAGCCCTCGGTGCTGGTGCTCGACGAGCCCAGCAACGACCTCGACTTTCAAAGCGAGCGCAACCTGCTCGCGACCATGCTCGCGGTGGCCAAGGTGCGCACCGTGGTCGTGGTCACGCACTCGCTGCGCATCGTGTCGGCGGCCACCACCGTCTATCACGTCACCGGCCAGGGCAACGTGGAGATCGGCTCCGCGGCCGTGATGGTGCCCAAGCTCTTCGGCGTGAAGAAGCCGCTGGTGGCGCTGGGCGACAGCGAGGACGGCAGCAGCAACAGCAATGCCGGCGTCTCCACCGCTTCGCGCTCGATGGCCTGAGCGACTTGCTTGCTTGATCGATTGATTGACCGACTGACAGACAGAGACAGGGGTACGGGATTTTGAAACCAGACTTGCCGCAGGTGCTTCAGGGCGAGAGCGAGAAACAGGCGGCGCAGACCACGCCGCAAGGCCGGCGGCGCCAGTGGATCATCGGCGGCGCGGTCGCGGTGCTGGCGGTGGTCGGGCTCGGCTTTCCGATGGAAACCGTCGTCGTCGCACCGGGCCGCGTGATCCCCTCCGACCGTGTGAAGTCGATCCAGCACTTGGAAGGCGGCATCGTCAGCAACGTGCTCGTCAAAGAAGGCGACAAGGTCAAGCAGGGCCAGTCGCTCGTCGAGATCGACCTGGGCGGCAGCGGCCTGAACTTCGAAGAGCTCACCGCGCGCAACGCCGCCACGCAGGCCACCCGCGTGCGGCTCATTGCCGAGAGCCGCGGCCAGCCGCTCAAGCGCGATTCGTTCGATGCCGACATCGACGAGGCCGTGCTCGAAGGCGAGGTCGGTGCCTACCAGGCGCGCGCGCTCGAACAGCGCGGCGTCATGGCCGGCGCCGTGTCGAACCTGGAGCAGGCACGCAGCAAGCAGCTCGAACAGCAGGCCAAGGTCAAGGGCCTGGGCGATCGGCTGGAGCTGATGCAGAAAGAGCAGGAGATCTCCGAACAACTGCTCAGCGAAAAACTCGTCGGCCAGGTCGAGGTGCTCGAGAAGCGCCGCCAGGCCGAAGGCGTGCGCAGCGAACTCGCCGTGGCGCGCCAGGGCGTGATCTCGGCGCAGGCCGCCATCACCGAAGCGCAGGCCAAGATGGCCGAGGCCGAGGGCCGCTTTCGCCGCCGCGCCTCGGACGAACTCGCCACGGTCGAGCGCCAGTTCGCCAGCCTGAGCGAAGACCTTGCACGCGCCCGCACCCAACGCTCGCGCACGGTGGTGAAGGCGCCGGCCGACGGCATCGTGAAGGGCCTGCGCAGCGGCAGCCCCGGCTGGGTCGTGAAGCCCGGCGAATCCATCCTGGAAGTGGTGCCCGACGAGGACGAGATCATGGTCGAGGCACGCCTCAACCCGAACGACCGCGGCTTTGTCGAAGTGGGGCAGGAGGCGCGCGTGAAGATCACCGCCTACGACTACCTGCGCTACGGCGCCGTCGACGGCAAGGTCAAGCTCGTGGCGGCCGACGCCGACCGCGATGCCGCCATTGCCAATGGCACGCCGTACTACCGGCTGCTCATCAGCATGTCGCAGTCGCATGTGGGGCGAAAGGAAAACCGCATCACCGCCGGCATGGAGTCTGAAGTCGACCTGCGCGTGGGGACCGATCCGTTCATCTGGTACATCCTGCGGCCTGTGCTCAAACTGCGGCGCGAAGCCTTCCGCGAACCATGAGCAAGCCCGTGTTGCCGGGCCGGCGCGTGCGCATCGCCCCGGGCGTGATCTGCGCGACCTTGTGCGTCAGCATGGCGCTGCCGCCCACCGCGCATGCCCAACAGACATCCGCTGAACAGGACGAGCCACCTGCCGCGCTCGCGTTCTCGCGCCGCCTGTCTTCGCCTTCTCTGGGCGCCGCGAGTTCTGCGCAGCGCGTGAAGCAGGCGCTCATCGCGCTGTCGCAGGAATACCCCGAGGTGCTGACCGCACAGGCCACCGCCAGCACCAGCAGCTTCGGCGTGGACGCGGCCCGCATGGCGCGCTACCCGCGCTTCAAGGTCGGCACGTCGTCGGGCACCTACAACAGCGGCGCCAAGGATGCGCAGAGCCAGAGCTACACCGTGCTCACCGCCGAGGCGCGCGTGAGCCTCATCGACGGCGGCGCCATGAGCGCCGCACAGCGCGCCGCCGAACTGGCCAACCAGGCCGACGACGAAGCCGTCGTCACCACCTCGCAGAAGGTCGTGCTGGACGCGCTCACCGCCTACCTGCAGGTGCAGCGCTTCGATCTGAAAAAGCAGATCGCGCACCGCGCCACCGAAGTCGTGGCCGAACTGTCGAAGGCCGAAGCGCGTCGCGTCGCACTCGGCGTGAGCGGCGACAACGACCTCAACATGGCCGCCTCGCGCCGCGCCCTCGTGGCCGCGCGCGAGTCCGACTTCGAAGCCCAGCGCGACGAGGCGCTGGCCAAGTTCCGCAACTACTTCAAGTTCTCGCCCAACCCCGAATCGCTGCCCGTGCTCGCCGCGCCGTCGCACTGGCGCATCGGCTCGCAGGAGGAAGCGCTGCGCCGCGCCGAAGCGCGCAGCACCGAACTGGCCGAAGCCCAGGGCCGCGTGGCGCGTGCGCGCGCGCTGGTCGACCAGACCGAAGCCAGCCTGTACCCCACACTCGACGCCGTCGTCGTGAAGAGCAAGGACCCGCGCGGCGTGTCGCCGCAAGACCCGACACGCGCCGCGTTCGAGCTGAACTGGAACTTCGGCAACGGCTTCGACCGCCAGCTCAAGCTCAAGGGCGCCCTGGCCGAAGTCGCGAACCAGGAAGCCAAGATGGAGGGCGTGAAGCTCAACCTGATGGAGCTCACCGCGTCGTCGTGGTCCCGCACCGTGGCCGGCCGCGAACGCGAGCGCCAGTTGATGGAAGCCGTCAGCACCTCCGGCCAGGCCTTCCGCGGCCGCCGCCGCCTCATGGAGTTCGGCCGCGAGACCCTGCCCAAGGTGCTCGATGCCCAGCTGGACTACTACACGCTGCTGTTCGACTACATCGATGGCGTGTTCGACCTGCGCATTTCGGAGTTGCGCCTGGCGCGCACCACCGGCGAACTGCGCATCGACCCCATCGGCGCCAACAACTGGATCGACCGCATCTTCGGCCCCCCGAGCCGCAACGTCTTGACCGAAGACGGCCTGCTGGGCGCGCTGTGCATCTCGAGCAACACAACGTGTGCCACCGAACCCGTGGTCGACCGCTCGCCGGGTGCATCGTTCGCGAATCCGCCGCTGCGCAGAACGACGCGCCTCGGAATCAACTGACCCACGAGGCAAGCGCCAGCGAAGCCCGTTCGTGAAACACCGAGGAACCGGCTTTGCCGGGCCTCAGGTGTTGCCCCCGGTAGGGGGAAGGAGAAGCGGACACGAAGTGCCGCGCAGCCTGGGGGCGAGCTAAGTTTCCTCTGGGATGCCAGGTTCGCCGTCGAGGATCTGGTACTTGCGCATCTTTTCCCACAGCACCTTGCGGCTGATGCCCAGGTGCTGCGCCGTGTCCTGACGCTTCCAGTCGTTGATTTCGAGCGCCGCGATGATGCGATTGCGCTCGCTGCTGTTCCAGCCCTTGCGGTCGCCGTTCGCGTCGAGCGCGACCCCTGTGCCGTTGCGATCGGTAGCGAGCGTCGCCGGTGCCGGCGTGCCACGCGTGAGCGCGATCGCGCGCTGAATGAGGTTCTGGTCCCAGCTGTGCAACTGCCGCGCGATCACACCCACGCGCTCCGCGAGATTGCGCAGCTGCCGCACGTTGCCCGGAAAGTAAGTCTCGGCCACCGCATCGCTGAGCCAGTGCGGCGTTTCGCCCAAGGCTTCGAGCTCGTCGCCGAGCACGTTCGTCAGCAGCGCCTTGAAGATCGCGATCTTGTCGATCTCGCCGCGCTCCTCGAGGCTGGGCACATGCAGCTCGATGACTGCGAGCCGGTAGAACAGATCGGCACGAAACTCGCCACTCGCCACCATCTCGCGCAGGTTGCGGTTCGTCGCCGCCACGAGCCGGAAGTCGACGCGGATCGGCGAGGTGGCCCCCAACCGCGTGACCGCGCTGTCTTCGAGCACGCGCAGCAACTTCACCTGCTGATAGCGCGGCAAGTCACCGATCTCGTCGAGGAATAACGTGCCCCCGGTAGCCTGCTCGAAGTACCCGCGGTGCGCATGCACCGCACCCGTGAACGAGCCCTTCGTGTGGCCGAAGAACAGCGACTCGAACAGCCCATCGGGAATCGCGCCGCAGTTCACCGCCACGAACGCGCCCTTGCCGTACTGCTGGTGCCCGATGTGAAGTTGTTGTGCGATGCGCTCCTTGCCGACACCGGTCTCGCCGCGCACCAGCACCGGGTGGTTGCAATCGGCAAAGGCGCCGACTTCAGCGAGCAGCCCCTTCATTGCATCGGAATGCGCCACCAGCATGTCGGGCGCCTGCGGCGCGACATCGCGCGCGCGCAGTTGGCGCACCAGCTTGGCCACCATCGTGCGCAGCTCGGCGCAGGTGAAGTCGTAGGGCAGAACGTGCAGGTACTCGGGCGGGTACGTGCGCGAGTCGCGCTCACGGGAAGCCGCAGCGACCCAGATCACCGGCATGCCCTGCAGCAGCTCGGTCGCATGCGGCAGCCCGCCGCCATCGATGACGGTGACGCTGATGATCGCAACGGAAGGACGCAGCGCGACGCCGCGGTCCTGCTGAGGCGGCGGCAGGCCATCGGCCCGGATGACTTCCACGTCGAAGCTCGCCATGCACCGCGCAATGCGGTCGAGGATGTCGGCTTTGCCTTCCCAGACAAAGAGGTCGAGTTCGTCGAAGTTGGAGGGGGAACTCATCGAGACGCTGTTTTCAAAGTTTCACGGGTAGCTGGAAGGGGCGGATTCTTGCGCAGTCTCAATAGACCAACCGTGCGTTGCCATCGCAACTGGCGGAGAGGAGTTGCACGTCTGCGTATCCGAGCTGAATGCCAAGCGTTTTGAGCAGTGGGGCGAGCAGAGCCGTGTCGAGCAGTGTGAGAACTGGCGTCAATAGAAGATTGACAATTCCAAGAACTTTATTCAAGAGTGTAAATAAAGCGTTTCCAAGAAGGTCCAAAATTGCGATGGAAGTGTCAAGCTCGATTTCCAATTTATTGGAGCCAATGGCGCTTATTATCGACGCGCCAAGGTTTTTTTCCATGCCAACAGTCTGCGTGAGATTTTGTTGTGACGCAGGAAGGCTGGGGTCAAACCGATAGTTTAAAAATTCCCTTGTAACAATTTCATCGCCTGGTATTGATACATCTAATTTTGCCAACAATTTTACTTTTAATGGAATCAGACCCCCTAAAAGATCAATTTCGATGTTTAGCAGATCGAATTGCTCTTTGGGTAGATTTTTCCAGGCACTGCTGCGATTTGTAAATGCTGTTGGAACTTTGCCAAGAAAAACATGTGCAAGACCCGGTGCGGCTGCGATCTTGACGTCGTACTTTCCGTCGGGGGCATTGCATCGAACTGTATCGAGCTCAGCATCTCCTGAGGCAACTTCGACATAGATAGGAAGGTTAACAAGTTGGCCGGCCGGCAGCGACACTCGAAGCACCAGTGGGATGTTCAACAGGTTCTCTCCCTCAATCGGTTTCAAGACTTGAGTGTCTAGAAGTATCCGAATTTGGCCCGTATGCGCCTTTGTTTTGGCTGTCCCGTCCGGGTAATAGCCCGGGGGGCCGACGGCAATACTTGGAGGCTCGATGACCTTGGCCTGCAGCTTTACATTCGCAAGTGCGCCCAGTGGAACTTCGATTTTTGTGGCAATGGCTGACTGGCTGTCTGCAACCTGCAGCGACACCAGCAGGAGATTCAATGCATTGATATTTCCATTCAAGGCAGTGCGGGGATCTGTGGTGTTGAGGTCTACGCTAAGTAAGCCAGCCTGTTGGGCCGTCTTCAACAGATTTATGCTGACCTGATCAAGGCGAAGGCCGCCACTCAATGCCAGAAGGCCATTCAAGACCCGGGTTGCGAGGGCAACTGTATCGCTGTCATTGCTTTGCGGTAGCGCTTGAATTGCTGCGGTCAGCAGGCTCGCCAAATTGACATTAGCGTTTGCCAACTCGGCATATGTGCCGACATTAAGGCCCAAGGCGTCCGTGATCCCGAGCAGATTGAGCTTGGTGTTGAGCAGTCCCGTGTAGTCAGCGAGGCTCAGCGAGACGGAAGTCCCCAGCAGCATGCTCAACAGTTGATTCAGCAGACCATCATTCAGCCGTGCCACTCCGCTTCCAACAGAGAGGGAGCCTATTGGCTCGTTGAGTGCGGCGACTGCCTGGACACAGATCGTTCGATTGGCCTGAGAAAAGGGAAGCAGCGTCGGTGGTGCTTTTTCTATTCGGACTCGGATCGCATTCTTCGTCGAGGAACTGGGAAGGAAGTGGTCGTCTACGCTGTTGAAGCAACTGGCCGCGGTGTTGGGCGGTGTCGCGTTCGAAGATGCCCAGTGGCCGCATTCTGGTTGCGTGAGCACGAGACCTGGCATATTCTGAGCCGCATTGGCAACAGCGGCTCCCCGAGCAGCCGCGCATACGTCAGTGCTTCCCGAAGGCATTATTTTTTGCGCGCCGGCCAAAGCGGCGAGATCCGCCGTTTTCTGAAACTCGCGCTTCATGTAGAACAGATAGCCCAACTCGACGCCCACCAGGGTGATCACGATCAGGCTCAACGCGATGGCTGTGTTGATGAGGATTGAGCCTCGGGCACGTCGTCGGCTCGACGAGGCGACGGCTTCGCGGGTTGATGCGGCATTCATTCCGAGGGCTTTCTCATGATGTCCTGAGTGCAGCGGTTGCACTGCTCCGCAATTGCTTGATCCAATTGCTGGCATCAACCAGCGGCAACCACGGAAGGATGCGAGCGTCGCCCGTGTAGGGATAGATGATGGTCACCACGCAACTGGTCGCACCTGGTGTGGCGGAACAGGGAGTGATGGTGGCGTGATTGGAGATCCAGTTCTTTCGACTCGTCAGGTCTGCACTTGCCGAGGCGGGGACGATGGGTGATCGCGCCAATGATTCGACCACGACTTGCTTCACGCTGGCTGGATCTGGTGGTTGTGGAAGCAACGTCGCGGCGCGCGCACCATCTTCCGCAGCGCGCGAGACGACCTGCTGTACGTAGAACGCGGCGCCAAAGGTCACCAGCGCATAGATCACAAGAAAGAGCACCACGAAGACGAAGGCGAATTCGATCGCAGCAACACCGCGTTGACGATCACGACCGGTAGATCTGGGGGGCGGGTGAGAACTGAGGGTCATGGCGTTCACCTCAGATCAAGAAGCATGCTCGCCCTGCCAGCGATCTGGGATGGCACCGCGAAGCTCGGTAGAGGGGGCAGCAGTGAGCCGAGGTTGTTCGCTTCAACGAGAACTTCGACTTGGCATCGGTCACTCCACGCAGGGCCACACGCAATCGGGGTGCATTGGTTAACTCCTTCGACGCGGCAGATTCGCGCAGACACGACAGGCTTGACCGTCTGTGGCATCCAGTCACTTTGAGCGGTTGCGACGCCCGCCGCACGGTTCTTTCGACCTTCTATGCTGCTTTGATATCGAAGTGCCGCTCGTGCACCATCCTCAGCAGCGTTCTGCAAACCAAGGCGAAACGCGAACAACATGCCGTAGCAGATGATGGCGTAAAGGATGGTGAAGAAGATCAAGAAGACAAACGCGAACTCGATCGCGTACACGCCGCGCTGGAAGCGCGGCGATGCGAAAGTGCGGGTCGCGGTCATGGTGCCTGTGGAGTGTCAGTGGCGCGCGAGAAACGGCCTCTTACTTCCCGCCGCCAGTGGTCGTCTTAACCGTTGAGCTCATGTGTTCCGGAATCGGGTACTCGAAGCTCTTCAGGTAGCGCTCATAGCTTCGCTGTGCAACGTCGCCTGCGATAGGGCGAGTCGTTTTGGATGCAATGTCGCCGCTGCGCTGCCAGGCGAGCAGGCTCAATGTCGCATCGCCGACCTCGTGTGGGAGATTGAGGGCCTCTTGTCCCTCCTCGGCCGCCGCGTCCAGCGCCGGCTGTGGGGGGGAGATCGGCCCAGCGGAAGCGACTCCGGTCACCGTGGATGCGTGGCTGGGAATGGCGCCGCTTTGACCAACGCCTGCGTTGGCGGTCTGCGCAGAGGCCGCCGCCGTCATGAAGAGAAATGCCACTGCCAGCGCGCAGGCGGACAGCGTGGACGTTCGATTGGCAGACTCGTTGTTATTCATGGTGTACCTCGTGAAGTCGGGTTGGGCAAAAGAGGTGAGTCTGCGGTCGAGACCGGCGGGTTCAACTGGCTGGCGGTGCGCACGCCGCCCATTCCAGCCCAGCGAGTGGGCTTGAGTGCGAGCGGAACGGATGCGGCATCGCTGCGCAACGTCGTGGACGCCTCAGTCGATGCGATGGCAGACGCAGGTGTCGTGGTGGTCGTCGATGCAGGCTGTGCTGCCGAACTCCCTGCAGCCCGCATCTGCAACGCAGCTGTGCGCACGGCTGCGCGCGTGGCTTCAGGCATGCGGTTCGCATCCATCAGGGCTGTGGCTTGCTCCTTCTGATGCGTCGCCTCAAGATAAAGCGCCACATTGGCTTGCGCCTGCTTGCTGTCGGGCTGCAGCTGCAGGGCTTGCATCAGGGGCAGTCTTGCTTCCTCAAGCTGGCCGGCGCGCAGGCTCGCATAACCCAGATCGCTGAGCAGCAAGGCATCGGTCGGTGTGCGGCGCTGCGCCTGCTTGAACAGTTGCACCGCCTCTGCATAGTGGCCGCGTGCGCCAGCCAGCAGGCCCAGACCCCTGTAGCCTGCGGCCTCCTGCGGCGTGGTCAGCAAGCGCTTGTAAGCGGCTTCAGCGGGTTCGGCCTGATCGGTCTGGCGCAGCGCGTCGGCGCGCACGCGGGTGGAGTCGGGTGTGATGCCCCAGCGCTGCTCCAACGCGTCGATGTGTGCCAACGACGCGAACCACAGGCCCTGCTGCTGCATCTGGCCAACAACCTTGAGGTAGGTCGCCTGGGTGTCGATGCTAGCGCCGGTTTTTGTTTCGCTGGCGGCCTCGAAGGCCTGCCGCTGTTGTGCGTCTTCGCCCGCAGCGTAGTGGTCTTTGCTTGTGGCGCATCCGGAGACGACCAGAACCAACCCCGTGGCCATGGATGCCCAGATGATGCGTACAGATGGGTTGAAGAATGCGCTCATTAGCCGACGCTCCCCAAGGCACGGAAGATGGCAATGAAGCCGGGGCCCGCTGTCACGATCAGCAACGCAGGCAGCAGTGTGATGACCATGACGCCGGTCATCTTCACGGTGATCTTGCCGATACGCTCTTTCAATTCAGAGCGACGATGTTCGCGAAGGCGATCGCTGAAAGCGCGCAGCGGCTCCTGGACTGCACCGCCGTGGCGGTCGACCTGCACCAGCAGTGCAACCAGGCTGCTCAGGTTTTCGTTCTTGTGTAGCGTGGCAAGGCGATGCAGCGAGTGTTCGCGGGTCCGGCCTTGGGCGTATTGCCGATTGGCCAACGTCAACTCGTACCCCAGGACGCGTAGCACGTGCGAGAAATCGCTCGCCATAACCTGCAAACCCTGGTCCAGGCTCATGCCTACGCCTTGCAGCAACTTCAAAAGATCCACGAAAAGCGGCAGTTCTCTGGCGACCTGTGTTCGCCGACGGGCGGCAATTCGGCCCAGCACCCATTTCGGCCCCATGAAGCCGATCACGAAGAGGGCGGCAAGCACGATGATGAAGGTGCTTGGTTTGCTCCCTCCGCTCCAGAGGGTAAGGGCCAACAAGGGCAGCAAGATCGCCAGCAGCACGCGCGTGACGAGAAAGATCAACTGGGCACGTTGAGAGGGCAGTCCGCATTGGTCGATCAGGTTGCGGTCCTCGTCAGCAACGAACGCACGTCCGAGGCGTGAATCCAGCCAATGGAATGGCAGTTCGACGTCGGGCTTGTACTGCCCCCCGAACTCCGCGTCGACTTCGGTGGTGCCTATGGCCGATGACACCGTGCCTTGGTGAATCGCCTTGCCGATCGCGTGTCCGCTGCGCGCACGACGCAGCTCCGACGCAATCAACGTACCGGCCGCCACAAGCAGCCCGAGCGCCAGCAGCCCCAGGCTGATGGCTGTCAATACACTGGGTGTCAGCATCATGCGATCCTCGCAAGCCGGTATAGCAGCAGGCCACCCAGCGCTTGAAGCCCAACGCCCGTGAGGACGAGCATCCGGCCGGACCCGTCGTTCCACATCCCGAGAAAGTAGCTTGGGTTGTTCATGATCATGAAGGCGCCTACGCCCACAGGCAGCAGGCCCAGAACCCAGGCCGATAGCCGTGTTTCCGACGACATCGCCACCAGCTCATGCTCAGCCTGTTCGCGGTCGCGCATGAAGTTGCTCACCCGTTCGAGCAACAGGTCGGCGCGCCCGCCGTAGCGCACGCCCAGCCCGAGGATCGAGGCCAGAAGAAACATCTCCTCGACGCGCACGTTGGTAGCGGTCTGGTGCAGCGCCTTGTCCAGGTCCACGCCTGCACGCACCAAGGCGGCCGAGCGTTCCAGATGGCCCCGCAGCGGCTCCTGCGTGCTGCCGATGGCAAGCTGGAAGGCCGCCTGCGTCGAATTGCCGATGGTGATCAGGCGAACCATGGCGTCGATGTATCCAGGCAATTGGCTCACCAGCTTCCGACGCATCCCTTGCAGTCGAAGCCAGACGCCGAAAGCGCCGGCCAGCGCGAGCAGCAGAAGCGCGGCGAACCCGGCGAGCCAGCCACCGAACAAGCCGGCGACCAGCGACAGCGCGACAACGGCGACCAAGCCGAGAACGAGCACCCGAGCTTCGATCACGCCCACCAGCCATCCGGGCATCGTGCGGTCAAGCCAGCGTTTAGGCCGAGCGGCCGCCGCGGCCGCGGCCTCGGTTTCGAGCCACGGGTCGTTGGTCAGTCCGGAGACGCCTCCGCCCATCGGCTCGGCCGCCCGCGCGGGTGGCATCGCGGAGAAGGCCGTTGCTGCTGACGCGCCAGTGCCTGCCCGGATCTGTTGGTCTAGATGCCGCCCCACGGCGTGTTGCGTCTGTCGCTTTTTTGCCCATTGCCACAGGAACAGCCCGCACGCCGCCAGCAGCAGTGCGATCACTGCAACGCCGAGCAGGACGACCTCACGCACGGGGCTCTCCCTGAAGCGCGCGCGAGAGCGACTGGCGGAACCGCGTGATCTTCGGGGAGTGCGGCGCGATGCCCAGTGATACCCAGCGATCCTTCTCCTCGCCGTCGGGCCCGACCACCGGCTCGTAGCGATACAGCTCCTGCATCGCCACCACGTTGTCGTTCACGCCCGTCACTTCGCTCAGCGAAATGATGCGGCGCTGGCCGTTCGACATCCGTCCGATCTGCACGATGAAGTCAATCGCGCTGGCGATCTGGCGCCGCAGGCTCACTTCGCTGCCTTGGTAGCCTGCGAAGCCGGCCAGCATCTCCAGGCGATAGAGGCATTCGCGTGGCGAGCTGGCGTGGATGGTTCCCATCGAACCTTCGTGCCCGGTGTTCATGGCCTGCAGCATCTCGATGACTTCGGCGCCGCGCACTTCGCCCACGATGATCCGGTCAGGTCGCATGCGTAGGCTGTTGCGCAGCAGGTCGCGAATTGACACCACACCAGTGCCGTCGAAGCCGCCGGGGCGGCTTTCGAGTCGCACCACGTGGCTGGTGCTGAGCGAGAGTTCGGCCGTGTCTTCGATAGTGATCACGCGCTCGCGCGAGGGGATGAAGCTCGCCAGCGCGTTGAGCAGAGATGTCTTGCCCGAGCTGGTGCCGCCGCTCACGAGCACGTTGCAGCGTGCGCGTACCGCGATCTCGAGCAACTGGGCCATGCCGGCATCGAAAGTGCCAAGCTTCACCAGATCGGCTGGCGTGAGTGGCTCCTTGCGGAACTTGCGGATCGAAACGGAGAGTCCGTCAATCGCCAGCGGTTCGATGATCACGTTGATGCGGCCGCCATCGGGCAACCGTGCATCGACCATCGGGTTGGCCTCGTCGAGCCGACGGCCCAGTGGCGCAAGGATGCGGCGCACGATCCGCATCACATGCTCGGAATCGGCAAAACGCAGCGTCTCGCGCTCCAGCATGCCGTGCCGCGACACATACACGTTCTGGTAGCCGTTGATCAGGATGTCTTCGACGGCTGGATCATTGAGCAGGTCTTCGAGTGGGCCGAAGCCAGCCAGCTCCTTGGTCAGCGCATCGGCGATGAGCTGCATCTCGCGGTCGTTGATGGGCACGCGGCGCAGGCGCACGAAGCTGTCGACCTCCAGCTCGACGAACTGCTGGATCGAGGCGCGCGACCAGCGGCCGAACTCCGCGCCCAGCTCTTCGATGCGGCTCAGCAGGTGGTCGTGCGTCCAGCTCTTGATGTCCTGGAACTGCTGGGAGTTGATGAACGCCTGGTCGTCGTCGGCGAATTCGATATCGGTGGACATGGGCTGTTCAACCTTGGGTAGAGCTCTTCCGGAAGCCGGTGATCTTCGACATCAGCGTCGAAGTCCAGCGCGTGGCCTCGGCCGGTGTCGGTGCTGAGCCTGTCGTGCATTCTTGGTGCAGGCTGCGTGCGAGGCCAGTCACAGCCTGCGAATAGGGGTCGTTGCGCGCAATGCGAACCAACATCTCGCCGCGACTTGCGGCGCCGAGCAATTGGGTACTGCGCGCCGGCAACACGTGGCGAAGCGGCAGTTCGAGTCGTTCGGCGATGTCCTTGGCCGAGAGCCCCACGTTGTTGTCGAACTTGCTGACGACAAGCGACAGCTGATCGGTCTCGATGCCGCGCGTGCGCAATTCCTTGAGCATGGTTGCGGTCGACACGATCGCGCCGATGCTTTGGTCACACACGACCCAGGCGCGCTGCGCCTCCTTCACGGTCTGCGCCACGAAGTCGATGGTCGAGAAGCCACCGAGGTCGGCAATCTGGAAATCGAAGAAGTCACCCAGCCGCTTGATCAGGGCGACCGAGTCGGCGTGTGAGATTTCGCGCACCTGCGCGAGGCTTGCCGGAAGAGGCAACACGGCGATGCCGCTGGCGTGATGCGCGAGAGCGGTCTGCAGCAGTGTCTGGTCGAGGCGGCGCAGGTTGCGCACGCCATCGACGAAGCTGAAGCCGCTTTGAGTGTCGAGGTAGAGCAGGCCATCGCGCGCAGGCAGGCCCAGGTCGAGCAGGGCCACGCCGTGTCGTGTGCTGCGACCCGGTGCCTTTGCTGCTGCTTGCGCCGGCTGTGCCAGTTGGTCTTGGAGCACGATCGACAAGCTGGCCGCGAGCGTGGTCACGCCGATGCCCGGTCGAGCGCCCAGCAGCGCGATGGTGTTTCCGCGCGTGCCGATCGACAGGCTGCTCCGGCGGTCGAGCAGCTTGCGCAGTGTGTTGGCCGCGTCGGTCTGCGGTGCCGCCATGTCGATGAAGTCGTCCACACCGGCACGCAGTGCGGCCAGCATCGACGACGGCTCGGCCGAGACGCCCGTTGCCAGCACAGGCAACGCTGGCCAGTCGCGCTTGAGGCGTTGGTGCAGTTCGCTTGCGGCCTCGGCGTGGTCACCGGAGAAGTCGAGAAAGATGGCCGCCGGGCTGAGCAGAGCGATGCGCTCATCGAGCGACTTGACATCGGGTGACAGCATCACCACCGCGCCCAGCCTGGCAAGGGCGTCGGTCAGCCACGTGATGTGGCCGCCGTTGGGCGAGGCGAAGAGATAGGTCTCCGCTCCGGTGTCGGGAAGATTATCGCGGGGGGCGTTCATGACGTCGGCCACAGGTCGCGAATGGCTGGTTTCCATCAACGGGAGAAGCCCGGAACCGTGGTGCCAGAGGCCGGTCCCAAGAGGTGAGCGCGCCACACCGGGCCATCGCGCTGCTCGGCCCCGCCGGGCAGGTACGGGGTGAGATCCGTGTTGCGCGCGATCGGCTTCACCAAGTGTGGTGTGACGAGAATGACCAGTTCCTTCTCGCTCATCTGGTACCTGTTCTGTTTGAAGAAGGTACCGAGCACCGGGATGTCGCCGAGCAGCGGCACCTTGTCCGCGTTCGAGGTGGTCGTGCGGCTCACGAGACCACCGATGATGAAGCTCTCGCCGTCGCCGAGTTCGACAGTGGTGTCGGCGCGACGCGTGGAAATGGCGGGCACTGCAACGCCGCCGATGCTGAGGGAGTTGGTGTAGTCGAGGTCGCTGGCCTCGGGGGCCACCTTGAGCACGATGCGCTCGTTCGACAGCACCGTGGGCGTGACCGTGAGGCCGATGCCGAAGGGCTTGTATTCGATGCTTGTCGTGCCTAGGCCCTGCGGGGCGGGCACCGGCAGTTCGCCCCCGGCCAGGAAGCTCGCGCTCTGGCCCGACAGCGCCACCAGCGTGGGTTCGGCGAGCACGCGCGCCATGCCGTTGCCCTCGAGGAAGCCGACGTTCAGTCCAATGCCGGCCTTGCCGAAGTTGAACAGCAGGCTGAAGGCTTGTGCAAGGGGATTGCCGTATTCGCCGCTGATGCTTCCATCCGACGCGAACGTCGCGGACTTCAGTGATGCCGGCGTGAACGAGCCAAAGCTGAACCCGTTGGAATTGGCGCGCGTGCTGAAGATGTTGAGGCCCGCCTGCTTGAGCACGCTGCGATTGAACTCGACCACCTTGACTTCGACCTGCACGGTGTTGCTGCGCACGTTGACGACGGAACGATCAACCAGCGGGGATTTCTCACCGCCAGCGGCCAGTGCAGTGTCTCGTGCCTCCTGGTGCGCGGTCATGCTGTCGAGCGAACCGGTGAGCATCGAGGCGCGGCGACGCACTTCGAGCGCGTACACCGTGGCGGTCGATTGGCCTTTTTCCCAGAGCATCAGCGTGGTCCGGCCCGCGGCCTTGCCGGTCACGAGCAGGCGTGCGGCTGGTGAGTTCGGCGTTTGGCGGGTGAGTGCCACCCCAGCCACTGTTTCGTCGGCAATGGCCATGCGCTCGATGCCTTTCGGGATCAGGAGTTCCTTTTGCGTGCCGGCATCGAGGCGGAATTGGATTGGTGCGCCCGGAGCGACGGCTTGCGCATTGGCTACCGAGGATGCAGCGGGCCAGATGCTTGATGTCAGCAAGCACAGCGCCGCGAGGGTCGGATGCAGGGCATGAACCGGGGCGTTGGGTTTCGCGCGAGGAGGGTGCGTCATGGTGTATTTTTCGTGCGGGGCATGCATGGGCGTGACGCTGATCAATAGCGGATGGTTTCGCTGCGATCGCCGCGGATAACTTCGACCTGGAGCCCGCCGCGGCTGGTGCTGGTGTCGGTTGCTGAAGGGGAGCGCACCGCGGCTGTGGGGGGGCGAAGGGCACCGGGTTTGCCTCCGGTCACGAAATCGGCGGCCGTCAGGCCGGCCTTCGCACGGTCCAGGCCTTCGAGCGGCGCGCGCGGCGCTTCGCCGCGCTTTGGTGGTGCTGGTTGCAAGGCCGTGGGCAATTCGGCAAACAGCTTTGGATCGGGCTCCGACATGTCGGTTGGGTTCCGCAGCGCCAGCAGCAGGCGGCCACTGTTTTCCGCGAGTGTCAGGCGATTGATGTCGTCCACCGGCACCGCGAGCACGGCCGTGCGCGCGGCTTCTGCGCGTTGTTGCTGCGCCTGAGGGTTGCCGTTCTTGTCGGTTTGGGAGGGGAGCCCGTCGATGGACGCACTGCCGAAAGCCAGCACACGCTTGCGCGACAGCAGCAGGCGTGCCTGGCTGCGGTCGATGTCCTTGCTGTCGGACTTCAGCATCAGAAACACGTCGACGAAGTCGCCAGGCTGAACTTTGTTGCCCACGCCCATGACCTCGTCGGCCTTGATCGCCACTGCGCGCTCGCCTTCAGCGACGCGCAAGGCCAGACCGGAAACCAACTGGCCTTCAAGAAGAGGCGAGCCTTCGCCGAGGTCAATCACCGGGACGCGGCCGGCGAGAGGTGCGGTTTCTTTGAAAGCCCCCGTCGGATTGATCGTCAGTTGTTCCACGCGCAGGGCGTCGGCGGGGATCACCTGGCCGGCCGGTAGCGGCTTGGTAGCGACGACCACGGGGAAGGTCTGCGCCTGTGAAATCTTGGTAGTCGCTGCGCCGGAGCTTGCGGCTGCTGGCGGTGGAGGCGGCGGTGCCTTGCGGCTGAGAACCCATGCATAGCCTCCGAGCGCGAAGGCCAGAAGCACAAGGATGGCGGCGATGATTTTGGGGAGGTTGATCATGGGCGGCGATCTGAAAGGAGGGGCAAGCGATCAAGGGAGAGAACTGAAGGGCCTGCGAGACGAAGCAGAGTTGGCTGCTAACTCTGTCGCCCCCAAACCATCCACGCCGCAGTGGCCAACGCGAGATAGGCCGCATAGGGAATGATGCGAGGCCGACGTGTCGAGGCGCCGAACTCGGGTGTGCGCGACGGGCCGGCAAGAAAAACGGCAAGCCACGGGAAAAAAGGCCAGCGCTTAAGAGCGAGCCAGAGGATGCTGTGGACGCCGGCCATCAGGCTGGCGCAGACCCAGATCGGCACCAGAGCCGACAGGCCGACCCACAGTCCCAGGGCGCCGGCGAACTTCACGTCGCCAGCTCCCATGAGACGGGTGGCATAGAACAGCAAGAGAAAACCAAACCCTGCCCCTGCGCCGAGAAGTGCCGCGCGCCAATCGTGTCCAAGGGGCCCCACTCCCAACACCAAGGCCGTGAGTGCAAGGGCGGCGCCTGCGAGCACGAGCCAGTTGGGAACACGGCGCATTCG
This sequence comes from Variovorax sp. GW821-FHT09A10, assembly GCF_059418385.1. Classification (NCBI taxonomy): domain Bacteria; kingdom Pseudomonadati; phylum Pseudomonadota; class Betaproteobacteria; order Burkholderiales; family Comamonadaceae; genus Variovorax; species Variovorax sp. GW821-FHT09A10. The sequence continues at coordinate 311,523 of NZ_JBWKPT010000005.1, forward strand.
AAAGTCACAGACGGCAACAAGAATCAGCCACAGGAGAAAAGCGACGTTCAAGTTCCGAGAGCGGTATTGGCGGTAGAGAGCTTGGTTCCAATCTTGGCAAATATGTCCGTCAGCGCTTTGCCAAGACCAGAGCCTGAACTGAATGCGGCCACCAAAATAACGGCCATCAGCCCCGCAATAATTCCATATTCAATTGCAGTAGCACCCTCTTCATCGCGCAGAAAACGAGTAATAGAACTAAGCATGGTGATCTCCTGAAAGGAAGTGTTAACAAAGGCTGGCACGGTGGATGTTATACAGCGTAACTCCGTGTATCAAGGGAAGAAACACATGGGATCGAGTCCCGGATGTGCTACTCGGAGGGGTAAAGCAGGAAGGCGGCCAGCCCCGTTCGGCCCCCACAACGGGGCAGAAAAGGTCACTTATTCACAGTCTGGAGATGTTCGTTTCCCTCTGTAAACCGCATGCACACTGGCATGGACGAGGGGAACGCGTTACGGGCGTGGGAACGTCCGGAAGTTGAGCGTTACGGGAACATGCCCGTTACGTGTTACGTAGCGCGGTACCTAGGGGTGCAATTTGTAACACCCGACAAGGCGGCTTCGTTTGGGCAATAAGTCACACTTTTGGGGTGGAGACCCCTTCGGTGACGTGGGCTCAGCCCAGGATTTCTTCGTGGAAGAGCTTCCACTCGCCCGCCTGGCGCAGCCAGTACTGGCGGCGGGTGCGGCCGTTTTTCTCGCCCTCGAACACCTCGCCGAAGGTGGCGACCATGGTGTCCTCGGTGTCGCGCCAGTGGAGGTACGACACGTCCTTGATTTGCACTCGTTTACCTTGTGCGTAGGTCAATTCGTCGCGGAGCACCGAATTGGCGTCGACGGGCTTCCGGCTGGCGCGCTGGAAATCCGGCAAATAGAACTTTTTCAATTGCGCTTCATTGCCGCTGGCTCGTGCGTCTTTCCAGGCGGTAATTGAATCGGCGAATTTCTTTTCTTCTTTTTCGGCCTGCGGCTGCGAAATCCATTGCAGGCTGCGTGCGGTGACGACCGGCGTGGCGCCGATCTGCACCTTGCGCAGCAGCTGCTTGAGGTCGGGGTTGGCCATGACGACGCAGCCGTCGCTGGCCAGCGGTGCCCGCGCAAACTGCTGGGGCGGGGTGCCGTGCAGCCAGATGCCGCTGCCGGTCTTGCCGCGCCGCACGTCGTACGGGTTGGGGTAGTTGATGGGCAGGGCGCCGGCGCCGTAGAAGTCTTTGAGCGAGCGCGGGTCGAGGCTGCTGGTGATGTAGTACACGCCCAGCGGGGTGCGCGCGTCGCCCTCGACAGCCTTGTCGGTGCCCGACTTGCCGACCGAGATGTAGTAGTCGGCGACGAGCTTCATGCCCTTGTCGGCGTTCTCGAACAGGTACAGCCGCGAGCGCGAGGCATCGACGGCAATGGCGAAGCGGCTGCGGGTCGAGAGGGTGAGGAACTGCGAGGGCACGGTGCCGGCGGGCGGGCGTTCGCGCAGGGCCTGCAGGCGGCGGCGCGATTCCTCGTGCAGCTCGACCATGGCCGGGTTGCCGCGCAGGCGCGCGATGCCGGCGGTGTCGGGCATGGCGTTCGAGGGCGGCACCTGCGCCGCGAGCAGGTCGCCGTACACGAGCTGCGCGAGCTGGAAGTTCGGGTGGTCGCGCACGAGGGTCTGGGCCTTGGCCAGCGCCTCGCGGGTCTTGCCGCGGCCGAACAGTTCGTAGACGCCGATCAGGCGGGCCTCGGCGCCGCTGGCTTCCTGGATCGGCGCGGCTGTTCTTGCGGTCTTGCGGGCCGGGCGCGTGGCGCCCGCGTTGTCCGCGACGGCGGCGCGCTTGCTCTTGGCTTGCAGCTGCGTCTTGCTGGCGCCGCTGCCGGCTTTGCTGCTGCTGCCCTTGGCTTCCTTGGCAGCGGCACGGCTGCCACTCGCCTTGGCGGCCTTCGTGCCGCCGTTCTTGGCGTTGGCCGTCTTGCTGGCGCTGCTGTGGTTGTTGGCTGCGAACGCGGCGCCGGGCGTGGCCAGCGCGAGCGCGGAGGCGGCCATCAAGGCCGCGAGCAATTTCCCGCTCCTCAGCGGGAACGGGAGGGTCTGAAGCCGGCCGCGCCGGACGATGTCTGCCACTAGCCGCCGACGCTTTCCTTGCGAATGTGCCACTGGTTGCCAGAGCGTTGCAGTTCGAGCGTCTTGCGGCTCGCGATGTTGAGGTTGTCGGCGCGGTAGACCTGGCGGAACTTGGCGGTGGCGGTCTGTCCGTCGACCTTGATCGCGAGGTTCTCGAGGTTCACGCTGATGCTGGACTTGCCGACGATGCGGGCGCGGCGGTCTTCTTCCCAGGCCTTGCGGTTCTGTCCGCCGGCGGGCACGAAGTCGCTGCCGTAGGCGGCGAGGTAGCGGTCCATGTCCTGGCTGGCCCAGGCCGAGGCCCAGCCGCGCACGACGGATTCGATCTCGGCGGTGGACGCCGACGCAGCGGCGGGTGCCGGTGCCGGGGCCGGTTCAGGCGTCTTGGCAACCGGTGCGGGCGCTGCGGCCACCTTGACGGGCGGTGCGACAGGCGCGGCGGCAGGTGCAGGCGCGGGCGCAGGAGGTGCCTTGGCGACGGGTGCAGGTGCGGGCACGGGAGCCGGAGCGGGTGCCTTGGCGACCGGAGCAGGCGCAGGCGCCGGGGCGGGCTTTGCAGCCGGCGCCGGTGCAGGCGTCGTCGTGGCCGAGGCCACGAGGGTCGAGCCCTTCGAGCCGGCCGTCGGCGGGGCGGTGAAGAGCGTGCGGATCACGGCCAGCTTGGGCTGCACCGCGGTGTTGTTCTGGTCGAGCTGCAGCGCCTTGCTGTAGGCCTGGCTGGCCAGCCGCGCGTACACGTCGCCGAGGTTTTCCTGGGCGGTGGCGTAGCTGGGGTTGGTGCGAATGGCGCTTTCGAGGGCGTTGCGGGCCTTGTCGAACTGGTTCTGGCTCGCGTAGATGACGGCGAGGTTGTTGAACGGCTCGGGCAGCTCGGGCGCGTCTTGCGTGAGCTGGGTGAAGGCGGCGATGGCCTCGGCGCGCTTGCCGGTGTCGAGCTGGATCACGCCCTTCAGGAAACGCATCTGCGGATCGCGCGGCTTGTCCTTGAGGAAGGCCTCGGCCTTGGTCATGGCCTCGTCGAGCTTGCCGGCCTGCATCAGGCGGTCGACGTCCTCGTGCTCGGTTGCGGCCAGCGCGGGAAGCGCAGTGCCGCAGGCCGCGGCGGCCAGGAGCAGGGCGCGCACGGTGGGGGAGAAGCTGAAGCGGGCGCGAGGCCGGGGGCTCTTGGGCATTGCGGACAAGACCTCGTTGGTGGGGAAGGGGAATGCGGCAGGCATTGTAAATGCGCCCGTCACCTCTGGATACCAAGCTGACGGAGCCGTCGAACGGCCCTATTCACAGTTGTGCCGAACTTGTGCAATGCAGCATCATCATGTAGCTTCACGTAAGCAAAATTTGCGTCCAGCCCCTGATTTTTCCAACCCTCCGGAGTCCGTTTTGAAGATCACCAAACGCCGCCTGCTCGAAGGCGGCGCTGCAGCCATTGCCACCTCGCTGTTCACGCCGGCCTCGTGGGCCCAGCGCGCAGCAGGCGGCGATGCCGTCTGGCCAACCAAGCCCGTGCGCATCCTCGTGGGCTTTCCGGCCGGTGCCTCGCCCGACCTGGCGGCGCGCGCCATCGCCGAGCCGCTCTCGAAGCTCCTGCGCCAGCCGGTGACGGTGGAGAACAAGCCCGGCGCCAGCGGCAACCTCGTGGCCGGCGAAGTGGCCAAGGCCACGGACGACCACACGATCGGCGCGCTGATCAACGGCAACCTCACGATCGCCAAGCTGCTGAACCCGTCGCTGGCTTTCGACCCCGAGAAAGACTTTGCGCCCATCGGCCTGATCGGCACCGCGCCGCTGGTGCTGGTGGTGTCGGGCAACGCCACGGGCAAGACCGCGGCCGACCTGCTGCTGTGGGTGCGCAACCTGGGCGGCGCCGGCAAGTACGGCACGCCGGGCGTGGGCACGGTGGGCCACCTGGGCATGGAACTGCTCAAGAGCCGCGCCGCCATCACCGCGCAGCACAAGCCCTACACGGGCAACCCGCAGGTGATCGCCGGCATCCTCGCCGGCGAGATCCAGCTGGCGCTGCTGCCGCCGGGCCTGGCGATGCCGCATGTGAAGTCGGGCAAGCTCAAGGCCATCGGCGTGACCTCGCCCGAGCGCAGCCCGCTGGTCAACGAGCTGCCGACGATCCGCGACGCCGACGTGCGCGGCGCCGACCTCGAGATCTGGACCGCGCTCGCCGCGCCCGCCAGCATGAAGCCGGCAGCGGTGGCCAAGCTCAATGCCGCGCTGGTCGAGGTGATCAGTTCGCCCGAAGTGAGCGAGGCCCTGCTGAAGACCGGCTGGCAGGCGCAGCCCGGTTCGCCCGACGCGCTGGCCAAGCGCATGCGCGCAGACACCACGCGCCTGGGCGGCGTGATCATCATGAAGGGCATCCACTCCGAAACCTGAGCTCGCCCCCAGGCTTCGCGCACTTCGTGTCGCTTCTCCAACCCCCTGCCGGGGGCAACACCAGCGGCCCGGCGAAGCCGGTTCCGCGGTGTTCCTGAAGGGATCGGCGACCGTGCGTGGATGGCCTACAGCAGCGCCGACACCTGCCGTGCCGCATCGATCAGCGCCGGCAGCATCGTCTCCTGCATCACCTTCGCGCTCGTGCGGTTCGCCTGCCCGCTGATGTTCAGTGCGGCCACCATGCGGCCCTGCCGGTTCACGATGGGCGCGGCCACGGAGATCAGGCCTTCTTCCAGTTCCTGGTTCACCAGGCACCACTGCTGCTTGCGCGCCTGGGCCACCTTGGCCATGAGCGCGTCGATGTCGGTCACGGTGTGCTTGGTCAGCGCCTCGAGGTTCGAGGCCTCCAGCCGCGCGCGCACCTCGTCGTCGCTCAGGTCGGCCAGCAGCAGGCGGCCCAGCGAGGTGCAGTACGCCGGCAGCCGCGAGCCCACGCCGAGGCTGATGCGCATGATCTTCTGCGTCGGCACGCGCAGCACATAGACGATGTCGGTCGCGTCGAGCACGGCGGCCGAGCACGACTCCTGCACCTGCTGCACCAGCGCCTCCATCACGGGCTCGGCGCGGTTCCAGATCGGCATCGACGACAGGTAGGCAAAGCCCAGGTCGAGGATGCGCGGCGTGAGCGTGAAGAGCTTGCCGTCGGTCACCACATAGCCCAGCGTCTGCAGCGTCAGAAGAATGCGCCGCGCCCCCGCACGCGTGAGGCCGCTGCCGGCGGCCACCTCGCTCAGGGTCTGGTGCGGTGCACTCGCGCTGAACGAGCGGATCACCTGCAGGCCGCGCGCAAAAGACTGCACGTAGCTGTCGCCGGGGGCGGGCGTGTCGGTGGTGGACGTAGCAGAAACGGGGTGGGTTGCCATGGCGAGCGATCCTCTCTAAAATTCATTATACGAACAAAAGTTCTTTAGACGAACAAATTGCGGTTCGCGAGGATTCGTGAATTCGGCAGGGTGTTCGGACCGTTCGGTTTCTTTCTTCACTCCCGGAGACAAGCTTCATGATCAACAAGATCGCGCGCTCGGTCGCCGATGCCCTGGCAGGCATCCAAGACGGCGCCACGGTGCTCATCGGCGGTTTCGGCACCGCCGGCATTCCAGGCGAACTCATCGACGGCCTCGTCGAGCAGGGCGCCAAGGACCTCACGGTCGTCAACAACAACGCAGGCAACGGAGAGACGGGCCTCGCGGCGCTGCTCAAGGCCGGCCGCGTGCGCAAGATCATCTGCAGCTTTCCGCGCCAGGCCGACAGCCAGGTGTTCGACGGTCTGTACCGCAGCGGCAAGCTCGAGCTCGAACTCGTGCCCCAGGGCAACCTTGCCGAGCGCATCCGCGCTGCGGGTGCCGGCATCGGCGCCTTCTTCTGTCCGACTGGCTACGGCACGCAGCTCGCAGGCGACCGCGAAACGCGCGAGATCGACGGCAAGCAGTACGTGCTCGAGTACCCCATCCACGGCGACGTGGCGCTCATCAAGGCCGAGCGCGGCGACCGCTGGGGCAACCTGGTCTACCGCAAGGCCGCGCGCAATTTCGGCCCCGTGATGGCCATGGCGTCGAAGAAGACCATCGCCACCGTGCACGACATCGCCGAGCTCGGCACCCTCGACCCCGAGACCATCGTGACTCCGGGCATCTTCGTGCACCAGGTGGTGCGCATCGAACGCGTGGCCACGCAGGCCGGCGGCTTCAAGAAGGCAGCATGACCATGAGCTATACCCGTCGCACCAAGGACCAGCTCGCCGCGCGAGTGGCACAAGACATCTTCGACGGCGCCGTCGTCAACCTCGGCATCGGCCAGCCCACGCTGGTGGCCAACCACCTGCCGCAGGGCCGCGAGGTCATCCTGCAGAGCGAGAACGGCATCCTCGGCATGGGCCCCGCGCCCGAGGCCGGCGAAGAAGACTACGACCTCATCAACGCCGGCAAGCAACCCGTCACGCTGCTGCCGGGCGGCTCGTTCTTCCACCACTCGGACAGCTTCGCGATGATGCGCGGCGGCCACCTCGACATCTGCGTGCTCGGCGCGTTCCAGGTGTCGGCCACCGGCGACCTCGCCAACTGGCACACGGGCGAGAAAGACGCCATTCCCGCGGTCGGTGGTGCGATGGACCTGGCCATCGGCGCCAAGCAGACGTGGGTCATGATGGATTTGCTCACCAAGCAGGGCGCGAGCAAGCTGGTGCAAGCGTGCACCTATCCGCTCACCGGCATCGGCTGCGTCAAGCGCGTGTACTCCGACCTCGCCACGCTCGAATGCACGCCGCAGGGCCTGAAGCTCGTCGACACCGTCGAGGGCCTGAGCCGCGAAGAACTCGAGAAGCTGGTCGGCCTGCCGATCGCTGCCTGATCCGTTCCACCCATTCAAGAGACAACTCACATGACCAATCAAGCCTTCATCTGCGACGCCGTCCGCACCCCCTTCGGCCGCTACGGCGGTTCGCTCAGCAGCGTGCGCACCGACGACCTCGGCGCCGTGCCCCTGCGTGCACTGATCGAGCGCAACAAGAACGTCGACTGGCAGGCCGTGAGCGACGTGCTCTACGGTTGCGCCAACCAGGCCGGCGAAGACAACCGCAACGTGGCACGCATGTCGGCGCTGCTCGCGGGCCTGCCGATCGAAGTGGGCGGCGGCACCATCAACCGCCTGTGCGGTTCGGGCCTCGATGCACTGGGCACCGCCGCGCGCGCCATCCGCGCCGGTGAAGCGGGCCTGATGATCGCCGGCGGCGTGGAGAGCATGAGCCGCGCGCCCTTCGTCATGCCCAAGGCCGAGAGCGCCTTCAGCCGCAACAACGCGGTGTACGACACCACCATCGGCTGGCGCTTCGTCAACAAGCTCATGAAGGCGCAGTACGGCGTCGACTCCATGCCCGAGACGGCCGAGAACGTGGCCACCGACTACAAGATCGAGCGCGAGGCGCAAGACCTGATGGCGCTCAACTCGCAGCTGCGCGCCGTCGCGTCGCAGAAGTCCGGCTTCTTCGACGCCGAGATCGTGCCCGTGAGCGTGCCGCAGAAAAAGGGCGACGCCCTCATCGTCAACAAGGACGAGCATCCGCGTGACACCACGCTGGAGGCGCTGGCCAAGCTCAAGCCCATCGTGCGCCCCGACGGCACCGTCACCGCCGGCAATGCCAGCGGCGTGAACGACGGCGCCTGCGCGCTGCTGCTGGCCGACGAAGCCAGCGCCGCCAAGCACGGCCTCACGCCGCGCGCCCGCGTGGTCGGCATGGCCACGGCCGGCGTCGCGCCGCGCATCATGGGCATCGGCCCGGCGCCCGCCACGCAGAAGGTGCTGGCGCTCACCGGCCTCACGCTCGACCAGATCGACGTCATCGAACTCAACGAAGCCTTCGCCGCACAAGGCCTCGCCGTGCTGCGCCTGCTGGGCCTGAAGGACGACGACGCGCGCGTGAACATCAACGGCGGCGCCATCGCACTGGGCCACCCGCTCGGCGCCAGCGGCGCACGTCTGGCCACCACCGCGGTGAACCAGCTGCACAAGGGCGGCGGCCGCTACGCGCTGTGCACGATGTGCATCGGCGTGGGGCAGGGCATTGCCGTGATCCTGGAACGCGTCTGATGGGTCTCGCCCGACGCGAGTTGCTGCTGGGTTTGCTGGCGGCAGCAGGTTTGCCTGCGCACGCGCAGCAGGCCGATGGCAAGCCGATCCGCATCGTCGTGCCCTTCGCGGCCGGCGGCGGCAACGACGTGTTCGCACGCCAGATGGCCAAGGGCCTGGGCGAGCTGCGAAAGTCCGGCGTCATCGTCGACAACAAGCCCGGCGCGGGCGGCAACCTCGGCACCGAGCAGGTGGTGCGCAGCACGCCCGACGGCAGCACGCTGCTGCTGGGCCACACGGGCACCGTGTCGATCAACCCGGCGCTGTACAAGGGCCTGAAGTTCGACGCGCGCAAGGACCTTGTGCCCGTGGCCATGTTCGCGTCGTCGGCGCTCGTGCTCGTGGTGCCCGCGGCCTCGAAGGTGCGCAGCGTGGCTGACCTCGTCAAGGAGGCCAAGGTGCGCCCGGGCCTGCTCGACTACGCCTCGAGCGGCAGCGGCACGGGTGGCCACCTCACGGGCGAACTCTTCGCGCAGCGCACCGGCACCAAGGTCAATCACATCCCCTACAAGGGCACCAACCCCGCGCTCACCGACCTCGCGGGCGGCCAGGTGCAGATGATGTTCAGCGTCATCCCGCCCGCGCTCGCGCTGGTCAAGGGCGGACGGCTGCGCGCCATTGCCGTCACCGGTGCCAAGCGCCTGCCGTCGCTGCCGGACGTGCCCACCGTGGCCGAGTCGGGCCTGCGCGAACTCGCGGGCTTCGAGAGCACGCTCACCTACGGCATCCTCGCGCCGCGCGGCACGCCCGATGCGTTCGTGAAGACGCTGTCGGCGCAGATGCTGCAGGTGGCGGGCGGCGCCGAGTTCCAGTCGCGCCTGGACGTGGAAGGCGCCGTGCCGCTGCTCGGCGGGCCGGCCGACTACGCCGCGCTCATCGCGAAGGAAAGCGCGCTGTGGGCCGGCATCGTCAAGGCCTCGGGCGCGTCGGTCGACTGAGCGGCGGCGCACCGCTTCCCACCCATCAACGATTCATCAAACCGGAGACTTCCCTCATGTCCTTCTTCCGTTCGTCGCTTTCGCGCCGCGCCCTCACTGCAGCCGTGCTGGCGTTGACTGCCGGCGGCCTGCTGCCGCTGACCGCTTCGGCACAGCAGCAGCCCGCAGCCTTCCCGACCAAGCCCGTGCGCATCATCACGCCGTTCCCGGTCGGCGGTGGTCCGGACGGCGTGGCCCGCCTCGTGGCCGACAAGCTCTCGCGCGCCTGGGGCCAGCCGGTGGTGGTCGAGAACCGCCCGGGCGGCAACGGCTTCATCGCGATCGACGCCTTCAAGCGCGGCGCCAAGGACGGCCACGACATCATCGTGCTGGACAACGTGCACCTGGCCGCGTACCCCGCGCTGTTCAAGAAGCTGCCCTACGACGCATCGAAGGACTTCGACGCGCTGCTGCCGCTGTTCAAGACCTACTTCTTCTTCACCGTGGCCACGAACAGCAAGTACAAGACCGTGGGCGACCTCATCGCCGACGCCAAGGCCAACCCCGGCAAGCTGGACTACGGCTCGTGGTCGGTCGGCAACCCGGTGCACCTGGGCTCGGAGCTGTTCGAGTCGGCCACCGGCACGCAGATGGAGCACGTGATCTACAAGGAGACCACGCAGCTGTACACCTCGGTCGCCACCGGCGAGCTGGCCTTTGCGCTGGGCAGCAGCGCCACCGCCGGCCCGCTGCAGCGCGCCAACAAGCTGCGCTTCCTGGCCGTGGCCGCGCCCCAGCGCAACGCCGCCTTCCCCGACGTGCCGACCGTGGGCGAATCGGGCGGCCCGAAGGGCTTCGAGGTCATCGGCTGGAACGCCATCGCCGTGCCGAAGGGCCTGCCGGCTTCGGTCACCGACAAGATCAAGCGCGACATCGAGAAGGGCCTGGCCGAACCCGACGTGCTGGAAAAGTTCAAGAGCTTCGGCTACGAGCCGTTCCCGACCACGCGCCCGCAGTTCGACCAGTTCGTGGCGACGGAAACGAAGCGCTTCACCGACGTGATCCGCAAGGCGAACGTGTCGCTGGACTGACAGCGCGCGCCCAGGGCGCATCCGCAATGAACAAGGCACCCGCGAGGGTGCCGTTTCTTTTTTTGGGGGGCGTCGGCTGAATGATTTGTGCTGTCCGAAAGTCACATGTTACGTACGGATACGCGCCTGGGTAGACCGTCTACCGCACGCCCTGACAGAGGCGACGCGGCCCCGCCTTCGGCAGATCGCTCTCGCTTCACGGTACCCCCTTGCAGGGATACACGTAACTGGCACCCGTTCTTACATTTTTGACTTGCAAATCCGAAATCGTCGCCCCGTGGCGAAAAGGGAGTTGAAGTCATGAACAAGATCTTCCGAACCCTGTGGAGTCCCGCCGTCGGCACCTGGGTGGCCGCGCCGGAAATCGCGCGCGGCCGCGCGCGATCGTGCAGCGGGGGCGGCGTGCGCGCGGTGGCGGCAGCGGCGGCAACGGCTGCGCTGTGGGTCTGCGTCGTGCCGGTGCTCGCGGCCAGCGGCGCGGGCGGCCAGCCGGTCGGTGACACGTCGCTGAACGCGGGCACGGGCGGCAGCGACGGCACGGGCGGCAGCGGCGGGCTCAACGACACCACGGTCAATGCCTTCGGCGGCGCGGGCGGATCGTCCACGCCGGGCGGCGTCACGGCGGGGGCCAACGCCAACATCGGCAGCTTCGGCGGTGCCACGCCGGGCACCGGCGGTGCGGCCGGCGCCGCCAGCACGCCCACCGGCCCCGGTGCGTTCCAGGGCGACGCCGGCGGCGCGGGCCAGGCGCAGACCGGCGACCCGGGCAACGGCAACGGCTATGGCGGTGGGGGCGGCGGCGGCTTCCAGGGGATGTCGATCGGCAACAACGTGGCCAACTCGCCCGACAGCTACACCGGCGGCATCGGTGGCGCGGGCGGCAACGGGTACTGGGCCGCGGGCGGCGGCGGCGCGGGCGGCTACGGTTCGATCCTGAGCGGCCCGCTCGGCAGCTACACGGCCACGGGGTCTTCCACGGGCGGCGCCGGTGGCAAGGGCGGCGACGCCTTCTCGCAGGGCGGCGGCGGCGGCAGCGGGGGCGGCGGCTTCTACCTGAACGCGACCAACCCGGGGCTCAGCTTCACCAACAGCGGCCCCCTCACGGGCGGGGTGGGTGGCGCGGGGGGGGCCGAATTGCCGGGCTCCCGTGCCAACGCCTCGGGCGGCGGCGGCGGTGCAGGGGGCATCGGCGCGACGCTGACGGGTGTTGCCGTCACCGTCAGCAACTCCGGCGCGATCACGGGCGGCGCCGGGGGCGCGGGCGGTGCGGCCGGCGGCGGAGCGGGCGGGACCGGCTCACCAGGCAGCGGCGGCGATGGCGGGGCGGGCCTCGCATCGACCGGCGCGGGCGCAACCGTCACCAACACCGGCACCATCGCCGGCGGTGCAGGCGGCGTCGGCGGGGCCAACAGCAACGGCGGCCCGGGCGGTGCCAACGGGGTGGGCGGCGTCGGGGTGACGGGCGCCAACCTTGCGCTGACCAACGGCGGAACCATCACGGGCGGCCTGGGCGGCGACGGCATCACGCGCGCCGCGGCGGTCGCGTTCACGGGCGGCACCAACAGCCTCCGGCTGAACACGGGTTCGTCGATGACGGGTGCGATCTCGATCGGCGCGGGCGCGACCGCGAGCGTCATCGCGGGCGCCAGCGGCCTCAGCGTCAGCAACGCCCTGCTGCTGGGCGGCACGGGCACCATCGACACCAACGGGAACAACCTGGCGTGGACGGGTGCGATCTCCGGCGCCAGCGACCTCGTGAAGACCGGCGCGGGCGTGCTGACGCTGAGCGGTGCCGACACCCACTCGGGCGCCACCAACGTCGCAGCGGGCACCCTGCGCGCCGGCGCCGCCAACGTGCTCAGCAGCGTGAGCCCCTTCACCGTGGCCACCGGCGCGACGCTCGACCTGGCCGGCAACAGCCAGACCCTCGCGTCGATGGCCCACAGCGGCACGGTGTCGCTGGTGGGTGCGGTGCCCGGCACCACGCTCACCGTCACCGGCCCCTGGGTGGGCAACGGCGGCACGCTGCGGCTGGGGACCGCGCTGGGCGGCAGCGCCAGCGCGAGCGACCGGCTCATCCTGAGCGGCGCCACCGCCGTCGCCAGCGGCACGACGAATGTGCAGATCACCAACCTCGGCGGCCTGGGCGCGCTCACCACCGGCAACGGCATCGAGGTGATCAGCGCCCTGAACGGCGCGACCACCACCGCGCAGACCACCAAGAGCGCGTTCGTGCTGGCCGGCACGCACGTCGATGCGGGCGCCTACGAGTACCGGCTGCATGCGGCCGACGCCACCGGCGCGGGCGAGAACTGGTACCTGCGCTCGACCGCCACGCCAGTCACCCCCGTCACGCCGGTGACGCCCGGCACGCCGCCTGCCAGCGGTGGCGGCACCAGCACCGGCGGCGCAGGCGGCGTGCCCGTGCTCGTCGTGCCCACCTACCGCGCCGAAGTGCCGCTCTACGCCGCGCTGCCCGAGCAGCTGCGCCAGGCCAGCTTCGCGATGCTCGGCAACAGGCGCCTGCGCATGGGCGAGGACCTCGTCGCGGGCGCGAACCCGGCCAAGCCCGCGCAGGGCTACCGCGAGGCGTGGGGCCGCATCATCAGCACCGACCGCACCATCGGGCAGGGCGGCACAGTGAGCCCCACGAGCAAGGGGCGCCTCACGGGCTTCCAGGCCGGCACCGACCTGTGGGCCACCCCCGACTGGCGCGCGGGCGTGTACGTCGGCCAGCTCGACGGCGACATGCGCGTGAACGGCTTTGCCAGCGGCCTGGCGAACCTCGGGGTGGGCAGCAACAACCAGAAGAGCGAGTTCCTGGGCGCCTATGCCACCTGGACGCACAGCCCCAGCGGCGTGTACGTCGACGGCGTGCTGCAGGCCGGGCGTCACCGCTACAGCGCCTTGCCCGCGCTGGGCCTGTCCCGGGGCGGCAAGGGCAACAGCCTGCTGGCGTCCATCGAGGTGGGGAAGTCGATTCCCATTGCGCAGAACTGGACCCTCGAGCCGCAGGTGCAGCTGGTGCACCAGCGCGTGAGCCTGGGCGACACGGGCATCTCCGGCGCGCTCGTGCAGCAGAAGAGCCACAACGGCTGGCAGGCACGCGCCGGTCTGCGCGTGAAGGGCGAGTTCGTCACCAGCGCCGGGCTGCTGCAGCCCTATGTGCGGGTCAACTTCTACCGCAGCAGCAGCGGCACCGACGTCACCCGCTTTGTCGGCCCGGCCGGTGTCACGGACATCGCGACGCGCACCGGCGGCCGCAGCACCGAGCTGGCGGCAGGGGCCACGCTGCAGGTGGCCGAGAACACGAGCGTGTATGTGGAGCTGGGCAAGCTGTGGGCCGGCTCCGGCGGCGACTCGCGCATCAAGAGCGGGGTCAATGCGAGCGTCGGCGTGAAGATGCGCTGGTGATCTCGTGCGCCGGGCGGCGTCTACGCATGCCGCCGCACGACAGCGTGGAGCGTGCGCACGCGCGTCTCGCTTGACGGCTGCGCGGGCAACGGCCGTCCCCACCCCTGCGGCAGTTCATGCAGCACGGCGTTCGCATCGAGCGAGCGGATCGCGACCGACGTGTCGGCCGGAATCCGCCCCTGCGCCACCATCGCCTCGTAGCGCAGCGCGCACACCCGCAGGAACGACGCGAAGTTGCCGACCTCGCCGCGCGCCGCCACCAGCTCGTCGTACAGCCGCTCGATGAGCTGCACCACGGCCATGCCGTCGCGCTGCGCGATCTCTTCGAGCACCTGCCAGAACAGGTTCTCGAGCCGGATGCTGGTGACCACGCCGTGCAGCCGCACCGAGCGCGTGCGCGCGTCGTAGCTTTGCGGATCGGCGCTGATGAAGACTTCGCACATGGGCCATCTCCTCGAGAGGCAGGGTGAATCGGGGCGACGCGGCACTGTAGCGCCGCCCACGCACTTTCGTCCGATCAGTGTTCGATGCGGGTGCCCAGCACCACCAGGAACTGCGACAACCACGCCGGATGCGCCGGCCAGGCCGGTGCGGTGACGAGGTTGCGGTCGGTCACCGCCTGATCGACCGGGATGCCCATGTACTCGGCGCCGGCCAGCTCCACCTCGACCTGGCAGGCCGGGTAGGCCGAGACCTTGCGGCCCTTGATGAGGCCCGTGGCCGCGAGCAACTGCGCGCCGTGGCAGACGGCGGCCACGGGCTTGTCGGTGGCCAGGAAGTGGCGCGCGATCTCGACCACGCGGGGGTGCATGCGCAGGTACTCGGGCGCGCGGCCGCCGGGGATCACGAGCGCGTCGTAGGCCTCGGGGCGCACCTCGTCGAAGGTCGCGTTCAGCGTGAAGCGGTGGCCTGGCTTCTCGCTGTAGGTCTGCGCGCCTTCGAAGTCGTGGATGGCGGTGTGCACCCAGTCGCCGGCCTTCTTGTCGGGCGCCACCGCGTGCACGGTGTGGCCGACGGCCAGCAGGGTCTGGAACGGCACCATGGTTTCGTAGTCTTCGGCGTAGTCGCCGCAGAGCATCAGGATCTTGCGAGCCATCGGGTTTGTCTCCTTCGGATGAGGTGTAGCGAAACCGGCTGGCGCAGGGGGCGCGCCGGCCGTCGCCGCATTATTCGAAGGGGGAGGCTGCAGTGGGTAGCAGCCGGTTGTGATGCTGCAGATTCGGGCGCGCTGTGGTGCTCGACGTCTGCGATGCGGGTGGCGTGTGTCGCGCGTGCCCGCAGAAGCTCAGGCCTGCACCGCCGCCGACAGCTTTCGCAGCATCACCGACTGCCGTGCCTCTTCGGCATCGCGCAGGCTCTTCGCGGCGCGCGCCGCGACGTAGCTGACGTACAGGGTCTCGACGGCCCGTGCCCATTCGTGCGCCTTCTGCGACACGCCTTCCGCCTTGACCGGCGAGCCGGTGGCCATCGGCGTCGACAGGTCGTCCACCGGACGGGCCGGTACCTCGACGCCGGCCTTCCCGAGGATCACGGCTTTCTGAAGGATGGTGAGCATGGACGGACCTCTCTTTTTTCTTGTTCCAGATTAACGGCGCCCTTCGCGGGTCGCTATTCGCCAGATGACGTATCCGCCCCCCTAATTCAAGGTGAACTTTCAGCTACATGGGGTTTGCCCGGGGCGGCCGAAAGCAGGGCCTACACGAAGCGCCATCGGCCTCTCGCAATGTCCCTTCGGTGGTTCTGGATGCAAATAATATTTGTTTGCATTCTCAATACAATTGATGCTGATCAGTTGGTACGCAACAACAACAACGCATCCGAGAGCGGCCCTGTTTTTTCTGCCGTTTTCCGTGGAGTTTTTGCATGTTGTTCTCGCGTTGCGGCCTTCGGCCGCGTCCGTCGGTGCTGGCGCTGGCCGCCGCATCCCTTTTTTCTCCCGCCCTGTTCGCCCAGACGCCCGCTGAACAACAACTGCGCGAGGTCGTCGTCAGCGCGACCGGCTTCGAGCAGGAACTCAAGGACGCGCCCGCTTCCATTTCGGTGATCACGCGCCAGGAGCTGGAAACGCGCCAGTTCCGCGACCTGGCCGAGGCGCTGCAGAACGTCGAAGGCATCGACGTGGGCGGCGCCACCGGCAAGACCGGGGGCCTGGACATCTCGATCCGCGGCATGCCCAGCGACTACACGCTGATCCTCATCGACGGCCGCCGCCAGAACGTGGCCGGCGACGTGACGCCCAACGGCTTCGGCGCCGCGCACACCAGCTTCATGCCGCCGCTGGCGGCCATCGAGCGCATCGAGGTCATCCGCGGCCCGATGTCCACGCTGTACGGCTCCGACGCCATGGGCGGCGTGGTCAACATCATCACGCGCAAGGTGGCGCGCGAATGGGGCGGCCAGGTCACGATGGAAACCGGCATCCCGCAGGACAGCGAGTGGGGTTCGCAGACGCGCTCCAGCGTCTACCTGAGCGGCCCCGTCGCCACCGACCTGCTGGGCCTGACCCTGCGCGGCAACATCTACCGCCGCGAAGCCGCCGACTGGGTGCTGGCCCCCGGCCAGGCGCAGCCCGCGACGGCGCGCAACCCGGCGCCCGCCGAGAGCCGCCAGCACAGCGTGGGCGGGCGCCTGATGCTCACGCCCAACCGCCAGCACGACATCTGGCTCGACGTGGAATCGGGCCGCAGCTGGTACGACAACGAAGACGGCCGGCTCGGCACGCGCGACGCCGCCGCGCCCAACCGCACCGGCAACAACCCGCCCGGCTACCTGGACGCGCTGCGCTTCAACCGCGACCAGGTCGCCATCGGCCACACCGGGCGTCTGGGCTTCGGCACGGTGGAAAGCAGCCTGATGCACACGACGACCGAGACCGTGGGCCGCACGATTCCCGGCGGCGCCATCCCGCGCAATGCCGCGGCCCGCCGCACCGTGTACTGGCTGAACGAAGCCGACCGCGGCCGCGCGCGCGAACTCAAGACCACCAACCTCGTGCTCGACAGCAAGCTCGTCGCGCCGGTGGGCGATGCCCACGTGCTGACCGTCGGCGGCCAGTGGTGGGACGCCAAGCTGGTCGACGGCCTGCTGCCGCGCTCGCAGAGCCAGACCATGTGGGCGCTGTTCGCCGAAGACGAATGGCGCCTCGCGCCCGGCCTCACCGCCACGCTGGGCGGACGCTACGACCACCACAGCGCCTTCGGCGGCCACGTGAGCCCGCGCGGCTACCTGGTTTGGGACGCCACACCGCAGTGGACCTTCAAGGGCGGCGTCAGCAAGGGCTTTCGCGCGCCGCGCCTGAACCAGCTGATCGACGGCATCAGCGGTGTGAGCGGCCAGGGCGCCACGCTCAACATCGGCAACCCGAACCTCAAGCCCGAGACCAGCACCAGCACCGAGCTGTCGGCGCTGTTCAACAACCAGAAGGGCCTGACCGCGTCGGCGACCCTGTTCCACAACAAGGTGAAGGACAAGATCGCCAGCGGCGGCGACTGCAGCGTGGCGCGCATCTCCAGCTGCGTGGTCGACCCGACCGCCAACTACTCGGTCAACGTCGACCAGGCCAAGACCTGGGGCATGGAGCTGAGCAGCCGTGTGCAGCTCACCAAGGCCTGGGGCCTGAAGGCGGGCTACACCTGGACCGACAGCGAAGTGATCGAAGGCGGCGTGAAGAACGGCAAGCTGGCAGACACCGCGCGCCACCTGCTGCATGCGCAGCTCGACTGGAACCCCGACGCCAAGTGGCGCTTCTGGCTGCGCGGCGAGTACCGCGGCAAGAGCCCGCGCTTCACCGGCGACCCGGCGCGGCTCACGGGCAACAACCTGGCGATCTACCGCGCGGTGGGCGACATCAAGGCCTACCACCTGTTCCACCTGGGCGGCTCCTACCAGGTGTCGAAGAACGTGCGCCTGAACGCCAACATCAACAACCTGTTCAACAAGGACTTCCGCAAGTTCCAGCAGGTCAATCTGGCGGGCACCTCGGCCTGGGTCAACGAATACTTCCAGGGCGGCGCGTCGGTGGCGGGCACCACGCCGGCGGGACGCACGATCTGGCTGTCGGCGAACGTGACGTTCTGACGCCGGCGATGGCCACGGCGGGCCGCGCGGACCTCAGGGGTCCGTGCGCGCCTGCCACACCAGCGTGGCCGCGCTCAGGTCTTCGAGCGCACTGCCCACGGCCTTGAACACCGTGCGCTCGGCATCGCCCGTGCGCCCGGGCCGCGCGCCACGGCACAGCTCGGCGAGCGTGCCCTGCACCGCGTCGGCACGCAAGGTGCCGGCCGCGATCGCGTCGAGCAGGTCGCCGGCCTTCTGCAAGGCTTCGGGCGTGTCGATGAAGGTGCGCGTGCCGTCGAAACACTGCACATCGGCCTCGCGCATCGCGGGCGTGAAGCTGCCGATCAGGTCGAGGTGCGCGCCCGGCGCGAGCCATTCGCCGCGCACCAGCGGCGTGGTCGCCAGCGTGGCGCAGCTCACGATGTCGGCATGGCGCACGGCCGCTTCGAGGTCGGTGCCGGCCGCCTGCGCGTTCCATCCCTCACTGCGCCATTGCTCGGCCAGCGCCTCGGCGCCCTCGGGCCGGTGGTTCCAGACCCACACCTCGTCGATAGGTCGCACGCTCGCGTGCGCGGCGGGCAGCATGCGCGCGATGCGGCCGGTGCCCAGCACCAGCAGCTTGCGCGCGTCGGTGCGGGCCAGGAACGAAGCACCCAGCGCCGAGGCGGCCGCCGTGCGCCGCGCCGTGATCTCGTTGCCGTCCATCATCGCCAGCGGCACGCCGGTGCGCGCGTCGTACAGCACGTAGGTCGCGTGCAGCCCGGGCAGGCCGCGTGCGCCGTTGCCCGGAAAGATGTTGATCGTCTTGATGCCCAGGAAGCCCGCGTCGCTCCACGCCGGCATGATCAGCACCGTGCCGCGCGTGGCCGCGTCGCCGCCGGTCTCGATGCTGTGCACGTGGCGCGGCGGCACCTGCGCCTCGGCCGCGAAGGCGGCGCGCAGCGCGGGCACCAGCTGCTCGAAGCCCAGGGGTGCGGCGGTGGCCGCTTCGTCGAAGTGTTTCATGGGCGGGCAGGCAGCGCCGGGGCGCTGTCGAAGAAGGTGGTGAGGGCTTGCCGGTAGGTGGTGCCAAAGCGCGGCGCCGCCATCGGCTCGAGGTGGCCGGCGCCCGGCACCTCGATCAGCTGCTTGGGTTCTTTCGCGTCGGCCAGCAGGCGCTGCGAGTGGTGGTGCGGAATCACCGCATCGGCCGTGCCGTGGATCAGCAGCAGCGGAATCGGCGCGATGGCCGCGACGAACTTCGAGGCCGCGTAGTCGTCGCGCACCAGCAGGCCGGCACCCGGCAGCTTGTCGTTGGCGATCGAGCGGTACGAATAGAAGGTCGACTCGATCGCCACCGCCTTCACGCCGGCCCGGTTGCCCGAGCCCACGGCCGCGATCGCGTTCGTGCCGCCCAGGCTCTGCCCGAAGACGAACAGCCGCGACGCATCGACATCCGCGCGGGTGCGCACATGGTCGAGCGCGGCATTCGAATCCTCGAACACGCCGCGGGGCTCGGGTTCGCCGTCCGATTCGCCATAGCCGCGGTAGTCGAACACGAAGACGTTGTAGTCCTGCGCGGGCAGCCACGCCACGAAGCGCCAGTGGCTGCTCATGTTCTGCGCGTTGCCGTGGAAGTGCACCACGGTGCCCTTGGCCGCCTTCGGGTCCGTCCGGCCCGCGGCGGGAATGAACCAGCCGCTCAGGCGCGTGCCGTCGGCGCTGGTGAAGCGCACGTTCTCGTAGCGCAGGCCCAGCGCGTCGGGCGTTTCGTAGCGCACGCGGTCGGGGTAGTAGAACATCGACTGCACGCAGCCGCCGAGCAGCAAGAGCGGCAGCGCGGCGAGCGACATCCACCAGCGGCGAGCGGGTGCGGTGGTTCTGGTCATATGCGGCGCGATGTCGGCGTTTCCGGTGGGGGAGTCTGTCGGTTGGAGAACTTCAGCAAGAGGTTGATGCAAAGCGCGTGCAGGCCGAACGCAAGCAAGCCAGGCACATAGATCATGAAGAAATCGCGCCAAAAAAAGTCGGGCCTGCCGCCGGAACCAGCAATCAGCGAAGCAAAAAACAACGCGGTGATCAGTGTGGAAAGGGCGAACGGACGAGAGGTCGAGCGACAGCAAAGATAGAGGTAGTACGCGGTAAGGGCGGCACCGAGCCAGAGGCCCGGAATGATCAGTGCTTCGGGGCCCATGCAGGTTCCTTGTTCGGGTGAATCGAGTCCTGGCTGCTGCCGGCCTGGATCAGGTCGCGGCGCTCGGCAACTGAAAGACATGCATGTCCAACCACTGCCCCGATGCGTTCTCGATGAGCACGACCTCCGTGCAGCGCGCTTGCACCGGCCCCGACGCAAGCAGCCGCGCCTGCAGTTCGATGGCCGCTTCTTCCGCATGCAGCGCGTTGCCATGCGCCACCGACAGATGCGCAACGATGTCGTCATGCGCGCCGTCATACGGCGGGAAGTCGGGAAACTCTTTCACCAGCGCACGCGTCATCTCGATGAACGGCGCAGCGGGCTCCGGTGCCAGGTAGGCCGTCTCGGGAAAGCGCCCGACCTTGCCGAGCACGAACGAGAACGGCGCCGTGTGTTGCAGCACGCGCCGCGCGCGGGCGAGCACCTCGTCGGTGATCAACGCGGGGTCCATGAAGGGCACGAGCAGCGTGATGTGCGCGGGCACGCCGAGCGCCACGGTGGGGTCGAAGCGGCGGCGAAGGTCTGCGGCGATGGTTTCAGCCGCGGGAACCTTCACGGCGAATGCGGAGATGGGCATCGGGCGGAGGATAGCCCACGCCCTCAGGGTCGCGCATCGGCTGAAACGCGCGCCCAGTCCAGCCCCATCTTGGCCAGGTACTTGCGCAGCCGGTCCGCATCGTTCACCACGCTGCGCTGCGTCCGCGAGGCCTGGAACAGTTGGCGTCCCGCCTCCGACAAGCTGCGCGCCGGCCGGCACACGCGCACCACCGCTTCGAGCTGCAGGCGGTCGAACAGGTCGAGCGCCGCGAACTTCTCTTCGCCGAGCAGGGCTTCCAGATCGACGTCGTCGCCCGCTGCCACTGATGTGCCCGCGCCTTCGTGCTTCCACAGCCAGCGCAGCCGCGCGATCTCCGCCTCGACGAGCGCGACGGCGATGCGCCCGCCATCGGCCAGCGTCGCAAGCCGCGTCACGCTGGCCGACAGGTCGCGGAAGTTGCCGCGCCAGATCGCCTCGCTGCTCTGCGCAAAGCGCAGGTAGGCCGCGCGCGCCTCGGCGTTGAAGCGCACCACGCGGTGGTTCTCGGCCGCGTGCAGGGCCAGCAGGTGGTCGAGGTTGGGCTCGATGTCCTCGGGCCGCTGCGCGAGGCCAGGCAGGTCGTAGGTCCAGAGGTTGATGCGCGCGAACAGGTCTTCGCGAAAGCGCCCCTGCGCCACGTCGCGGCGCAGGTCGCGGTGGGTGCCGGCGATGAGCTGGAAGTCGCTCTCCACTTCCTTGTCGGCGCCCACGGGGAAGAAGCGTTTTTCCTCGATGGCCTTGAGCAACATCGCCTGTTCGTCCAGGCCCAGCTCGCCGATCTCGTCGAGGAACAGCGCGCCCTGGTGCGCGGTGCGCAGCAACCCCGCGCGGTCGCTCGCCGCGCCGGTGAACGAGCCCTTCTTGTGCCCGAACAGCGTGGAGGCCGCGCCGTCGCCGCGCAGCGTGGCGCAGTTCACCTCGACGAACGGCCCCGTCACCTGGTGGCGCGCCTGCTTCAGCTCGAACATGCGGCGCGCCAGGAACGACTTGCCCGCGCCCGTCGGCCCCACCAGCAGGATGGGCGCGCGCGAGCGCACGGCCACGCGCTCGATCTCGTCGATGAGCGCGTTGAAACGCGCGTTGCGCGTGGCGATGCCGCTCTTCAAAAAGGCGACCGCGTCGCGCTGGTCGGCATCGAAGCGGCGCGCGATCGGGTCGTAGCGCGACAGGTCGAGGTCGATGAGCGCGACCTTGCCGGCGTCGCCCTGGCGCTGCTTGCGCGGCGGCGAGGTCTGGGCCAGCACGCCCGGCACCACGCGCGATTCCGACAGCAGGAACATGCAGATCTGCGCCACGTGCGTGCCGGTGGTGATGTGCGTCCAGTACTGCTCGCGCTCGGGCTGGAAGGGGTAGGCGCGCGCCCAGTCGTACAGGCGCGTGTAGACCTCGCCGAAGTCCCACGGGTCTTCGAGGTCGAAGGGCACGAGGTGGACGAGTGTCTCGGGCGACACGGCGGCGATGTCGGCCTTCACCAGCTCGGCCAGCGCCGTGTGCTTGCGCGTGTGCAGCAGCTCGATGCGCGCGACCACCATGTCGTCGTGCTGCGCGAGCGAGACCGTGGGGCGCCACTTGTGCCAGCGGCCCGCGCCCTGGCCGGCATCGAGCTGGGTGCCGAGGAAACCGATGACGACGATGGGCTTCATGGATAAAAGACTAGCTGAAATTCTAGAAATTATCCGAATGCTAGCAAGGGATGGGCGCGTGTCACACCGGGCGAAGAAGAAATTTTCCTTGCAGGTCAATGACTTGCATCGCCATCGCCCTGTTTTCAGGCGCCGTGCGCGCAAGTTGGCACGCTCGCTGCAATAGGGAAAGGGTCCGGATGCAGTTCATCCGCTCCCAGGTGCCGCATGAAAGCGGCCCGGTGCCGCAGGCCAGACCTGTTCTTGGGTCCGCGGTATGCCGCTGTTGAACTGCACTGGTCACTGGACTTGATCCAGTCTGCTCATGGTCGAGCACCGTGCTAACCACGCGGCGTGGCGGGTTCGATTCCCGCAAACAACCTTCGGCGGTGTTCGCACCGCCGCTTTGATGGGGGCGAAAGCCCCACCGCCCCGGCACACCGGAGCGAGGCGCAGGGCAGGGCCCGGCCGAGCGACACCGTGCCAGTGCAGGCGGCTTGCGCATCGCGCGTTCTGCCAGGAACCGCATGCAGCCATCGACGCAGAAGGAGGCGATGGCGTAGCCCGAGTGGCCGCGCCACCGCACCGACCCGTCGACCGCTGCGTTGCTGACCTCGCAAACCACGGTGCCCGCCGCCTGCCCTTCGTGGGCCCCGACACGAAACGTAGACGAACGACAACCGCAACGAAGAAGAAGAGAGAGGAAGAAAAAATGCTGGGATTCACCCAATTCACCGTGAAGAAGAACGAACGCGTGCTGCTGCTGCGCAACGGCGATTTCGAGGGCCTGTACGCCGCCGGCAAGCACCGCGTGTTCACGGGCTTCGACACCGTGCAGCTCGAGCGCTTCTCGCTGGCCGAGCCGGCCTTCGACCACGAACTGGCCGACTACTTCCTGGCGCGCGAGCCGCAGCTGGTGCAGCGCGAGTTCGTGCAGGTGTCGCTGGGCGAGACCGAGGTCGGCCTGCGCCATGAAGACGGCGTGCTGGTGCAGGTGCTGCCGCCCGCCACCCGCAAGCTCTACTGGCGCGGCCTGCGCGAGCAGCGCGTCGACGTGATCGACGTGGCCGCCGATGCACGCCTGCCGGCCGAGCTGCTGGCCAAGCTGCAGAGCGTGGCGCTGCGTCCGCGTGCGGTGCAGGGGCTCGAAGGCGTGCTGCTGGTGCAGGTGCCCGAGTTCCACGCCGGCGTGCTGACCCTCGAAGGCCAGATGCAGGCCCTGCTGCCGCCGGGCAACCACGGCTTCTGGCGCTTCAACCGGCAGGTGGCCGTGACCAGCGTGGACCTGCGCTCGCAGATCGCCGAAGTGAGCGGCCAGGAAATCCTGACCCGTGACAAGGTGGGGCTGCGGCTGAACCTGTCGGCGGTGTGGCGTTTCGCCGATGTGCGCCAGGCCCTGGCGCAGATGCCCAAGCCGGCCGAGCATGTGTACCGCGAGCTGCAGTTCGGCCTGCGCGCGGCGGTGGGTGAGCAGACGCTCGACGCGCTGCTGGAGAACAAGTCCGCCATCGACCAGACGGTGCTGGCGCAGGTGCGTGAGCGGCTGGAGGGTTCGGGCCTGGTGCTGGAGAGCGTGGGCGTGAAGGACATCATCCTGCCGGGCGAGATGAAGACCATCCTCGCGCAGGTGGTGGAGGCCGAGAAGTCGGCCCAGGCCAACGTGATCCGCCGCCGCGAGGAAACCGCGGCCACGCGCTCGCTGCTGAACACCGCGAAGGTGATGGAGGGCAACCCCGTCGCCTTGCGCATGAAGGAACTCGAGACGCTGGAACGCGTGGCCGAGCGCATCGACAAGATCTCGGTGGTCGGCGGCCTGGACCAGGTGCTCAACGGACTCGTGACGCTGCGGCCGAACGGGTCCTGAGCGGTAGAGAAAAGAGAGAGACACGGGCACGCAGGCACAGAAGGGAGCGCCACTGCCAAAAATGTTTGAAATTGCCGGCAGCCTGGGTAAGACCAGGTACGGCGGGCAAGTCGGTCGACGAGCAAGGTTGAGGATGCAGGTGCTGGCTCCGATGACGGGTCTGTCACTGGCGCGCGTTTCCAATCGTCGACTGGGCCGCTGGATTCAAACACCACGGTCGCCGTATTGATGCGGGTTCGAATCCCGCCGTGTCCACCAACTTGAAGTTGGAGCAGGAAAAAATGAACGAAAAACTGTTGAAGCCTTCATTCGCGATGAGCCAAGCGGTAGAGCAGGCCTACGCCGTGTTCAAGAAGTACCGGGCGCCAAGTCACATGCTGGACGTCTGCATCTCCTGTTGCATGGACGACGCGCTGGAGAAAGAGATGCGTTGCCTGCCGTTGTTGCAACTCACAGCCAGACACTTTTATGAGTACAACACTTCTGCCAAAAGCGAAGTGCAGCCCGGCAACGAAATCAAGTACTTCTTGCCACGAATGTTCGACTTGTTGAGTCAAGGCGCTGAGTTGCACCACTCGACGGAGCTTTATCTGGACCGTCTGGGGCGCTGCGAGGCGGGAACATTTTCAGTGCAGGAGCGTGCGGTCATCGATGCATTCGCATTGGTGTTCTTTTCCGAAGGACTTCGGCGGCACCATTGGCAAGAACAGGCATCCAACCACTTCATGGGAGGCAATGCCTTTGACATCCTGCTGATGTTCCATCTGGGTGGCATCGGATTGGAACCCTTGCTGGCGCATTGGCTAGAAGCAGAGAGTCCTGGTGCCACGTTGCACTACGCCAATGCCGGCTACTGGGACTTTTGGAAGGCTCGGGAAATTGAGAATGCCTTTGCCGACGACCGGCCCGTGTTTCGCGAAACCATGAAGTCATGGCTCTTGGATGCACATCACCGCGATCTCTTTGCCAAGAAGATGTTGGCCTTGGATATGTCGACGATCGAACAGCACTCCGCTTGCGGTTGCGGGGCAGGAATGGGCCCCAAGGAAATACTCGATTCGGTGTTTGATTTGATTGCCGATTGAAGAAGAAAACGAAAGAAATTATGGAAACGAAGACGAACTACAAGCTGCACGAAGTCGCCAACGGCGTCCCCGTGAAGATGTGGACCAATGGCGTGCCCGTGGAAGACGAGGCGCAGAAGCAGCTCGAGAACGCCGCGCGCCTGCCCATCGTGTTCAAGCACATCGCGGCCATGCCCGACGTGCACTACGGCATCGGCGCGACCGTGGGCTCGGTGATCCCGACCTTCAAGGCCATCATCCCCGCCGCCGTCGGCGTGGACATCGGCTGCGGAATGATGGCCTGCAAGACCACGCTCAACGCGCGCGACCTGCCCGACAACCTGGGCCCGCTGCGTGCTGCGATCGAGAAGGCCGTGCCGCACGGAAGCAACCCCAAGCGCATGGGCCGCGACAAGGGTTCGTGGGAAACCCCGCCCGACGAAACCGACGCCGCCTGGGTGAAGCTGGTGGACGAGTTCGAGCTGATCTGCGAGGACCACCCGCGCATCAAGAACACGAACAACCACAAGCACCTGGGAACGCTGGGAACGGGCAACCACTTCATCGAGGTGTGCCTCGATGAAGCGGGCGCCGTGTGGTTCATGCTGCACTCGGGTTCGCGCGGCGTGGGCAATGCCATCGGCACGCACTTCATCGAACTCGCGAAGAAGGACGCGCAGCTGCACCAGCGCAACCTGCCCGACCAGGACCTGGCCTACTTCGAGGAAGGCGCCCAGTACTTCGGCGACTACGTGCGTGCGGTGGGCTGGGCCCAGAAGTTCGCACGGGCGAACCGCGAAGTGATGATGCAGCGCGTGGTCGCGGCCGCGCGCAAGGTCATCGCCAAGCCTTTCGAGGCGCACGTGGAAGCGGTGAACTGCCACCACAACTACGTGAGCCGCGAGACGCACTTCGGGCAGGACGTGCTCGTGACCCGCAAGGGCGCGGTGAGCGCGAAGCTCGGTGAGCTGGGGATCATCCCGGGCAGCATGGGCGCCAAGAGCTACATCGTGCGCGGCAAGGGCAACCCCGAGAGCTTCATGAGCTGCAGCCACGGCGCGGGCCGGAAGATGAGCCGGACGAAGGCCAAGAAGCTCTTCACCGTCGCCGACCAGATCGCCGCGACCGAAGGCGTCGAATGCCGCAAGGACGCCGACGTGATCGACGAGATCCCGATGGCCTACAAGGACATCGACGCGGTGATGGAGGCGCAGAAGGACCTGGTGGAGGTGGTTTACACGCTCAAGCAGGTGGTTTGCGTGAAGGGTTAGACAAAGGCCGTTGGCGTGTGCCCCGGCCGATCGTTGGAGAAACAGGCCATGAAAAGCAACAAGCAACGCCGCGCCGAAATCAAGGCGCACCGCCTCGAACGCGCCGCGCGTGCCGTGGCACTGCAGCAGCGCCAGGCCGATGCACGGCTGCTGCGCGCCGAAGGCATGGTCGCTGCCGATACAGCCCTGCTTGCCGCGCACAACAACACCTACGGCCCGCTGCCCACCTTCTACGTCGACAAGGCGTTCACCTGCCGCGACTGTGGTGCGCAAGAGGTGTGGACGGCCAAGCAGCAGAAGTGGTGGTACGAGGTGGCGCTCGGCAGCATCCACAGCACGGCGGTGCGCTGCCGCGCTTGCCGGCTCGGAACCGCGCGAACAAGAACAACGACAAACGACTGAACAAGAAAGAAAGACTTTCCCGATGACGGAAGCACAAGAAGAACAACGAGCACGCGACGCCGTCGAACTCGACGGCTCCCAAGGCGAAGGCGGTGGCCAGATCCTGCGCACCGGCCTCGCGCTGTCGATGGTCACGGGCCGGCCGCTGGCCATCGCGAAAATCCGCGCGGGCCGGGCCAAGCCGGGTCTCATGCGCCAGCACCTGGCGTGCGTGCATGCGGCGGCGCAGATCAGCGGCGCGCAGGTCGAGGGTGCCGAGCTGGGCTCGCAGTCGCTGCGCTTCGTGCCGGGGCCGGTGCGCGCGGGCGACTACCGTTTCGCGATCGCCGGCGCGGGCAGCTGCATGCTGGTGCTGCAGACGGTGCTGCCGCCGCTGCTGCTGCAACCCGCGGGCCAGGTGAGTCGGCTGCGGCTGAGCGGTGGCACGCACAACCCGATGGCGCCGCCGTTCCACTTCCTGGAGCGCGCGTTCGCGCCGCTGGTGCGTCGCCTCGGCGGCGACCTGCAGCTGGTGCTGCGCCGCTGCGGCTTTTACCCGGCCGGTGGTGGCGAGGTGGACGCGACGATCGTGCCGGCGGTGGAAGGCGCGCGGCTGCAGGCCTTCGACCTGCTGTCACGCGGCAACCTGCTGGCGGGCCATGCCGAGTGCCTGGCGCCCGGCCTGCCGCGCCATGTGGCGGCGCGCGAACTCGAGACGGTGGGGGCGGCGATGGGCTGGTCGGCGCAGGCCGAGCAGCTGCGCACGGTGCCGACGCGCCAGAACGAAGGACCGGGCAATGCGCTGCTGGTGACGCTGGCCTACGCGCACCTCACCGAGGTGTTCACGGCCTTCGGCGAGAAGACGCTGAGCGCGGAGCAGGTGGCGCACGGCCTCGTGAAGGAGGTGCGTGCCTTCCAGAAGCACGAGGACGCGGCCGTGGGGCCGCACCTGGCCGACCAACTGGCGCTGCTGCTGGCGCTGGCGGTGTTCCGGCAACCGGGGCAGTCGGGCGCGTTCACCTGCAGCGAAGTGACGCCGCACACGCGCACGAACTGCGCGGTGATCGAGCGCTTCCTGCCGGTGCGCTTCACGATCACCGAAGCTGCAGGCCCGCGCGCGGCGCGGGTGCAGGTGACGTCGTGATTACAGGCCGGCCTGGCGCGTGAAGCTCACGGCCGGCTTCTTGTAGGCAGAGGGCACTTCGTCGCGGTAGAAGGCGCGGCGGTCCAGGCTTTGCAGCGGGTTGTGGGCAGCGGCCACGGCCTGGTCGCGCACGGCCTGGCGGTCGAGCGTGGAGGTCACGGCGACGGTGCCTTCGGCGGCAGCGTCGGAGTATTCGTTGCCGTTGCGCGCGGCGGCGACGGCTTCGGTGCGCACGTCGGCACGGCTGACGGCCGAGGTGATGGCGTGCACGCCTTCATACGTTTCGGCGTGGGCCGCGCCCACGGTGCCCAGCAGGGCGAAGGCGGCGGCAGAAATGGCGAGGAGTTGCTTGCTGTTCATGATGAGATTTCCCTTGAGTCTGTGGGCGGCGGACAGTCGTCGTTGCCACAAGCTGCAGTGTGAAACCGCATCACGGAAGGCGCTGTGCGTTTGCGCACCGAATCCGGCAGGTGATGCTCAGGCCGCTTTCCCGGCGCGTGAATACATCACGGCCAGCGGCTCGGAGCGCCCGCGCACGTTCAGCGTGTCGACCTCGCCCAGCGTTGCTTCGGCGCCGGCCTGTTGCGCTGCGAACTGCGAGACCACGAGCCGCGCCGAGGCGGTCTTGGAATGGTCCTGCAGGCGGCTCGCGGTGTTGACCACTTCGCCGATGGCGGTGAAGGTGGTGGTCTCGAGGTAGCCGACCTCGCCGACGGCCGCGCGCCCGGCGTGCAGGCCCATGCCGAAGTCCAGGTGCTGGCCGAACTGGGCCTGGAAGTCGATGTTCCATGCGTCCATGCGCTCGCCAATGAGTTGGGTGGCATGCAGGGCCTGCCGGCAGGCGGTGGGCAGGTCGCTTTCGAGGCCGAAGATGGCCATCACGCTGTCGCCGATGAACTGGTTGGGCACGCCGCCGCTCTCGCGCACGGCGGCGCCCACGATGGCGAAGTAGCGGTCGAGCACGTAGGCCAGGTCGAAGGGCCACTGCCGCTCCGAGAGGCCCGACCAGCGCCGCAGGTCGACGAACAAAATCGCCACGTCGCGCTCGTGCCCGAAGCGGCCGACCGGCGCGGGCCGGCCTTCGCGCGGCAGCGGTGCGAACAGCGGCGTCACCTCGATGCTGCCGCGCGGGCGCAGCTGGCAGGCCAGCCGCACGTCGTGCGGGGCGCGCACGCGTTCGAGCGTGCGCTGCTCGTCGCGGCCGGGCGTGCCGATGTGTTCAGGCGCGCCGCCCACGCGCACACGGCAGGTGGAGCAGCGCGCGCGTCCGCCGCAGATCGACACGTGCGCGATGCCGTGCGAGCGGCTGGCTTCGAGCACGCTCCAGCCGGGCGGCACGTGCACGGTGCGGTCGGGGTAGCGCAGCGCGACGGTGGCACCGCGCGCGCGCCGGGCCAGGCGGCTGCGCGCCGCGTAGGCCGCGAGCAGGGCCAGCAACGCCAAGGCGTAATAGAGCTTGATGTTGGTCTCGGCGGCGTTGAGCGCGCGGCCCTGGTCGGGCGTCGGCAGCACGACGGGCGGCACGCCGGTCCACTGGAACTCGCGCCCCATCGAGACGAAACCCATCGCGGCGGTCACCGGCAGCAGCACGGCCAGCGCGAGCAGCGGCGCGAACAGGCGCCGGTAGAGCGGGCGCACGCGCAGCGCGAAATGCAGGCCGAGGCAGCCGTGGGCCCAGGCGGCGAGCATCATGCCCAGCTGCGCGCCCGCGCCGGCCAGGTCCCACAGGCCCCAGACCACGCGCACGTACGAGCCCTCGATGCCGTAGGCCAGCCAGGCGCCGCGCATGGCGGTGAGGTGGGTGGCCAGCAGCAGCGGCAGCGCAAAGCCCAGCAGCACGCGCAGGGCTTCGAGCGGCGGCATGCGCAGGGTGCGGCGTTCCCACAGGGCGGCCACGGCCAGCACGAGGTGGGTGAGGGCGGCGCCGTACAGCAGCAGCGTGCCGGGCAGGCTGTGCCAGAACTTCTGCACGCCGCGCAGCACGGTCTCGGCCGCGGCGAAGGAGACGAGGCCCAGCGAATGGTTCAGCAGGTGCGCCGTGATGTAGGCCATCAGCACCAGCCCGCTCGCCCAGCGGAGGTTGCGCCGTGTCGGCGTTCTCAGCAAAAAAGGGGAAGGAGGGGAACGTCTGTCCATGAACGGGTTCGAAGCGGCACCCGAGCATAATGCGCGCGCCTCGAT
Source organism: Variovorax sp. GW821-FHT09A10 (assembly GCF_059418385.1). Taxonomy (NCBI): domain Bacteria; kingdom Pseudomonadati; phylum Pseudomonadota; class Betaproteobacteria; order Burkholderiales; family Comamonadaceae; genus Variovorax; species Variovorax sp. GW821-FHT09A10. The sequence continues at coordinate 341,474 of NZ_JBWKPT010000005.1, forward strand.
GACCACCGGCATGGCCCTACCCGAACCCACCCCCCGCTCCAGCCTCGCGCTGCGCCGTATCGCGCTGCTCGAAGGCCTGTCCGACGACCGCTTCGACCATCTGGCGCGCCAGTGCCTGTGGCACAGCGTGGCGGCCGGCAAGCCGCTGATGCTGCGCGCCGACCTGCAGGGCGAGGTGTTCCTGCTGGTGTCGGGCCGCGTGCGGGTGACGACCTACGCGGCCAACGGCCGGCAGGTGACGTTCCGCGATTCGGAGGCCGGCGCGCATTTCGGGGACATCGCCGCTTTGGACGGCGGGCCGCGTTCGGCCGACGTGGTCACGCTCGAGCCCTGCGTGGTCGCCAGCCTGGACCGCGCGGCCTTCCTGGCACTGCTGCGCGAGGAGCCATTGGTGGCCGAGCGCGTGATGCAGCGGCTGGCCGCGCTGGTGCGGCAGCTGTCGGAGCGGGTGATCGACCTGAGCACGCTGGGCGTGCAGAACCGCCTGCATGCCGAGCTGCTGCGCCTGGCGCGCGAGGCGGGCATCGACGGCAACGAGGCCCGGCTGGAGCCCGCGCCCAAGCACGCGGCGCTGGCCAGCCAGATCAGCACCAACCGCGAGCAGGTGACCCGCGAACTCAACACGCTGGTGCGCAGCGGCGTGCTGCGCAAGGACGGCAAGGCGCTGGTGGTGGCCGATGCCGAGCGCCTGGCGCTGATGGTGTCGCAGGTGCGCGGGGACTAGATCAGTTCCAGCGGCCGTTCGGCCCGGCGACGCTGTAGCGGCCCGCGCCCATCAGCGCCACGCTCAGTGCGCCGAACAGGTACAGGCCCTGCAGCTCCAGCGCCCAGCCGCCCTGCTTGGTCAGCGCGAACAGGTCGGCCATGTGCACGAGGCCGAAGGCGAAGAGCATGTTGATCACCACCACGGCGGCGGCGGCGCGCGTCCACAGGCCCGCGATCATCAACAGCGGCGCGACGATCTCGCCCACGAACACGAGGTAGGCCAGCCCGCCGGGCAGGCCGGCCTTGGCCAGCATGCCGCTGATGAAGCCGACGCCGGCCGAGAGCTTGAAGATGCCGTGCAACAGCATCAGCACGCCGACCGACACGCGCAGCACCAGCTTGCCGGCGTCGTCGCGGGCAGCGGGCGTGGCAAGGAACGACGAGGAGGAAGACGCCGAAGCGGCGGAGGCGATCGGGGCAGCCTGGGTGTTCATGGCGAATCCTTGAGTGGAAGAAAAAAGGAAGAAGGCCGCCGCGGACTGCGGCGGTTGCCATGCCAGTGTGAGAGCCCCGCCGCCGCCGGTCGGTGCGTTTACGCACACTTTTCGGCGGTTGGGTGGCTGCCGCCGGGCGTCAGTCGCCCTTGTAGCCCGAGGCCTTGATCACCGGCAGCCAGCGTGCGGCCAGCGCGTCGGTGTAGCGCACCACCTCTTCGGTCGACGCGCCGGGCAGCAGGTCGTAGCCCACGCGGCCCAGCTTTTCGCGCACATCGGGCAGGGCCAGCACCTTGCGCACGGCCCGGTTCCACTGCGCCAGCGTGGCGGGCGCGGTGTTGGCGTGGGCGTACAGCACGTAGCGCGACGAGGCCACCAGCGTCGGGTAGCCCGACTCGGCGAAGGTCGGCACGTCGGGCAGGCCGTCGGCGCGCTTGTCGCCGGCCACGGCCAGCACGCGCAGCTTGCCCGCGCGGTGGTACTCGGTGAGGGTGGTGGTGGCGTCCATGCCCGAGGCCACCTGGCCGCCGATCAGCTCGGTGACCATGGCCGCGCCGCCGCGGTAGGGCACCAGGGTGGCGCCGCTGCGCGACAGGGCCACGAAGTCCATCGCCAGGAAGTGCAGCAGCGAGCCCACGGTGGTGATGCCGATCGAGCCCTGGTCGGGGTGGGCCTTGGCGGCCTGGACGAACTGGGCCAGCGTCTTCACCGGCGAGGCGGCGCTCACGGCCAGGCCGAACTGGATGCCGCTCACGTCGGTCACGGGCTTGAAGTCGGTGGCCGGGTTGAAGCGCATGTTGGCGTAGATCGCGGGGCCGATGAACATCGGGTCGACCGGCGCCAGCAGCATGGTGGTGCCGTCGGCGGGGCTGTTCTTCAGCACCTCGGCCGCCAGCCGCGTGCCGGCGCCGGGGCGGTTGTCGACCATCACCGGGCGGCCGAGCTCGTCCTTGAGCTTTTCAGACAGCAGCCGGCCCATGAAGTCGGCGGGGCCGCCGGCCGGGAAGGGCACGATCAGGCGGTTGACCGCCGGCTGCGCGTTCGCGCCGTACGGCAGCAGGCCGCCCAGGCCCGTGGCCGCCGCTGCGCGGATGAGGCCGCGCCGCGAGAGCGCAGCGCCGGTGGGGAAGGTGAAGGGGGTCATCGAAAGTCTCCGGGTGGTTGGAATCGTTGGAAGAACATGAAGAGAAAGGTCAATGCGCGACCAGCGGCGTGAAGCGGGCCGCGTCTTCGATCGCCTGGCCGGCCTCCAGCAGCAGGTCTTCGCGAAAGCGCCAGGCGAGCAGTTGCACGCCCATGGGCGCGCTGCCGGCCATGCCGGTGGGCACTGCGAGGCCGGGCATGCCCAGCGCGGCGGTTGCGAGCAGCGGGCTCTGGGCGTCGATGAGGGCGCGGGCGCGCTCCAGGCTGGCGACGTCTTCGTCCTGCGGGCAGGGGCGCTGCCACGACACGGGCATCAGCACCAGCGGATGGGTCTGCATGAACACCGACCAGCTGCGCAGCAGCGCCTGGCGCCGCGCGAGCGCATCCAGAAAGCCGTCGCGGTCGGTCTCGGCCATGCCTTCGAGCAGGTAGCGCTGGCTGCGCCGCATGAGGTCGTCGCCGTGCTGCTCGACGCCCGCGATGATGTTGCGGCGGGTGTCGTCCACGATCAGCGTGCGCCACAGGGCGGCGGCCTCGCCGAAGAAGGGCAGCTCGGCTTCGTCGACCGCGTAGCCCGCCTGCTGCAGCCCGTGCGCGGCGTCGTCCAGCGCCTGTGTGACGGCCGGGTCGACCGGGATGCCCGGCGCGCGCTTGAACAACGCCACGCGCAGCGGGCCGGCGGGGCGCGGCAGCTCGTGCGGCACCGGCACCCAGTTCGGGTCGCGCGCGTCGGGACGCGCCATGGCCTCGTAGCCCAGCCGCAGGTCGGCGATGCTGCGCGCCAGCGGCCCCTGCACCGACATGAGCTGCGGCGTGATGCCGCGCTCGCTCGTCGCGCTCGGGTTGAAGGCCGGCACGCGGCCGGCGGTGGGGCGCAGGCCGGCCACGCCGCAGGCGTAGGCGGGGTAGCGGATCGAGCCGCCGATGTCGTTGCCGTGCGCCAGCGCGCCCATGCCGGCGGCCACCGCCGAGGCCGCGCCGCCGCTGGAGCCGCCGGGGGTGATGGCCGCGTCCCACGGGTTCAGCGTGCGGCCGTGCACGCCGTTGTCGGTGAACCAGCGCGACGAGTAGGTCGCGGTGTTGCTGCGCCCCACGATGACGGCGCCCGCGCTGCGCCAGTGCGCCACCACCGGTGCGTCTTCGCGGGCGATGTGGTCCTTCAGCGGGATCACGCCGTTGGTGGTGGCGTGGCCGGCCTGGTCGACGTTGACCTTGATGCTCACCGGCACGCCGTGCAGCGGGCCCAGCGGCTCGCCGCTCAGGGTGCGCGCATCGGCGGCGTCGGCGCTGGCCAGGGCTTCGTCGGCCAGCACCTCGGCCAGGGCATTGAGGCGCGGGTTGAGTTCGGCGATGCGCGCGAGCACGCTGGTCGTCACTTCGCGGCAGGACACCTCGCGGCGGCGCACGGCGTCGGCGAGGTCGGTGGCGCTGCGCTGCCAGAGGGCGGGGGATGCAGTCATGGGAGGTCTTCGGGAAAGTTCAGGCAAAGGAAACCCCGCACCCCGGCGCGACCGGGGTGAAGGCAAGAGAGAGCAGGAGAAGAGGGCGGCGGGTCAGCCCGCGCCGCGCGGGCGTCAGCCGGTCGGTTTCTTCATGAGCAGGCTGCCGCGGTCGACGCGGGATTCGGCCTCCAGGGCCAGGGCTTCGGCGTGTTCCATGTGCACGCGCATGACCTCGCGCGCACGCGCGGGGTCGCGGGCGCGCAGCGCGTCGAGCAGTTCGGTGTGGCTGTCGACGATCTCCTCGTCGAACTGGTCGAACTCCGTGAGCGCGTTGCGCACGATGATCACGCGGCGGATCACGTCGTTGAGCAGGCGGCACACCAGCGCCAGGAAGGGGCTGCTGCAGGCCTCGGCCAGGCGGTCATGGAACAGCAGGTCGGCCTCGCGGCGCTCGTTCCAGTCGGCGCTGCCGCCGTGCGCCGGATGGCTGTGGCCGATCAGCGCCTCCAGCGCGGCCAGGTCGGCCTCGGTGAGGCGCGTGGCCACGTTGGCGGCCAGCTCGGGCTCGACCACGCGGCGCAGCGCGTACAGCATCGTGATGTCGACCGGCTGGAAGTACAGGAAGTTCGACACCGCCTGCAGGCACTGCTCGTACGAGGCCTGCGTGAGCGTGGCGCCGCCGTTGGGGCCGGTGCTGATCGCCACCAGCCCCTGCACCTGCAGCGCGGCCAGCGCCTCGCGCACCGTGCCGCGCGACACGCCGAGCTGCTCGATCAGCTCTTTCTCCTGCGGCAGCTTGTTGCCGACCTGCTGCTGGGTCTGCACGACCCAGCGCTTGATGTTGTCGACCACCTGGTCGGAGCGCTTCACGCGCTTGTCGCGCGTGAGCGAAGGCTTGGGTTGGGAAGGGGGCATCTGCGTTTCGGGTATTTATGATCATAAATGTCATAAATCTCGAAAACGCTGTCAAGCGGGTTGTCCCGTGAGGGGGGAGCGGGGCGTGGCCGGGGTGGGCCGTCGGCAGGAAACCGGCTTCCTGCTACGCTCCCGCACGGCCCGCCTGCTCCTGGCGGGCTTTTTTCTGCGCTGCTGGTTTCTCCATGGTTTTTCCCCTCATCACCGACCCGTCGTTCTACGCGGTCGCCGTCCCCGCCGTGCTGCTGCTCGGCATCAGCAAGAGTGGCTTCGGCGCCGGTTTCGGGTCGCTGGCCGTGCCGATGATGGCGCTGGCCGTCACCGTGCCGCAGGCGGCGGCGATCCTGATGCCGCTGTTGCTGCTCATGGACCTGCTCGGCCTGGCCGCGTTCCGGCGCGACTTCGACCGCTCGCTGCTCAAGTTTTTGATTCCGTTCGGGCTGGTCGGCACGGTGATCGGCACGCTGCTGTTTCGCGTGCTGTCGGCCCACACGGTGGCGGGCATCGTGGGTGTGTTCACGCTGGTGTTTTTGGCGCAGCGCCTGCTGTTTCCGCCCAAGCCCAACGACCCGCTGCCGTCGCGCGCGGTGGGCGCGGTGCTGACGACCGTGTCGGGCTTCACCAGCTTCATCGCGCATGCGGGCGGGCCGCCGATCAATGCCTACGTGATCCCGTTGAAGCTCAAGCCGGTGGTGTTCACGGCGACCATGGCCTACTTCTTCTTCGTGGTGAATCTCAGCAAGTGGATTCCCTACGCGTGGCTCGGCCTGCTCGACTTTCGCACGCTGGCCACCTCGCTCGTGCTGATGCCGATCGCACCGCTGGGCGTGTGGATCGGCATCCGCATCGCACGCCGCATCGATGCGACGTGGTTCTATCGCTTCGTCTATCTGGGCATGCTGCTCACGGGCCTCAAGCTCGTCTACGACGGCTTCCTGGCCTGAGAAAGCATCAAAGTTCCACGATCGACTTGAAGCCGCCGAAGATCATCCGCTTGCCGTCGAACGGCAGGTTCTTCATGTCCATCATGGCCTCCAGGCGCGGGTCGGCCATGACCTTCTTGTTGATCGTGTCGCGGTGCTTGCGCGACTTGTAGGTGATCCACGAGAAGGCCACGGTCTCGTCGGCCTTGAGCTTCACGCTTTGCGGGAACGACGTGAGCTTGCCGGGCTTCACGTCGTCGGCGATGCACTCCACGTACTCGAGCGCGCCGTACTCCATCCAGACCTTGCCGGCCTTGCGCGCCAGCTTGCGGTAGGCCTCGACGTTCTTGGTGGGAATGGCGACGATGAATCCGTCTACATAACGAGCCATGTCTGTTCTCCTGAATAGGGGATAGAAACGTTGAAAAAGAAAAAGCGGGGGCTGCATGGCGCCGTCGCGTTCACGGCGACGCTGTCTTGCCCGCCGCGCCCGGGGCCGACGCTGCTTCGTTGTTGTTGTGGGTGTGTCCCGGCGAGGCCGGGCGAAGCAGCAAGACCCCGATCAGACCCGCCGCCGCCGCGAACACGGCGCCGACCAGGAATGCCAGGTTGTAGCCACCGGTGAGCGCCAGCGGCGTCTGCGCGCCGGCGGTGGCCATGGCGGTGGTGCGTGCCGCCGCGGCGCTGGCCAGCACGGCCAGGCCCAGGGCGCCGCCCATCATGAAGGCGGTGTTGACCACGCCCGAGGCCAGGCCCGAGTCGGCCGGGTCGACCTCGCTCATGGCCGCCAGCAGCACCGGGTTGAAGGCCATGCCCGCGCCCAGGCCCAGCAGCACCATGCCGGGCAGCACGTCGAGCACGAAGCTGCCGTTGACCGGCGCACGCGCGAACAGCGCCAGCCCGAGCGCCGCGAGCCACAGCCCCGCCGCCAATGGCTTGCGAATGCCGAAGCGCATCACGATCTTCGCGGAGAGGCCGAGCGAGAACACCGCCATGATCACGTTGGCCGGCAGGAAGGCCAGCCCGATCTGCATCGGCGTGTACTGCAGCACCAGCTGCATGTACAGCGCCGAGATGAAGAACCACGCGAACATGGCCGCGGCCCACAGCACGCCCACCACGTTGGCCACCGACACGCTGCGCAGCTTGAACAGGCCCAGCGGCATCAGCGGATGCTGCACGCGCGCCTCGATGGCGATGAAGACGGCCAGCAGCACCACGGCCGCGCCGAGCAGGCCGATCGTCTGCGTGGAGCCCCAGCCCGCCTCGTTGCCGTTGACCACGCCGTACACCGCGAGCATCAGCGACGAGGTGACGGTGATGGCGCCGGCCACGTCGAGCTTCTCGCCGTGCGCATGGCCGCGTGCGTTGGGCAGCAGCGCCACGCACAGCGCATACACCGCCACGCCGATCGGCAGGTTGACCAGGAAGATCCAGTGCCAGCTCAGCGTGCTCGTGAGCAGGCCGCCCAGCAGCACGCCGATGCTGCCGCCGCCCGCGCACACGAAGCCGTACACGCCCATCGCCTTGGCGCGGTCGGCCGGCTCGGTGAACAGGTTCATGATGAGCGAGAGCGCCACCGCCGACACCACCGCGCCGCCCAGGCCCTGCACCGCGCGCGCCGCCACCAGCAGGCCCTGCGAGGTCGAGACCCCGCAGGCCAGCGAGGCCAGCGTGAACAGCACCAGGCCCGCGAGGAACACGCGGCGGTGGCCGTACAGGTCGCCCAGCCGACCGCCCAGCAGCAGGAAGCCGCCGAAGGTCAGCATGTAGGCGTTCACCACCCAGACCAAAGACGTCTCGGAAAAACCGAGGTCGGTGCGGATCGAAGGCAACGCCACGTTCACGATCGTGGTGTCCAGCACGATCATCAGCACGCCCAGGCACAGCACCATCAGGGCGAGCCAGCGCTTTCGGTTGTCGAGGGTTTCGGTCATGGAAGGTGAGCTCCTGCAGACAGGACGATGAGGAAGAAGAAAAAGGTCAGACCAGCGGCTTGCCGCCGTTGATCAGCCATGGCGTGCCGAAGCGGTCGGTCACCATGCCGAAGGCTTCGACCCAGAAGGTCTTCTCGAACGGCATGCCGATCGAGCCGCCGTCGGCGAAGGCGTCGAAGATGCGCCGCGCCTCGGCCACGGTGTCGAGCGTGAGCGCCACGCCGAAGCCCTTCATGCCGTCGAAGGGCTGGCCCGGCATGGTGTCGGAGGCCATGAGGATGCCGTCGCCGTAGGTGAGCGACGCATGCATGATCCGCTTCTTGGCCTCGGCCGGCATCTGCTCGGTGCCGGGCGCTTCGCCGACGGTCATCATCATCTGCATGGTGCCGCGCAGCGTCTTCTCGTAAAAGCGCATGGCCTCGGCAGCGTTGCCGTCGAACGTGAGGTAAGCGTTGATGGGGGACATGAGAGTTCCTTGAATGATGGAGGTGAGTTGATGAAGGGACGAGGCGTTTATTTCTCGGTGGCGCTCTTCAGATTGGCCAGGCCCACCTCGAAGTCCTTGCCGATCATGGTGTCCATGTCGAAGAAGATGCCCATGAGCTTGGCCATGTAGGGGCTCGGGCCGTACATGGCCCAGGTGACCTGCGTGGCGCCGCCCTGCGGCTGCAGCGTGAACTCGGCCGTGTTGTGGCCTTCGAAAGGCTTGATGAAGTCGAGCTTGATCGCGACCTTCGACGCCGGTTGCGACTCGGTGATTTCCATCGTGCCCGCGCCCGCCTTGCTGTTGCCTTCCCAGGCGTAGGTCGCGCCCTTGCCGCTGGCGGCGCCGCCGTAGCTGCGCTTCATGGCCGGGTCGAGCTTTTCGTAGGGCGACCACGCGCCCCAGCGGTGGAAGTCGTCGATCAGCGGAAAGATCTTTTCGGCCGGCGCCTCGATGCGCGTGGTGCGCTCGACGCGGAAGCTGTCGGGCCGCGTGGCGCCGTAGATGAGCAGTGCGGCAATCAGCGCGAGCACGGCGAGGACGATGGTCTTGAGCATGATGAAAGACGTGTGAGAAGAAGGAAGAGCAAGCCCTCGCGCATCACGCGGCGGGCGGGGCCACCACCAGCAGCCAGCCCACGCCGAGGCGGTCGCCGAGCATGCCGAAGCTGGAGGTGAAGAAGGTCGGCATCAGCGGCTGCATCACCTGGCCGCCGTCGGCCAGTGCGTCGAACCACTTGCGGGCGTCGGCGTCGCTGTTCGCGGTGAGCGACAGCATGATTCCCTTGAACTCCGCGTGGCCCGAGCAGCTGCCGTCGGACAGCATGAGTTCGGTGTCGCCGATGCGCACCACCGAATGCATCACTTTGTCAGGGCTGGGCATGCCGCCGGCGCAACCGGCTTCGGGGTTGCCTTCGGGGCCGCCGCTGGCCGGCGCCTCGCTGTAGCGCATCAGCTGCACGACTTCGGCGCCGAGCGCCTTCTTGTAGAAGGCGATGGCTTCGTCGCAACGACCTTCGAAGGACAGGTAAGACTGGACTTTCATGGCGTTTCCTTTCGGTTGGTTCACGGGCACAACGGGTCTGCGCGAAAACAATGGAATTACTTTGTGTACACCGTCCACAAAGAATAGCAGAGATAATGGACAGTGTCCACATGGGAGAAGTGATGAAGCTCAACAACGTGCCCGAAAGCCTGCCGCCCGCGCGCAGCACCTACCGCCATGGCGATCTGCGCCGTGCGCTGCTGGATGCGGGCATCGAACTGGCACGGGACGGTGGCCCCGATGCGGTGGTGTTGCGCGAGGCCACGCGCCGCGTGGGCGTGGTGCCGAATGCGGCCTACCGCCACTTCGCCAGCCGGCACGACCTGCTGCTGGCGGTGCGCGCCGCGGCGCTGTCGGAGGCCGCCAAGGCGATGGAAAGCGAACTCGCCGTGCTGCCCTGCGACCAGCCGCCCGCGGACTTCGCGCGCGCCCAGGTGCGCGCCATCGGCACCGCCTACCTGCGCTTTGCGCAGGCGCAGCCGGGGCTGTTCCGCACGGCCTTCGTGGTGTCGGAAGAGGCGCAGGGCGACGTGGGTGCCGACGGCGCGGGCGCCAGCGGGCTCGACCCGTTCCAGCTGCTGGGCGCAGCCATCGACCGGCTGGTGGATGCGGGCGTGCTCGACCCGGCGCGGCGCCCCGATGCCGAATACCTCGCGTGGTCGGCGGTGCACGGGCTGGCGCTGCTCATCATCGACGGCCCGCTGCGCGGCGTCGACGCCACGGCCACGCATGCGCTCGGACAGCGCCTGATCGACATGGTGGAGCGCGGCCTGTAGCGGCGGCGCTCAATGTTCAGAGATAGATCTTCTGCAGCAGCTTGATGAGCGTCTCGCGCTCGCGCGTGCTCAGGCGGCTGCTGGCTTCGGTTTCCAGTTGCACCACGGCCTGCTCGGCCTCGCGGATCAGCGTCTCGCCGGTCGGCGTGAGGTGCAGGCCGACGGCGCGGCCGTCGTACGGATGCGGGCGGCGCTCGATGAGGCCGCGGCCGTCCAGCGTGGCCACCAGGCTCACGAGGTTGGGCGGCAGGATGTCCAGCGTGTTGCACAGCTGCCGCGAGGTGGCGCCCGGGTTGTGCGCCAGCAGCGAGAGCACCGAGAAGTCGATCTGCTTGAGGCCGTAGGGCGCCATGCGGTCGGCGAACACGGTGCTCACGATCAGCCAGGCGCGCCGGGCGTTGTAGCCGACCAGCCCTTCGAGCACGCGGGCGTCGAGCCGGTCCGACCGGGGAGACGGCGCGGCGGCGGTGTCGGTCTTGGCGGACGTTTTTTTCGCGGGGGAAGGAGGCATGCAGCGAGCGTAACCGCGCGTTGCTTTCTCGAACAACTAGCGTGACGCCTCTTGTGCGGAATGCGCCAGTGCGACACCCTCACAAGCCCGCTTGACGATGCCCAGGCGCATCTCGAACTCGGGCAGCACCCAGCGCCGGAAGGCCGCCGCGGCGCGAAGGCGATCCGCATCGGCGGGCGCGGCCACCTCGATGCAGGCCCAGGCCCACGCCATCAGCGTGAGCATCACCACGCGCAGGAAGTCGTCCGCCACCTCGTAAGGCAGCACGGGGTTGGCGTGCGCCGCCATTGCCACCGTGGTGCCCAGGTAGCGCAGCTGCGCCAGCCGGCGCTGCACGTCGGCATCGGCTTCGCGCGAGGCGTCGAGCGTGTCGCGCAGCTCGAGCAGCACGGCCGACAGCGCCGCGCCGCCGTCGGGCAGCACCTTGCGCACCAGCAGGTCGATGGCCTGGATCTCGTTGGTGCCCTCGTAGATCATGGTCACGCGCGCGTCGCGCACCACCTGCTCGACGCCCCATTCGCGCACGTAGCCGTGGCCGCCGAACACCTGCAGGCAGTCGCTCGCGCCGTGGAAGGCCTGCTGCGTGCAGGCGGCCTTGAGCACCGGCGTGACGAGCGAACACCAGCGCTGCGCGCGCTCGCGAGCCTTGGCGTCGCTGTCGTGCGTGGCGATGTCGAGCATCAGCGCGCTGCGGTAGGCCAGCGCGCGCGAACCGTCGATCCAGGCGCGCTGGGTGTCGAGGATGCGGCGCACGGCCGGATGCTCGGCGATCAGGTCGGCTGCCTCCGTGCCGCGGCTGGCGGGCGCGGCGCCGGGCGCGCGCATCTGACGGCGCTCGGCCGCATAGGCGTCGGCCTTCTGCCACGCGGCATCGAGCAGGCCGATGCCTTGCAGCGCCACGTGCAGGCGCGCTGCATTCATCATCACGAACATCGCGGCCAGCCCGCGCCCCGGTTCGCCGACCAGCCAGCCGGTGGCGTCGTCGAAGCGCATCGTGCAGGTCGGGCTGCCGTGCAGGCCCATCTTTTCCTCGATGCGCTCGCAGTGCACCGCGTTGCGCGCACCGTCGGGCAGCACCTTGGGCACGAGCGCCAGCGACAGGCCCTTGGGCCCCGCCGGTGCATCGGGCAGGCGGCACAGCACGAGGTGCACGATGTTCGGCGTGAGGTCGTGCTCGCCGCCTGAAATGAAGATCTTGCTGCCGTTCACGCGCACGCTGCCGTCGGCCTGCGCCGTGGCGCGCGTGCGTACCTGGCCGAGATCGCTGCCGGCATGCGCTTCGGTGAGGCACATGGTCGCGAGCCATTCGCCGGTCGCGATCTTCTGCAGGTAGCGACTTTTCAGTTCGTCGCTGCCGTGGTGCTTGAGGCAGGCGTACGCGCCGTGCAGCAGCCCCGGCGCCATGGTGAAGCCGTGGTTCGCTGCGCTGAGCCATTCGTAGAGGATGGCTTCGAGCACCGCGGGCAGGCCCTGGCCGCCGTCTTCGGTGGCGGCCGAGAGCGCCGGCCAGCCGCCGTCCACGAAGGCCTGGTAGGCCGCGCGAAAGCCCGGGGGCGTGACGACCTCGCCGCCGTCGAAGCGGCAGCCCACCTCGTCGCCTTCGCGGTTCAGCGGCGCGATCACCTCGCCGACGAAGCGTGCGGCTTCTTCGAGCACCTGCGACTGCAGCGGCGCGTCGACCTCCGCGAAGGGCGCGAGTGCGCGCAGGCGCGTGGGCGCATCGAGCACCGCGTTCAACAGGAAGCGGACGTCTTCGGGGCGAGGCTGGTAGTGCATGGGGTTCAGGACTCGGCGGTGAAGCCGATCTTCTTGACCAGCGGGCCCCAGCGTTCGTACTCGGACTGCAGCGACTTCTTCATCTCCTCGGGCGAGGAGCCGTGCGCGATCAGGCCCACCGACAGCAGGCCGTCGGCCACGGCCTTGTCCTTCAGCGCGGCCTGGATCGCGGTGCTCGCGACGGCGATGGTCGCGGCCGGCGTCTTGGCCGGTGCGAAGAAACCGAACCACTCGTCGGCCACGATTTCCGGGAAGCCCTGCTCGGTGAAGGTGGGCACGTCGGGCAGGTAGGCGGGGCGCTGCGCGCCCGAGGTGGCGAGCACGCGCAGCTTGCCGGCCTTGGCGAAGGGCAGGCAGTCGCCGGCGGGCGTCAGGCACGAGGCGATCTGGCCGCCCACCACGTCGTTGATGCCGGGCAGCGAGCCGCGGTAGGGCACGTGGCGCAGGTCGGTGCCGGTGCTCAGGCCCAGCAGCGCGCCCAGGAAGTGCGGCGTGGAGCCCGCGCCCGGCGAGCCGTAGCTGGCCTGGCCGGGGTTGGCCTTGGCCCAGGCGATGTAGTCCTTCAGCGTCTTCACGCTGGCCGGCACCATCGGGCCGACGGCCAGGCCGTGCGTCATCACGGCGCCGATGGAGATGGGCGCGAAGTCGGGGATGGCGTAGCTGAGCTTGGTGTAGATGTGCGGGTAGATCGACAGCGCCGAGGCCTGCGCGAGGCACAGCACTGCGCCGTCGGCCGGCGAGGTCTTGAGCGTGTCGAGCGCGATGCGCCCGCCCGCGCCGGGCTTGTTCTCGACCACCGGGTTGGTGGCGGTGAAGGGCGTGTTGCCCAGCTTGTCGGCCACGCGGCGGGCCACGCTGTCGCCCGCGCTGCCAGCGGGAAAGCCGTAATAGATCTTCACCTGCTGCTGCACCGCCTGGGCGAGTGCGGCAAGGGGATGCAATGCGGCGAGCGCGGCGGTGCCGCCGAGCGCCGCCGTGAATTGGCGTCGGGTGGTCATGGTCTTGTCTCCTGGTTGTCTGCGGGGGCGGGAATCAGCGCGGCGCCATGCGCAAGGCGCCGTCGAGGCGAATCACTTCGCCATTGAGGTGGCCGTTGGTGACGATGTGGCAGGCCAGCTCGGCGAACTCCGACGGCTTGCCCAGGCGCGGCGGGAACGGGATCGACGCGGCCAGCGAGTGCTGTACCGGTTCGGGCAGCTCCAGCAGCAACGGCGTGGCGAAGAGGCCGGGCGCCACGGTGCACACGCGGATGGCGTGCTGCGCGAGGTCGCGCGCCATCGGCAGAGTCATGCCGACGAGGCCGCCCTTCGAGGCGCTGTAGGCCTGCTGGCCCACCTGGCCGTCGAAGGCCGCGACCGAGGCGGTGAAGAGCATCACGCCCTTCTCGCCGTTGTCCTGGGCTTCGAGCTTGGCGCAACGCGCCGCGAACAGGCGCGCCATGTTGTAGCCGCCGATGAGGTTGATGTTGACCACGCGCACGAAGTCTTCGAGCGGCGCCGGGTTGCCGTCCTTGCCGACGATGCGCTTGGCGCTGCCAATGCCGGCGACGTTCATCAAGATGCGCGCGGGGCCGTGTGCGGCCTGCGCCTTGTCGAGCGCGGCGTTCACGCTGTCGGTGTCGGTGATGTCGCAGACGCAGGCGACGCCGCCGATCTCTGCGGCCACCTTTTCGGCGAGTGCGGCGTTGCGGTCGAGCACCGCGACCTTGGCGCCCAGGCGCGCGAGTTCGCGCGCGGTGGCCTCGCCGAGGCCCGAGGCGCCGCCGGTGACGAGTGCGGCTTGTCCTTCGATCTTCATGGTGTGTCTCCTGAATGGGTTAGCGGGGCTTGAGCGTGAAAGGCAGCGTGTCGGTGTGCAGCGCGTCGGCCAGTGCGGCGCGGTGCTTGAGCACGGCGCGCTGGTTGATCGAGCCCTTGTCGGTCACTTCGCCCTTGTCGATCGAGGGCGGCTCGGCCATCAGGTGCAGCCGCGCGATGCGGTTGGCGCTGCCGGTGGCGCCGGCCGCGAGCGTGTTCACCACCTGCTGGAAGTGCGCCTGCACGGGCGCGCTTTCGAGCACCTGCTGCAGCGGGGCGTCGGCGGGCAGGTCGCAGAGCTGGCGCACCTTCTGCGTAGTGAAGATCAGCGCACCGACTTCCTTCAGGTTGATGCCCGTGAGCACCGCGTCCTGCACATAGGGCGATCCGGCCGCGATGATCTTCGCGCGCAGCGGGCCCACGCTCACGAAGGTGCCGGTGGCGAGCTTGAAGTCTTCGGCGATGCGGCCGTCGAAGCGCAGGCCGCGATGGATGTCGTGCTCGTCGATCCACTTCACCGCGTCGCCGGTGGAGAAGAAGCCTTCGTCGTCGAAGGCCTCGGCCGTGGCCTCGGGCGCGCGCCAGTAGCCGGGCGTGATGTTGGGGCCGCGGTAGCGCACCTCGGTCTTGCCGTCGACCTCGATCAGCTTGAGCTCGATGCCGGCGGCCGGCAGACCCACGTCGCCCGACTTCACGTCGGGGCCGGTCACGTACAGCGCGAAGGGGCCCGACTCGGTCATGCCCAGGCCGGTGCCCATCACGATGCGCTCGCCGACTTCCGATTCCTGCGTGCGGTGCAGGCTGTCCCACACGGGCTGCGTGAGCGCGGCGCCCGAGTAGAAGAACATCTTCACGCGCGACAGCAGGTTGCGGCGCAGCACGGCGTCGCTTTCCATCGCGTTGGCAATCGCCTCGAAGCCGGTGGGCACGTTGAAGTAGATGGTGGGCGCGATCTCGCGCAGGTTGCGCAGCGTCTCGGCCATGCCGGCGGGCGTGGGCTTGCCGTCGTCGATGAACAGCGTGCCGCCGTTGTCCAGCACGATGCCCACGTTGTGGTTGCCGCCGAAGGTGTGGTTCCAGGGCAGCCAGTCGACCAGCACCGGCGGCTCGTCGCCCAGGGCGGGAATCGACTGGCGCAGCTGCTGCTGGTTGGCGCACCACATGCGGTGCGTGTTGATCACCGCCTTGGGCATCTTGGTCGAGCCCGAGGTGAAGAGGAACTTGGTGATGGTGTCGGGGCCGGTGGCCTGCATCGCCGCGTCGATGGCGGGCGTGGCCGGCGTGGCGGCGAGCACGTCGAAGCGCGTGGTGGCGCGGCCTTCGAGCGTGCCTTCGGCGAGCACGACCTCGGTGCCGGCGGGCACGGTGGCCGCGATGGCCTTGGCGAAGCGCGCGGCGTCGGCGGCGAACACCAGGCCGGGCGTGAGCGTGTCGATGACGTGGCGCAGCTTGTCGTAGTCCTGGCTCACGATCGCATAGGGCGGCGACACGGGGCAGTAGGGCACGCCGGCGTAGAGGCAGCCCAGCGCGAGCAGCGCGTGCTCGATGCCGTTCTCGCTGAGGATCACGACCGGGCGCTCGGCGTTCAGGCCGCGATCGAGCAGGGCCTGTCCGATGCCGCGCGCTTCTTCCAGCGCCTGCGCGTAGCTCACGCGCAGCCAGTCGCCGGTGCGGCCGTCGGGCAGGCGCTCGCGGCGTGCGATGAAGGTGCGATCGGGTGCCACCTGCGCCCAGTGCGCGAGCCGGTCGGTCATGCGTTCGCGGTAGGCCTGCAGCGGCGTCTCGGCCCTGAGGTAGCGCGTGCCCGGCGCGCCGTCGCGCAGCACCGCGCGCGTCACGCCGAAGGCCAGCGGGCGGTAGCGGACGGCGGTCATCCCTTGCTCACCTTGGCGCCGCGGCCTTCGAGGAAGTCGCGCACGCGTTCCTTCGCTTCGGGCGCGGCCTGGACGATGCCCGACATCAGCGCTTCGGTGAAGAAGCCGTGGTCGGCCGATTGCTCGGAGATGCGCGGCAGCGCGTGCATCAGCGCGTAGTTGGTGAGCGGCGCGTTGGTGGCGATTCGCTTGGCAAGCTCCAGGGCCTTGTCGAAGGCGGTGCCTTCGTCGACCAGGTACTGCGCGAAGTTGGCGCGTTCGCCGTCTTCGGCGTTGTAGACGCGGCCGGTCATCATCATGTCGGTCATGCGGGCCACGCCGATCAGCTTGGGAATGCGCACCGAGCCGCCGCCGCCCACGAAGATGCCGCGCGAGCCTTCGGGCAGTGCGTAGAAGGTGGAGCGGTCGGCCACGCGGATGTGGCAGGCGCTGGCCAGTTCGAGCCCACCGCCCACCACCGCGCCGTGCAGCGCCGCCACCACCGGCACCGGGCCGTGCTGGATCAGGTCGAGCGCGCTGTGCCACAGGCGCGAGTGCTGCATGCCCTGGCCGGCATCGCGCTCCTTGAGCTCGCTCAGGTCCAGGCCGGCGCAGAAATGCGGGCCCTCGCCGTCGAGCACGGCCGCACGCACGGTGGCGGGCAGCGTCTCGAAGGTGTCGCGCAGCGCGAGGATCAGGCCGTCGGACAGCGCGTTGCGCTTGGCGCCGCGCGTGAGACGAACGATGGCGACGTCGTCGCGGATGTCGAGGTGAAGGTCTGGATTGGTCATGATGGTGTGCGGGGTTGCGTTGGATTATGGTTATGAGAAATAATCAATTCAAGGCATTGGAGCCTCCCGAAACCTAGGGACTTACCCGAACCGGAGACAACGACATGGACCCACGGAACCTGATCGCGATCGACATCCACACCCACGCCGAAGTGAGCTGCTGGAACCCTTTCGACAACTACGGCGAGGAATACGACCGCGCGGCCGACAAGTTCTTCGGCTCGAACCGCCGCCCTACCATCGCCGAGAGCGTGGCGTACTACCGTGAAAGGAAGATCGGGCTGGTGATGTTCATGGTCGACGCCGAGTCGAACATGGGCCGCCGCCGCATCCCGAACGAAGAGATTGCCGAGGCGGCGGCGCAGAACAGCGACATCATGATTGCCTTCGGCAGCGTCGATCCCCACAAGGGAAAGATGGGCGCGCGCGAGGCGCGGCGGCTCATCGAGGAGCACGGCGTGAAGGGCTTCAAGTTCCACCCGACCGTGCAGGGCTACCACCCCTACGACCGCATGGCCTGGCCGATCTACGAGGTGATCGCCGAGTACAAGCTGCCGGCCATCTTCCACACCGGCCACAGCGGCATCGGCTCGGGCATGCGCTGCGGCGGCGGCCTGCGGCTCGAATACAGCAACCCGATGCACCTGGACGACGTGGCCATCGACTTCCCCGACATGCAGATCGTCATGGCCCACCCCAGCTTCCCCTGGCAGGACGAGGCGCTGAGCGTGGCCACGCACAAGCCCAACGTGTGGATCGACCTGTCGGGCTGGAGCCCCAAGTACTTTCCGAAGCAGCTGGTGCAGTACGCCAACACGCTGCTCAAGGACCGCGTGCTGTTCGGCAGCGACTACCCGCTGATCACGCCCGACCGCTGGATGAAGGACTTCGAGGCCGCCGGCTTCAAGCCCGAGGTGATGCCCGGCATCCTCAAGGACAACGCGGTGCGCCTGCTGGGGCTCGGAACCCCGGCGGCCTGAGGCTCAGGCGGCGCGCGTCGCCGCCTCGTTCCAGTGCGGCTCCCACAGCGCCGCGCCGCGTTCGAACACGGCGGCTAGCTCCTTCTTGCGCCGCTGCGCCACCGCGGTGATCAAGGCATTGCAGACCGACAGCGCCGCCGTGTACGAATCGAAGGGCGAGGCGCTGGAGGTGCGCACCAGCAGCAGGTGATCGGCCGAGGCCGCCGCGGGCGCCGTGGGGCTGTCGGTGACCATGACGACCTTCGCACCCTTCTCGCGGAAGTAGGCCGCCGTGCGCGCGATCGCGAGCGAGTGGCGGCGGAAGGTGAGGGTGAGCAGCAGGTCGTTGTCGTCGATGCGCAGCAGCTGGTCTTCCAGCGGCAGCGCGCCCGCGCCGCCGAGCAGCCGCACGTCGGGCAGACACAGGTTCAGGTTCAGCGCGAGGTGGCTGGCCAGCGGCACGCCGTTGCGCTGGCCGAGCACGTGCACGCGCACCTTGCGCTGCGTGAGCAGCTTCACCGCCGCCTCGAATGCGCCCACGTCGAGCGCCGCGAAGGTGGCGGCCAGGTTGTGCTGGTCGTGCAGCAGCGCGTTGTCCAGGCAGCTGCGCACGGAGGTGTCGTCGCCGATGACCGCGTCGGCGCGCGTGGCGGGCGAGGCCAGCAGGGCGGTGACTTCGGCGCGCGCCTCCATCTGCGCCTGCGCGTAGCTCTCGTAGCCCAGCTTGGCGAGCAGCCGCACCACGGTCGAGGCGCTGGTGCCCACCTTTCTTGCAAGGCTCGTTGCAGATTCGAGCAGCCCCTGCGGGTGGTGCGCCTGCAATTCCTCGATCAGGCGTCGCTCGCTTTTCGTGAGCTTCTTGCCGTAGCCCGAGATGCGCTGGGTCAGGCTGGGGGCGGCGGGGGTGTCTGCGTGCGGCATCGGAGAAACCTCATGTTTGCAACGAGTATTGCAAAAATAGGGCCTCCTTGCAAAAATGAATGCACAAATCCGGGCTGAGCCTTTGCCCGCTCGCCTTCCCTTGCAGAAAGACCTTGCCATGCGTTCCACCACCCCCGCCGTGCCCGCCCTGCGCCGGCGCGAGATCCTCGGCGCCGGCCTGACGGCGGCGCTGCTGCCCCTGTCCGCGCGCGCCCAGGCCTTTCCGGCCCGCCCGGTCACGCTGGTGGTGCCGTTCCCGGCCGGCGGCTCGGTCGACCTGATCGCGCGGCTGTACGCCGAGCCGCTGTCGAAGGCACTGGGCACGCCGGTGGTCATCGACAACCGCGCCGGCGCCGGCGGCTCCATTGCCAGCGCCCAGGTGGCGCGCGCCAAGCCCGACGGCTACACGCTCGTGGTGTCCTCGCAGAGCTCGCACCTGGCCAACCCGCTGACGCAGGCCAACCCGGGCTACGACCCGATCAAGGATTTCCTGTCGATCAGCCAGCTCGCGCGCTCCATCAACGTGCTGCTGGTGAACCCGGCCGTGCCCGCCAAGACCTTCAAGGAGTTCGTGGCGCTGGTGAAGTCGCGCCCGGGCGAGCTCAACTTCTGCAGCGCCGGGCCGGGCAGCATGGGCCAGCTCAACGTGGAGCTGATGAAGTCGCAGCTGCAGCTCAACGCCACGCACGTGCCCTACCGCGGCGGCGGCCCGCTGGTGACCGCGCTGATCTCGAACGAAGTGCAGTTCGGCCTGGACAACCTCGCGCCCTTCCTGCCGCACATCCAGGCCGGCAAGCTGCGCGCGCTGGCCGTGGCCTCGCCCACGCGCGTCGCGGCGCTGCCCGACGTGCCGACCTTCACCGAGCTGGGCTATCCGGTGCTGAACACCACCTCGTGGATCGGCCTGGCCGCGCCCGCGAAGACGCCGCCCGAGGTCATCGCCGCGCTGCACAAGGCCGTGCGCACGGTGGCCGAGCAGCCGACGATGGTCGAGGCGCTGCTGGCGCGCGGCTCGCTCGCGCCCGAGGCGCAGTCGCCCGCGCAGTTCACGGCCATGATGTCGGAGCGGCTCGCGCTGTACGGCGAGATGGTCAAGCGCGCCGGCATCCGCGGCGAGTGAGCGGGCGGCTGGTTCCATGACGCAGACACTGCAGGCCTTCGCACCCGACACCGCCCCGCTGGAGGTGCTCCCGCGCGACCTCTCGGCCTACCGCCAGGGCAACACCGGTATCGACTACGTGCACCGCTTCGCGTCGGGCAAGCCGGGCCCGCACGTGCTCGTCAACGCCCTCACGCACGGCAACGAGATCTGCGGCATGGTCGCGGCCACGCACCTGCTCGACACCGGCGTGCGCCCGAAGATCGGCACGCTCACTGTGAGCTTCGCGAACGTCGAGGCCTACGAGGCTTTCGACATCGACCGGCCCTACGAGAACCGCCAGCTGGTGCACAACCTGAACCGCATCTGGTCGCCTGAGCTGCTCGACGGCACCGAACACAGCCCCGAGCTGCGCCGCGCGCGCGAGCTGCGGCCGGTGCTCGACGCGGCCGACTACGTGCTGGACATCCATTCCACGCGCGCGCCCGTGCAGCCCTTCTGGGTCTACCCGGAGTTCGAACGCAATGCAGGCTTGGCGCAGGCCGTCGGCGGCCCGGCGGTGCACCTCGTGATGCCCGTGGGCGCCGCGCCCGGCACGGGCGTCACCGCCTACGGCCGCCACGGCGAGCCGGGCATCGACGGCGGCGCGGTGGTGGTCGAGTGCGGCCAGCACTTCGCGCAGTCGGCGGCCGACCTGGCCACCGACGTGTCGCTGCGCTTTCTGGCCCACCTCGGGCTCGTCGACCCGGTGCCGCGCGTGCCGGTCGCCGCGCGCCGCTTCCGGCTGCTCGAGGTCCACATGGTCACGTCGGACGACTTCGCCTTCGTGCGGCCCGTGCTCGGTTTCGAGACCTTCGACCAGGGCGCGCTGATCGCGGTGCAGGCCGGGCGCGAGATCCGCTCGCCCTGCGACGGCTGCACGATCTTCATGCCGACCCGCGCACCGGTGATCGGCCGCGAGGGCGTGTACCTGACCGTGCCGGTCTGACCTGGGGCCTCAGGGCGCCTTCGCGTCGCCCGCTGGTTCGTCTTCGCCGAGCCGGTCCCAGTCCTGGCCCGAGCGCAGCTTGCGTTCCTCGCGCTCGCGCGCCATCTGCTCCTCGAACTGCTGGCGGCCCGCCTTGTTGGCGGCGATCAGCTTGGCGCGGTCCTTGTAGTGCGGGTAGATCTCGTCGCTGAGCTTGAGGTTTCGCTGGCGGAAACGCATCGACGCCTCGCGCGCCTCGGCCGCCGGCCAGCCCAGCGCCTCCAGCGCCGAGCGCGCGCTGCGCAGCGACGACTCGAACACCTCGCGCTCGATGTCCTGCACGCCGCGGTCGCGCAGCTGGAACAGGTGCGTCACGTTGCGCGCGCGCGCAATGATGCGCGCCTGCGGGAAGTTCTCGCGCACCAGGTCGACGATGTCCAGCGACTGCTCGATGTCGTCCACCGCCACCACGATGGCGCGCGCCGTGCCGGCGCCCGCGGTGCGCAGCAGGTCCAGCCGCGTGGCGTCGCCGTAGAACACCCGGAAGCCGAACTGGCGCAGGCCTTCGACGGTGTCGGCGTCGTGGTCGAGCACCGTCACGCGCAGGCCCTGCGACATCAGCAGGCGACCGACGATCTGGCCGTAGCGCCCGAAGCCGCAGATCAGCACCTTGGCGTCCTGCTGCTCCGAGATTTCCTCCAGCTGCGGCCCGCCCGCGTGGCTGTAGCGCGGCAGCACGAACTTGTCGAGCAGCACCAGCAGGAGCGGCGACAGCAGCATCGACAGCGCCACCGCGCCGATCAGCAGCGAGGTGGTCTGCGGCGGCAGCACGTCGGGCCCGGCGGCCTGGAACACCACGAAGGCGAACTCGCCGCCCTGCGCCAGCAGCAGCGTGAACACCGGCCGCTCCTGGTAGGCCAGGCCCATGGCCCTGGCCAGCGCGTAGATCACCACCAGCTTGATGACCAGGAAGCTCACCACCAGCAAGGCCATGACCCCCGGGTTGGCCAGCAGCACGCCGAAGTTGATCGACATGCCCACCGCGATGAAGAACAGCCCGAGCAGCAGGCCCTTGAAGGGCTCGATGTCGGTCTCCAGCTCGCGCCGGTACTCGCTTTCGGCCAGCAGCACGCCGGCAAGGAAGGCGCCCAGCGCCATCGACAGGCCGACGAACTGCATCAGCGCCGCGATGGCCACCACCAGCAGCAGCGCGGCGGCGGTGAAGATCTCGGGCGTGTCGCTGCGCGCGATCCAGCGCAGGATCGGGCGCAGCAGCAGCCGGCCGCCGAGGATGATGCCGGCGATCACGCCGACGATCTTCAGCGCCTCGAGTGCGCGGTCCAGGCCGCTGATGGACTGTTCGGCCGCAGTCGCACCGGCCAGCAGCGGCAGCAGCGCGAGGATCGGGATCGCCGCCACGTCCTGGAACAGCAGGATCGAGAAGCCGGCCTGGCCGCTGGGCGTCTTCAGCAGGTTGCGTTCGCCGAACACCTGCAGCGCGATCGCGGTGGACGACAGCGCCAGCCCGAGGGCGGCCACCAGCGCCACGCGCCACGGTGCGCCCACGGCCCAGCCGACGGCGAACAGCACCGCCGCGCAGCTGAGCACCTGCGCCGACCCCCAGCCGAAGATCGGGCGGCGCAGGCTCCACAGCCGCTTGGGCTCGAGTTCGAGGCCCACCAGGAACAGCATCAGCACCACGCCGAACTCGGCGAAATGCAGCACGTCTTCCACGCTGGACACGAGGCCCAGGCCCCAGGGGCCGATGGCGATGCCGGCCACGAGGTAGCCGATGATCGAACCCAGGCCCAGGGCCTTGGACAGCGGCACCACCAGCACGGCGGCGCTCAGGTAGATCAGGCTGCTGGTCAGCCAGGCGGGTGCGTGTTCCATGCTCAGGCCGCCTTGTGGGTGCTGTTGCTGCCGTTGGCGACGGCCAGGCCGTGCGTCATCGCGCTGTGGAACGCGCCGGCCATCACCTGGCCCACGTCGTCGGATTCGGCGGGGCGGTCGGTCTCGGGCACCGGGCAGGCGATGCAGGCATCGAGCTCGTCCATCTCCGGCCACACCGGGTAGCTTTCCAGACGTTGCACGAACACCTCGACGTGCGCGGCCACCTCGGCCTCGCTGGCGCGGCGGGCGCCGTGCAGCAGCAGCGGCGGCAGGAAGCGCATGCCGCACAGCGCGGCGGTCTGCTCGTAGGGCGGCAGGAAGGCGTCGAAGAAGTAGCGGTTGTAGCTTTGCGGGTGGTAGCTCGGCTCGGGGCCGCCGGTGGTGGCGACCAGCCAGCAGTCCTTGCCCTGCAGCGCGGTGCCGCCGGGGCCGTAGGCCCAGCCGTAGCCCAGCACGTCGTCGACCCAGAGCTTTTGCAGCGGCGGCATCGAGTACCACTGGATCGGGTGCAGCAGCACCACCAGGTCCGCGCGGGCCAGCCGCTCGCGTTCGACCTCCACGTCGATGGCGAAATCGGGGTAGCTGCCGTACAGGTCGTTCACCTCGGCGCCGGGCACGCGCTGCGCCGCGGCGAACAGCCGGCGGTTCACGCGCGAGTCGCGCCAGTGGGGGTGGGCCGCCAGCACATAGATGCTGGCGGGGTTCTCCGTGGATGTTGTTGTCGTCATGTGGCGAACATAACGCAGACGGCCCGCCGTCGCCGACGCGCAACCCGGGGCGACTACCATCCAGCCCTGTTCCCGTTCTGGAGGAGATCCTCATGCCGGTGGTTCTGGTCGCCAATCCCAAGGGAGGCGTGGGCAAGTCGACGATTGCAACGAACATCGCGGGCTACTTCGCGAGCCGCGGCCATGCCGTGATGCTCGGCGACGTGGACCGCCAGCAGTCCTCGCGGCTGTGGCTCGGCCTGCGCCCGCCGCAGGCCCGCCCCATCGCCACCTGGGAAGCCACCGGCGACAGCACCGTGGTGCGCCCGCCGCGCGGCACCACCCACGCGGTGCTCGACACGCCGGCCGGCCTGCACGGCTGGCGCTTCAAGGAGGTGCTGGCGCTGGCCGACCGCGTGATCGTGCCGCTGCAGCCGAGCATCTTCGACATCTACGCCACGCGCGATTTCCTCGACCGCCTGCTGGAAAACCGCCGCGCCGAGAAGACCCGCATCGGCCTGGTCGGCATGCGCGTGAACGCTCGCACGCTGGCGGCCGACCGGCTGCACGAGTTCATCGCCGGCCTGGGCGTGCCCGTGCTGGGCGAGCTGCGCGACACGCAGAACTACGTGCAACTGGCCGCGCGCGGGCTCACGCTGTTCGACATTGCGCCGGGGCGCGTGCAGCGCGACCTGGACCAGTGGGCGCCGATCTGCGAATGGCTCGACGCCTGAACTGACCCCGGATTTCCCCGATTCCCGGTTGTCGCAAGTCCGACAGCCAGCCTTGTGCCCTTGGCACCAGAATGCCCCGCATGACCAAAAAGACATTCCAGACCCTTCAGGATCTCGCCGCCTGCGTCGGCCAGGAAGTCGCCGTGAGCGACTGGATCAGCGTGACGCAGCAGCAGGTCAACCAGTTCGCCGAAGCGACGGGCGACCACCAGTGGATCCACGTCGATGTGGAGCGGGCCAAGTCCGGCCCCTTCGGCGCGCCGATCGCGCACGGGTTTCTCACCTTGTCGCTGCTGCCGAAGTTCTTCGAGACCGCCATCGACGTGGTCGAGTCGCGCATGGGCGTGAACTACGGCCTGAACCGCGTGCGCTTCATGTCGCCGGTGCCCGTGGGCCAGCGCCTGCGCGCCCGCATGAAGCTGCTGAGCGCCGAGCCGATTCCCAACAACGGCCTGCAGATGACCTGGGAAACCACCATCGAACTCGAAGGCGCCGCCAAGCCGGCGTGCGTCGCCGAGTCGGTGGTGCGCCGTTTTCCCTGAGCGGTTTTTCTTCTTCTCTGCTTCTCTTTACATCCGACGGTCGGTGACTTCGCCGTAGGCGGCGGCGCCCTGCCGGGTGATGCCGACGGCGCTCGCGCGCACCGCCGCGCGGTCGACGTTGCCGGCGGTCGGGCGGGCCACGCCGGTGCCGCCGTTGCTGATCTGCAGCGGCTGCAGGGCTTGCTGCTGGACCTGGGCACGCGTCAGCGAGGACTGGAAGGGCGCGGGCGGCAGCGGGTTCTGCTCGCCCTGGAAGGCATGGGCGCCGCCGGCGAAGGCGAGGGCGGCGAGGGTGATGAGGCGCAGAGTGGTGTGCATGGCGGGACTCCTTGGCAGTCGGCGTTGAGGGGGCGGATGCCGGTGCGAATCACCGGCATGCCTTCCCATACGCCGCGCGGTGCCGATCGGATGTGCCCCTGCCGTGCGAAGGGCCGTCAGGCGAAACCGTTCTGCCGCCAGGCCTCGAACACCGTGACCGCCACCGCGTTCGACAGATTCAGGCTGCGCTGGCCGGCGCGCATCGGCAGCCGCAGGCGCTGCGCCTCGGCAAAGCCGTCGCGGATCGCGGGTGGCAGGCCGGCGGTTTCCGAGCCGAACACCAGCCAGTCGCCGGGCTGGAAGCGCACGTCGTGCACGGCGCGGGTGCCGCGTGTGGTCAGCGCGAACATGCGTTCGGCCGGTGGTTGCTGCGTGGCCAGCAGCGCGGCCCAGTCGGCGTGGCGCTTGACCTCGGCGTACTCGTGGTAGTCGAGCCCGGCGCGGCGCAGCAGGCGGTCGTCCATCGAAAAGCCGAGCGGCTCCACCAGGTGCAGCGTGCAGCCGGTGTTGGCCGCGAGCCGGATCACGTTGCCGGTGTTCGGCGGAATTTCGGGGTGGACCAGGACGATATGGAACATGCGCCGATTGTCGCGGGCGCCGCCGGTGGCTTCAGCGCGGCGGGTCGGTCCGCGCCAGCACCACGCCGGTGATGTGCGCCGCGCCCGCCAGACGCAAGGTGGCGGCCGCGGCGAACAGCGAGGCGCCGCTGGTCATCACGTCGTCCACCAGCACCACGCGCCGCCCCCGCAGGCCGTCGGCGCGCAGCGGCTCCACGGCGAAGGCCCCGCGCAGGTTGCGCAAGCGGTCGGCGCGCGGCAGGCCGCTCTGCGCGGGCGTGTCGCGCGTGCGCAGCAGCAGGCTGGCGTCGGTCTTGGCAGGTGCCAGCCGGCGCGCGAGCTCGTGCGCCTGGTTGAAGCCGCGTTCGCCTAGGCGGCCGGGCGCCAGCGGCATCGGCAGCACGAGGTCGCACCGCTCCAGCGCCGGCTCCACCCACGGCGCGCTGCGCAGCAAGGTGGCCAGCGGGCCGGCCCAGCCCGCCTCGCCGCGAAACTTGAACTGGGCGATGCAATCGGGCCACGGCCAGGCATAGGTGCAGGCCGCGAGGCAGGCGTCGAGCGGCGGCGGGTGCTTGATGCACTCGCCGCAACGCGTCACGCCCTCGGGCATCGGCAGCGCGCAGCCGCCGCAGCGCGGGGTCGGCGGCGCGAAGCGGGCCACGCAGGCGTCGCACACGCGCTGCGCCGGCCAGGCGCGGCAGACCTCGCACTGGCTGGGCAGCCGCGCGAGCAGCGAGGTGAAAGGCCTCAGGGCCCGGCGGTTGTGCATGCCTCAATATACTCACGGCCCCATGGCCACCGACCCCGCAAGAAGACCGCCGACCATCGATCCCACGGCGGCCGACCGCTGGCGCCGGCTCGCGCCCGCCGAGGGCTCGCCCTGGCTGCACGAGGAAATCGGCCGCCGGATGGAAGACCGGCTGCAATGGATCAAGGCCCAGCCCCGCACGTGGGCCGACTGGTCGCCGCTGCGCGGCGGCCTCGAAGCGCACGCGCTGCTGGCCCGCCGCTACCGCGACGCCGAAGCCTTCGTCATCGAATCCGAACCCGCCTTGGCCGACCGGACCGGCGAGGCGCTGACCGCGCCCTGGTGGAGCGCGCGCCGCTGGCAGGGCGGCAAGGCCCGCTTCGACGCAACGCCCGAAGACGGCGTCGACCTGCTGTGGGCCAACATGTCGCTGCACATGGCGGCCGACCCCGAGGCGCTCATCGCGCAGTGGCACCGGCTGGTCGCGACCAACGGCTTCCTGATGTTCTCCTGCCTCGGCCCGGACACCGTGCGTGAGCTGCGGGCCCTGCATGCCCGCCTCGGCTGGCCCGCCGCCGGCCATGAATACACCGACATGCACGACTGGGGCGACATGCTCGTGCACGCCGGCTTCGCCGAGCCCGTGATGGACATGGAGCGCATCGTGCTGACCTGGGCCACCCCCGAGGCTGCCCTGGCCGAGCTGCGCACGCTGGGGCGCAACCTGCATCCGGCGCGCTTTCCCGCACTGCGCGGCAAGGCCTGGCACCGCGCGCTCAAGCAGGCCCTGCCCGAGCTGGCGCCGGCCGCGGAAGGCGAGGGCCGCATCGCACTGACCTTCGAGGTCATCTACGGCCACGCCTTCAAGCCGACGCCGCGCGTCGCGCTGTCGCCCGAGAGCGCGGTCTCGCTGCGCGAGATGCGATCGATGCTCCAGCGCGGCCGCCCTGGCGCCTGAGCGACCCGGCAGCCCTCATTCGGTGCGCGGGGCCCGCGCTCTACCCGCTACAATCCGCCGTTGCGTGAAACTCGCGGGTATTGTCCCGTGATCGAGGGGTGTCGGATCCTGTTTGTACGAGGGGTTTGGCCACCATCGACGCACCGATTTGCTGAACTCGCCCGTGTCGAATTCCGTGTTTCGTTTTGCCACCGTCTCAGGCCAGAACATCCACTGGTTCCTGAAACGCAATTGCTCGGTGACGCCGAGCCAGCTGGGCTGGCTCTACGCCTCGCTGTGCGTGGTATCTCTGGGAACGGGCATGGTGTTCTGGCTGCACGGTGCGCCGCTGGTATTGCCATTCGCCTGGCTCGAACTGGCCGCGGTGGGCTTTGCGTTCATGATGTACGCGCGGCATGCCACCGATGGCGAACGGATCGCGTTGCAAGGCGGACGCCTCGTCGTGGAGCTTGAGAACGGTGGGCACTACGAACGCACGGAATTTCTTCCGCACCAGGTGCGGATCGAACCGCAGACCGGCGATCGTTCGCTGATCGAGGTCTCGGGGCAGGGTCGATCGGTCAGGGTGGGGCGCTATGTACGCCCGGAGTTGCGAGCCGCATTGGCGCGCGAGATTCGCATGGCGTTGCGTGGCGCCTGAGGGGGCTCGCGCGGTGCTGCACGGTTGGGTTTTCGAAAAATTGAAGAAACGTGAACACGATGAAGAGCATTTGGCGCAATAAGTACAGGCCGGCGAATCTGTTGCTGGCGGCCGGCGCGGCGTTCAGCAACGCGGCGCACGCAGTCAACGATCTGCCCGGCGGCCCTTCGGTGCGCCAGCTGAATCTTCCGGTCGGCGTGACCAAGATCGCGCAGGAGCAGCATCTGCTCCACACGATCATGATGATCATCTGCACGGTCATCTTCGTCGCCGTGTTCGCGGTGATGTTCTATTCCATCTGGAAGCACCGCAAGTCGGTGGGCCACAAGGCCGCCAACTTCCATGAATCGGTGGTGGTCGAGGTCATCTGGACCATCGTGCCCTTCCTCATCGTGATCGTGATGGCGTTGCCTGCCACCAAGGTGCTCGTGGCCCAGAAGGACACCACGAACGCCGACCTCACGATCAAGACCACGGGCTACCAGTGGAAGTGGGGCTACGACTACCTGAACGGCGAAGGCGAGGGCCTGGCCTTCATCTCGACGCTCGACAGCTCGCAGCGCGCCATGTCCGACGCCGGTGCCAAGGGCGCCATGCCCGACGACTACCTGCTCAAGGTCGACAACCCGATGGTCGTGCCCGTGCAGAAGAAGGTCCGCATCATCACCACCGCGAACGACGTGATCCACGCCTTCGCCGTGCCGCAGCTGGGCCTCAAGCAGGACGCCATTCCCGGCTTCGTGCGCGACACCTGGTTCCGCGCCGAGACCGTGGGCGACTACTACGGCCAGTGCCAGGAACTGTGCGGCAAGGAACACGCCTACATGCCGATCCACGTGAAGGTGGTCTCGGCCGCCGACTACACGACCTGGGTCGCCACCAAGCGCAAGGAAGCCGCCGCCAAGCTCGACGACCCGACCAAGGTCTGGACGCTGCCCGACATGCTGGCACGCGGCGAGAAGGTCTACGCCTCCAACTGCGCGGCCTGCCACCAGGCCAACGGCAAGGGCGCAGGCCCGATCAAGCCGCTCGACGGCGCAGCCAAGGTGACCGATTCCGACCACAAGGTGCAGCTGATGGTGCTGCTCAACGGCCAGAACAACGGTGCCATGCCTGCCTGGAAACAGCTGAGCGACACCGACCTCGCGGCCGTGGCCACGTACACCAAGAACAGCTGGTCGAACAAGACGGGCCAGCTGGTGCAACCGGCTGAAGTGCTGGCCCTGCGCGGCAAGTGATCCGACGGCGCCCCGCGAAGAAGAAATTGCAAGGAACAACGACATGAGCGCAGTCCTCGACCCCCACGGTCACGCCCCCGGCGGCCACGCACACGACGAGCATCACGACCACCACGCGCCGACCGGCTGGCGCCGCTGGGTGTTCGCGACCAACCACAAGGACATCGGCACGCTCTACCTGCTGTTCAGCTTCACGATGCTGATGATCGGCGGCGTGCTCGCCTTGCTGATCCGTGCCGAGCTGTTCCAGCCCGGCCTGCAGCTGGTGAACCCCGAGCTGTTCAACCAGTTCACCACCATGCACGGCCTGATCATGGTGTTCGGCGCGATCATGCCGGCCTTCGTGGGCTTCGCGAACTGGATGATCCCGCTGCAGATCGGCGCATCCGACATGGCGTTCGCGCGCATGAACAACTTCAGCTTCTGGCTGCTGATCCCGGCGGCCATCATGCTGGCCGGTTCGTTCTTCATGCCCGGCGGCGCCCCCGCGGCCGGCTGGACGCTGTACGCCCCGCTCACGCTGCAGATGGGCCCCTCGATGGACGCCGGCATCTTCGCGATGCACATCATGGGCGCCTCGTCGATCATGGGTTCGATCAACATCATCGTCACCATCCTGAACATGCGCGCTCCCGGCATGACGCTGATGAAGATGCCGATGTTCTGCTGGACCTGGCTCATCACCGCCTACCTGCTGATCGCCGTGATGCCCGTGCTCGCAGGCGCCATCACGATGACGCTGACCGACCGTCACTTCGGCACCAGCTTCTTCAACCCCGCCGGTGGCGGCGACCCGGTGATGTACCAGCACATCTTCTGGTTCTTCGGCCACCCCGAGGTCTACATCATGATCTTGCCGGCCTTCGGCATCATCAGCCAGGTGGTTCCGGCCTTCGCCCGCAAGAAGCTCTTCGGCTACGCCTCGATGGTGTACGCCACCTCGTCGATCGCCATCCTGTCGTTCATCGTGTGGGCCCACCACATGTTCACGACCGGCATGCCGCTCACGGGCCAGCTGTTCTTCATGTACGCGACCATGCTGATCGCCGTGCCCACGGCCGTGAAGATCTTCAACTGGATCGCCACGATGTGGCAGGGCTCGATGACCTTCGAGACGCCCATGCTGTTCGCGGTCGGCTTCATCTTCGTGTTCACGATGGGCGGCTTCACCGGCCTGATCCTCGCGGTCGCGCCGATCGACACGCAGCTGCAGGACACCTACTACGTGGTGGCCCACTTCCACTACGTGCTGGTGGCCGGCTCGCTGTTCGCCATGTTCTCGGGCTTCTACTACTGGGCGCCCAAGTGGACCGGCGTGATGTACAACGAAACGCGCGGCAAGGTCCACTTCTGGTGGTCGCTGATCTCGTTCAACGTCACCTTCTTCCCGATGCACTTCCTGGGTCTGGCCGGCATGCCGCGTCGCTATGCCGACTACCCCATGCAGTTCGCCGACTTCAACGCCATCGCTTCGGTGGGTGCGTTCTTCTTCGGTTTCGCCCAGGTCTACTTCTTCCTGTTCATCGTGCTGCCTTCGATGCGCGGCAAGGGTGAAGCAGCAGCCCAGAAGCCGTGGGAAGCGGCCGAAGGCCTCGAGTGGGAAGTGCCGTCGCCGGCCCCGTTCCACACCTTCGAGAACCCGCCCAAGCTCGACGTGACCGCCACCAAGGTGATCGGCTGATCACCCGCACACGCCGGACACGCACAACGACTGAACGACGATGACGACGCCTGAACAAAGAAAGAACAACCGACGCATGGGGCTCACGCTGGCCTCCATCGCGGTGATCTTCTTCATCGGTTTCATCGCCCGCATGGTCTGGTTCAGCGGTCGCTGACCGCACCGCACCGCATCGCACCCCGAACGGAAGCAACAGCATGAGCCTCGGTCAACGCGTCCGCCGCGCCAACGTCCGCATGGTCGGCAAGCTGGCCGTGGTGACCTGCGGCATGTTCGCCTTCGGCTACGCGCTGGTGCCGATGTACCGCGCCATCTGCGAGATGACCGGCATCAACATCCTCGCGCTCTCCGAGCTCCAGGTGCCGGGCGGCGCCAGCGGCGCCAAGAACGTGCGCATCCCGGACAACACGCAGGTCGACATGACCCGCACGATCAAGGTCGAGTTCGACTCCAACGTGCGCGGCGGCCTGTGGGACTTCAAGCCGGCCGAGCGCTTCATCGAAGTGCACCCGGGCCAGCTGAACACGGTGATGTACGAGTTCCAGAACACGCAGAACCGCCGCATGGCCGCGCAGGCCATCCCGAGCTACGCGCCGCAACAGGCCGCGGCGCATTTCAACAAGCTCGAGTGCTTCTGCTTCAACCAGTACACGCTCGATGCGGGCGAGAAGAAGCAGTGGCCGGTCGCCTTCGTGATCGATCCGAAGATCTCGAAGGACGTCAAGACCATCACGCTGTCGTACACCTTCTTCGAGGTCGGCGGCAAGACGCCTCCGGCCCCGGTGGCCGCCGTTTCGCATGCTGTCGCCGATGAGCCGCGCTCGTGACCTCGCCGTTGCCGCCCGATGGCCCGCGCCGCAAGCCCACGCTGTGGGACACCATGAAGGCGGTGGGCTGGTCGTTCTTCGGGGTGCGTCGCAACAGCGCCTACAAGGAAGACCTGGGCAAGCTCAATCCGCTGCACGTCATCGTGGTGGCGTTTGCCGCAGTGATCGTCTTCGTGGTCGGGCTGGTGCTGCTGGTGCGGCATGTGGTCGCGGCCGCCTGAGCGCTGCCTGCTGAGCCGAAGACAAAAAACCACGATCTCCAGAATCATTGAATCGAGAGAAGAAAGAAAGCCAGGAGCTGATATGAGTTCAACCACCCACGGCACCACGCCCTACTACTTCGTGCCCGGACCCTCGGCCTACCCGGTCGTGTCCGCGATCGGCTTGTTCTTCGTGATCCTCGGCGCAGGGCAATGGATCAACAGCCACCAGTGGGGCGCCTGGTCGCTGCTGCTGGGCATGGTGATCTGGCTCGGCACGCTCTTCGTGTGGTTCCGCGCCGCCGTCGGCGAGAGCGAGAGTGGCCAGTACGGCCACAAGATCGACCTCTCGTACCGCTGGAGCATGAGCTGGTTCATCTTCTCGGAAGTGATGTTCTTCGGCGCCTTCTTCACGGCGCTGTGGTGGGCCCGCACCCACGCGCTGCCGACGCTCGGCAGCCTGGACAACGCGATCCTCTGGCCCGACTTCAAGGCCGTGTGGCCCAGCGTCGCGGCCGGTGTCACCGGTTCGCCGGCCGGCATCATCGAGCCCTTCCAGACCGTCGGCCCGTTCTGGCTGCCGACCATCAACACCGCGCTGCTGCTGAGCTCGGGCGTGACGCTGACCATCGCCCACCATGCGCTGCGCGCCGACCACCGCGCACAGTGCATCCGCTTCATGTGGCTCACCGTGCTGCTGGGCGTGATCTTCCTGGGTGTGCAGGGCTACGAGTACTTCCACCTGTACACCGAGCTGAACCTCAAGCTCACGTCGGGCACCTACGGTTCGACCTTCTTCATGCTGACCGGCTTCCACGGCCTGCACGTGTTCATCGGCATGCTGATGCTGCTGTTCATCACGCTGCGCCTGCAGAAGGGCCACTTCACCGCCGAGCGTCACTTCGGCTTCGAAGGCGCCGCCTGGTACTGGCACTTCGTGGACGTGGTCTGGCTGGGCCTGTACGTGCTGGTCTATTGGCTTTGAGCGAAAAACCTCACGGCATTCCAGAAAAAAGGCGCCGTAAGGCGCCTTTTTCATGGTTCTCGTGGAACGAGCACCATCTGTTACTTCCCGAGCGGGAGCCCGGTGGGCTGGATGTAGCCGAGTTTCCAGGCCAGCAGCATGCACAGGAACAAAAAGACCGACAGGCCGATCCGAAAGGTGAGCGCGCGGGCCATGCCCCCGCGCTTGTTTTGCCCGTCGCGACCGTCCTTCAGCATGAAGTAGAGAGCGAAGGCGAGGCTCGCGAAGATGCCCAGAAAGATCAGGGCGACGAAGTATTTCATGACCCGCATTATCGGCCGCGCGCCCCGTCCGCTCCAGTGACCTCCGAGCCTCCCGAGCCCCTTGTCTCCTCTGCCACGCCGCGCCGCCGCGCAGGCCGGGGCCGTTTCCTGATCGTCACGCTGGCGGCCGTGCTGGCGCTGGCGGCCACCGTGTCGCTGGGCCGTTGGCAGCTCTCGCGCGCCGCGCAGAAAGAAGCGCTGCAGGCCCGCATCGACGCGCAGAAGCAAAAGCCCCCGCTGTCGCAGGCGGAGTTCCTGGCGCTGGGCGAAGCGGTCGGCGAGCTGCACCGGCCGGTGCACCTGCGCGGCCTGTGGCTCACGGCGCAGACGGTCTACCTGGACAACCGCCAGATGCACGGCACACCGGGCTTCTATGTGCTGACGCCGTTCGCGCTCGAAGGCAGCGAGCGGACCGTGATGGTCCAGCGCGGCTGGGTGCAGCGCAATTTCGTCGACCGCACGCAGCTCGGTGTGGTCGAGACGCCGCCCGGCATCGTCGAGCTCACGGCGCTGATCGAGCCGCCGCCGAGCCACCTGTTCGAGCTCGGCGCCAAGGCCGTACCGGCGCCCGCCGCATCGGCCGCCGCGCCGGCTCCGGCGGCGCAGGCCGCCTCGGGCCCCACCGCTCCGGCACCGGGCATTCAGGGGTCTTCCCCCATCCGGCAAAATCTCGACTTGGAGGCATTCCGTGCCGAGACCCAGTTGCCGCTGCGCACCGACGTGTCGCTGCAGCAGAGCGGGCCGGCGTCCGAGGGCCTGCAGCGCGACTGGCCGGCCCCGGCGTTGGGCCTCGAGAGGCACTACGGTTACGCATTCCAGTGGTTCGGCCTGTCGGCCCTCGTTGTCATCCTCTATGTCTGGTTCCAATTCATCTCCCCCTTCCGGCGCGCGCGGCGCCGCGCACGCGATGGCCGCGGCCTCTGACGAGCCGCTGGGCCTGAC
Source organism: Variovorax sp. GW821-FHT09A10 (assembly GCF_059418385.1). NCBI lineage: Bacteria > Pseudomonadati > Pseudomonadota > Betaproteobacteria > Burkholderiales > Comamonadaceae > Variovorax > Variovorax sp. GW821-FHT09A10. The sequence goes on from NZ_JBWKPT010000005.1 coordinate 375,282, forward strand.
CGTGCACTCGATGCCGTCGCCGGGCCAGGCGCTCGACGAGGCCGAGAACCGCCGCACCGTCCACGGGCGCTGGAAGATGATCGCCGTGCTGCTGATGTGCGCGGCACCCGTCATCGCCTCGTACTTCACCTACTACGTGATCCGGCCCGAGGGCCGCAGCGTGTACGGCGAGCTGATCGATCCGCAGCACGAGATGCCCCGCCTCACGGCAACCGACCGCAGCGGCGCGCCGGTCGAGCTGACCACGCTCAAGGGCCAGTGGCTGCTGGTGGCAGTGGCCGACGCGGCCTGCGACGCGCTGTGCGAGCAGCAGCTGTACCTGCAGCGCCAGCTGCGCGAGAGCCTGGGCCGCGAAAAAGACCGCCTGGACCGCGTCTGGCTCGTGAGCGACGCGGCACCCGTGCCCGAGCGCCTGACCAACGGCCTGCACGGCGCGACCGTGCTGCGCGTGCCGGCCGACCAGCTCGCCCGCTGGCTCGCGCCCGTGAAGGGCCACACGCTGTCCGAGCACCTCTACGTGGTCGATCCGATGGGCAACTGGATGATGCGTTTCCCGGCCCGCATGGACGCCGCCGGCGCAAGCCGCGCCAAGCGCGACATCGACCGCCTGCTGCGTGCCTCGTCCTCGTGGGACGAAGCGGGCCGCTGAGCCCGCGCGAACAACCATCGCCCCATGGACACGAGCTCCCTCTACGACCTCACGCCGATCGCCTGGATGATGGGCGCCGGCGTGCTGCTCGCGCTCGGACCGCTGGTCTGGGTGTGGCGCCGCAACGCCGGCTCCGGCCCCGCGCGGCGGCTGCACGCGCTGACCGTGCTCACGCTGTTCCTCACCTTCGACCTCACGCTGTTCGGCGCCTTCACGCGGCTCACCGATTCGGGCCTGGGCTGCCCCGACTGGCCCGGCTGCTACGGCAACGCCAGCCCGGCCGGCGCGCGCCACGAGATCGCGATGGCGCAGGCGGCCCAGCCGACCGGCCCGGTGACGCACAGCAAGGCCTGGATCGAGATGGTCCACCGCTACCTCGCGACCGGCGTCGGTGTGCTGATCCTCACGCTGGCCGGCGCGACCTGGATCGTGCGCCGCCGCCAGCGGCGCCAGCCCGCGCCGCCGGTCGACAGCGCGCACCATCACGTCGTGCTCAGCGCCTGGTGGCCCGCGGCCACGCTGGTCTGGGTCTGTCTGCAGGGTGCCTTCGGCGCCATGACCGTCACCTGGAAGCTGTTCCCCGCCATCGTCACGATGCACCTGATGGGCGCCATCGTGCTGCTCGCGCTGCTGTGCATCCAGGCCGTGCGCTACCGCCAGGTGGCGGCGCAGCGCCTGCCCACGGCCGTGTCGCCGGCCCTGCGCAACGGGCTGATCGCCACGGCGGTGCTGCTGGTGCTGCAGATTGCGCTCGGCGGCTGGGTCAGCACCAACTACGCGGTGCTGGCCTGCACGCAGTTCCCGACCTGCCAGGACAGCTGGTGGCCGCCGATGAATTTCGCGCAGGGCTTCGAGATCTGGCGCCACCTCGGCGTGACCGGCGACGGCCAGCCGCTCGACTTTTCCGCGCTCACCGCCATCCATTACGCGCACCGCCTCATGGCGTATGCCGTGTTCGTCGCGCTCGGCCTGCTGGCTTGGCGCCTGCGCCGCCTCGAGGCGCTGCGTTCGCAGGCGCACTGGCTGGCTGGCCTGGCGCTGTTGCAGCTGGCCACGGGCCTGGGCAACGTGCTGCTCGGCTGGCCGCTGGCCGCCGCCGTGCTCCACACCGGCGGCGCCGCGGCGCTGGCGGTGGTCCTGACCTGGGCGCTGTGCGAGAGCCGCCGCGAAAGCGCCGCCGCTGCACCGATTCCGCGCGCCGTCGACAATGCGCGCGGCACCCCCAACCCGAAGAAAGCCACCGCGTGAGCACCCCGATTCCTGTTCAGCACGCCAGCACCGCCAACGTGCTGCGCCAGTTCTACGCGCTCACCAAGCCGCGCGTGGTGCAGCTGATCGTGTTCTGCGCGCTCATCGGCATGGTGCTGGCCGTGCCCGGCCTGCCGTCGTGGGCCGATGTGCAGCGCGGCGTGCTGGCTTGCATCGGCATCTGGCTCGTGGCCGGTGCGGCCGCCGCATTCAACTGCCTGGTCGAGAAGGGCATCGACGCCAAGATGAAGCGCACCGCCTGGCGCCCCACGGCGCGCGGGCAACTCAGCGACATGCAGGCGCTGGTGTTCTCGGCGCTGCTGTGCGCGGCCGGCTCGGCGCTGCTGTGGTTCACGGTCAACCCGCTGACCATGTGGCTCACGTTTGCCACCTTCGTCGGCTATGCGGTGATCTACACCGTCATCCTGAAGCCGCTGACGCCCCAGAACATCGTGATCGGCGGCGCCTCGGGTGCCATGCCGCCGGTGCTGGGCTGGTCCGCCATGACGGGCGACGTCGGCCCCGAGGCGCTGATCCTGTTCCTCATCATCTTCCTGTGGACCCCGCCGCACTTCTGGGCGCTGGCGCTGTACCGCGTCGAGGACTACCGCAAGGCCGGCCTGCCGATGCTGCCCGTGACGCACGGCAACGAGTTCACGCGGCTGCAGGTGCTGCTGTACACCTTCATTTTGTTCGCCGCCTGCCTGATGCCCTTCATCTACGGCATGAGCGGCTGGCTCTACCTCGTGGTCGCCATCGGCGTGAGCATCGGCTTCACCGGCTATGCCTTCGCGTTGTGGCGCAACTACTCCGACACGCTGGCGCGCAAGACCTTCCGGTTTTCGCTCATCCACCTGAGCGTGCTGTTCGCGGCGCTGCTCGTCGACCATTACCTCCGCTGACCGGACCTGACCTGCCCATGAACAAGCGCAATGCCCTGAAATCGATCGCCGCCACGGCCGGCTGGGTGGCCGTCTCGGCCACGCTGGGACTGGGCCTCGCGGCCTGCAGCGAGCAGCAGCCGAAGCAGAGCTTCCAGGCGGTCGACATCACGGGCGCCGACTACGCGAAAGACTTCTCGCTCACCGACGCCGACGGCAAGGTGCGCACGCTGGCCGATTTCAAGGGCAAGGCGGTGGTGCTGTTCTTCGGCTACGTGCAGTGTCCCGACGTCTGCCCGACCACCATGACCGAGATGGCGCAGGTCAAGCAGCAGCTCGGCGCCGACGGCAGCAAGCTGCAGGTGCTGTTCGTCACCGTCGATCCGGCGCGCGACACGCCCGAGGTGCTCAAGGCCTACATGGGCGCGTTCGACCCGAGCTTCGTGGCGCTCATTCCCACGCCCGAGCAGCTGGCCGCCATCGCGAAGGACTTCAAGGTCTACTACAAGAAGGTCGAGGGCAAGACGCCGACCAGCTACGCCATGGACCACTCGGCCGCCAGCTACATCTACGACCCGCAAGGCCGCCTGCGGCTCTACGCGCGCTACGGCGCGGGCGTGCCGGCGATGGTGTCGGACCTGAAGACGCTGCTCGCTTCCTGAGCCGGGCGCCCACGCCATGGCATCGGTCGACCATCTGAAGTCGCGCAAGGGCGCGTTCCGCATCGCGCTCATTCCGCCGGAAGTGCTGGGCGCGCTGAACGGCGGGCTGCTCGAGACCGTCAACCTCAACGAATTTCTCGCGCTCGAACTGCCGCTGCTCGCGCGCAGCGTGGCGGGCCATGTCGGCCTCGACGCGGCGCACGAACGGCTGGACGACACGCTCGCCATGCTGGCCGCCTTCAAGCCCATGCAGCGCCACAGCCACATTGCGCGCGCGCTGTACGACATGACGGCCGAACACGCCGAACGCGATGCCGTGGCGCACCGGCTGGCCACGCACGCGAGCGACGTGGCGCGCTGCTGGGCGGTGCAGTGGATCACGCTGTCGGGCCTGCCGCTGGCGGCCCAGCTCGACGCCGTGCGCCGCTTTGCCGCCGACCCGCACTTCGGCGTGCGCGAGTTCGCCTGGATGGCGGTGCGCGACAGCGTCATCGATTCGCTCGACGAGGCGCTGGCGCTGCTGCAGCCCTGGGTGACCGATGCCGATCCGAACGTGCGCCGCTTCGCCAGCGAACTCACGCGCCCGCGCGGCGTGTGGTGCGCGCAGATCGAAGCGCTGAAGGCCGAGCCCTGGCTGGCGCTGCCGCTGCTGGAGCCGCTGCGCGCCGACGCGCATCGCTACGTGCAGAACTCGGTCGCCAACTGGCTCAACGACGCCAGCAAGACGCAGCCCGAGTGGGTCGAGACGCTGTGCACGCGCTGGGTGGCCGAATCGCCGGTTGCCGAGACCCGCTACATCGCGAAGCGGGCGCTGCGCACGCTGACCAAGTCGACGCCCTGAAGCGTCCCCGAACGAAAAAAAGCCCGGCACTGCCGGGCTTTTTCGTGGAGGAGGGCGGTCGTGACGCTTACGCGTACTCGGCCAGGGCCTTCTTCATCTTCTTCATCGCCGCCACTTCGATCTGGCGGATGCGCTCGGCGCTCACGCCGTACACCGCGGCCAGGTCGTGCAGCGTCATGCCGCCCGAGCCGTCGTCGTTCACCTTGAGCCAGCGCTCTTCGACGATGCGGCGGCTGCGGTCGTCCAGCGCCTCGAGGGCGGTGGCGATGCCGTCGCTCGACAGGCGGTCGCGCTGCTGCGATTCGAGCAAGGCGGTCGGTTCCTGCGTGGCGTCGGCCAGATAGGCGATGGGGCCGAAGCCTTCGTCGCCGTCATCGGACGGACCCGGATCGAGCAGCACGTCGCCGCCCGACAGGCGGGTTTCCATTTCGAGCACTTCCTCGGGCTTCACGTTCAGGCGCGTGGCCATCTGCGAGACCTCGTCGGGGCTCAGCGTCTCCCGGTGCGTGCCGTTGTCGGCCGCGGCCGAGTCGGCCTTGAAACTCTGCTTCATCGAACGCAGATTGAAGAACAGCTTGCGCTGCGCCTTGGTCGTTGCGACCTTGACCATGCGCCAGTTCTTCAGGATGTACTCGTGGATCTCGGCCTTGATCCAGTGCATGGCGTAGCTCACCAGCCGCACGCCCTGGTCGGGGTCGAAACGCTTCACGGCCTTCATGAGACCGACGTTGCCTTCCTGGATCAGGTCGCCGTGCGGCAGCCCGTAGCCCAGGTACTGGCGGGAAATGGAGACGACCAGGCGCAGGTGCGACAGGATCAGCGCACCGGCAGCTTCGAGGTCGTTCTGGTCGCGCAACTTGCGTGCGAAGCCCTGCTCTTCTTCGAGCGTGAGCAGCGGCAGGCGGTTGGCGGCCGAAATGTAGGCATCCAGGTTGCCCAGCGGGGGGACCATCGACCATGGGTTGGCGACGGCCAGCTGGTTGGCAGAGACTCCAGACAGCGTTGTCATCAGGGGAAACTCCTTTGTGTTGGCCATATTAGCACTCGGTTAGAGGGAGTGCTAAGCCAAGGGTTCCCTTGGGTTTCTATCGTTGCGATAGCTTTTGTCGCGATTTGTTGGATATTTGTATGCCGTTTGGCGTTTTTCAAGTCCTGGAGGCTTGCCCCAGCAGCCAGTCCTGAAACGCCAGGATGCGCGGGTCCTGGGCGCTGCCTTCCGGGTAGACCAGGTGGTAGGCGTAGCCCGCCGCCATGGGCACGCCGATGTCGAACAGCCGCACCAGCCGGCCCTGGGCGAGGTCGGCGCCGATCATGTCCAGGTCGGCCAGGCCGACCATGCCGCTCTCGGTGACGGCGCGCACCACGTCGCTCGAGTCGGCGAAGCCGATGCAGCGGCTGTCGTCGAAGCCCTCGACGCCCGCGGCGGCCATCCACATCGGCCAGTTCGGCCAGACCATGCCGTCGGTCTTCCAGTCGACGAAGCACAGCGTGTGCTGGAGCAGGTCGCGCGGCGTTGCCAACGGGGGCCCGCTGGCGAGCAGCCTGGGGCTGCAGACCGGCACGATCACGGTGTCGAACAGGCGCTGCGCGCGCGTGCCCGGGTCTTTGCCGGTGCCGAAGCGGATCGCCACGTCGATGTCGTCGGCGTCGAAATCCCGCAGCGCGTCGGAAATGTCGAAACCCAGTTCCAACCCAGGGTTCGCGGCCCGGAACTGCGGCAGCCGGGGCAGCAGCCAGTTGGTCGCGAAGCGGGCGCTGGTCGACACGCGCAGCGTCGCCGCCCCGCGCGCCATGCGCCGGGCGCGGCCGGCGGCGCGACGCAGGGTGTCGAGGGCGTCGGCGGTGGCCTCGAACCACACCGCGCCGGCCGGTGTCAGGCGGATGCTGCGGCTGGTGCGCGTGAACAGCACGACGCCCAGCTGGTCTTCGATCTCCTTGATCTGGTGGCTCACGGCCGCCGGCGTCAGCCCCACCTCTTCGGCGGCCCGGGTGAAGTTCAGGTGCCGCCCGGCAGCCTCGAAGGTGCGCAGGGCGCGGGTGCCGGGGAGCAGTCTGGGATGCATTGATCTTCAAATGATTTTTGATAATTTTCCAAAAACTATTCGTTTCTCAAAGGGAAGTCAACGCGGGATAGTTCAAGAACTTGAAGATCCATCCACAACGATCCCCTTTCAGGAGCAATGAAACCATGTCCGCCAGCACCCCTTCTTCCACTTTCGTCGTGCAACGCAACGGCCAGCCCGCACCCGCCGAGGCCTTGGCGTCGCTGGCCTTCGCCGGCCACGCCCATTTCACCGCCATGCAGGTGCGCGGCGGCCGGGTGCGGGGCCTTGATCTCCATCTGGCTCGGCTGCGCTTCGCCTCGCAGACCCTGTTCGGCCAGGCGCTGCCCGACGACATGGTGCGCGCCCACCTGCGGGCCGCGCTCGCGGCTGGCCCGGCGGACCTGTCGCTGACCGCCACCGTCTACTCCCCGGCTGGCGAGTTCACCGTGGCCGACGCGGTGCCCGAGGTGCTGATCCGCACCGGCCCGCCTTCCAACGGCCCCGCCGGCCCGCTGACCCTGGCCGCGATCGAACACGAGCGTTTCCTGCCGTCCGTGAAGCATGTCGGCGAAGGCGCCAAGACCCAGCTGCTGCGCCAGGCCGCCGCGCAGGGCTTCGACGACACGGCCTTTCTCGACCGGCAGGGCCGGCTCGGCGAGGCGTCGATCTGGAACCTGGCCTTCTGGGACGGCAAGGCGGTGGTGTGGCCCGAGGCCGACGTCCTCACCGGCACCACGATGGGCATCGTGCGCCGGCAACTCGATCGCCTCGGCGTCCCGCAGCGCAGCCAGGTGCTGCGGATGGCCGACCTGCCTGCGCTGGCCGGCGCCGTGGTCATGAACTCGTGGACGCCGGGCGTGGCGGCGCACCGCATCGGCGACGTGGCGTTGCCGGCGGCGCCGGCCTTTTTGGAGCTGCTCCACCGGGCCTACGAGGCCGAGCCGCTCGTGTCGGTGTGATCAGCCCCAGACCGACTGCACCGCCGACGTCAGCGCCACCACCAGCGGGTCGCCGGCGCGCTCGGTCGCGCTGCTGAAGTACAGCTGGGCGTCCACCCGCGCGTGACCCCACACGACCCAGTCGCCGCGCTCCACGCCCGGCACGGCGACTTCCTCGCGCAGCAGTGCGCAGGCGCTGCCGGCGCGCACGAAGGTTTCGAGTGCGCTGGTGTCGTCGCTGCGCATCACGACGTTGGGCGCCAGGCCCTGCTGCTCGAACAGGCCGCGCAGCATCTGGTGCACGTGCGATTCCGCCGTGCCGTCGACCCACGGCAGCCCGGCCAGCACGCGCCAGCCGCCGCGCTGCATTTCGGTGGCCAGGCGCGGCGGAAAGGCAATGCGGTAGCACACCGAGCGCAGCGCGATCCACTGCAGGTCGCGCGGCGGGTGCACGCTGATGGTGAAGGCGCCCGCCAGCCCGCCGCCGCGCACCTGGTCGAGCAGGTGGCCCACGGCGTGGGTGCGCGTGTGCAGCTCCACCAGCGGCAGGCTGCGCTGCACCGCGACCGCCAGGTGGCCGGTGCGCAGGAACTCGGGCGTCTCGCCCGGCAGGCCCAGGTCGATGCGTCCGCCGAGTTCGCCCTGCATGCGCCGCGCCGCGCCCTTGAGCTCGCTGGCGGCGCTCAGCAGCGCCTCGGCCTGGGGCAGCAGCCGGTCGCCCGCGCGCGTGAGCGTCATGCGGCCGGCGCCGCGGTCGAACAGGGCCACGCCGAGGCTCGATTCCAGGCCCTTGATCTGCGCGGTGACCGCGGGCTGCGTGACGCACAGCACGTCGGCCGCGCGCGTCACGTTGCCCACGCGTGCCACCGCGACGAAGGCGCGGATCTGGTGCAGCTCCATCGGCGCGCGGCGCGTCAGGCGCCGAACAGGCGCACTTGCGAGGGCTCGATGCCCAGGCTCACCGCACCGCCGACCGGGAACTTCGACAGCCCCATGTGGTGCGGGTGATCGACGGCCAGGTTCTGGTGGCCCACACGCACGCGGTAGCGCGTGAACTCGCCGAGGAACTCGCTGGCCTCCACGGTGCCCGGCACCCACACGTAGCGCGCGTCGTGCGCCGCGTCGGCCACGTCCACGCGCAGCGTGTGCGGGCGAAAGCTGATCTGCAATGTGTCGGCCTCGGGCGCGTCGGTGGGCAGCGGAAAGTGCAGCTCGCCCACGCCGTCGACGTCCAGCGAGAGCGTGTCGCCGCGGCGAGAGCGCACCTTGCCCTCCAGCAGGTTCATGGTGCCGACGAAGTTGGCGACGAAGGTGTTCACCGGGTAATCGTAGAGCGTGGCCGGCGCGCCGACCTGCTGCACCACGCCCTTGTCGAGCACGGCCATGCGGTCGGCGGTGGTCATGGCCTCTTCCTGGTCGTGCGTGACGAAGATGGTGGTCAGCCCCAGGCGCCGCTGCATCGCCAGCAGCTCCTGGCGCATCTGCACGCGCAGCGTCTTGTCGAGGTTGGAGAGCGGCTCGTCCAGCAGCAGCACCTGGGGCTCGATGACGATGGTGCGCGCCAGCGCCACGCGCTGCTGCTGGCCGCCCGACAGCTGGCTGGGGCGGCGCTGCGCATACGGCAGCAGCCCCACCAGCTCGAGCGCGGCCGTCACCTTCTCCTTGATGACCGCCTTGGGCGCCTTGCGCTCCACCAACCCGAAGGCCACGTTGTCCCACACCGTCATGTGCGGCCACAGCGCGTAGCTCTGGAACACCATGCCGATGTTGCGTTCCCAGGGCGCCTTGTCGCTCACGTCCTTGCCGTCGATCAGCACTTCGCCGTGCTGGTGGCGGTTGAAGCCGGCAATCAGGCGCAGCAGCGTCGACTTGCCCGAGCCCGAAGGCCCGAGCAGGGCGAAGAACTCGCCGGGCTCGATGTCGATGTTGACGTCCTTGAGCACTTCGGTGGTGCCGTAGGCGAGCCGCACGTTGCGGCACTGGACAGGTACTTTTTTCATGGGAAGCCTTGGGTCAGATCTTGGCCGCCGGGGCGGTGGGAATGGCAGGTGCGTCCGCAGCAACAGGTGCCGCGATCGGCAGCGGCGGCAGCGCTTCATCGAGCGGCCGCGCCGTGAGCCGCTGGCCGGTGCGCTCGACCACCAGGTGCGACAGGTAGGTGCCCAGCGCCACCACGGCGATGGCCAGCACGCCCAGCGCCGCGCCGGGCCCGCGGCCGGCCACGCTCTGCATGTACAGGTAGATGCCGTAGCTCATCGGCGCCTGCGACTCGGCCGACGACAGCAGGATGGTGGCCGACAGCTCCACCGCCGCCGTGATGAAGCTGGTCACGAAGCCCGCCAGGATGCCGCCCGCCATCAGCGGCACCACCACGCGCTGGATGGTGCGCATCTTGGTCGCGCCCAGGCTCTCGGCCGCCTCCTCGAGCGACACGTGCACCTGCTGCAGCGCGGCCACGCAGGAGCGCAGCGCGTAGGGCAGGCGGCGCACCGCGTAGGCCAGCATGATCACGATCCAGGTGCTGGTCAGCAGCGTGTCGGTGCCCGGCACCGTGACGCCCTTGAACAGCCGCAGGTAGCCGATGGCCAGCACGATGCCCGGCACGGCCAGCGAGGCGGTGGCGATCCAGTCGAGCCACTTGCGCGCGGGCAGCGAGGTGCGCAGCATCAGGTAGGCGATGGTCACGCCCAGAATCACATCGAGGCCCGCGGCCAGGCCGCAGTACAGCAGCGTGTTCTTCATCATGCCGCCGGCGTCGTGGAACACGGTCTCGTAGTGGGCCAGCGTGTAGGCGTCGGGCAGCGGCGAGAAGCTCCACACCTGCGCCAGCGACAGCAGCAGCACGCCCAGGTGCGGGCTCAGCACCACCAGCAGCACCACGAAGATCCAGCCGTAGGCCGCGAACGAGCCCAGCGGCGACAGCTGGCGCTTGGCGATGCTCGCGCCGCCCTTCTGGATCGTGGAGTACTCCTTGCCCGCCAGCATGCGCGCCGACAGCGCCATGGCCGTGATCGAGAACACGATCATGATCACGCTGATCACGTAGCCCAGCGGGTCTTCCAGCCCCACCTGCGTGATGCGCAGGTAGGCCTGCGGCGCCAGCATGTTGGTCTGGCCCAGCACCAGCGGCGTGCCCAGGTCGTCGAACACCTTCACGAACACCAGCGAGGCGCCGGCCACGAAGCCCGGCATGGCCAGCGGGAAGATCACGCGCCAGAACAGGCGCCAGCCGGTGCAGCCCAGGTTGAGCGCCGCTTCTTCCATGGCGCCGTCGATGTTGCGCAGCGCCACCGTGAGGTTCATCAGGATGAACGGGAAGTAGTGGATGGCCTCCACGAAGATCACGCCGTTGAGCCCTTCCATGATCGGCAGCGTGACGCCGAAGTACTGGTTGAGCAGCAGGTTCAGCGAGCCCGAGCGGCCGAAGATCAGCTGCATCGCGGCCGCGCCCACGAAGGGCGGCATGATCAGCGGCAGCACGCCCAGCGTCTGGATCAGCATCGCGCCGCGGAACTGGAAGCGCACAGTGAAGTACGACAGCGGCACTGCGATGAGTGCCGCGAACAGGGCCGACGCGGTGGCCACGAACAGGCTGTTGAAGAACGACTCGCGCATCAGCCCCTGTTCGAAGAAGGCGCCGAAGTGGCCGAAGGTCAGGCCGCCGTCGGCATCGACGAAGGCGGTGTAGAAGACCCGGCCGACCGGCAGCACGAGAAACAGCAGCAGAAAGCCGAGCACGAGGGCGCCGGCCAGCCAGGCGCCGGGGCGAACCTGGCTGAAGCGGCGCGCGCGCGCAGTGGCCGGCGCGGTGCCGGCGGTGAGTGTGGTCATCGGTGAGGTGTCCGGTGGCGCTCAGTGCGTGTTCAGCGGGCGCTGGCCAAGGCCTGCTCGGCCAGCGTGCGGGCGCGTTCGTACTGCTCGCGGGCCTGCGTGCTCCAGCGGTCTTCCAGGCCGGTGACCTGCTTGTTCGAGGCAGCGTCCTTCTTGTTGGCGGTGAACAGCGCCAGGAAGTCCTTGTCGTTCGCCATCGACGCGCCAACCAGCGGCGTGAAGGCCAGGTCGCGCGCCTGCTTGAGCTGCGCCTGGCCCTGCGCGTTGGGCTTCTTGGCCAGTGCGGCCGTGGCCTCGTGGATCGCCTTGGTGGCGGCCTTGAGTTCCTTGTGGCGGAAGGTGATGGTCTGGTCGAACAGCGACGACACCACGTTGTAGCGGGCTTCCGAAAGGTCGGAGTCGAAGTGCACCTTGGCGCGCTTGGCGATCTCGAACGGGTTCGGATAGGCGGGCGGCACCTTGCCACCGAGTGCCGACGGCGGCAGCACCGGCAGGCGCGAGATCTTCGGGTCGAGCAGCAGCAGTTGGCCTTCGGTCGACACGCTGTAGGCGATGAACTTGCGCGCCTCTTCGGGGTTCTTGCTGCCGCTGACCAGGCCGATGTTGGCCGGCACCACGGCCGTCACGTCGGGGTAGACGAACTCCACCGGGAAGCCCGAGAACTTGCCGGCCAGGCCGAAGAAGTCGATCACCAGGCCGATGCCGAACTGCCCGTTGTTCACGCCGTCGGGCACGCCGAAGCTGCGCTCGGTGATGGCTGCGCTGTTGCCCGAAATCTGCAGCAGCTGGTTCCAGCCCTTGTCCCAGCCTTCGCCCTGCAGCAGCGTCTCGACCGTCAGGTGCGTGGTGCCCGAGCGCGAGGGCGCGCTCATGGCCGCGTGGCCGAAGTACACCGGCTTCATCAGGTCGCTCCACTGCGCGGGCGCGGGCAGCTTGTTGGCGGCCATGTAGCGCGTGTTCCACATCAGGCCGTAGCCGGCCAGCGCCTGCCCCAGGTACAGGCCCTGCGGGTTGTTGATGGGGTAGTTGCCGACCTTCTCGGGCACCGCCTTGTTGGCCTGCGCCGCCACGTTCTCCAGCAGCTTCTGCCCGGCCAGCACCTCGAAGGCATCGGGCGCCGAGGCCCAGAACACGTCGGGCCGCTGGCCCACCGGCAGCTCGCGCACGTACGAGATGCCCTGCACCGTGCTCTTGTTGAGGATCTCCAGCTTGATGCCGGGGTTGGCTTTCTCGAACGCCACCTTGTAGGCCTGCGTCAGCTCCTTGGGAAAGGAGGTGACGACCGTGACGGTGCCGGCACGGGCAGCGCCGCCGAGGCCGGCGGCCAGCAGCGAGAACGAAAGCGCAAGCGTGCGCAGGGTGAAGCGGGAAGGCATGGTGTTGTCTCCAGGTCGTTGGCGAGGACGCATGCCGCGCGCTTCGTGGCGAGCGCTTGCGGTCATGTCGGTCGGCATCGTGCATGACGTGCCGCGCGGGGGCCAATCAGAAAACGTGATGCACGCCATCACCCCTCAGGGTTCACCCGAGGGCGGCAACGAAAAGGAGACGGGGTGGGAGGCGCCGTCTACCAGCGGATGCCGAGCTTCAGGAACAGCTTCGACAGCACGAACAGCGGACCGACCCAGAGGTACTGGATGTCCTCGAAGAACGACGGCTTCTTGCCTTCCATCTTGTGGCCGACGAACTGGAAGATCCATGCCACCACGAAGATCGCCGCCGACACCGGCGCTACCGAGGCGCCCATCGCATGCACCGCCACCAGCGCCAGCACCGTGAGCGCCAGCATGGTGACCAGGAAGGCCGGCGAGCGCAGCAATGCGTAGTACACGAGGCTGGCCGCCACGAAGGCGTAGGCCACCCACGGATGGATCGCGAACAGCAGCCCGACGATGCTCAGCATGATCGCGGGGATGGCCACGAAGTGGATCAGCTCGTTGGTCGGATGGCGGTGGCTCTCCTCGTAGTGGGCGAGCAGGCGGTCGACCTTGCGCTCGCTGGTGGCGAGCGGGGCGGCGGCGGTGTGGGTCATGGCAGGTCTCCGGGGCGCCGTGCGTTGCGGCAAGACTTCCATGGTGCCCACGGCGCCGGGCCGTGGCAAGTGGCGTCGTCCCGGGTGGGGCGAGGGCAGGGCGCCATGACTTAGGGCACTGTCGCGCGGGGCTTGCGCCGCTAAGATCAAATCCGTGGCCTCTTTCGACTCCCCCTCCGCACCCCCGCCGCCCCTCACCGACACCGGTGTGCCTGTCGGCGTGTCCGGCGCGATCCTGGTGGTGGACGACCACGACCTGCTGCGCCTGGGCGTGAGCGCGCTGGTGCAGGCCCAGGCCGCCACCTCGGGCGCGCGCATTTCGGTGTTCGAGGCCGGCAACATCGCCGACGCGCTCGCGCTCTACGCCGCGAACGAGGCGGCCATCGGCCTCGTGCTGCTCGACCTCGCGCTGCCCGACACGCACGGGCTCAGCGGCCTGGCCGAGTTCCGCCTGCGCTTTCCGGCGGCGCGCGTCGTGGTGCTCTCGGGCACCGCCAACAGCACGCTGGCGCAAGGCGCGCTCGCGCTCGGCGCCAGCGCCTTCCTGCCCAAGTCCGCCGACCTGAAGGAGATGGTGGGCTTCATCCGCGCCTGCGGCCTGTTCGAGGCCGACGGCACGCCGCCGCAGCCGCTGCCGCCGGCGGCGCTGCCCAAGTCGCTGTCGGGGTACGCGGAGTTCGCGCACGCCAGCGCCTGGCAGGAACTCACGCCGCGCCAGATGCAGGTGCTGCAGTGGGTGCTCGAAGGCAAGGCGAACAAGGAGATCGCGCAACTGGCCAACCTGAGCGAGGGCACGGTGAAGAACCATGTCTCGACCATCCTCCTGCTGTTCGGCATGCGCTCGCGCGCCCAGCTGATCAGCATGCTGCGTTGAGCGGCGCCACGCTGGCGGGCCGCGGCGATGCCGCCGCCGGCCAGCTGCTGGGCCAGCGCGTGCTGCGCGAGCACGTCGGCTCGGTCTACGACACCTACGGCATCTCCACGCTGACCCACCTGGGCTTCGTGATCGTGTTCGGCTGCATCATCTACTCGCAGCTCAGCGATGCGCGCCTGCTGTTCTGGATGGCGGCGCTGGTGGCGGTCGACATCTACGTGTTCTTCACGCCGCGCTGGACGCCCGACAAGCCGGCCTCCGAGAGCCCGTACTGGGCGCGCAAGATCTCGCGCATGGTCACGCTGGTGAGCATGATCACGGCGGTGGTGCCCTGGTTCATCGTGCCGCACGAGAACCTGCCCATGACCTCGCTGCTGATGGCCGTGATCGTCGGCAGCTGCGCGCGCGCCGCGCAGTCGCTGTGGCCGCTCAAGCCCGCGCTGTTCGGCTACACGCTGCCCATGTCGCTGGGCATGATCATCGCGCTGGCCTGGCAGGGCGATGGCCTGCACCTGTTCCTGGCCGCGGCCGGCTCGGCCTACCTGATGCTCACGCTGCACGCCGGCGTGCGCCAGCACCGGCTGCTGACCGACTCGCTCATGCTGCGCTTCGAGAACGAGGCGCTGGCCGCGCGCCTGGGCGAGCAGATCGCCGCCACCGAGCGCGCCAGCGAAGAAAAGACCCGCTTCCTCGGTGCCGCCAGCCACGACCTGCGTCAGCCGCTGCACGCCATCGCGCTGTTCGGCGCCGCGCTCGAGAACGAACTGCGCGGCCGGCCCGAGAGCCGCAACGCCGAGCGCCTGATGCGCGCGGTGAACTCGCTGGGCGCGTCGCTGGACACCATGCTCGATGTGTCCCGGCTCGACGCGGGCGTCATCACGCCTTCGCCGCAGCCGGTGGAGCTCGATGCGCTGTTCCTGCCGCTCAACCACACCTTCTCGGCGCAGGCCGAGCAGAAGGAGCTGCAGCTGCGCGTGCGTGCCAGCGGCCTGTGGGTGCGCAGCGATCCGCAGCTGCTGCACCGCATGCTGTCCAACCTGATGGACAACGCCCTGAAGTACACCGTGCAGGGCGGCGTGACCGTCACGGCGCGCGACCGCGGCGACACCGTGTGGATCGAGGTGCGCGACACCGGCATCGGCATCGCGCCCGAGCAGTCGCACCGCATCTTCGAAGAGTTCTACCAAATCGATAACCCGGGCCGCGACCGTGCGCGCGGCCTGGGCATCGGCCTGTCGATCGTGCGCCGCCTGTCGCGCCTGCTCGGCCATCCGGTGCAGATGCATTCGCGCCCGGGCCGGGGCACGCACTTCCGCGTCGTGCTGCCGACCGTGCCGCCGCAGGTCAGCGCGCTCGTGGGCCCGTTTCCGGCCGGCAGTGTCGAACTGGCTGCACGTCGGCGCGCGGCCATGCTGCCCGGTCGCGTGCTGCTGATGGACGACGAACTTGAAATCCGCGAAGCCATGACCGGCCTGCTGCGCTCGCACGCGATCGATGCGCACGCCGTCGCCGACGAGGCCGCCGCGGCCGAGGCGCTGCACCAGGCTCGCGCCGAAGGCCGGCCCTTCGGCCTGCTGATGTGCGACTACCGCCTGGCCGACGGCGTCGACGGCCTCGACGTGGGCCTGCGCCTGAGTCGGCACCTGGGCACCGAACTGCCGCTGCTGCTGATCACCGGCGAGACCTCGCCCGACCGCCTGCAGCGCGTGCGCGAGTCGGGCGTGCCGGTGCTGTTCAAGCCCGTGGCGCCCGATGCGCTGCTGCAGGCCATGGCGGGGCTTGTGCCGGCACCGTAGCGTTTGGCACACAGCCTGCGGCTGAAAGTGAATACGTTGTAGTTCATTGCGTGCCGATCCCATCGGTTGGCCACACATGCAATGACTTTTGGCACTGCCGGGCGTTCGCCTCCCGTCGTAATTTCGGGTTTCAGGGAAGCGAAATCAGGGGGCGTTGCAGGCGTCGACCACCGGTGCCTTCGCACACGAGGCGCGACGCCGCACAGGCCACACGCAGGGGGAATACAAGGGAGAAATAAGAAAGACAGGGAGCTGACGGCCTCCGGCGAAAGCCGGGGGCCGTTTTTTTTATCCGAAGCGAAAGCCTCAGCCGAGCAGCGCCTGCGCGAACTCGCGGGCGTTGAAGGTCTCGAGGTCTTCGAGCTTTTCGCCCACGCCGATGAAGTACACCGGAATCGGCCGCTCGCGCGCGATGGCGCACAGCACGCCACCTTTGGCGGTGCCGTCGAGCTTGGTCACGATGAGGCCCGTGAGGCCCAGGGTCTCGTCGAAGGCCCTGACCTGCGCCAGCGCGTTCTGGCCGGTGTTGCCGTCGATCACCAGCAGCACCTCGTGCGGCGCGGTGGCGTCGGCCTTGGTGACGACGCGCTTGATCTTCTTGAGCTCGTCCATCAGGTGCAGTTGCGTCGGCAGGCGCCCGGCCGTGTCGACCAGCACCACGTCCTTGCCGCGTGCCTTGCCGGCGTTCACCGCGTCGAAGCTCACGGCCGAGGGGTCGCCGCCTTCGTTGCTCACGATCTCGACGGTGTTGCGGTCGGCCCAGACCAGCAGCTGCTCGCGCGCCGCCGCCCGGAAGGTGTCGGCCGCGGCCAGCAGCACCGAGGCGCCTTCGGTGGCCAGGTGCTTGGTGAGCTTGCCGATGGAGGTGGTCTTGCCCGCGCCGTTGACGCCCGCCACCATGATCACGGTGGGCGTGTATTCGCCGATGACCAGCGGCTTCTCGAGCGGCTTGAGCAGGTCGGTGACGGCGTCGGCCAGCAGCAGCTTGACCTGCGCGGCGTCGGTGGCCATCTGGCGTTTGACGCGCACCTTCAGGTCGGCGAGCAGGTACTCGGTGGCCTTGACGCCGGTGTCGGCCATCAGGAGCGCCGATTCGAGTTCTTCATACAGCGCGTCGTCGATCTGCGCATTGACGAACACGGCCTGGATGCCGGTGCCGGTCTTGCGCAGGCCAGTCTTGAGCTTGTCGAACCAGCTCTTGCGCTCGGTGGCGATGGGGGCCGGTTCGGCGACGGCGACAGGTGCGGGAGGCGGTGCGGGCACGGGCGCCGGAGGGGGCGGCGGTGGCGCGATGACGGGCGCGGGTGCAGGAACAGGGGCGGGTGCAGGAACGGGGGCGGGCGCTGGCGCAGGGATCGGCGCAGGTGCGGCGACCGGAACTGGCGCGGGCGTCGGCGCCACCACGGGCGCGGCCGGTGCCGGCTCGGGGGGCGGCGCAGGGGCGGGTGCGGGTGCGGGTGCGGGTGCGGGAACAGGCGCTTCCGCTGCAGGCTTCGACCCGAACCAGCTCGACGGCGAGAACACCGAGCGTGCCGGTGCGGGTTCCGCGGCCGGGGAGGGCGCGGGTTCGGTGGTCGGCGGCGGGGCCGGTGTCACCGGGGCATCGGCAGGTGGTTTTTTCTTGAAGAAACTGAACATCGGGAGCTTTTTACAATCCGACCCATTCTATGAAACACCTCTCGCCACGCCGCGCTGCGTCTGGTGCGGTGCTGGCCCTGGCGCTTTCTGCGCTGTGGACCGTGCCCGCGCAGGCCCAGTCCACCCCCGCTCCCGCCGCGTCGGCCTCGACTGCCGCCGCTCCGGGCCCCCAGCAATTCACCCTCGCCAACGGCATGACCGTGATCGTGCAGCCCGACCGGCGCTCGCCGACCGCGGTGCAGATGGTGTGGGTGCGGGTCGGCTCCATGGACGAGGTCGACGGCACCTCGGGCGTGGCGCACGTGCTGGAGCACATGCTGTTCAAGGGCACGAAGAGCGTGCCGGCCGGCGAGTTCTCGCGCCGCGTGGCGGCGCTGGGCGGCCAGGAAAACGCCTTCACCATGCGCGACGCCACGGGCTACTACCAGCAGATCCCGGTCGGCAGCCTCGAACAGGTGATGAAGCTCGAATCGGACCGCTTCGCCAACAACCAGTGGCCCGACGACGAGTTCAAGCGCGAGATCGAGGTGGTCAAGGAAGAGCGCCGCCTGCGCACCGACGACCAGCCGCGCGCGCTGCTCGGCGAGCAGCAGAACGCGGCCGTCTTCACCTCGTCGCCCTACCGCCGTCCGGTGGTGGGCTGGATGAGCGACCTCGAATCGATGACGCCGGCCGACGCGCGCGCCTTCTTCCAGCGCTGGTACGTGCCGGCCAACGCCGTGCTCGTGGTGGCCGGCGATGTCGACGTGGCGCGCGTGCGCGCGCTGGCCGAGAAGTACTACGGCAGCATCCCCGCGCGCGCCGTGCCGGAGCGCAAGCCGCGCACCGAGCCCGCGCAGCGCGGCATCCGCCGCCTCGAGTTCAAGGCCCCGGCCGAGCAGGCCTACGTGTCGCTCGCCTTCCGCGTGCCGCAGCTCACGAACATCGACGACGCGAACAGCGACGCCTGGGCGCTGGTGGTGCTCTCGGCCGTGCTCGACGGCTACGCCGGCGCGCGGCTCGACCGCGCCCTCACGCAGGGCCCCGGCCGCGTGGCCGATTCGGCCGGCGCGTACGCGGGCTTCATCGGTCGCGGTCCGCAACTCTTCATGCTCGACGGCGTGCCGGCCGCCGGCAAGACCGCCGAGACGGTCGAGGCCGCGCTGCGCGCCCAGGTGGCGCGCGTGGCGAAAGACGGTGTCGGCGAGGCCGAGCTGGCCCGCGTCAAGACGCAGTGGGTGGCGAGCGAAACCTACAAGCGCGATTCGGTGATGGCGCAGGCGCGCGAACTCGGCAGCAACTGGATCATGGGTCTGCCGCTGGACGCCAGCGAGCGCATCGTCGCCCGGCTGCAGGCCGTGACGGCGGCGCAGGTGCAGGCCGTGGCCGCCAAGTACTTCGGCGACGACCAGCTCACGGTCGCCACGCTGCGGCCCCTGCCGCCCGAACCCAAGCGCGGCCGCGGCTTCGCAGCCCCCGTGGGCGAGATGCGCTGAAAGGCACCGGATTCCCTCATGAAGAACCTCAAGAAGATTGCAAGCACCGCCCTCCTGGCGGGCATCACCGCGCTGTTCGGCATGGGCAGCGCGCAGGCTGCGCTGCCCATCCAGCACTGGACGCTGGCCAACGGCGCCAAGGTGTACCTGGTGTCGACCAACGCATTGCCGATCGTCGACGTGCAGATCGATTTCGACGCCGGCAGCCGGCGCGATCCGGCCGCGCAGGCAGGGCTGGCCAGCACCAGCGCCGCGATGGTCGAGAAGGGCGTGCGCGCCGGCCGCAACGGCGAGCCCGCGCTCGACCAGAACGCGCTGGGCGAGGCCTGGGCCGATCTGGGCGCCAGCTTCGACGTGAGCGCCGGCACCGACCGCACCAGCTACACGCTGCGCACGCTGTCCGATCCGGCGCTGCTGACCAAGGCCGTGGCCCTGGCCGCACGCGAGATCGGCGAGCCCTCGTTCCCCGACGACATCTGGTCGCGCGAGCGCGAGCGCATCAACGCCGCCATCAAGGAAGCCAACACCAAGCCCGCCACCGTCGTCGGCCGCGCCTTCGCGCAGGCCGTGTACGGCACGCATCCCTACGGCCAGGAAGTGACGGAAGAGACGCTCGCGCGCATCGACACCGCCGCCATGCGCCAGCGCTACGAGCAGCTGATCCTGCCGTGCCGCGCCAAGCTCAGCATCGTGGGCGCGGTCACGCGCGCCGAGGCCGAGGCGCTCGCGACCACGCTGCTGTCGCGCCTGCCCAGTCCCGGCGCCTGCGCACCGCTGCCGACCATCGCGCCGGTGGCGGCGCTCACGGCACCGAAGGACGAGCGCATCGCGTTCGATTCGGCCCAGGCCCACGTCTTCATCGGCCAGCCCGGCTACCCGCGCCAGGACCCGGACCACTTCGCGCTCACGCTCGGCAACTACGTGCTCGGCGGCGGCGGCTTTGTCTCGCGGCTGACCGAAGAGGTGCGCGAGAAGCGCGGCCTGGCCTACAGCGTGTACAGCGGCTTCGCGCCGGGGCTCGAGGCGGGCGCCTTCCGCATCGGCTTCCAGACCCGGCCCGACCAGGCCGAGGCGGCGACGAAGGTCTCGCGCGACGTGCTCGCGAAGTTCGTGGCCGAAGGCCCGACCGAGAAGGAGCTGAAGGCCGCGAAGGACAACCTGATCGGCGGCTTCCCGCTGCTGCTGGACAGCAATCGCAAGCTGATCGGCAACGTCGCCAACATCGCCTGGTACGACCTGCCACTGGACTACCTCGACACCTGGACCGCGCGCATGAACGCGGTCACGGCCGCCGACATCCAGGCCGCGTTCGCCCGCAAGCTGCAGCCGCAGCGCATGGTGACGGTGGTGGTGGGCGGCAAGCCGGCCGCCGCGGTGCAGTAAGAAAAGTTCAGGCCAGCGCGTGCGGCCCGCTGCGCGCGGCCTCGCGCACCGCGGCACCGAGCTGCGCCAGCAGGCGCGGCGCAGCTCGGGCATGCTGCCAGTACAGCGGCACCGGCAACGTCGCGCCGGGCACCAGTTCCACCAGCGTGCCGTCGCGCAGCGCATCGGCCACCATGCTGGTCGGGTGCATGCCCCAGCCGATGCCGCGGCAAGCCGCCTCGACGAAGGCGGCGGGCGAGGGCACCCAGTGGCGCGGCGTCTCCACGTTGCGGTGGCAGATGCGGCGCACCCAGCGCGCCTGCAGCCGGTCCTTGCGGTCGAACACCAGGTTCGGCGCGGCGGCCAGCGTGCGCGCCCCCACGCCCTTGGCGAAATAGCGTTCCACGAAACCGGGACTCGCGGCGGCCACGTAGTGCACCGTGCCCAGCGCCTCGCTGTTGCAGCCCGTGACCGGCTGGGCCAGCGCGGTCACGGCCGCCAGCACCGCGCCGCTGCGCAGCCGTTCGGCCGTGTGGTCCTGGTCGTCGGCCGTGAGGTCGAGCAGGGCGTCGGGCGCCTGCGCAGCAAAGGCGGCGGCGCCCGCCATGAACCAGGTCGCGAGGCTGTCGGCGTTGACCGCCACCCGCACCGTGACCCGCTCGTGCGCCTCGCCGCTGCCCATGCCCAACGCGGGCAGGGCCTCGCGCAGCTCGTGCTCCAGCATGCCCACGCGTTCGACGTGCCGGCACAGCTGCAGGCCGGCCTCGGTCGCCACGCAGGGCTGGCCGCGCACCAGCAGCGCGCCGCCGGTGCGCTCCTCGAGCAGCTTCACGCGCTGCGACACCGCCGAGGGCGTGACATGCAGCGCGCGGGCGGCGCGCTCGAAACTGCCTTCGCGCACCACGGCGGCAAGGGCGTGCAGGGCGGCGTAGTCGAGCATGGTCGTGAATGAAGTAAAACTGAATTGGCGTTAGAAAGTTTAGTTTGATTGAATCGGCTGCGGACGGCAAGCTCGGACCATGACCGCCGTTCACGCCTCCACCGCTTTCCTCAACGGGCTCTTCATGAGCCTGGTGCTCATCGTCGCCATCGGCGCCCAGAACGCCTACGTGCTGCGCCAGGGCTTGCGCCGCGAGCACGTGAGCGCTGTGGTGCTGTTCTGCGCCGTCTGCGACGCGGTGCTGGTCGCCGCGGGCGTGGCCGGCATGGCGCAGGCGCTGAAGGGGCGGCCGATGCTGGCGACGCTGCTCGCGGGCTTCGGCGCGGCCTTTCTCTGCGGCTACGGCCTGCGCGCGCTGTGGCGCTCGCGCCAGCCGGGCGCGTTGCAGACGGTGTCGCAGGGCGCCTCGCGCTCGCGCGCCGCGGTGGTCGCGCAGGCCGCCGGCTTCACGCTGCTGAACCCGCACGTCTACCTGGACACCGTGCTGCTCGTGGGCACGGCCGGGGCGCAGTACCCGGGCCTGCTCAAGGCCTGGTTCGTGGTCGGGTCGACGCTGGCCAGCGTGCTGTGGTTCACCGCGCTGGGCTTCGGCGCGCGGCTGCTGGCGCCGGTGTTTGCACGCCCGCGCGCCTGGCAGATGCTCGATGCGCTCATCGGCGGCACCATGCTCGTGCTGGCCGCGCTGCTGGCGCGTCGCGCGTTCATGGGCTACTGAGTGAAGGGGGGCCAGCTGCGGCGTTAAGCTCGCCGCATGCCCCAGAAGCCCCCGAAGAAGAACGCCGCCGCGCCCGTCTCGCGTGCCCCCGCCGCCAAGCGCCCGTCGCGGCCCAGCGAGGTCCGCATCATCGGCGGCGAATGGAAGCGCACCCGCCTCGCCGTGGCCGACAAGCCCGGCCTGCGCCCCACGCCCGACCGCGTGCGCGAAACGCTGTTCAACTGGCTCGCGAGCCTGGCCGGCGTGGGCGGCGGTGCCTTGCCGGGGTGGCACTGCATCGACGCCTTCGCGGGCACCGGCGCGCTCGGCCTCGAAGCTGCCTCGCGCGGCGCGGCCCACGTGCTGCTGTGCGAGCAGGACGCCGCGCTGGTCGCCCAGCTGCAAGCCGCCAAGGCCAAGCTCTCGGCCGAGGCCGTGCGCGTGGAGCGCGGCAACGGCGTCACCGCGCTCGAGCGTGCGGCGGCGGGCAGCCTGCAGGCGGTGTTTCTCGATCCGCCCTTCGACAACCTCGCGCTGTACGAGCCGGCCCTGCGCGCCGCCGCGCGCGCGCTGCACGCCGACGGCGCGATCTACCTCGAGGCGCCGCGCCGCTGGGCCGCCGAGGAACTCGCCGCGCTGGGCCTCATGGAATTCCGCTACCTGAAGGCCGGCGCCGTGCATGCCCATCTGCTGCGCCGCGCTGTGTCCGTGCCTGCATAATCCGCCGGACAAGCCGCACCGGCAGCATGAGGAAGAACCAACCATGGCCAGCAACGTGATCGCGGTTTATCCCGGCACTTTCGACCCCATCACCCTCGGTCACGAGGACGTGGTGCGGCGTGCAACCCAACTCTTCTCCAAGGTGATCGTCGCCGTCGCGGCGGGCCACCACAAGAAGGCGCTGTTCACGCTCTCCGAGCGCATGGACATGGCCCGCGAGGCGGTGAAGCCCTACAGCGACCAGGTCACGGTCGAGAGCTTCTCGGGCCTGCTGCGCGACTTCGTCGTCGCGCGCGGCGGCAAGGCCATGGTGCGCGGCCTGCGCGCCGTGACCGACTTCGACTACGAGTTCCAGCTCGCCGGCATGAACCGCTCGCTGATGCCCGACGTCGAGACCGTGTTCCTGACCCCGAGCGACAAGTACCAGTTCATCTCCAGCACCTTCGTGCGCGAGATCGCCATGCTCGGCGGCGAGGTCAACAAGTTCGTCTCGCCGAACGTCGAGCAGCAGCTGACCGCCAAAGTCCGCAGCCTGGGCAGGGAATGAGCCCGCTCCAGGCTTCGCGCTGAGGTGAGCGCCACCCCCTTGCCCCGCCTGCATCCGCTGGGCGATGCGGCGCTGGTGTGCGACCTGCCCGCGCCCGCCACGTTGGCGCAGCAGCAGCGCATCTGGGCGCTGGCCGCCGAGGTGATGGCCTGGCCCGGCGTCGGCGAAGCGCTGCCGGGCATGAACAACCTCACGCTGACCTTCGACCCGACCGCCGTGGCGTTCGAGGAACTCGCGGCGCGCGTGCTCGAGGCTTGGCCGGGGCTCGCGGCCCATGCCGCTGAAGGGCGGCGCATCGAGATTCCCGTGGCCTACGGCGGCGAGCACGGTCCCGACCTCGCCGACGTGGCGGCCCACACCGGGCTGTCGGCGGCCGAGGTGGTGCGACGCCACAGCGGCGGCGACTACGTGGTCTACCTGCTCGGCTTCCTGCCGGGCTTCGCCTTCATGGGCGGGCTGCCGCCCGAACTCGCGACACCGCGCCGCGCCGAACCGCGCACCGCCGTGCCCGCGCGCTCGGTCGGCATCGGCGGCGAGCAGACCGGCATCTATCCGCTGGTGTCGCCGGGCGGCTGGCAGCTCATCGGGCGCACGCCGCTCGCGCTGTTCGACCCGTCGGCCGAGTCGCCCACCTTGCTGCGTCCGGGCGACCGCGTGCGCTTCGTCGTCGAAAGCCTGCAGACATGATCCTCGTGCGCAAACCCGGCGTGCATGCCTCGGTGCAGGACCTCGGGCGACCCGGCCTGCGCCAGCTGGGCATCTGCCCGGGCGGCGCGCTCGACATGCTCGCGCTCACGCTGGCGAACCGGCTGGCCGGCAACGCCGACGCGGCGGCCGGCATCGAGTTCACCATGGGCGGCTGCGAGCTGCAGTTCGAAGTCGACACCCGCATCGCGCTCACCGGCGACGACTTCGGCGCCACGCTCGACGGCGTGCCGCTGTGGCCTTGCTGGAGCGTGCCGGTGCGTGCCGGCCAGACCCTGAGGCTCGCTGGTGCCAACGCGCCCGGCACAGCGAAGGCCGGCCTGCGCAGCTGGCTCGCGGTGGCCGGCGGCATCGACGTGGCGCCCGTGCTCGGCTCGCGCAGCACCGACCTCAAGGCCGGCTTCGGCGGCCACGAGGGCCGCGCGCTGCGCAAGGGCGACCGGCTCGTGCTGGGCGCTTCGCGCCTCGGTGCCGACCAGAACACGCGCCGTCCCTTCGGCCTGCGCGCGCCCGACTGGGGCACGGCCGAGCCCGACGGCGCCTTCGTGCTGCGTGTGCTGCCCGGCCCCGAGTTCGATCTGTTCACCCCCGACGCGCAGGCGCTGCTGTGGAGCGAGCGCTGGCGCATCACGCCGCAAAGCAACCGCATGGGCAGCCGGCTGGCCGGCGCCGAGCTGCAGCGCAAGGCGGGCGGCGACATGCTCTCGTCGGGCGTGATTCCCGGCACGATCCAGGTGCCGCCCTCGGGCCAGCCGATCATCCTCATGGGCGACGCGCAGACCACCGGCGGCTACCCGCGCATCGGCGTGGTGATCCGCGCCGACCTCTGGAAGCTCGCGCAGGCGCCGCTCGGCGGCCGGCTGCGGCTGGTGCGCACCGACCTGTCGCACGCGCTCGCGGCCTGGGCCGCGCAGCAGCGCTACCTGGCGCAGGTGGCGCAGGGGCTCGCCGCGGCGGGCTGGACCGGCGCGGCCTAGACTGTTGGCTGAAGCAGGTGGCTCCCGCACCTGCCCCGAGACGGAGAACACCCCATGCAGATCGACCTGAACGCCGACCTCGGCGAAGGCGCCGGCAGCGACGAAGCGCTGCTCGGCCTCGTGAGTTCCGCCAACATCGCCTGCGGCTGGCACGCGGGCGACGCCAGGACCATGCAGCAGTGCGTGCGCTGGGCCATGGCGCACGGCGTGGCGATCGGCGCGCACCCGAGCTTTCCCGACCGCGAGAACTTCGGCCGCAGCACCATGCACCTGCCGCCCGAGGAGATCGTCGCGAACGTGCTCTACCAGGTCGGCGCACTGGCCGCGATCGTCAAGGCCGAGGGCGGCCGGCTCGCGCACGTGAAGCCGCACGGCCAGCTCTACAACCAGGCGGTGAAAGAACCCGAACTCGCCGAGGCGCTGTGCGAGGCGGTGCGTCGCTTCGATCCCTCGCTCAAGTTCTTCGGTCTGGCCGGCAGCAACATGATCGACGCGGCCCGCCGCGCCGGCCTGCAGCCCGTCGAAGAAGTGTTCGCCGACCGAGGCTACATGCCCGACGGCAGCCTCGTGCCGCGCAGCCAGCCCGGCGCGCTCATCGAGAGCGAAGAACAGTCGCTCGCGCAGACCCTGTCGCTGGTGCGCGACCACCGCGTGGTCGCCATCGACGGCAGCACCGTAGCCGTCAACGCCCAGAGCGTGTGCCTGCACGGCGACGGCGCGCATGCGCTGGCCTTCGCGCGGCGCATCCGCGAGCGGTTGCAGCAGGAAGGCATCGACGTTCGCGCGATGGCCTGAACAGGATGCCGGCGAAGCGCGCTTCTCCCAACGTCCTGCTGACGGGCTTCGAGCCCTTCGAGCAGGAGCTGCTCAACCCGTCGTGGGAAGCGGTGCGCTCACTCGACGGCTGGCAGTGCGGCCGTGCCACCGTGCATGCGCGCCTTGTGCCCTGCGTCTTCGGCGAGGCGCTCACTGCGCTCGACCGCGCGATGGACGAACTCCAGCCGACGCTGGTGATCTGCATCGGCCAGGCCGGCGGTCGCGCCGAGTTCACGCCGGAGCGCATCGCCATCAACGTCGACGACGCGCGCGTGCCCGACAACCTCGGCCGTCAGCCGATCGACGTGCCCGTGATACCCGGCGCGCCCGCCGCCTACTTCTCGAGCCTGCCCGTGAAGGCCATCGTGCGCGAACTGCGCGCGGGCGGCGTGCCGGCCTCGGTGTCGAACAGCGCGGGCACCTTTGTGTGCAACCACCTCTTCTACGGGCTGATGCACCGCATCGCGACGCATCCGTCGGCGAAGGGCGCGCGCGGCGGCTTCATCCACATTCCCTACCTGCCCGCGCAGGCGGCGCGCTTTCCGGGTGCGCCGAGCATGGCGCTCGAGACGCTGGTCGATGCGTTGCGCATCACCGTGAAGACCGCGCTGGCCGTGAAGCAGGACGTTGCGGAAACCGGCGGCCAGCTGCACTGACCGGGGCTCTCAAGCGCTGGGGAAGTGCTTGCCCAGCCAGGCGTTGAGCGCCGTGTTGACGAACGCAGGCTTCTCCATCGTCAGCATGTGGCCGCACTGCGGCACCCACACCACCTCGGCGCGCGGCAGCAGCGCCGCCATCTCGCGGGTGCATTCGGGCGGCGCGAGGCGGTCGTCGTCGCCGCACATCAGCAGCACCGGCGCGCGCAGCAGGGCCAGGTGCGTGCGCGCATCGGGGCGGCGCATCACGGCGTGGTTCTGGCGGATGAGCTGGGCCGCGCCGGCGCCGAGCACGATGTCCAGGTAGCGCTGCACCAGCGCCGGGTTGGCGGCCTGCGCGGGATGGAAGGCGAAGGCGACGTTGGGCTCGATGATCTCGCGCACCTCGCCGCGCTCGAACCATTCGATGGCGCCTTCGCGCAGCGCGAACATGTCGGGCGTCTCGGGCCGCGCGCTGGTGCCCAGCAGCATCAACCCGGCGATGCGCTCGGGCGCCTGGCGCGCCGCTTCCATCGCGACCATGCCGCCCATCGAGGCACCGCACAGCACCAGCGGGCCGTCGTGCTCGCGCAGCACGGCGCTGGCCATGCCTTCGATGGTGTCGTGGCGCGTCTGGACGTCGCTCACGCGGGCGCCGAAAGCGGCGGGAAGTGCGGGCAACTGGGCCTCCCAGAGGCGTTCGTCGCAGGCAAGGCCGGGCAGCAGGACAAGATGAGGCATGGGCCGATTTTGCGCGATCGGACGCACCCGGCGCACGGCCCGTACGCGGTGGCGACCGTGCAACAGCGGGTTGGCACGAAGCCGCCGTGTCATGCACTCGGGGGACAATGCATGCAATGTCCACCACCACCCCCGACTCCGCCCCCACCGACCTCATCCTGATCCGCCACGGCGAAACCGCCTGGAACCGCGAGCTGCGCTTCCAGGGCCACGCGGACGTCCCGCTCAACGACATCGGCCACGAGCAGGCGCGCCGCCTCGGCCTGCGGCTCGCGGGCGAGACGGCACAGCACCTCATCAGCAGCGACCTCATGCGCGCCCAGCAGACCGCGGCGCCCGCGGCGCAGCAGTTGGCGCTGCCGGTCGTCACCTCGGCGGCGCTGCGCGAGCAGCATTTCGGCGTGGTCGAGGGCATGCGGGCCGACGAGATCCAGAGCCAGCATCCGCGCGCCTGGGAAGAGTGGCTGGAGTTCCGCGAAGACCACGCCATGCCGCAGGGCGAGAGCGCGCGCGAGTTCCATGCGCGCGTGATCGGCGCGCTCGGCGCCGTCGCCGCCGCGCACCGCGGCCAGCGCCTGATCGTCGTCACGCACGGCGGCGTGCTCGACATGGTGTGGCGCACCGCGCGCGGCCTGAGCCTCAGCGGCCCGCGCCAGAGCGAGATCCCGAACGCGGGCTTCAACCGCATCCGCATCG
Organism: Variovorax sp. GW821-FHT09A10; assembly: GCF_059418385.1. Classification (NCBI taxonomy): domain Bacteria; kingdom Pseudomonadati; phylum Pseudomonadota; class Betaproteobacteria; order Burkholderiales; family Comamonadaceae; genus Variovorax; species Variovorax sp. GW821-FHT09A10. Next base: position 403,022 of record NZ_JBWKPT010000005.1, read on the forward strand.
CCGACCCGGCTGCGCCGGACGCCATCGAGATCGTCGAGTGGGCCGACACGCGCCACCTCGCCGACCTGCCGCCGCAGCCGACCTACGACCAGCGGCGGCACCTCAAGAAGGACTGATCTTCCGGATCAAGCCGGGCAACTGCCCGGCTTCGGCGTGCGCAGCAGCGGCACGCCGGCGCCCACGCCCGTGGGCTGGCCGCCGTCCACCGCGAGGCGGCCGTTCACCAGCACCGTGACCACGCCTTCGGACAGCAGCGTGGGCTGCGTGTAGGTGGCCTTGGCCGCGAAGCGCTTCGGATCGAACACCACCACGTCGGCGTGGTAGCCGGGGCGCAGGTGGCCGCGCTGCACGAGGCCCAGCGTGTCGGCCGTGTACGCGCTGCTGCTGCGGATGAACTGCGCCAGCGAGATCGCGCGCTCCTTCACCACGTACTGGTCGTACTTGCGCGCGAAGGTGCCGTAGGCGCGCGGATGGCCCAGCGACGAGTCGGACGAGGTCATGACCCAGGGCCGCTTCATGAAGGCGCGCACGTCGTCGTCGCTCATGTTGAACGAGGCGATCATCAGGTCGCCGTCGCGCAGCACGGCGATGGCGGCGTCGACCGGGTCGGCGTTCGAGGCCTTGGCCACGTCGGCCAGCGTCTTGCCCACGTACTTCGTGCTGCCGGCCGAGAACAGGATGGCCTCGGGCCCGCCGCGCAGGCGCAGGTTCTCGCGCATGTCCTTGCGCAGGCGCTCCTGCTGCGCCGCGTCGTCGAAGCGCTGCAGCGTGGCCGCGCGGCCGCCTTCGTTGGCCCAGGGAGGCAGCAGCGCGGCCGAGAAGCGCGTGCTCGACGCGGTCCAGGGGTAGTGGTCGGCCGTGATGTCCAGGCCCGCGGCGCGCTCCTTCTCGATGCGCCGGATGATGTCGCCGCTCTGCCCCTGCACGGCCACGCCCAGCGCCTTGATGTGTGCCACGTGCACCGGCAGCTTCGCCTCGTGGCCGATGCGGATCACCTCGTCGATCGAGCCCTTGAGGCCGACGTTGTACATCGACTCGTCGCGGATGTGGCTGTCGTACAGGCCGCCGTGCGCGGCCGCCACCTTCGCGAGTTCGATGACCTCCTCGGTCTTGGAGAAATTCTGCGGCGGGTAGAACAGGCCCGTCGACAGCCCGAGCGCGCCGTCGCACATCGCGCGGGCCAGGTGCTGCTTCATGGTGTCCATCTGCGCGGGCGTGGGGGCGCGGTTGGCCTCGCCGAGCTGGCTGATGCGCAGCGGCCCGAAGCCTGCGTACATCGCGACGTTGGTGCCGACCGGCACGGCGCGCAGCTTCTGTGTCTGCGCGGCGATGTCGTAGCCGCCGAAGCCGTCGTTGCCGATCACGGCCGTGGTCACGCCCTGCGTGAGGAAGGGAGTGTTCAGGCGCTTGCGCGCGTCGCTCGAGAGCAGGTCGGCGTCGGCGTGCGTGTGGGCGTCGATGAAGCCGGGCGCCACCACGAGGCCGGTGGCGTCGATGGTGCGGCGTGCGCTGAACTGCGCCGGCATGGCGCGACCCGCGAACACGATGCGGTCGCCCGCGATGCCGACGTCGCCGACCACGGGCGTGTCGCTGTCGCCCGTGTAGATCGTGCCGCCGCGCAGCAGCAGGTCGAGCGCGACGGGGGCTTCAGCGGCGGTGGTGTGGAAGGGCGAGGCGAGGGCCGCGAGAACGGCCAGCGTGACGAGGGAGCGCTGCATGGGCGAACGGGAAGAGAGCGGGAGGAGCGGCCAGTTTAGGAGTCGCTCCCGCGCAGCCGTTAATTCCTTTTGCGGCACGCCCCATGACCGGAAGGCATGGGTGGTGCCACGCGCCGCTCAGCGCGCCGCGAGCTGCCCGAGTCCCAGCCGCGCGTAGACCGTATCCGTCTGCCGCCGCAGCCGCAGCGACTCGGGCTGGCCGTTGAGCTGCTGCTGCAGCAGGCCCTGCGCGCCCGAGAGCGCGGACTCGGTGCCGGTGCGCACCAGCGCGTCGAGGTACAGCTGCTCGAACAGGTCGCGCTGCGCATGGCTGCCGCCGATCTCGATCATGCGCGGCAGCGCGACGCCCAGGCCCTCGACCGCGCCCGCCACATCGCCGCGCGCATGGGCCACGAGGCCGCGCGCGGCCGGCACGCACACGCGCTGCCACGCGGCGCGCGTGGACGCCGGCGCCACGGGCGCGAAGGCCTCGATGTTGTGCAGCAGCACCTGCGCCTCGGGCCGGCCGGCGCGCGCCAGGCCGTAGAGGTACTGCAGGTCGAGAAAGGGCAGCACATGGTCGGCCTGGCGCTGTCGCAGGTGGTCGGCCACGTCGTCCCAGCGCGCGCCGACGTCGATGCCCGCCAGCTCGAGCCGCGCGAGCAGCGACACGGCGCCGATCTGGTCCTGCGAATAGTCCTTCACCACGCCCCAGGCGTGCTCGTCGTACACCGCGAGCGCCTCGGCGTCGCGGCCCAGGTCGATGAGGAACAGCGCCACGTGCCACCAGTTGTGCGTGACCATGAAGGAGTTGAGCCCGGTCCAGGTGTCGCTCACGCCCTGCATGAACGCCAGCCCCTCGGCCAGCCGGCCTTCGGTGAGCATCACGTGTGCCAGCGCATGGTGCGCCCAGGGCTCCTTGCGGCACAGGCCGATCGCGCGGCGCGCGCTGGCCTCGGCCTCGCGCAGCAGGTGGCACTGCTCGTAGCCGAAGGCCGCCATGCCGTGCACGTAGGGCACCTCGGCCGCGGTCGGCAGCGCCGCGAGCGCGAGCCGCAGCATGCCGGGGCAGTTGCCGGTGTTGAAGCAGTGGTACTGGCCCAGCTTCACCGACACCAGGTCGCGCGGATGCTCGTGCGCCTGCTCGGCATGCAGCGCGATGGCGCGCGCGATGTCACCATCGGCCCAGGCCTGGACGGCGGCGATGTAGCGCTGCTCGCGCGGCGTGGCGCGCGCCGCACCGGCGCGGGCCTTGTCGAGGAAGGGCCGCGCATTCGCTGCGGCCTCGCGCGATTCGGCGAACAGGTGCAGCGTCGCGCAGTAGGCCTGCACGATCGGGCTGGCATCGCGCTCAGCCAGCGCCAGCAGGTTCACGGCGCGCGCCTCGGTCGAAATGAAGCCCATGACGAAGTCGTCGACCAGCGCGAGGCTGGCGGCGTCGTCGAGCGTGAGCGGATTGCCGAGGCTGTCGGCGGCGTGCGGGGTTCCGTGGGAGGGCATGGCGGCATGGTGCCACGCCCCCGGCGTCTTTCAAGAAGTCTTCTCAGACACCCGCTTGCTGGTGGCGGTACTCCTGCGTCTTGCCGCCGTAGCCGTAGGCTGCGCCGCGCGCATCGATCACGTGGATGTACGAGACCTCGTGCAGGTCGGGCCGCAGCCGGGCCATGGCCGCGTGCACCTCGCGCAGGTAGCGCGCCTTCTCGGCCTTGGTGTTGGTCTCGTCGGTCACGCTGATGTCCAGGTGGAAGGCCGACTTGCCGAGCTCGGCCAGCGATTGGCCGCCGATGAACCAGCTGTCGGCGGCGATGTACTGCACCGTGACGGCGATGACCGGCAGCGCCTTGCCCAGCACGCTCTGCGTGAGCTCGGCGACCGTGTCGACGGTCTTGCGGGTGAGGGCGACGTCAGGTTGGCCGGAGAGGTGGACGACGATGTGGGGCATGGTGGACTCCTTTCGGGGGTGAAGAACGGGTGGTCGATGGGGTGATTGTGGGCGCCGCATCGTCATCGGAAAAGCGGGAAGATATGATGGAATCCATCGGATCAGCGAATGGATAGGCAGGCACCATGCAAGGCTTCGACCTCGAACAGTTGCGCACCCTGGTGGCGGTGGCCGACGCCGGCAGCCTCACGGCGGCGGCGCCGCGCGTGTACCTGTCGCAATCGTCGGTGAGCGAGCAGATCCGCAAGCTCGAGGAGCGCGCCGGCCAGTCGCTGCTGACGCGCAGCAAGGCCGGCGTGGCGCCCACCGAGGCGGGCCTGCGGTTGCTGGGGCATGCGCGTCGCATCCTCGCGCTGAGCGACGAAGCCTTTCGCGACCTGCGCGGCGAAACGCTGCAAGGCGAGCTGCGGCTGGCCGTGACCGACTACTTCCGCCCCGGCGACCTCACCCGCCTGCTGGGCCGGCTCGGCGAGCGCTATCCGCAGGTGCGGCTGCACGTGACCATCCTGAAGAGCGACGCGCTGCGCACCGCCTACGCGCACGGCGATTTCGACGTGGGGCTGGCGATGAACATTGCGGGGGCCAATGCAGCCGCGGCCGGCAGCGGTGCCGTGCTGCGGCGCGAATCGCTGGCGTGGCTCGGTGCGGCCGGCCTGCGTGTGGTGCGCGGCGAGCCGGTGCGGCTGCTGGCGCTGCCCGACACCTGTTCGCTGCACCAGTTCACCGTGTCCCTGCTGCGCCGCCGCCGCGTGCCCTATGTGCTGGCGCACGTGGCATCAGGCGTGGCGGGCCTGCAGTCGGCCCTGGCCGCGGGCCTGGGCGTGGCCTGCCTCAACGAATCGGCGATCGGCGAGGGCATCGCGCGGCTCGCACCGCCCCACGGGCTGCCGGCGCTGCCCCGCGTGGCGTTCCAGTGGCTGCCCGCACGGCGGGGCGAGACCGCGTTCGTGACGCGGGCGCGGGAGATGCTGTCGTTGCAGCTGGCCTGAAGGCCGCGCTCAGAGCTGCGGCCAGGGCCGCTGCACTTCCCGGATCTGCTCGAACGCGCGCGCCACGCGCAGCACGCCGAGGTCGTCGAAGCGCTGTCCCGCGATCTGCAGCCCGATCGGCAGGCCGCCGGCCGAGTACCCGCAGTTCACCGACGCCGCCGGCTGCTCCGACATGTTGAACGGCACGGTGAAGCCGATGTGCTCCAGCGGCCGCAGCGGGTCGTTGGTGGGCGAGGGCGCCTCGGCCGCTGCCGGCATGTTGGGCGACACCGGCGAGATCACGTAGTCGAAGCGCGCGCAGGCGTTCACCGTGGTGACGCGCGTCGCGTGGAACTGGCTGAAGCTGCGGAACACGTGCTCGCCGCTGAACTCGGCGGCGCTCTCGGCCCATTCGCGGATGTAGGGCAGCACCTTGGCGCGCTGGTCGGGGCGCAGGGCCTTCAGGTCCACCAGCGAGCGCATGCGCCACAGGTGATCCATGCCGTCGAGCAGGGCCTGCGACATGAAGGGCTGCATGGGCTCGACGGTGGCGCCGGCCTTTTCGAACAGGCGCGCCGCCTGCTCGACCGCGGCCTGGATCTCGGGTTCGACCGCGAGGCCGCAGCCGGCGTCCAGCAGCAGGCCGATGCGCAGGCCGCGCAGGTGGTCGGGCGCGACGTCGAACGCGGCCCAGTCGATGTCCTGCGCGGGCAGGCTCATGCTGTCGCGCGCGTCGGGCCGGGCCAGCGCCTGCATCATGAGCGCGGCGTCGCCGACGGTGCGCGTCATGGGGCCGGCGGCGCGGCCCATGTAGGGCGGGTCGATCGGGATGCGTCCCAGGCTGGGCTTGAGCGTGAAGATGCCGCACCAGCTGGCGGGCAGCCGCAGCGAGCCGCCGATGTCGGTGCCCAGGTGCAGTGGGCCGTAGCCCGCCGCCGCGGCGGCACCGGCGCCGGCGCTGGAGCCGCCCGGCGTGCGGCTCAGGTCCCAGGGGTTGCGCGCGAGCGTGTGAAAGCTCGACAGCCCCGACGACAGCATGCCGTAGTCGGGCATGGTGGTCTTGCTGACGATGACGGCGCCGGCCTCCTTCAGGCGCGCGGCCGGCGGGGCGTCGGCGGCGGCGGGCATGAGGTCGACGGCGGCGGTGCCCGCGGGCAGCGGGTCGCCGCGCGTGGCGATGTTTTCCTTGATCGTGGTCGGCACGCCGTCGAGCGGGCCGCGCGCGTCGCCGCGCTGCCAGCGCTGCTCCGAGGCGCGCGCCTGCTCCAGCGCGGCCTCGGGCCGGAACAGCCACGTGGCCTGCAGCCGGGGTTCGCAGTGCTCGATGCGCGCGATGACGGCGCGCGTCACCTCGACCGGCGACAGGCGCTTCTCGCGGTAGGCCGCGGAGAGCTCCTGTGCCGACAGGTCGCTCAACGAAGGCAGGGAGGGGTCGGACACTGCGGGGCTCATCCCCACGACAGCGCGGACAGGTCGTTCACGAAGATCGGGTTCTCTTTCCAGAGGCCCTTGACGTTCTTCTTGGCCACGGTCGGGAACTGCGGCTGGTAGAGGAAGCCGTTGGCCGCGTCGGTGGCCAGCAGCTTTTGCGCCTCGCCCAGCAGCTTGTTGCGCTCCGCCGCGTTGCCGGTGGACTTGATCTTGTCGAACAGCGTGTCGAAGGCCTTCGACTGGTAGCCCCAGTAGTAGTCGGGCTTGGCGTAGTTGCCCAGGTCGAAGGGCTCGACGTGCGAAATGATCGACAGGTCGTAGTCCTTGTTGGTGTAGGTGCCGCTGAGCCACTGCGCCCACTCGACGTTCTGGATCTTCACGTTGATGCCGATCTTGGCGAGCTGGGCCACGATGACCTCGCCGCCCTGGCGCGCGTACGGCGGCGGGGGCAGGGTCATGCGCAGTTCGAGCGGGGTCTTCACGCCGGCCTCGGCGAGCAGCTTCTTGGCCTTCTCGATGTCGAAGGGGTTGATGCCCGTGGTGTCGATGTAGCCCGCGGCACCCGGCACGTAGTGGCTGCCGATCGGCACGCCCAGGCCGTCGGCCGCGCCCTCGATGAAGGCCTTGCGGTCGATGGCCGCAAGGATGGCGCGGCGCACGCGCACGTCGTCCAGCGGCTTCTTCTTGTTGTTGATCGAGAGGATGGTCTTGGCGCGCGAACCGGCCAGGATGGTCTGGAACTGCGGGTTGTTGCGGAACTGCGGCACGGCGCGCGTGCCGATGCGCGTGAACACGTCCACGTCGCCCGAGAGCACGGCGGCGGCCTGCGCGGCGGTGTCCGAGATGAAGCGGAAGGTGACCTTGTTGATCTTGGCGACAGCAGGGGCGCGAAAGCCCTCCCACTTGCTCAGCGTGATCGACGAACCCTTGGCCCAGTTGTCCAGCTTGTAGGGGCCGGTGCCGATCGGCTTGGTGGCGTTGCCCTCGGCGCTCTTGGGCTCGACGATGGCGGCCGTGGCCTGGCCCAGCACGAAGGGCAGGTCGGGGTCGATCTCCTTGTTGATGACCACCACCGTGTGCTCGTCGACCACCTGCGTGGCGAGGTTGGCGAAGGTGCGCTTGTCCTTGTTGGTGCTCTTCTCGCCGCCGGCGCGGTCGAAGGCGAACTTGACGGTGGAGGCGTTGAAGGGCTCGCCGTTCTGGAACTTGACGCCCTTGCGCAGCTTGAAGGTGTAGGTCTTCAGGTCGGGCGAGATTTCCCAGCTCTCGGCCAGCAGCGGCGTGACGCTGCCGTCGACGTTGATCTTGGTCAGCGTTTCCAGGATGTTGTACTGCACGACCTCGGCGATGGCGGCGGCGGCGCCGGTGGTCGGGTCCAGGCCCGGCGGCTCCAGGGCCATGCCGATCACGATGGCGTCCTTGCGGCCCTGCGCCATGCCGGCCAGCGGGGTGGCCAGGGCGACGGTGGCGCCGGCGGTGGTAAGGAGGGTGCGACGGTTCAACATACGGGGTGATCTCCGGAAAACGGTCAGTGTCGAATGACTGCTTCGGCGCGCACCGTGCCCCAGGGGGAAGCGCAGCGCCACGAAAGAAAGACACACAGCACGAAAGATGCCACGTGCAGCGGATCATTCTCTCGCAGCAGGCCCTCCGGTGCGCGCCGGCGCGGGCGCTATTTCCTCGGGACGTTCCCGGATGGGCGAGCGATCTTGCGCGAAGCCAAGCGCTTGCGCCACCAGATGCTCATGACCGATGTGTCCGAGGCCGCGCCCCGGCGTTCAGGCCGCGCGCAGCGTGCCGCCGGGCGGCGTGTGCAGCACCGCCGACAGCAGGGTGCGGGTGTACGGATGCTGCGCGTGATGGAACAGCTCGGCCGGCGGCCCCTGCTCCACGATCTGCCCTTTGAACACCACGCACACCTCGTCGCACAGGTGGTTGACCACGGCGAGGTCGTGGCTGATGAGCAGGTAGCTGATGCCGAACTGCTGCTGCAGGTCCTGCATGAGGTTGAGCACCTGGGCCTGCACCGAGACGTCGAGTGCGCTCACGGGCTCGTCGGCGACGATGAGCTTGGGGCGCGTGATGAGGGCGCGTGCGATCGCGATGCGCTGGCGCTGGCCGCCGGAGAACTCGTGCGGGTACTTGTCGAGGTCGGTGGTGCGCAAGCCCACGGCGGCGAGTGCTTCGGCGGCGCGTTCGCGCTGCTCGGCGCGGCGCGTTTCAGCCAGCGCTTCGAGCGGCTCGGCGACGATGCGTGCGACGGTCTGGCGCGGATCGAGCGAGCCGTACGGGTCCTGGAACACCATCTGGAAGTCGCGCCGCGCGGTGCGCAGCTCGGCCTTCGAGAGCGTGTGCAGGTTGCGGCCTTCGAGCGCGACGCTGCCCGAGGTGGGCGTGTCCAGCGCCATCACGAGGCGCGCGATGGTCGACTTGCCCGAACCCGATTCGCCGACGATGCCCACGCTCTTGCCGGCCTGCACGCTGAAGCTCACGCCGTTGAGGGCCTTCACGGTGGGCGGCGGGCCGAAGAGCTTTTCGCGCGGCAGGGCGTAGTGCCGCACGAGGTCGGTCACTTGCAGCAGCGGGGTCGATGGATTCATGGCGCAACAGCCTGCGCGGCTGCAATTTCTTCAAGACGCATGCAGCGCACCGCGTGGTCCGGCGGCAGCACCGTGGCGGACGGCCGCGTGGTGTGGCAGGCATCGACCGTGTAGGCGCAGCGGCCCGCGAACGGGCAGCCCGGTGGCAGGTCGACCAGCTCGGGCACGCTGCCGCGGATGGTCGCCAGGCGCAGGCCGCGCGGCGCACCGATGGCGGGGCGCGCGGCGAACAGGCCTTGGGTGTAGGGGTGGGCGCGCTTGGCGAACACGGCGTCGGTGGGGCCGCTCTCGACCACGCTGCCGCCGTACATCACGAGCATCTTCGAGACCGTCTGCGAGATCACGCCGAGGTCGTGCGAGATCAGGATGAGCGCCATGCCGCGCTCGGCCACGAGGCCCTGGATGAGCTCCAGGATCTGCTTCTGGATCGTCACGTCGAGCGCGGTGGTGGGCTCGTCGGCGATCAGCAGGTCGGGGCCGCAGGCCAGCGCCATCGCGATGCCGATGCGCTGGCGCTGCCCGCCCGAGAACTGGTGCGGGTAGGCATCGAGGCGCGAGGCGGCGTCGGGAATGCCGACGCGGTCGAGCAGCGCGAGCACTTCCTTGCGCGCCTCGGTTTTCGACAGGCCGCGGTGCAGCCGCAGCGGCTCGCCGACCTGGCGCGCGATGGTGTGCACCGGGTTCAGCGCCGTCATCGGCTCCTGGAAGATCATGCCGATGCGGTTGCCGCGGATCTGGCACATGTCCTTTTCGTCGCGCCCGACCAGCTCGGTGCCGTCGAAGCGGATGCTGCCCGTGACCTTCGCGGTAGACGGCAGCAGGCCCATGAGCGACATGACGGTGATCGACTTGCCACAGCCCGACTCGCCGACGATGCCCAGCGTTTCGCCGCGCTCCAGCGAGAAGGAAATGCCGCGCACGGCTTCGGCCGGCCCGCGCTGCGTCTGCAGGCCGATGTGGAGGTCGTTGACTTCGAGAAGCGCCATGGCGTGCTTGTTTACCTCGCGCGCGCCAGGCGCGGATCGAGCAGGTCGCGCAGGCCGTCGCCCATCAGGTTCAGGCCGAGCACCGCCAGGGCGATGGCCATGCCGGGGAACACCGCGAGCAGCGGCTGTTGGAACATGAGGGTCTGGGCTTCGCTGAGCATGCGGCCCCATGAGGGCTGCGGCGGTTGCGTGCCGAGGCCGAGGTACGACAGCGCAGCCTCCGCCAGGATCGCGATGGCGAAGCGGATGGTGATCTGCACGATCAGCACGGCGGAGATGTTGGGCAGCACGTGCTGCATGGTGATCGCGAACGATCCCTTGCCGCAGGCGCGTGCGGCGGCGACGTACTCGCGCGACCAGATCGCGTTGGCTGAAGCGCGCGTGATGCGTGCAAACGTCGGGATGTTGTAGATGCCGATCGCGATGATGGCGTTGACGATGCCGGCGCCGAACACGGCGGTCATCATGATGGCCGAGAGGATCGCGGGGAAGGCCAGCGTGAAGTCCGAGAGGCGCATCACCGCCTCTTCGACCCAGCCGCGCCTCGCCGCAGCCAGCAGGCCCAACGCGGTGCCGACCACGAGGCCGATGCCCACGGCGATCACGCCCACGAGGATGGAGGCGCGCGCGCCCACCAGCAGCAGCGAGGCCACGTCGCGCCCGAAGGCATCGGTGCCGAGCCAGTGCGTGGCCGAGGGCCCCTGCATCTTGTTCGCCATGTCCATCGCGTAGGGCGACCACGGCGTCCAGACCAAAGAGAGCACGGCAGCGATCAGCAGCAACAGGCTCAGCACGCCGCCGATCGCGAAGCTGCGGTGGTGCAGGGCGCGGCGCCAGAAGCCCGGCACCTTGAGCGCGACGGCGCTGGGAACGGTGGTCGTGCTCATACGTCGCTCGCCTTGATGCGCGGGTCGATCACGGCGTAGAGCACGTCGACCACGAAGTTCACGATGACCACCATCGCCGCGAGCAGCATCACGCAGTTGCGCACCACGATCAGGTCGCGGTTGCTGATGGCCTGGAAGATCAGCCGGCCCAGGCCCGGCAGGTAGAACACGTTCTCCACCACGATGGTGCCGGCCAGCAGCTCGGAGAACTGCATGCCCATGACGGTGATGACCGGAATCATCGCGTTGCGCAGCACATGGGTCCACAGCACCATGCGTTGGGACACGCCCTTGGCGCGTGCGGTACGTACGAAATCTTCGCGCATCACCTCGAGCACGGCCGAGCGTGTGATGCGCGCGAGGATCGCGGCCTGCACCACGGCCAGCGAGAGCGCCGGCAGCAGCAGCGATTTCAATCCCGCGAAGATGCCTTCGCCCCAGCCCTCGAAGCCGCCGGCGGAGAACCACTGCAGCTGCACCGAGAACACCAGGATCAGCAGGATCGCGAACCAGAAATTGGGAATGGCGATGCCGACCTGGGCCATGCCCATGAGGCCGACGTCGCCGAGCTTGTTGTGGCGCGCGGCGGCCGTCACGCCTACGAGCAGGGCGATGACGACGGTGAGGGCCATCGCCATCACGGCGAGCGGCACGGTGAGGGCGAGGCGCTCCAGGATCAGGTCGATGACGGGCGAGCTGTAGGCGTAGCTGTCGCCCAGGTTGCCGGTGAGCAGGCCGCCGATCCAGTGCCAGTAGCGCGTCCAGGCGGGCTGGTCCAGGCCGAGCTTGGTGGCCAGGGCCGCGACGGCGTCGGGCGAGGCGTCGGGGCCCATGAGCATCTGCGCGGCGTTGCCGGGCAGGATCTCGAGGACGAGGAAAACGATGACCGAGGCGCCGATCAGGGTGCCGATCAGCGTGGCGATGCGCTTGAATAGAAACAGACTCATGGGGCGGGCCGCAGCATAACTGACTGGTGCAACAACCGTGCCTCGACTGTGAACTTTGTCGCTCCTCGCCGGACCGCCCTGACGCCGACGCGGGCTCCGCAAGGCCTGTGGCAGGGCGTTCGCCCGGTCCGCCGATAATCGGGGGATGGCCCTCATGATCACCGACGAATGCATCAACTGCGATGTCTGCGAGCCCGAGTGCCCGAACGATGCGATCTACATGGGCGCCGAGTTCTACGAGATCGATCCGCACAAGTGCACCGAGTGCGCCGGCCACTTCGACGAGCCGCAATGCGTGCAGATTTGCCCGGTGGCCTGCATCCCGGTGAACCCGGACCATGTGGAGACCCGCGAGACGCTGCTGCAGAAGTACGTGCGTCTCACGGCGGACAAGGCGGCAGCGCCGTCTTCGGATGCCGCCTCGCCGTCGTCGTCAGCCGGCGCCCTCTGAGCCGGGTTTCTTCTTCTTTTTCTTCTTGCCTGTGTCCTTCGGCGCCTCGTCGCCGGTCGAAGGGCTGTTGAAGCGCGCGCTCGTCGGGCGGGGCTCGGCCGTGTGCTTGCGCTGGCGGGCCTGGGCGGCCCGTTCGGCAGGCGTGAGCGTTTGCGCGTTGGTCGTGAAGCGCCCCGCATCGAAGGTCGTGGAACTGCCCTGGCTGAGCGCCTCCCGCTCCAGCGACTGGCGGCTGCGCGCCAGCCGGCCGGCGCTGCGTTCGTTGCGGCGCGTGGCGTCTTCCGACGCCCTGCGGTCCGCATCGTTGCGCCGGTCGTCCACCTTCACGGTCCGCCCGCCTTCACAGGGCTGGTCGGAATAGGTGTTGCCGCATCGCCAGGTCTGGGCTGAGGCGCCCATGGAGGCGATGGCCAGTGCTATTGAAAATATAGCGATCGCCGCTGTGCCCGCTGTCTTCTTGTTCTTCGTCGTTCTTCTTTTTCTCATTTTTTTGCTCTCCCTCCCTGCACTCCCGTGGCCGGCTAGGTGGCGGCAGGCGTCGTGCCTCCGTCGCCGGGCTCCCGCCTCGGCGGCTTGGGCCGCGGCGGTTTGCTCGTGTGAATCATCAGCGTGGCTTTTTCCATCTCGCCGGCCACCAGCGCGGGGGCGGCATGCAGGGTGCGCACGATGGCGTCTTCGATCGCTTCACGTTGTTCCTTGAGCGGCTTCTTGAGCACCCAGTTGACGACCTCCGACTTCACGCCGGGATGGCCGATGCCCAGCCGCAGGCGCCAGTAGTCGCCGGTGCCGAGCTGCGCGTGGATGTCGCGCAGGCCGTTGTGGCCCGCGTGGCTGCCGCCGAACTTGAGCTTGGCCTGGCCGGGCACCACGTCGAGCTCGTCGTGCACCACGAGGATTTCCTCGGGCGCGATCTTGAAGAAGCGCGCCAGTGCGCCCACCGACTTGCCCGACAGGTTCATGAAGGTCTGCGGCTCCAGCAGCCAGATGCTCTGGCCGCCGATGTTCGCGCGCGCCGCGAGGCCGTGGTAGCCGCGTTCGGTCACGAGGTTGAGTTTCCAGTCGCGCGCGAGGGCGTCGATCCACCAGAAGCCGGCGTTGTGGCGCGTGGCTTCGTACTCAGGGCCCGGGTTTCCGAGGCCGACAAACAGCTTGATCATGGCGGGAATTATCTCGCCGCCCCACAAAGCAAAAGGCCCGCACGAGGCGGGCCTTCTGTTCGCGGACGGAAAGAAAGAGGATTACTTCTTCTTGGCCGTCTTGGCGGCGGGCTTGCCAGCGGCGGCAGCGCCTTCGGCAGCAGCGCCTTCGGCAGCGGGTGCCGGCTCTTCCGAGACCAGCGGCGGCACGGCCGACACGATGACGGGGTTGGTCTTGCCGTGGCTCACGAACTTCACGCCCTTGGGCAGCTTGATGTCGTTGACGTGCAGCGTGGCGTTCTTCTTCAGGCTCGAGAGATCGATCTCGATGAATTCAGGCAGATCGCTCGGCAGGCAGTTGATTTCCAGTTCGGTCATCACGTGGTTCACGAGGTTGTGATCCAGCTTGACGGCGTCGGACTCTTCTTCACCCTTGAAGTGAAGCGGCACCTTCATGTTCATGCGGGTCTTGGCATCGACGCGTTGGAAGTCGATGTGTTGCACCAGCTGGCGGAACGGGTGGTATTGCACGTCGCGCAGCAGCACCTTGGTGACGGCGCCGGCGAGGTCCATTTCGAGGATCGACGAGTGGAAGGCTTCCTTCTTCAGGGCGTGCCACAGCGCGTTGTGATCGATTTCGATCAGTTGCGGCTGGGTGTCACCACCGTAGACGATGCCCGGGGTCTTGCCCGTGATGCGGAGACGGCGGCTCGCACCCGTGCCCTGCTTTGCGCGCTCATAAGCGACGAATTTCATAACTAGCTCCTGTGAGAGTCCACCGCGACCAGTGAGACTCCGATTCAAAAAGGCCTCCGTAGGAGGCCCGCTTTTTCGCTCTCAGCTCAGAACAGGTTGTCCTGGTCCGAGAACAAACTCATTACCGACTCGCCCTTGGCAATGCGCTGGATCGTTTCGGCGATCAGCGGTGCCACGGAGAGCTGGCGGATCTTTCCGCACGCGACGGCCGCGTCGGAAAGAGGGATGGTGTTGGTGACGACCACTTCGTCCAGGGCCGTGCCCTTGGAGAGGCGTTCGATGGCCGGGCCCGAGAAGATCGGGTGCGTGCAGTAGGCGTACACGCTCTTGGCGCCGCGCTCCTTCAGCACTTCGGCCGCTTTGACCAGCGTGCCGGCCGTGTCGATCATGTCGTCCATGATCACGCAGTTGCGGCCGTCGATTTCGCCGATCACGTTCATGACTTCGCTGACGTTGGCCTTCGGGCGGCGCTTGTCGATGATGGCGAGGTCGCAGTTCAGTTGCTTGGCCAGCGCACGGGCGCGCACCACGCCGCCGACGTCGGGCGAGACCACGATGAGGTCTTCGTAGTTCTTCTGGCGCAGGTCGCCCAGCAGCACGGGCGAGGCGTAGATGTTGTCGACCGGAATGTCGAAGAAGCCCTGGATCTGGTCGGCGTGCAGGTCCATGGTGAGCACGCGCTCGACGCCCACGGTTTCCAGCAGGTTGGCGACCACCTTGGCCGAGATCGGCACGCGGCTCGAGCGCGGGCGGCGGTCCTGGCGGGCGTAGCCGAAGTAGGGAATCACGGCGCTGATCCGCTCGGCCGAAGCGCGCTTGAGCGCGTCGACCATGATCAGCAGTTCCATCAGGTTTTCGTTGGTCGGCGCGCAGGTCGACTGCACCACGAACACGTCGCGGGCACGGACGTTCTGGTTGATCTCGACGGTGACTTCACCGTCGGAGAAGCGACCGACGCGTGCGGCGCCCAGCGAGGTGCCGAGGTTGTGCGCGATTTCCGCTGCAAGGCCGGGATTGGCGTTGCCGGTGAAAACCAAGAAATCAGGGTGATTGGCCTGCATGAGCGCGTCCGGGCAGTGCAAATGGGCTTGCGGGAAAGCCGCCAAGGTTTCGAGTCGTGGCGGCCTGTGTGGGCCGCCGATTATTGCAGCCGGTGGACTGCAAAAGAAGCACTGCGGCCATCAGGCCGCAGTTTGAGAGATTTGGCAGGGGAGAAAGGATTCGAACCTTTGCATGCTGGAATCAAAATCCAGTGCCTTAACCAGCTTGGCGACTCCCCTACACAGGTTGATGGTTTGCACCACCCACCGATATATGTCGCATCGAACCGCAGAGCGTTCCGATTATCTCTTCAGGCTGCCCATCCCCAGAGTGGATGAACTGCCAGATTGTCGCATTGTCGAACCTGCCATCCCCGGGGGGCTTCGAGCAGTTCCGCTTCCTGCGGCAATTGCGGCATCTTCGCGAACACTGAACTTCCGGAGCCGGTCATCCGGGCCTTCAACCCTTGCAGTCCGAGCCATTCGATGGCGTTGGTAACTGCGGGGCAAAGCCGTTGGGCAACCGGCTGCAGGTCGTTGTGACCGAAGTCGTAAACCCCGTTGCCGAGGTTTGTGGCTTCTAGCTGTTCGCTATCTGCAGCAAAGCCTGAGATTATAGCAACAGGAGTTGCCCGTTCCAAATCATCCGCAGAAAAAATTAATCGGGTATCGAGTCCCTCGGGTGGTTTGGCCACCACGAAGCGTGCCGGCGGCAGGTTCACGGGGGTGATTTCCTCGCCGATGCCCTCGACCCAGGCGTTGCGTCCGCCGAGGAAGAACGGCACGTCCGCGCCCAGCTTCAGCCCGATCTGCGCCAGGCGCGACAGCGGCAGGTTCAGGTTCCAGAGGCGGTTGAGCGCGAGCAGGCATGTGGCCGCATCCGACGACCCGCCACCCATGCCCGCCTGCGCCGGCACATGCTTGGCAATGCCGATGTGCGCGCCCTGGCCCGGTGCGGCATGCGCCTGCAGCGCACGGGCGGCGCGCAGCACGAGATCGTCGGCCGGCAGCGGCGTGGTGAGGTCTTCGCGGCTCAGTTGGCCGTCGTTGCGCAGTTCGACGTGCAGCGTGTCGCACCAGTCGATCAGCATGAAGACCGACTGCAGCAGGTGGTAGCCGTCGTCGCGCCGCCCGGTGATGTGCAGGAACAGATTCAGCTTGGCCGGCGCGGGAAGGTCGTAGATCGCCTTCATGAGCGTTCGAACACGATGCGCAGGTCTGCCCGAGGTGCCGGGGATTCGCGCGTGGCCTGCAGGCGGCCGTTCGACAGCTGGCCCAGGTCGGCGCGCCAGCCGGGCACGGGGTCGGCGCGGCCGTCGAGCCAGCCGAACAGCGCGCCCACCGGAATGGCGGCGCCCGTGGCGGCTTCGATCAGCGCGTCGACGGAGTCGTAGCGGCGGGTGTCGCTGCCGTTTTTCAACAGGGCTTCACCGGGTGCCCAGCGCAGTTGGGCGAGCGTGCTGCCGATGGGCGTGGTCAGCGTCAGGTCGCCGGCTTCGGCCGAGCCGCGCAGTTCGAACAGGGCGGCAAAGGTCTGGACCGGTTCGCTGTCGATGCGCAGCGACATGCGGCCGCTCCAGCTGGCCGAACGTCCGGGCGCGGCAGCGGTGCCGCCCGAGAGCTGGGCGCAGCCCGAGAGCCACAGCAGCAGTGCACCGCCGCCCGTGCCAAGCGCCGCGCGGCGGGTGAAGGACCCACCGCCCCGCGCGGGAGCCGTGTGCGTGATCGATGCCATTCAGGGTTTGACGCGCAGGCGCTTGAGGGTTTCCTGCAGCGTCTCGTTCTCGGCGTCCGTCAGCAGCGATTCTTTCCAGATTGCGACGGCGCGGTCCTTCTGGCCGATCGACCACAGGACCTCGCCGAAATGCGCGCCGATCTCGGCGTCGGGCCGGGTCTTGTAGGCCGCCTCGAGGATGCGGATCGCCTCGGCCGTGTTGCCGAGCCGAAACTCGACCCAGCCCAGGCTGTCGGCAATGAACGGGTCTTCGGGCGCGAGCTGTACGGCCTTCTGGATGAGCGTGCGGGCCTCGTCGAGCCGGATCTTGCGATCGGCAAAGGAGTAGCCCAGCGCGTTGTACGCGTTCTGGCTCTCGGGCTTGAGCGTCATCAGGCGGCGCAGCAGCCGCTCCATGTCGTCCAGGCGGTTGAGTTTCTCGGCCATCATGGCCTGGTCGTAGACGAGGTCACCGTCATCCGGCGCGGCGGCCGAGGCCTGGGCCAGCAGGTCGTAGGCGGCCTGGTATTGCCTGGCCTCGCGCAGCAGCTGGGCTTCGGCCAGCAGTTTCTGTTTGCGCTCGTCCGCCGTGCGCTCGGGCAACGCGCGCAGCAGTTCGCGGGCCTGGGGCAGCTTGCCCTGCTTGGCGAGCAGGCTGGCGCGGCGGCCCTGGATGGCGCTCTGGTTGTCAGAGCTGTCGATGCGCGTGATCCAGCGGTCGGCTGCCTGGAAATCCTTGCGCCGTTCCGCCAGCTGCGACAGCACGAGGTACGCCTGCGTCAGCCCGCGCTTGCGGTCGGCGACGTCACCGGCGTCCTGGCTCTGGCCCGGCGCGGTCATCAGGTCGACATAGCGCTTGAGCGAGGTCTCGGCCGCGGCTTCCTGGCGGGCCTGCATCTGCAGGCTGCCGAGCAGCAGCCAGGGTTCCGCCAGTTCGGGGCGCGCGGTGGTCAGCGTCTGCAGCTGCGCGGAGGCGTCGCTGAAGCGGCGGTTCTCGACCAGCGTGCGCGCATAGGCGATGCGCAGGTCGGGCGAGGCCTTGGGGTTGTTGGCGAGGTAGCGCGTGACGATCGGCGCGGCCAGCGGCTGGCCCGGGTCGATGAGCTCCAGCGCCAGCGCCGAGGGCGCCTCGGACGACGGATCGATGGCCTGCCCCTTGCGCGCGGCGTCCAGTGCCCCCGAGGGGTCGCCGGCGTTCAGGCGCAGCCGGCCCACGGTGGCCCAGGCCAGTCCGCCGTTGGTCGGGCTCTTGAGTTCGTCGACCAGCGCCTGCTCGACCACCGAGGCGGCCAGCTTCTTGTCGGCGGCGCGGCCGTAGGTGCGCGCGATCACCGCCATCAGCAGGGGGCGCTCGATCTGCGAGGTGGCGGCCACTTCGGCGCGCAGCGGTTCGACGGTTTCGCTGATGCGGTTCAGCGCGATCAGGATCTGCAGCTCGATGCGCCGGGCATCGCGCGAATTGGGCAGTGCTTCCTGCCAGGCGCGTGCCGCGGAAATGGCGGCGTCGCCGGAGCGCGACTGCAGCGCGATTTCGACCGCGCGCTGGAACAGCTTGCCGTCGCGCAGGCGTCGGGCGGCATCGAGCACCAGCGAATAGCCGGAGCCGGGGTCGCCGGAGCGGGCGGTGATCTCGCCCATGAGAATTTCATAGAACAGGTCGGCCGTCAGCGCCGATGGCTGCGGGGCCTCGACGGCCGGCTTGGCGGCCGCAGGGGTCGTCCGGGGGCGCACCGGTGGCTTCGGCGGCGCCGTGCGCTCGATGGCGGGAGGCGGGTTGCCGGCGGCGGTGGGTTCAAGAGACTGTGCGTGCGTTGTGTAGGCAAGCAGCACGAGAGACGCGGCCGCCGCAAGGCGGTGACGGCGGGGCGATGGGTTCATCTGACCATAATAATCCAGCCATTTGAACGAGCGCCCGCATGGGGCTTCGTCGCTGCCGGAGTTTTACTTTTCATGCCCGAACTACCCGAAGTCGAAGTCACCCGGCGCGGCTTTGCCGACCGCATCGCCGGCGCGCGCATCGAGGCGGTCCGCATCGGCAAGCCCTTGCGTTGGGCACTGATGGTGCTGCCCGAGGCGCTGGTCGGGCGGCGGGTGCTCCAGGTGCGGCGCCGCGGCAAATACCTGCTGATCGACCTCGACCGCGGCATCCTGCTGCTGCACCTTGGCATGTCGGGCAGCCTGCGCTTCGACGCGGTACTGCCGCCGCCCGGCACGCACGATCACTTCGACCTGGTCACCGACCGCGGCACCTTGCGACTCAACGATCCGCGCCGCTTCGGCGCCGTGGTCTACGTGGACCACGAAGAAGCTCCCTGGGCCATCAAGTTGCTCGGCGGCCTGGGCATGGAGCCGCTGGGCGACGATTTCGACCTCGATGCGTTCCATGCCGGCCTCAAGAAGCGCAAGACGGCCGTCAAGCAGGTGCTGCTGGCCGGCGAGGTGGTGGTGGGCGTGGGCAATATCTATGCGTCCGAGGCGCTGTTCCTGGCCGGCATCCGGCCGACGTTGTCGGCCGCGCGAATCAGCCGGCCGCGAGCGGCAAAGCTCCACGCGGCGGTTCGAGACATCCTGGCCCGGGCGGTGGAGAAGGGCGGCAGCACGCTGCGCGACTTCTCGAACGTGGACGGCCAGAGCGGCTACTTCCAGCTCGAAGCGACCGTCTACGGCCGCACGGGCGAGCCGTGCCGGGTGTGCGGCACGCCGATCCGGCAACTGAAACAGGGACAGCGCTCTACTTATTACTGTCCCCATTGCCAGAAATCCTAGGGAAGGCGGGCCCCGTGGCGGCTGCTTCGGGGCAAACTCCTGCTGGTACCCCATTCGCCATTTGGCGATGTTATATTTGTAAATTCTTACTTACATCTTCCCCTTGAGCCGCTCCTTCAACCAACAGCTCGATCAGCACGGCGCCTGGCGGAGCAACTTCGCACGCCGCCTTCAGTGGCTGTCCCGTTGGCTGACCGACAACGAGCTGCTCGACCAGGCCGTGGCCGAACGGCTGCGCGCACTCGAAGACCAGATCCGCACCAGCAAGGTCATGGTGGCCTTCGTGGCCGAGTTCTCGCGCGGCAAGTCGGAGCTGATCAACGCGATCTTCTTCGCCGGTTACGGGCGGCGGATCATGCCGGCCAGCGCCGGGCGCACCACGATGTGCCCGACCGAGCTGGGCTACGACGCCGCCCTGGCGCCCAAGCTGCGCCTGCTGCCCATCGAAACCCGCCTGGAGCCGCACTCGCTCGCCCACTGGCGCGAGCGGCCCACACGCTGGACCGAGCTGCCCATCGAGGTGGGCGATGCCGAGCAACTGGCCCGCGCCATGGGCAAGGTGGCCGAAGTCCGCTGGGTGAGCAAGGACGAAGCCCGCGCGCTCGGTTTCTGGAACCCCGAGACGCCCGACGACAACCCCGTGCAGGACGCCGAAGGCCGCGTCGAGATTCCACGCTGGCGCCATGCGGTGCTCAACATGCCGCACCCGCTGCTGGAGCAGGGGCTCGTGATCCTCGACACGCCCGGCCTGAATGCGATCGGCGCCGAGCCCGAACTCACCGTGAGCCTGATTCCTCAGGCGCATGCCGTGGTCTTCATCCTGGGCGCCGAAACCGGCGTGACCCGCTCCGACCTGTCGATCTGGCGCGAGCACCTGATCACCGGCGACGACAGCCACGACACGCGCTTCGTGGTGCTCAACAAGATCGACACGCTGTGGGACACGCTGAGCACCCCGGCGCAGATCGCGCAGCAGATCGAACGCCAGCGCGAAGGCGCGGCCCGGCTGCTCGACGTGCCGTTGGCGCAGGTGCTGCCGGTGTCGGCGCAGAAGGGCCTGCAGGCCAAGATCGGTCACGACGCGGCCCTGCTCGACGCCAGCCGGCTGCCGGCGCTCGAAGCGCTGCTCGGCGAAGGCGTGCTCGGCAAGCGCGAGACCATGCTGCGGCTCGCGGTCGATGCCGGCATGACCGCACTGCGCACCGAGGCCGAGCGCCTGCTGAAGGTGCGCCAGCGCGACCTGTCGGAACAGGCGCTGGAACTGCAGGGTCTGCGCGGCAAGAACGTGTCGGTCATCCGCCACATGCGTGCGCGCATCGACCAGGAACACGCTGAATTCGAAGGCAGCAACACCCGCATCCTGGCGCTGCGCTCGGTGCAGGGCAAGCTGCTGCGCGAGGTCTACGCGGTGCTCGGGCGCACGGCGCTCAAGGCCGACATGGTCAGGCTGGCCGCGGCGCTCAAGCGTCCCGGCGTCAAGTTCAACGTGCGCAAGGTGTACGGCGAAACCTTCGATGCGCTGCGCAACAACCTGCGCGAAGTGCAGGCGACGACGGCCGAGATCCAGTCGATGCTGCACGCCACCTTCCGCCAGCTCAACGCCGAGCAGGGCTTCACGCTGCAGGCGCCGGCCGAGCCCGACCTCAGCGGCTTCGAGCAGGAGCTGGGCCAGATCGAGCGCAGTCACATCCACTACCTGGGCGTGGGCAACCTGATCAAGCTCGCGCAGGCCGACTTCTGCGACAAGCTGGTGCGCGCATTGGCCAGCCGGCTGCGGCTCGTCAACGAAGCCGCCATGACCGAGGTCGAGCGCTGGAGCAAGGGCGCGAGCGCGCAGATCGATGCACAGCTCAAGGAACGCCGCCGCAATTTCAGCAAGCGCATCGAGGCGATCGAACGCATCCAGAACGCCGCGGGCAGCCTCGACGACCGGCTGTCCGAGATCGCCGCGCAAGAAAGCCACCTGGCCGCGCTGCAGGAGCGCCTGCACGAGTTCACCTCGCTGATCGCGCAGCACGGCAGCCAGCCGCCTGCCGCGGCCACTGCCATCGCGGGCGAGCAACTGCGTGCGGCCTGAGCGCGCCGCCGCGCGGGCGGCCGTTTCCACTTCCCTGTCGCTGCCCCCCGATTTCGCCGCACAGATCGTGCGCTGGCAGCGCAGCCACGGGCGCAGCGAGTTGCCGTGGCAGAACACGCGCGACCCTTACCGCGTCTGGCTCTCCGAGGTGATGCTCCAGCAGACTCAGGTCACGACCGTGCTCGGTTACTTCGTGCGCTTTCTCGAACGCTTCCCCGACGTGGCGGCGCTGGCCGCCGGCACCGAGGACGAGGTGTTCGGCCTGTGGAGCGGCCTCGGCTACTACAGCCGCGCGCGCAACATGCACCGCTGCGCGCAGGAGGTGGTCGCGCGCTTCGGCGGCGCCTTTCCGCACACCGCCGCCGAACTCGTGACCTTGCCCGGCATCGGGCGCTCCACGGCTGCGGCGATTGCGGCTTTCTGTTTCGGCGAGCGCGTGGCCATCCTCGACGGCAACGTGAAGCGCGTGCTGACACGCGTGCTCGGTTTCGACGGCGACATGTCGTCGTCGGCGCAGGAGCGCGCGCTGTGGGACCTCGCCACGCAGCTGCTGCCGCCGGACGGCCAGCGCGAGGCGGTGGCGAGCTACACGCAGGGCCTGATGGACCTGGGCGCCACGGTCTGCCTGCCGCGCAAGCCCAGCTGCATGATCTGCCCGGTGAACGCGAGCTGCGCGGGCCTGCGCCAGGGTGCGCCCGAGCGCTATCCGGTGAAGACGCGCAAGCTCAAGCGCAGCGCCCAGTCGCTGTGGGTGCTGCTGGCGCGTGACGCGCAAGGGCGCGTGTGGCTGGAGAAGCGGCCGGCCAAGGGCATCTGGGCGGGGCTGCATTGCCTGCCCGTGTTCGACAGCCATGAGGCGCTGCTCGCGGCCTTGCCGCAGGGTGCTGCGCACGACACGCAAGACCTGCCGCCCTTCGTGCACGTGCTGACCCACAAGGACCTGCATTTGCATCCGGTACAGCTCCAGGGCGTCCAGCCGCAAGGCGAGGGCGCGCGCTGGGTCGAGGCGCAGGAGTGGAGCCGGCTGGGGCTGCCCGCCCCGATGCGCAAGCTGCTGGAAGCCGCTGAGGCCTGAGCGGCCTTCGCCCTCAGGCGTCGAGTTCGCGGTGGCGCTTGAGCGCGCCCCAGCGGGCACCGAAGGCGCGTGCCAGCTGCTCGACCAGGAACACCGACCGGTGCTGCCCGCCCGTGCAGCCGATGGCCACCGTCACGTAGCTGCGGTGGTCGCGCGCCAGCGCGTCGAGCCAGTGCGTCAGGAACTGCTCGATGTCGTCGAACATGCGCGCCACGTCGTCATGCTCGCGCAGCCATTCGATCACCGGCTCGTCGCGGCCCGTGAGCGCGCGCAGCGCCGGCACGTAGTGCGGGTTGGGCAGCATGCGCACGTCGAACACGTAGTCGGCATCGAGCGGCACGCCGCGCTTGAAGGCGAACGATTCGAACACCAGCGTCAGCGCGTTCTGCGGCGCCGAGATCAGCCCCTTGATGTAGCTCTGCAGCTGCGCGGGGCGGATGAGGCTGGTGTCGATCACGTCGGCGCCGTCGCGCAGGTCGGCCAGCAGCTCGCGTTCGAGCTCGATGGCCTGCACCAGCACGCGATGCTGCTCGGGCACGTCGGTGCGGCTTTCCTGGCGCGAGAGCGGGTGGCGCCGGCGCGTTTCCGAATAGCGGCGCAGCAGCGCGTCGGTGGTCGCGTCGAGGAACAGCGAGCGCAGCGAGACGCCGTCGGCGCGCAACGCCTCGAGCTGCTGCGGCACGATCGGCAGCGACACGCCGCTGCGCACGTCCATCGCGATCGCCACGCGTGTGGCTTGCTGTTCGTGCTGCAGGGCGATGAAGGCCGTGAGCAGTTCGGGTGGCAGGTTGTCGACGCAGTAGTAGCCGGCGTCTTCCAGCGCGTGCAGCGCCACCGACTTGCCGGAGCCCGACATGCCGGTGATGAGGACGAGGTCGAGATTCATGTTCATGGGGCGGTCGCCGGCGTCTTGTGGCCCAGCATTTCGCGCGCATGGGCCAGCGAGGTGGCCGACACCTTTTCACCGCCCAGCATGCGGGCGATTTCGCGGGCGCGGTCGTCGGCTGCCAGGCGCGACACGCCGCTTTCGGTGCGCGGGCCGTCCGTGCCGGCCGCCGTCGTCTGGCGCTTGGCGACCACGAGGTGGTGGTCGGCGCAGGCCGCCACCTGCGGAAGGTGGGTCACGGCGAGCACCTGGCGGTCGCGGCCGAGCTGCTTCATGAGGCGGCCCACGGTCTCGGCGACGGCGCCGCCCACGCCTGCATCGACCTCGTCGAAGATCAGCGTCTGCGCGGCGCCCAGTTCGCTGGTCGTCACGGCGATGGCCAATGCGATGCGCGAGAGCTCACCACCCGAGGCCACCTTGCCGATGGCGCGCGGCGTGCTGCCGGCGTGGCCGGCCACCAGGAACGAGATTTCTTCGAGGCCGGCGCGGCCGGGCTGTGCCAGCGGCTGCAGTTCGACGTCGAAGCGCCCGCCCTGCATGCCCAGGCCTTGCATCGCCTGCGTGACGGCCTGGGCCAGGCGCGGCGCGGCCTGCTTGCGGATCTTGCCGAGGGCCTTGGCTTCCTTCATGTAGGCCTGCTGGGTGTTCTGCTCGGCGCGTTCGAGGCCTTCGAGGTCGCTTTGCGCATCGAGCGCCTGCAGCTCTGCCTGCCAGCCGGCCAGCAGCACGGGCAGCTCGGCCGGCGTGCGCTTGTAGCGGCGCGCGAGCGACATCCACAGGCCCATGCGCTCGTCGAGTTCGGCGAGGGTCTTGGGATCGGTGTCGGTGTCGCGCAGGTAACCGTGCAGCGAGTGAGCCGCGTCCGAGGCCTGCGCCACGCAGGAGGCCAGCACCTCGCCCAGCGTGCGGAATTCGGGCTCGATGTGTTCGCAGTTCTGCAGCAGCGTCGCGGCGCGCGAGAGGGCGGCGAGGGCGCCGTTGTCGTCGTCTTCGAGCGCCTGGCTCGCGCCCTGGGCGGCGTCGATGAGCGCCTGCGCGTTCGAGATGCGCGAATGGTGGGCCGAGAGTTCGTCCCACTCGTCGGCACCCGGCGCCAGCTTGGCGACTTCGGAGATCTGCCATTGCAGCCGCTCGCGCTCGCGCTGCAGCGAGTCTTGCGCCGAGCGTGCGTGCTCGACCGCCGAGAGCGCCTGGCGCCAGCTCTGCCAGGCGGCGTCGAGCGCGTCGGTGCGCGCGCCCGCGTAGGCGTCGAGCAGGCCGCGCACGGCCTCGGGGCGGGTCAGGCTCTGCCAGGCGTGCTGGCCGTGGATGTCGAGCAGGCGATCGCCGAGTTCGCGCAGCTGCGTGGCGGTGGCGGGGCTGCCGTTGATCCAGCCGCGGCTGCGTCCCTGCAGGTCGACCGTGCGGCGCAACAGCAGGCCATCGCCCGCCTCGAAGCCGCCTTCGTCGAGCCAGCCGGCCAGGGCCGGGTCGGCGTCGAACTCGGCGCTCACGTCGAGCCGCTCGGCGCCTTCGCGCACGGCACCGGCGTCGGCGCGGTTGCCCAGCGCCAGCTGCAGCGCGTCGATCAGGATGGACTTGCCGGCGCCGGTTTCCCCGGTCAGCACCGTGAAGCCGGCGGACAGGTCGAGTTCAAGGGACCGCACGATCACGAAGTCGCGCAGTGCGATGCGTCGCAAAGCCATCTCAGTTCGTCCTCAAGCTGGGGGCGTGGTCCTTCATTCAGGAGCCCCCTTCGTTCCAATGGAGTTTTTTCCGCAGCGTGTCGAAGTAGCTCCAGCCGCGCGGGTGCAGGAAGCGCACCCGGAAGTCGGAGCGGCGCACCACCACGCGGTCGCCGATGGCGAGCGAGGCGAGCGACTGCATGTCGAAATTGGCGCTGGCGTCACGCCCGCTCACCAGCTCGATCACGATCTCGTCGGCATCGGGCAGCAGCACGGGGCGGTTGGACAGCGTGTGCGGCGCGATCGGCACCATCACCCAGCCCGGCACCGCCGGATGCAGCAGCGGCCCTCCGGCCGACAGCGCGTAGGCCGTCGAGCCCGTGGGCGACGCGATGATCAGCCCGTCGGCGCGCTGGTTGGCCACGAAATGGCGGCCCACCGACACGCGCATCTCGACCATGCCCGAGGTGGCGCCGCGGTTGACCACCACGTCGTTCATCGCGAGCGCGTCGAACACCACGGCCTCGTCGCGGAGCACCTGCGCGTGCATCAGGCTGCGGTGGTCTTCCTCGTATTCGCCGGCCAGCATTGGGATCAGCGTGGCCTGGTAGTTGTCCAGCGGGATGTCGGTGATGAAGCCCAGCCGGCCGCGGTTGATGCCGATGAGCGGGATGCCGTAGCACGCGAGCTGCCGGCCGATGCCGAGCATGGTGCCGTCACCGCCGACCACGAGACCGAGGTCGCAGCGCTGGCCGATTTCTTCGACCGACAGTGCCTGGTAGCGCGGGTGCGGTGGCGCGTCGGTGTCCTCGCAGGACGAGCGCTCCACGAACACCGTGCATCCCTGCGATTCGAGGAAGGCGCCAATGCCCTCCATCACGCCGTCGCGGGCATCGGCCTGCGCCCGGGCGCCGGAAGCCTGGTATTTGCCGATCAGGGCGACGTGACGAAAGCGTGAGGTCATAGCTCACAAATTACAACACTAAAATCTTGCAATGCTGGACGACCGTGCCAAGTTGCTGTTGAAGACGCTGGTCGAGCGTTACATCGCCGATGGGCAACCCGTCGGATCACGCACGCTCTCGCGTTCGGCGGGGCTGGATCTCTCGCCCGCGACCATCCGCAACGTCATGTCCGACCTCGAGGCGCTGGGGCTCATTGCCAGCCCCCACACCTCGGCCGGGCGCGTGCCGACCACGCGCGGCTACCGGTTGTTCGTCGACACCATGCTGACCGCGCAGCGCGAGCAGATGAGCGCGCCGAGCCTGGCCGCCGACCAGCCGCAGAAGGTGATCGCCAACGCCGCCCACCTGCTGTCGAACCTGTCGCAGTTCGTGGGCGTCGTGATGGCGCCGCGCCGCGCCTCGGTGTTCAAGCAGATCGAATTTTTGCGGCTGTCGGAGCGGCGGCTGCTGGTGATCATCGTGTCGCCCGATGGCGACGTGCAGAACCGCGTGATCTTCCCGGAATCCGACTACTCGCAGTCGCAACTGGTCGAGGCCTCGAACTACATCAATGCGCACTTCGCGGGCCTGACGATCGAGCAGGTGCGCGACCGCCTGCAATCCGAGGTCGAGAAGCTGCGCGGTGAAATCGCCGCGCTGATGCAGGCCGCGGTGCAGGTCAGCTCCGAAGTGCTCACCGATGCCAAGGCCGACGACGTCGTGATCTCGGGCGAGCGCAACCTGCTGTCGGTGACCGATTTCTCCAGCGACATGGGGCAGCTGCGGCGCGCCTTCGATCTCTTCGAGGAGAAGGCGCAGCTGATGCGGCTGCTCGATGTGTCGAGCAAGGCCGAGGGCGTGCGCATCTTCATCGGCGGCGAAAGCCAGGTCGTGCCCTTCGAGGAGCTGTCCATCGTCAGCGCCAACTACGAGGTCGACGGCCAGGTGGTCGGCACGCTGGGCGTGATCGGCCCGACCCGCATGCCGTACGACCGCATGATCCAGATCGTCGACATCACGTCGCGGCTGGTGAGCAACGCGCTGAGCCACCGCAAGTAAGCGGCCGCGCGCGGCGCATAGAATCGGGCCCGCGTGGGCCGTTAGCTCAGTTGGTTAGAGCAGCGGACTCATAATCCGTTGGTCGATGGTTCAAGCCCATCACGGCCTACCAGCTACAAGACCTTGTGGTCACAGAAGAGCTTGCTACTAAAAGGGTAGCAAGCTCTTTCTCTTTCTGTCGCTACTTTCTCTCGATGTAACGGCCGATGTAAGGGAGTTTTGAGGTGCGATGCTGGTGCTCTCGCATTCCACGCTGATTTCTTCCCTCCACGTACCATCTACCTGGCCCTGGGCGTGCTGCCCGACGGCACGCGCGACATCCTGGGACTGTGGATCGAGGGCACCGCGAGGGTGCCAAGTTCTGGATGAAGGTGTTCAACGACCTGAAGACCTGCGGGGTCAATGACATCCTCATTGCCGTCACCGACGACTTGAAGGGCATGCCCGAGGCGCTGGCTGCGGTGTACCCGGCCACCACGCTGCAAACGTGCTGTTGATTGCCGCCGAAAATTGACCCAGCTAACGCAGTAATTTCCGTCTAAGACTGACCCACGTAAAACCCTACCC
>NZ_JBWKPT010000006.1:0-343170 GCF_059418385.1 Variovorax sp. GW821-FHT09A10
GCGGGCAGAAAAGATCCAAGAGGTGAGGGCTTCGAGCTGCGCACGGACGCCCATGGCGTGCTCAGGGCGCAGGACGGCATGCTCATCACCACCGAAGCAAGGGGCAACGCTGCGAACCACGCCAAGGACATGGGGGAGACAACCCAGCGGTTGAAGGCGGCTCAGGACCAGCACGACGCGCTGGCCGAAGCCTCGCAGGTGCACAAGGCGCAAGAGCAAGGCACCGATCAAGACATCGTGCAGAAGGCCTTGAAAGCGCAGAACGATGCCATCCAGGGCAAGGAGGGACAGGACGAGGATGGTCGCTTCCCTGAACTGAACGAACCACACCTCGTGCTCGCCAGCCCCGCGGGCATCGAGGCCAGCACGCCCGGCAGCATCCACCTGCACACCGGAGAGCACGCGGCCTTCACAAGCCAGGGGCACACCTCCATCAGCACAGCCAAGCGCTGGCTGGCCAGTGCAGCCGAGGGCATCCGCGCGTTCACGCACAAGAAGGGCATCAAGCTCATCGCGAGCGAAGACCCGATCGAGATCCAGGCGCATCGCGACGAGCTGATTCTTGTTGTCCACAAGGATGTCGTCATCAAGAGCGTGGAGGGTGAGCTGCACATCACCGCCAAGAAGAAGGTCGTGATCATCGGCGGGGGCAGCTACTCGGAGTGGAGCGAGAGCGGCATCAAGCACGGCACGGCCGGTACCTGGCAGGAGCATGCGGCGCTGCATGCGCAGGTCGGCCCCATGAGCCGGCCCGTTGAGATTCCCACATTCGATCAACCGCTGTGGCAATCGCAGGACACCAAGGAGCGCGAACTCCTCTTCGCCTATCACGACGAAGAGCCGGTGCAAGGGGCCAATTTCAAGATCGAATACGCGAACGGCAAGGCCTTCGAAGGCACCTTCGACGACCAAGGCAAGGCCGACCTCATGCAGGCACCAATCGGCAAAGGCCGAATTCATTTAGGCGAAGACACTCGCCCCTATGAATTCAAGGCGCGCGAAAACAACCCGGCCTACAAGGAAGGTTGGACCGATGCCGACATGCAGGCGTCCATGACCAAAGTACGCGGAGACAACCAATGACTGCTGCAGAAGCCAAGCAAGCGGCACTGGAGGTCGGCGATCTTGTTTGGCAGCACGCCAAATCTTCCCTCAGGGCGACTGCCGATCTCAACTGGCACGCCATGAAGTGGAATGCCGAAATGCTGGGCGGAGAGTTCACCCAGAAGCGAACGATAGGGCAGATCGTGGCCGACGCCGTCATCAGCATGTTCCCCGTCGCAGGGGAAATCACTGCAGCACGCGATTCCATTGCAATCACGCCGCGCCTGTGCCATGACCCCAAGGCACGCGACAACAAGTGGGAGTGGGTTTCACTGCTGCTGTGCCTTCTGGCGGTGGTGCCTGTTCTTGGCGGTCTTCTCAAGGGCGTGGGAAAGCTGCTCATTCGGGCCGTCGACCGATCGGAAGATCTGGCCAAGCTTGCACGGGGAATTCTGGCTTTCGTGCGAAAGATGGGTTACGGCGATCCGATGGCGTGGCTCAAGGCGCTCGACTTCTCCAAGTACCTGGGCGTAGTGAACCAAGCCTTCCACGAGTTGCTCACGCGCATCGGCAATGCCGTCCAGTTCATCGTCAAACACATGAGCGCCGTGCTCCCTGCACCGCTGCTTGCGCACTTGAATGCACTTCCCTCCAAGCTCGAAATCCTCCGACCGCTGGGCGTGCACAAGTTCTTGCAAGCCACCAAGGAGCTGAACGATTTGCTCAATCGGTTGCGCCAGCACCTGATCGAGGGAACATGGACCGACATCACGGTCAGCGCTAGCAGCGGCCGGTTGATGACCGAGGAAGCGCGGTTGACAGAACTGGCTCGGGATATGGGAACTAGCCTGGACCACAAGGCGGCGGCGCCAAGTCACTTCATCGCAAAACCTGGCTGGACAAATCTGGCAACGGATCCGCAGCTCCAAAGCAGCATCGCGACGTTCAGTGTCAAGGCGCCCATCGAGGCAGTCACTCGCAAGCCTGGTGCTGCCATGGTCCGCATCGTGGACACCGCCGAACTAGGAAATCCGTGGGCCATTCCGGGACGCTTTTGGACCACGCATCTCCCTCCCAATGGCACGGTGTGGCGCACTGAATTCGCGGTAAACACAAGTGGAACAAGAACGGGAGCTACGTCGAAATGAAAGTTCCTACTGCAGAGGCGATGCGTCACATCGGAATCTCGGTACCTGCAGACTGGGAAGGTATGCGCCTGTGGCAAGGGCGAATCGCCGAACAATTGGACAACGAGGGAGGCGCCACGGAGGCCACCATGCGTCTATTGATCGGTGGTGAAACGCAGTTTCTTGTGGACTTCAGCCACCCCTACAACGCACCCGTTCTTGAGTGGATTAGAAGAGAGGTCTCTGCATTGCGAACTCACTGGCCGGACGCGCGACTCCCCGGCCAAAAAGAAGCAGGAACCTTGATGCTCTCAGCTCGCGAGCTCTCAGCCAAGATCAGAAAAGAAGGCTATGTCCTGCGCGGCGGCGCTGTGATCGACAAGCAAGCGACAGAGAAGGCGCAATGACCATACTCAAGCCAATGACCATGACGCCCGAACGGGAAGAAATCTCACGCGCCAGAGTTTTTCATCTCTTGGAAAAATATACCAGCCTGACATTTCTCAACTACGCCGTTGATTTGTATAGAAGTTTCTTAAACGCCTACGAGCGACAGCTCAATATCCCGAGTCCCAACCAGAAGTGGCTGGAGGACACCTACCGGGATTGCTTCTTGCAAAGACTGATTGAATTCGAGCAAGGACTCGACTCCCTCCAAAGAGAAGTCAACAAGAAACCCGCGTATAGCAAACTCATCAAGGGAGGTGGCTTTTCCGACTATCTATGGGGGATGGCAAGTGATCATTGGGGCATCGTTGGAGATCCTTTTTTTCAGAAGCTGGGCCTCCATCACGTGGGATGGGGACAAACGCAAGGCGATGCCTACCGCGGTTTCGTCAAATCGATTCTGCTGACGCGCGACAGCTTGGAGGCACTCAAATGCACCGTCGGCTTTGCGTTCTACTGTCCTCTCAGTCTTGGCAAACGCGCAGATGGCGGTGATCGCTTTTTTTCCCACTGGACTTACGAGTCTCTTTTTCAAGAACGTCCGTCTCCGCTATGGCCCCACTGGCCACCCTTCCGTGTCTACCCCGCAGGTTTGTCCTCTTGTCCGGAGAAAAATGAATCCAGCGAAGGACAAGTTATCAGCGGCGAGGCCATCGTTCTCGACGGTATCTACGAGCCTTGGTTTTTCACCGGCGGCGTCGGTTGCCCCAACTACCTCCTCAAAGGCCAAACAGCCCATCAATACCAGCCCGAGGGCTCCGACGACCTCGTGCCGGTGCGCTGGCGATTGCTATGGGAAGACCGCCGTTACGTCGACGGAACGGTACCAGCAGAAGAAGCGCACTACATTGACGTCGCTGCCGAGATTTCGCCTTCTGGACACGGCGTCCTTTCCGGTGACCTCTGCCCACAGACTGGCAACTGGCGGGCTCCTCGCCTGAACAATCGCCAAGAGCACGTCGAACGCAGTCAGCCTATGCCAGGGCCCGCTTCCACTCCGACGGGTTCAGTCGTCTGGTATTTGCAGAACGACTGATACGAGAACAGGCTGGCGAGTCCGGGCCTGCAATCACGCCGGCACGCTGTCGATGTTGAGCCGGTCCCAATGCCGATGCTTCGCAATCGCTGCAATGAAGTCGTGCGCGATCTGCGTCGCCGCCGTGGCGTCGCCCAGGTTCGTGACGGGCGTTTCGGCCACCACCACGCCGGCCGGTGCCTCGCCCTCGACCGTGACGCCCAGCGTCGCCAGCAACTGCACGCCCTCGCCCACCGCGCAGATCGCCTTGCAATGCTTGTAGGCCTCGAGCACGAAGTGCACGGCATCGCCCTGCGCCGCGAGCGCGGCGGCGCCCTCGGCACCGGCGGGCACGAGCACGGCGTCGAACAGCACCGAGGCGGTGTTGGTGAAGGTCATGTCGATGTCGATCTGGCGCTTCGATGCGCTGGCCACGGTGCCGAGCTTCGGGCCCACCACCTTGCACAGCACGCCCACCTGCTCGAGCGCGTCGCGGATCGGCTTCAGCGAGGCCGAGTCGACGCCGTCGGCCACGAGAATCGCGACCTTGCGCGTGCGCACCACGCCGTCGGCGCTGCCGTCGCTCATGCGCAGTGCAGGCGATTCGTCGATGGGCATTTCGATGCGGTATTCGCGAAAGCCCGCGTACCCTGCGGCCGCTTTCGCGTCCGGCTCGCCGATGCCCAGCGGCTCGGCCACGCGGCGTGCGAGTTTTTCATCGACGTGCGCGAGGTTGTCGACCATGCGCTGGCGGATGGCGGGCACTTCGAGCTTCGAGAGTTCGAAGCGGAAGGCCGCGACGATGTGTTCTTTCTCGGCCGTGCTCTGGCTGTTGAAGAACAGGCGCGCCTGCGTGAAGTGGTCGTCGAACGACGGGCTGCGGCGCCGCACCTTGGGCGACTCGATCTCGTCGGGGAAGGACTGGAAGCCGTGGCTGCCGCCGTCGACACGGAACTCGGTGCCGCTGCCCAGCGTGTTGGGCTCGTAGGCGACCTGGCCGCGCGCGATGGTCTGGCGGTGCATGCCGTCGCGCTGCATGTTGTGGAACGGGCACACGGCCTTGTTGATCGGCAGCTCGTGAAAGTTGGCGCCGCCCAGCCGCGAGATCTGCGTGTCGGTGTAGCTGAACAGGCGCCCCTGCAGCAGCGGGTCGTTGCTGAAGTCGATGCCGGGCACGACGTGGCCCGGGTGAAAGGCCACCTGCTCGGTCTCGGCAAAGAAGTTGTCGGGGTTGCGGTTGAGCACCAGCTTGCCGATGCGCTGCACGGGCACCATCTCTTCGGGGATCAGCTTGGTGGGGTCGAGCAGGTCGAAGCCCAGCGACTCGGCCTTGTCGGGCGCGATGAGCTGCACGCCGAGTTCCCACTCGGGGAAGTGGCCCTGCTCGATAGCCTCCCAGAGGTCGCGGCGGTGGAAGTCGGGGTCCTTGCCGGCGATCTTCTGTGCCTCGTCCCACACGAGGCCATGCACGCCGAGCTTGGGCTTCCAGTGGAACTTCACGAAGTGGCTCTCGCCGCGCGCGTTGACGAAGCGGAAGGTATGAACGCCGAAGCCTTCCATCATGCGCAGGCTGCGCGGAATGGCGCGGTCGCTCATGGCCCACATGAGCATGTGGGTACTCTCTGGCATGAGCGAGGCGAAGTCCCAGAAGGTGTCGTGCGCGCTCGCGGCCTGCGGCATCTCGTGGTGCGGCTCGGGCTTCACGGCGTGGATGAGGTCGGGGAACTTCATCGCGTCCTGGATGAAGAACACGGGGATGTTGTTGCCCACGAGGTCGTAGTTACCCTCGCGCGTGTAGAACTTGACGGCGAAGCCGCGCACGTCGCGCACGGTGTCGGCCGAGCCGCGCGAGCCGGCCACGGTCGAAAAGCGCACGAACACGGGCGTCTTGGCATCGGGGTCCTGCAGGAAGTCGGCGCAGGTGTACTGCGACATCGACTGGTAGACTTGGAAGTAGCCATGCGCCGCCGAGCCGCGCGCATGCACGGCGCGCTCGGGAATGCGCTCGTGGTCGAAGTGCGTGATCTTCTCGCGCAGGATGAAGTCTTCGAGCAGCGTCGGCCCGCGCACGCCCGCCTTGAGCGAGTTGTGGTTGTCGGGAACCTGCAGGCCCTGGTTGGTCGTCAGGTGCGTGGGGTGCTCGGTGGTGAAACCCTCGAGCTGCAGCTGCTTGGCGTTGGCGCCGTCACCGGTCTTGGCGGTGCTGGCACGGCGGCCTGCGGCGGCCTTGTTCTGGGGGGACATGGGGGTTCGGGGCATCGAGGCGGGGCGGACTCAGCCGGCCTCGTTGCTGCTGCCACTGCCGCTGATGAAGATGTCGAGCACGTTCACCACGGCGATCAGGCCGATGCAGCCGGCGACGGCGGCCACCGCCCAGATCAGGATGTCGTCGCCCCAGGTGCCCATGAGCGAGTCGAACAGTGCTGAGATTTCCATGGTGTTGTTTCCCTCCGAGAAAAGCGGGGCCGCATGCCGGCAAATCCGCAAAGGGAAAGCTTAGGCGGGGCCTCTCTCGCAAGCCGTAGTGGCCGCCCCTCCCCGCCTGTGGGAGAAGGCGTGCGTCACCGGTAGGAGGGCGCCGACAGGCGCGAACCTCAGACGGTCGGGTCGAGCACGCGCTCGCTGGGCCGCGCGAAGTAGAACCACTCGGCGCCCGGCAGCGCCATGGCGTTGGGAAACACGATGAAGCCGTCATCGGGCGCGCTGACCAGCGTGCCGTCGTGCCGCATGCCCACGGGTTCGCCGCGCTGCACGGGGTCGAAGGTGGCCCAGTCGCGCACGAAGCTGTCGTCTTCGTGCAGGCGGTCGGTCACGCTCGCCAGGCGCAGCAGCTGGGGCGGCTGGGGGGGCGCGGCCGACAGGCCCGGCGGCAGCGCCGCCATGCCCAGCAGCGCGAGCGTGCGCCGGATGGCCGCCCACGCCACCTCGGGCGCCTGCGGGTCCTGGTGCTGGCCGCATTCGAGGGTGACGCCGTAGCCACCGCAGCTGCGGATGTATTCGTTGGTGCCGCGGCCGAAGTCGATGGCGGCCTCGTCGACCGCCGCGCCGCGCTGCGCAAGGCCGGCGGCGTAGATGTCGAGCCAGCCCTCGACGACGATGGGCGTGCCGATGTGCAGCGCGAGCCGGCCTTCTTCCTGCGCGCGCGCAAAGGGTTCGAGACTGCCGCTGTTGTCGCGCGGACCGATCATGGCGAAGGCCTCGCCCTCGCTCTGGAAGGAATGCAGGTCGAGCAGCACGTCGTGGCGCGCGATGACGGGCGCCAGCCGGTTGGTGATGCGGGCCTCGTAGTCGGCCGGTGTCTCGCTCGGCCGGAACAGGCGGTTGAGGTTGCGCTGGCCCTCGCGCTGCAGGCGGCGCCGCGCGAGCGGGTTGGCCACGGGCACGAGCGTGAGTTCGCCGCGCAGCAGGCGCAAGTCGCCGGCATCGAACTCGGCCAGCACGCGCGCGATGCCCTCGGTGCCGCAGGTCTCGTCGCCGTGCACCCCGCCGATCACGAGCAGGCGCGGGCCGGGGTTCAGCGACGCGAAGGCATGCAGGCGCAGGCTGTCGGTGGCGGTCGCGGCGTCGTCGAAAAGCGGGGTGGACATGCGGGCGATTATGCGGAGGCGACTGTGGCCACGCAAAAGGCAAGACCCTGTGGCTTGGCGGGCGCGCAGCGCGAACCTACAGCCGCGCCCTGGCCTGTCCTACCGCCCCGTGGCGAGGCGCCGCGCAAGCTGGCGCCAGACCCGGACTTTGAAGGAGCACACGATGGCCCAGCAACCGCGCAAGGACAAGAAGGACACCACCCGCGTCGAAAAGGACGGCGAATCGGCGCCGCGCCTGCCGCACGAGCGCGACCAGTCGTCGGACAGCCAGGTGATGCAGGACGGCCAGCCGCCCGAGAAGGGCCGGCGCGGCTACGAGGACGTGGAACGCGGCGTGGTCGACACCGACCGCGGGCTCACGCCCGAGCGCACCGCCGACGGCAAGGTCAGGCCTTGACGGTGGCCAGCTGCTGGCGCATGTCGCCGATCACCGCGCCGTAGTCCTTGGCGTTGAAGATCGCGCTGCCCGCCACGAAGGTGTCGGCGCCGGCCGAGGCCACGCGGGCGATGTTGTCGGCCTTGATGCCGCCGTCCACCTCGAGGCGGATGTCGCGCCCGCTCTGCTCGATGCGCTTGCGCGCCTGCTCGATCTTGCGCAGCGCCGAGTCGATGAAGCTCTGGCCGCCGAAGCCGGGGTTGACGCTCATGATGAGGATGAGGTCGATGTCGTCGATGGCCCAGTCCAGCGCCTCGAGGCCGGCGCCCGGGTTGAACACCAGGCCGGGCTTGCAGCCGGCGGCCTTGATGGCCTGGATGCTGCGGTGCACATGGGTCGAGGCGTCGGGGTGGAAGCTGATGTAGTCAGCGCCCGCTTGCGCAAAAGATGCGGCCAGCGCGTCGACCGGCTGGATCATCAGGTGCACGTCGATGGGCACGGGCGTGCCGTCGGCGGTCTTGGCGTAGGGCTTGAGGGCCTGGCAGATCATGGGGCCGAAGGTCAGGTTCGGCACGTAATGGTTGTCCATCACGTCGAAGTGGATCCAGTCGGCGCCGGCCGCGATCACGTCGGTCAGTTCCTGGCCGAGGTGCGCGAAGTCGGCGGAAAGAATGGAGGGCGCAATGCGGAACGGGGTGCTGCTCATAACCCCGGATTCTCGCAGCCGACGGAAGTCCGAGGAAAGGCCTCCGTTACCATGCGCCCCATGTCACACAGCCCCTTCAGCGTACAGGTCGAACCGCGTTACCTGGCCGACCAGTCCTCGCCCAAGGACAACGTCTACACCTTCTCCTACACGATCACCGTCACCAATGTGGGCACGGTGGGCGCGCAATTGATCGCGCGCCACTGGCTCATCAACGACGCCTCGGGCCATCCGCAGGAGGTCAAGGGCCTCGGCGTGATCGGCCAGCAGCCGCTGCTGGCGCCCGGCGAGTCGTTCCGCTACACCAGCGGCTGCCGCCTGCAGGCGCCCAGCGGCACGATGCACGGCAGCTTCTTCGTGGTGACCGAAGAAGGCGAGCGCTTCGACGTGCCGGTTCCCATGTTCGTGCTCGAAGCCGACTTCGGCGGCGCCCCCGTCTCGCGCGTGCTTCACTAGGTACTCCCCAGGCTTCGCGCACGTCGTGTCGCTTCTCCGTCCCCCTCGCCGGGGGCAACACCAGCGGCCCGGCTGAGCCGGTTCCGCAGTGTTCCCCGCACTGATCCGTTACGAATTCATCATGGCTGCTGCATCTCGCGACTTGCAGGGGCTGCTTGCCGGCCTCGACCCCACGGCCGATGTGGCGCAGCGCCACATCTGGCTCATCAACCTCTTCGACTGGCTGCGCGGCGACCGCGCCTCGCCGCAGGCCGCCATCGGCCGCGTGCAACTGCTGCTCGACGCCGTCGAGGCGCGCCCCGAGCTGTGCGAGCGGCTGCGCGCCTGGTGGCGCGCCTTCACGCAGTCGGTCGACCTCACGGCGCTGCTGGCCGACTACGGCTTTGCGCCGCGCACCGCCTTCCTGAGCGAATTCGGCGAGCGCATGCGCCGCAAGATCCTGCCCGGCACGCCCGAGACCACTGACGCCTCGGACCTGTTCCGGCTGGTGCTGCCGGGCGTGTTCGACGCCGGCTGGATCGCGCTGCTCGACGACACCCAGCTCGCGCGCATCGGCGCGCTGCTGGCCGACGCCGCGCCCATGCCCGACGGCTCGGCGCGCTGGCGCCACACGGTGATGGACGCCGTCACCTACTGCTGCAGCCAGGTGGTGGCGACGGGCTTTTCGCCCGAGCTGCGGCTGCGCATCAGCCCCGAAGCGGGCGAGGCGCGCCCTTTCCACGCCCTCATGGCCGACCTGGACGCGCTGCGCGAGCAGATGTTCGCCCTGCCGCGCGACGAGGAGTCCCTGCAGGCCGCCTTCGTGGCCTTCCGCGACCGGCTCGACGCCTGCCGTTCCAGCGCCTCGTCGGTCTACACGCACCTGGAAGACAACGGCATCTCGGTCGGCCTGGTGTTCCGGCTGCGCCAGCTGCGCGAGCGCGTGCTGCGCATCCGCGAGCTGCTCGACTGCCTGATGTCGCCCGTGCCGGGGCCGAGCATGGCGCGGCTGGTCGGCAAGCTGGTGCTGGCGGGCGGCGAACGCAACAGCATCCGCGCGCTGATCGCCTCCAACTCGTCGATGCTCGCGGCCAAGGTGACCGAGCGCAGCGCCGAGACGGGCGAGCACTACATCACCCGCGACCGCCGCAGCTACCTGCAGATGGTGAAGAAGGCCGCCGGTGGCGGCGCCTTCACGGCGCTGACGGTGCTGGCCAAGTTCGGCATCTACGCGCTGGCCCTGTCGGCCTTCTGGAGCGGGCTGGCCGCGGGCCTCATGTACGCGGCCAGTTTCGTGGCGATCCAGCTGCTGCACCTCACGCTGGCCACCAAGCAGCCGGCCATGACCGCGCCCGCCATGGCGGCGCGGCTGCGCGACATCAAGTCGGACGAGGCCGTGGACCAGTTCGTCGACGAGGTGGCCAACCTCGTGCGTTCGCAGGTGGCGGCCGTGCTGGGCAACGTGCTGCTGGTGGTGCCGGCGGTGGGACTGCTGGTGCTGGGCTGGCAGGCCGCGCTGGGCCGGCCGCTGCTGGACGCGGCGCATGCGGCCTCGACGCTGCATTCGCTGTCGCTGCTCGGCCCTACCGCGCTTTTTGCGGCATTCACCGGCATCCTGCTGTTTTCGTCCAGCATCATCGCCGGATGGACAGAAAACGCCTTTGTCCTGCATCGCCTGGACTCCGCCATGCGTTACAACCCTCGCATCGGCGCCTTTCTCGGTGCCGCCCGGGCCCGTCGTTGGGCCGCCTTCATGCGCACACACATCTCAGGCTTCGCCTCCAACATCTCGCTGGGACTCATGCTCGGACTGCTGCCTGCGTTCGCGGGCTTCTTCGGGCTCGGGCTGGATGTGCGCCATGTCACGCTGTCGGCCGGCCAGATCGCGGCCGCGGCGGCATCCATCGGCCTGCCGGCACTGCACCAGCCGGCCCTGTGGTGGGCGGTTGCGGCGATCCCGGTGATCGGCGCGCTCAATGTGAGCGTGAGTTTCTACTTCGCTTTCCGGCTGGCGCTGCGCGCGCACAGCGTGAGCCTCGGTGACCGCGCCCGCATCCGCAGCGCGATCTGGGCCCGCTGGCGCAGCCGGCCGGTGAGCTTCTTCCTGCCTACATGAACCTGACCACCTTCCTCGCCGAACTCCAGGGCTTCTGGGCCGAATGGGCGCGCCCCTCGGCCGGCCTGCCCACCGTGCTCTGGGCCCTTCTGGTGGCCGTCGCCGCGGCCTCCGGCCACCTGGTGCAGCGCTACCTGGGGATGCCGAAGGTCATCGGCTATTCGGTGGTGGGCGCGGTGGTGGGTTTTGCGGGCTTCGAGGGCGCGATCTGGCCGCTGCGCGGCATCAGCCTGTTCCTGCTGGAGCTGGGCGCGGCCGTGGTGCTGTTCGAGGCGGGCGGGCGACTGCCGCTGCGCTGGTTCCGCCACAACCCGATGGTGCTGGTGCAAAGCCTGCTCGAAGCGACGCTGACCTACTTCGGCGTGTACTGGGTCTTGATTCTTCTGGGCCTGCCCGACCCGGTGGCCAACCCCATCGCGCTGATGGCGATCGTCGCCTCGCCGGCCGTGCTCAGCCGCGTGATCATGGACACCCGCGCCGCCGGCCCGGTGACCGAGCGCGCCATGACGCTGGCCACGCTCAACACCTTCTACGCGCTCACGCTGGGCTACGCGCAGGCCGGCCTGATCGAGCGCGCGCCGCAGTCGCTGATGCTCAAGCTCTACCCGGTGGCCGTGGTGCTGGGCATGTCGTTCGTGGTCGGCGCGATCATGGCGCTGGCGCTGCGCTCGGCGCTGCGCGTGATGAGCCCGAACAGCGAGAACACCTCAATCCTGCTGCTGGCGATCATCGCGGCGGGCGCGGCGCTCACGGCCCACATCGGCGGCTCGGCACCGCTGGCGGCGCTCATCGGCGGCGTGCTGCTCAAGACGCTCAACCCCAAGCCCTGGGCCTGGCAGCGTCAGCTCGGCACCGCCTCGTCACTGCTGACCATGCTGATGTTCGTGCTGGTGTCGATGGTGGCGGCGCAGGCCGACTGGACCCTGCCCGTGGCCAGCGTGGTGCTGGCCGTGATCGGCGTGCGCCTGGTCACCAAGATCTCGGGCGTGGCCATTGCCAACCCGGGCAGCGGCGCCAGCTGGAAGCAGGCCTTCTGGGTCGGCTGCGCGATGACGCCGCTGTCGTCCATCGCCCTGCTGATCGCCTCCAATTTCGCCTCGGCCTCGCCGCTTCTGGGCACCATGATCACGCAGGTCGCCCTGCCCTCGATTTTGCTGATGGAAGTGATGGGCGCCGTGCTCGCCACCGTGGCGATCCACGCCGTGGGCGAGAGTTCGGTCCCCTGGACGCCACAGGCCTTCAGCACCACGGAAGATACGCAGCGATGAGCAGCAGCAACAGCAACCCCACCTCCGTCCTCCCGATCGACCCGGACAGCGACGACGTGCGCTCCGCGCCGCTGCCCGCCGATCCGGCCAGCCGCGCCGTCAAGCTCGAGCCCTTCAACAAGTCGGAGGCGCTGTCGCTCGGCGTGGAGCTCGAGCTGCAGCTCGTGAACACGCACGACTACGACCTCGCGCCGTACGCCGAGGACATGCTGCGCCTGATGGCCCAGACGCCGCTGCCCGGCAGCGTGGTGCCCGAGATGACCTCGAGCATGATCGAGATTTCGACCGACATCTGCCATTCGGCGCAGGACGTGATCACGCAGCTGTCGCCGATCCGCGAGGCGCTGATCAAGAACGCCGACAAGCTCAACATCGCCGTGGTCGGCGGCGGCACGCATGCGTTCCAGCAGTGGCACGAGCGACGCATCTACGACAAGCCACGCTTTCGCGAGCTGTCGGAGCTGTACGGCTACCTGAGCAAGCAGTTCACCATCTTCGGCCAGCACGTGCACATCGGCTGCCCCGACGCCGACTCGGCGCTGCTCATGCTGCACCGCATGTCGCGCTACATCCCGCACTTCATCGCGCTGTCGGCCTCGTCGCCGTTCGTGCAGGGGCAGGACACGCAGTTCGACTCGGCACGGCTGAACTCGGTGTTCGCGTTCCCGCTCTCGGGCCGCGCGCCCTTCACCACGAGCTGGAAGGAATTCGAGGCCTACTTCGAGCGCATGACCCGCACCGGTGTCGTGCGCAGCATGAAAGACTTTTATTGGGACATCCGTCCCAAGCCCGAGTTCGGCACCATCGAGATCCGCGTGTTCGACACGCCGCTCACCATCGAGCGCGCCGCCGCGCTCGCGGGCTACGTGCAGTCGCTGGCCGCATGGTTCCTGCAGGAGCAGCCCTTCGAGCCGTGCGAGGACGACTACCTCGTCTACACCTACAACCGCTTCCAGGCCTGCCGCTTCGGCCTGGACGCCGTGTACGTTGACCCGGCCACCGGCCAGCACATGCCGCTGCGCGACCACATCCTGATGACCATGACCCAGCTCGAATGGCACAGCGAGGCGCTCAACGCCACGCAGGCACTGGGCGAGCTGCGCACCAGCGTCGAGGCCAACCGCAACGACGCACGCTGGCTGCGCGAGAAGCAGGGCAAGGAGCGGCTGCTGGCGGAAGTCGTGCGGCAGGCCTCGCTGCGTTTTCGCGGCGCGGCCTGAGTTCGGCGGCGCCGGCGGGCGCCTCTCCCGAAAAAGAATCGTCGGCCTAGGACTTTGGTCCCATGCGCCGCGGGCGGGTGCTGCCTAGGATCGCGGCTTTTCCC
The DNA here is from genome assembly GCF_059418385.1 of Variovorax sp. GW821-FHT09A10. Classification (NCBI taxonomy): domain Bacteria; kingdom Pseudomonadati; phylum Pseudomonadota; class Betaproteobacteria; order Burkholderiales; family Comamonadaceae; genus Variovorax; species Variovorax sp. GW821-FHT09A10. The sequence goes on from NZ_JBWKPT010000006.1 coordinate 13,446, forward strand.
CTGCTGCTGCCCGACCATGAACCCGAAGCTTCGCCGCGACCTGAACGGCCGCCTGTGCACTGCGCTGTTGATCCTGCTGTCCGCCGCCGGATGCGGAGGGGGTGGCGGCGGAGGCGGGTCGGCGCCGGCGTTCGTGCCTGCCGGAAACACAGCGCCCACCGCGCCGGTCGCCCCTGAACCGCCGGTGCCCGAGACGCCCACGCCCGAGGTACCCGAAACGCCCGGCCTCACGCCGACCCCGGGCGCCGCGCTGGCGCCCGACTGCGTGGGCCCGAACTGCGGCGCCGCCAACGGCGACACCTTCAGCGGCCACGGCGTCGGCCTCTGGCACTACGCCAACACCGGGACCGAGGTGGTGAACCTGCCGGTGTCGATCCAGGGTGTCGATGGCCGCCAAATTTCGCTGATCTACACGAATGCCCACGACGCACCGGTCGCCATGCCGGACCTGCCTTTGCTCCAGCCCGTGCAACCCGCGGTCGCAGCCCGCCTCAAGCCGGCGACCCGGCAGGCGGCGGCGAACCGCCCGGACCGGACGAACACGCTGCCCCGCATGATCCGCGACTTCGCCCCCCGAACGCACCTGTCGTCGCCGCCCTCGACCGCCCGCCGCGCGCAACGCGCAGTCGCGCCGCCGCGCAAGTTCGCACAGGGCGCCACCCGCGACTGGTTCATCTCCGAGCCCGACAACAGCACCACCGTGCGCAGCGCCACGCTGCGGCGCAAGGCGGGTGCGCCCGACGGACGCACGATCAACTTCTGGGTGGAAGACAGCGAGTACGGCGACGGCAAGTTCAGTGCCGCGCACGCCAAGCAGTTCGCACAGCGCTTCGCGAGCGGCGACGCCTCGGTCTACGCGATGGTGACCGGCATCGCGGGCGCGCCGTGGGGAGCGCATCCCTACGGCGACGCCCTGATCGCGCCCGACCAGGAGATGGACATCGTGTTCGTCAACTTCGACCACGACCGACGCCCCTTCGGGACGGTCGGCTACTTCTGGTCGCTCAACAATTTCCCGCGCAACCCGAACGACGACGACCTGAAGCACAGCAACGAGTCGCTCGCGTTCTTCGTCGACACCGAGTCCCTGTATCTGCCCGAGGGCGGAGAAGGCATGCAGGTGCTGCTCAACACGCTGGCCCACGAGCTGACGCACATGATCAACTTCTACCAGCGGGGCGTGCGGATGACCGGCCTGGAACCTGGCGTGTACTACGACTTCGAGGTCTTCCTCGAGGAAATGAGCGCGCTGATGATGGAAGACATCATCGGCCTGAGCCTCGACCCCCTCTTTCACACGCTGCGCGACAACGGCTTCCCCGGCTGGTTGCACCAGGGCATGGACAACTGCTCACTGATCGACTGGAACAATGCGCCCGGCACCTCGTGCTTCAGCTACTACGTCGCGCCCAGCTTCGGCGGCTATCTGCTGCGCCAGTACGGCCTCGACTTCTACAAGGGGCTGCTGCGCAATGGCGCCTCCACCGCGTCGCTGCCGGTGCTGGACGACGCGATCCGTCAGGCCGGCGGCCCGGGTTATGCCGAGGCGCTGCGTCGTTGGAGCACGATGGCCGCACTGCTGCCTTCCGCCGGCTCGCCACAAGGCTTCGGGATGCCGCTGCGCCGCGAAGGCGGGTTCACGCTGCCCGCCATCGAAGGGCCCGACTACGCGTATGCGATGACCTGGCCTGCCGCCGTGCCCGCCACGCTGTCGGGCCATGCGTTCTTTCCGGTGCTGCGCCTGCCGGCCAGCAAGGTCTACCGCGAGGTGGTGCCGGTGCCGCCGGGCACCACGCTGTCGGTCGTGGTGCAGTAGCGGGCGGCGCCGGCTCAGGCGGCCACGGCCTCCTGCGAGAACTGCCGGCGGTACACCGTCGGCGACACCTTGAACGCCGTGGCGAAGTGCTTGCGCAGCAGCACCGCCGAGCCGAAGCCCGCATCGGCCGCCACGCGCTCCACGGAGCGGTCGGTCGTTTCGAGCAGCCGCTGCGCCAGCGCCAGCCGCTGGTTCTGCAGCCACTGGCCGACCGTCGTGCCCGTCGATTCGCGAAAGCGCCGCGTGAAGGTGCGCCGGCTCATGAGCGCGCGCTTGGCAAGGTCGTCGAGTTCGTGCGGCACCTGCAGATGCCGCCCCAGCCATTCGAGCAGCGGCGTGAGCCGGTCGCGTTCCGCCGCCGCCGGCACGGGCTGCTGGATGTACTGCGCCTGACCGCCCTGCCGGTGCGGCGCGACGACCATGCGCCGCGCGGCGCGGTTGGCGGTGTCGGCGCCGTAGCGCACGCGCAGCAGGTGCAAGCAGCAGTCGATGCCCGCGGCCGTGCCCGCCGAGGTGAGCACATTGCCGTCGTCCACGTACAGCACCTCGGGCTGCAGCACGACCTGCGGGTACTGCTTGGCAAAAGCTGCGGCGAGGTGCCAGTGCGTGGTGGCGGGCCGCCCGTCGAGCAGGCCGGCCTCGGCCAGCACGAAGGCGCCCAGGCACAGCCCGACCACGGTCGCGCCGCGCCGGTGCGCCGCCTGCAGCGCACGGATCAACGCGGGCGGCGCGGGCCGGCCGTCGTCGCGCCATGACGGCACCACCACGATCTGCGCGCGGCGGATCGCCTCCAGGCCGTGCGGCACCACGAGCGTGAAACCCGCGTTGGTGGCGAGCGGCCCGGGCTCGGGCGCGCAGACCTGCACGCGAAAACGCGGCGCGCCGGTGTCGGTGCGGTCTTCGCCGAACACCATGCAGGGCACGGAGAGGTGGAAGGGGCTGATGCCGTCGAAGGCCACGACGGCGATGGTTTCAACGGCAGGTGAGCGCATGGCCCGATCTTATCGATGAATGGCTTTCGGGCCACTGTCGCAAAACCCGCGGTGCGCGAAGAATCGAGCCATTCCAGACACAACCACCGAAGGAGATACCCATGAGCCAGTCCGCACCGCGCCGCGCCCTCGTCGTCATCGACGTGCAGAACGAATACTTCGAAGGCGGCGGCCTGCCCATCGAATACCCGCCGGTCGAGAGCTCGCTGCCGAAGATCGCGCAGGCCATGGACGCCGCCCGCGCAGCCGGCGTGCCGGTGGTGGTGGTGCAGCACCACGCGCCGAAGGGCGCACCGGTCTTCCAGGCCGACAACTTCCACGGCCAGCTGCACCCCGAGATCGCCCAGCGCCCGCGCGACCACCTCATCACCAAGGCGTTCCCGAGCGTCTTCACCGGCACCGACTTCGCCGACTGGCTCGCGCGCCACGAGATCGACACGCTGAGCGTGACCGGCTACATGACGCAGAACTGCGACGCCTCCACCGTGTTCGAAGCCATGCACCGCGGGCTGAACGTGGAGTTCCTGTCGGACGCCACCGGCGCGCTGCCTTACGAGAATGCGGCCGGCCGCGTGAGCGCCGAAGAAATCCACCGCGTCTTCAGCGTCGTGTTCCACAGCAACTTCGCCGCCGTGGCGACGACCGATGCGTGGATTGCTGCGCTGAAGAGCGGCGCGGCGATCGAGAAGGACAACGTGGTCATGTCCAACCGCCGCGCGCGCGGCGTCTGACCTTCTCGCTCAGGCCAGGTTCAGCGGCTGCAGCAACGGCTTCCAGCGCTGCACCGCGATCTTCTCGAAGCCGCGGCCATTGGGGTGCAGCTCGTTGGCCCAGTCGGTCGGGCCCAGCGTGCCGCGGCTGTCCACCACGTGCAGGTGCTGCGGGTCGCCCGCGGCGATGTTCTGCAGCATGCCGTGGAAGCCGTCGATGAGGTGGTCGACGCAGGGCTTGAACAGCTCCGGTGCCACGCCCGCGTCGACCAGCGCCGGGCGCAGCCAGCCTTCCCGCCCGAACAGCGCCTTGCCCGTGGGCGGCGCGTAGTCGTAGCTGTGCATGACGATGTGGCAATCGACGCTGGTGCGGGTGTAGATGAGGCCGATGAGCGCGCGGTACTGCTCGTCCATGTCGACGAGGAACTGGTCGAAGCCGCCCTTGCCGTTGCGAAAGCACTGCGCGGCCTGGGTCTCGCCCGTGCAATCGGACTTGAGCAGCGGGCGCAGGTCGTTGAAGCCCGCGAAGTCGTTGCCGCCTCCGCTGATGAACACCGCCGACAGCGTCGGCCCGTACAGGCGCAGCGACTCGCGCACGGCGTTGCGGTACTTGCCGTCGACGTAGTCGTGCGTTTCGGCGCCGTTCATGCCCTTGGCCAGGATCACATGGCCGCGCGCGCCGACCACATCGCCCAGGTAGTTCAGCAGGCAGCCGCCCGGCAGCGGGTACCAGAACCACGAATCGCCGAACGCGAGGATGGTCGCGGTGCCGTGCGGGCCCATCTGCATCTTGGTCTCGTCCCAGTAGACAGCCATGGCGAACTCCTCGTTGTCGTTGTATCGGGCGCCATGGTTCTCGCAAGCGCCGCGCGGCGCCATCCCCCGTTCGCGGTAGAACCTTTCTCAGTCCCGCAGCGACTGCACCAGCAGCACCAGCTCGGCCTGCCGGTGGCAGTCGGTCTTGCGCATCACGTTGCGCAGGTGGCTGCGCGCCGTGTGTTCGGAGCAGGGCTGCGCGGCGGCGAAGTCCTTGACGGTCTTGCCGCTGGCGATGAGCAGCGCGAGCCGCGCCTCGGTCGGGCTCAGGCCGAGCAGGCTTTCCAGCTGCCGCGGCTCCACGGGCGCCGCCTCGGCCGGATTGGCGAAGACCACGAGCGCGCGATGGCGCTGGCGCAGCACGGCCAGCGGGTGCGAGGGTTTGAGCGGCAGCACCGTGATGCGGACCACGCCGCCGGCCACCGGCAGGTGCAGCACGCCGGCACGCGCGCCGCCAGCCGGGGCGCAGGCCTCGCGCACCCGCTGCTCGAAGGCCGATTGCAGCGCGGACGACGCGAGCCGCAACCGCCCCTGCGCGCCGTCGAACAGGCCGCCGCGGCCCGCGCAGGCCGCCGCGCGCGCGTTCAGGTGGTCGATGCGGCAGGCCTCATCGACCACGGCGATGCCCTGCGGCAACGCGTCGAGCGCTGACAGCCCGGTGGCCGCGTGCTCGCCCAGCTGCGCCATGCGGGCGCGCAGTTCGCTGGCGCGCACCAGGTGCGGCGACAGGCGCCGGCAGAAGGCCTCGCTTTCGGGGCCGTAAGGCGCCTCGGCCCGGGGGCGGATGAAGCCGAGCACTTCACGCGTGTCGTCGTCGGTGCGCAGCCCCATCGCCAGCGTGTGGCGCAGGCCGAGCGGCGCGAGCCAGTCGACGTAGATCGGGCTGCGCGACAGCGTGCGCGCGCCGAAGTAGGCATGGTCGGTCACCGGCGTGCCCAGCGGGGTGTTCACCGGCATCTGCATGCGGATGTCGTCGCGCGCCAGGTGCTGCTCGTACTCGCGCACCTTGTCGGGCGGGCTCTCCAGGTTGGCGAGCCCCGCGCCCACCACCGAGCAGTCGGTGCGGCGCACCGTGAGCGTGTGGAAGCAGGCGGCGCCGAGCACCTCGCGCATGGCATCGAGCGCGTCATACCAGTCGCCGGGACAGGTGATCCCGTCGTACAGCAAGGCAACGATCCGGTCGGTGTCGGCCTCGGCGGACACGCCTCCCTGCACGATGGCTGTCATGGCGGCCTCCTCCTGTTTGGACTTTCGGTGTATCCGCTTGCATGACGGTATTACAAAATGCTTCCAGTGTCAGCCCCCATTTCCCGCGGGCGCCGCGGCAAGCGGCCCCGCGCCAGGTCGTTATGCTCTCGCACCCATGGGTGAATTCGACCTGATCACACGCTATTTCAAACGTCCCGCCACGCGCTCGCCGCTGGGCGTGGGCGACGACTGCGCATTGCTCGCGCCGGCCGCGGGCATGCAGCTCGCCGTGTCCTCCGACATGCTGGTGGAGGGGCGGCACTTTCTCTCGACCGTGGAGCCGGCCCGGCTCGGCCACAAGGCGCTGGCCGTGAACCTCAGCGACCTGGCCGCCTGCGGCGCGAAGCCGCTGGCCTTCACGCTGGCGCTGGCGCTGCCGGGCGTGGACGAGCCCTGGCTCGAAGGTTTTTCGCGCGGCCTGTTCGCGCTGGCCGACGCCCACGGCTGCGAGCTGGTGGGCGGCGACACCACGCGCGGCCCGCTCAACATCTGCATCACCGTGTTCGGCGAAGTGCCGGCCGGCGCCGCGCTGCTGCGCTCGGGCGCGCGCGCGGGCGACGACCTGTGGGTGAGCGGCTCGCTGGGCGATGCGCGGCTGGCGCTCGAGGTGTTCCGTGGCACGCTGAGCCTGCCCGCCGAGGCCTTCGCACAGGCCCGCGCACGCATGGAACAACCCACGCCGCGCGTGGCGCTGGGCCAGGCGCTGCGCGGCATCGCCACCTCGGCGGTGGACGTGAGCGACGGCCTGATCGGTGACCTGGGCCACATCCTCGCGGCCAGCCGCGTGGGCGCCACGCTCGATGCCGATGTGGCCACCGCACTCATCGCGGTCGACACGGCCGGCCTGGCCACCGAGGCGCTGCGCACCTGCGCGCTCTCGGGCGGCGACGACTACGAACTGGTGTTCACCGCGCCGGCCTCGGCGCGTGCGGCAGTGGAGCAGGCGGGGCAGGCGAGCGCCACGCGCGTGACGCGCATCGGCCGCATCGAGGCCGACGCGGGGCTGCGCATCGTGGACGCGAGCGGCGCGCCGGTGCCGCAGCGCTTCGGCTCGTTCGACCACTTCGTCTGATCAAGACGCCGCGCAGCATCGCGCGCAAGAACGACTGGCCCGCCCTCGCGGCTGCTACTGCTGCAGGCTCTGCTTCAGCGCCTCGATGAACGCCCGCGCCGCCGCCGACAGCGAATGGCCGCGCTTGGTGACGATGGAGATGTCGCGCGCCACGCGCGGCGCGCTGAGCACCTTCACCACCAGCACCGGGTTCTTCTCGGCACGCGCAAAGGCCGACGGCATGATCGACGCGCCCATGCCGGCCGCCGTCATCCACAGCGCGGTGGACAGGAAGGACACCTCGTTCACCACGTCGAGCGTCACGCCGGCCTCCGCCGCCGTGCCGTCGATCAGCGGACGCACGCCGTAGCCGGGGCGCACGGTGATGACGGGGTGACGACCCAGGTCCGACCAGCGCACCACGCGCGCCCGGGCCAAGGGATGGTCGGTGCGGCACACCACGGCGAGGTGGTCGCGCAGGAGGCGCTGCACCTCGACCTCGGGGCCGGGCCGCTCGGGCGTGCCGATGCCGAAGTCGACGTGCTCGCCGAGGATGCGCGACAGGAACTGGTCGGGCGCACAGTCGTTCACCAGCACGCGAACTTTCGGGTGCTGCTCGCCGAAGGCGCGCAGCGCATCGGGCAATAAAAACCCGGCCAGCGTGGGCGTGATGGCCAGCGTCACGCGACCGCGTTCCAGCGTGGCGAGTTCGCGGAAATCGGCCGAGAGCGAATCGACGTCGCGCAGCACGCGCTCGACAGTGGAAATCATCTGCTCAGCTGCGGCCGTGGGCTTGAGCGCGCGCGTGGTGCGGTCGAACAGGCGCGTGCCCAGTCCTTCCTCGAGCTGGCGGATCAGCATGCTCACGGCCGACTGTGTGACGAACAGCCGCGTGGCCGCCGCGCCGAGCTTGCGCAGCTGGTAGACCGCGAGGAACGCACGCAGCTGGCGCATCGTAGGACTGAAGTTCGTATTCATCAGAAAATTTGAAAAATCATTCGGAATTTCTTGATTTACGAATGAATCCTGCCATCGTTCAATCTCCGATCAAAGCACCGAATTCAAGGAGAGGCCCGAATGACAGCACCCATCGCCCGCGGCATGCGCGCATTTCGTGAGCGACGCAGGCGACTGCTGTGGGCCGCGGCCGGTGCGCTTGTGGCGGGCAATGCCCTGGCCCAAGCCCCCGCGGGCGACTTCCCCACCAAGCCGATCCGCATGGTCGTGACCTTCCCGCCCGGCGGCAGCGCCGACGGCGTGGTGCGCATGCTGGTGCCGCGCCTGAACGAGAAGCTGGGCCAGCAGGTGGTGGTCGACAACCGCCCCGGCGCGGGCGGCAACGTGGGGCTGACGCTGGTGGCCAAGGCGCCGGGCGACGGCTACACGCTGGGCGTGGGCGCGGCGGGCGCGCTGGCGGCCAACGTGAGCCTGTACCCGCAGATGCCCTTCGATCCGCAGAAAGACCTCAAGCCCGTGGGCATGCTGGCGGCCATTCCCTTCGTGCTGGTCGGCCATCCCTCGGTGGCCGCGAAGACGCAGCGCGAACTCATCGCGCTGGCCAAGGCGAAGCCGGCCACGCTGTCGATCGGCCATGGCGGCAACGGCACGGCCATGCACCTGTCGGCGGCGCTGTTCAACCAGATGGCGGGCACGCGGCTGGTCGAGGTGCCCTACCGCGGCTCGGGCCCGGCGGCGCTCGACGTGCTGGGCGGACAGATTCCGCTGGCGGTGGTCGACCTGCCCTCGTCGCTGCAGCAGATCCGCGCCGGCAAGCTGATCGCCTTCGCCGTGACCAGCCCGCAGCGCCTGCCGATGCTGCCCGAAGTGCCGACGGTGGCCGAGGCCGGCCTGCCGGGCTACGACTCGACCGGCTGGTTCGGCGTGGTCGCGCCGGCCGGCACGCCCGCGCCCGTGGTGGCGCGGCTCAATGCCGAGCTCAACGCCGCGCTCGGCGACGAGCAGGTGAAGACCGCGATGCGCGCGCTCGGCGTGGAGCCGGCGCCGGGCTCGGTCGAATCCTTCGACAGCTACATCCGCGCCGAGACGAAGAAGTGGGCCCAGGTGATCCAGGACGCCCACATCAAGCTCGACTGAACGACAAGCCCACAGAGAGATATGACGAAGACCGCCGACACCTCGATGCAAGCCGACGTGCTGATCGTCGGCGCCGGCCCCGTGGGCCTCACGCTGGCGATGGACCTGGCCTCGCGCGGCGTCTCGGTGATCCTGTGCGAGACGCGCCGCTTCGCCGAGCCGCCGAACGTGAAGTGCAACCACGTGGCCTCGCGCACCATGGAGCAGTTCCGCCGCCTGGGCGTGGCGCAGCAGCTGCGCGATGCCGGGCTGCCGGCCGACCACCCGAACGACGTGGTGTTTCGCACCACGGTGACGGGCACCGAGCTCACGCGCATTCCCATTCCGTGCCGGCGCGACCGCTACACCGAGACCGAGGGCCCCGACGCATGGTGGCCCACGCCGGAGCCGCCGCACCGCATCAACCAGATCTACCTCGAGCCGATTCTGCTGAAGCACACGGCCGCGCTGCAGGGCGTGACGCTGCTCAACCGCACGCGCTTCGAGCGCTTCACGCAGGACGCCGAGGGCGTGAGCGCCGTCGCCACCGACATGGACAGCGGCGCCACGCGCAGCATCCGCTGCCGCTACATGGTCGGCTGCGACGGCGGCAGCTCGCCGGTGCGCAAGCAGATCGGCGCCAAGCTCGAAGGCACGGCCGTCATCCAGCGCGTGCAGTCGACCTTCATCCGCGCGCCGCAGCTGCGCGCGCTGATTCCGGGCAAGCCCGCGTGGTCGTACTACGCGATGAACCCGCGCCGCTGCGGCACGATGTTCGCCATCGACGGCCACGAGACCTGGCTGGTGCACAACCACCTGAACGCCGAAGAGCCCGAGTTCGATTCGGTCGACCGCGACACCTCGATCCGCGAGATCCTGGGCGTGGGGCCCGACTTCCACTACGACATCATCAGCAAGGAAGACTGGATCGGCCGGCGCCTCGTGGCCACGCGCTTCCGTGAAGGCCGCGTGTTCCTCGCGGGCGACGCCGCGCACCTGTGGGTGCCCTATGCGGGCTACGGCATGAACGCCGGCATCGCCGACGCACTCAACCTCTCGTGGCTGCTGGGCGCCTGCGTGCAGGGCTGGGGCGACGAGGCCATCCTCGACGCCTACGAGGCCGAGCGGTTGCCGATCACCGAGCAGGTGTCGCAGTTCGCGATGGACCATGCGCAGAAGATGATCCGCGCGCGCCGCGCCGTGCCGCCCGACATCGAGGCGCCCGGCCCGGCGGGCGACGCGCAGCGTGCCGAGATCGGCCGCGAGGCCTATGCGCTCAACGTGCAGCAGTTCTGCTGCGGCGGGCTCAACTTCGGCTACTTCTACACCGGCTCGCCGATCATCGTGCCCGACGGCGAGCACCGCGCGCCGCCGTACTCGATGGGTGAGTTCACGCCCTCCACCGTGCCCGGCTGCCGCGCACCGCACTTCTGGCTGGCCGACGGGCGCTCGCTGTACGACGCCTTCGGCCCGGGCTACACGCTGCTGCGCTTCGACCGCAGCGTGGACGTGCGCCCGCTGGAGCGCGCGGCCGCCGCGTACCGCATGCCGCTCACGGTGCTCGACATCGAGACCGCGAGCCTGCCCAAGGCCTATGCGCACCGGCTCGTGATGTGCCGCACCGACCAGCACATCGCGTGGCGCGGCGCGCACCTGCCGGCCGACGTGTACGGCCTGGTGGCGACGCTGCGCGGCGAATCGCTGCGCGAGCGTGGACGTCGCCGCGCCCTGGCCTGGGAAGGCGTGCTCGCTTAACGGGGGCGCCGCGCCACCGCGCGCCACGCCAGCCATGCGGCGACGGCAGGCGCCAGCGCGAAGACCGTGAACAGCCAGATCGCGGCCGAACGCGCACCGTCCACACCGCCGGGCACCGTGAGCCCCGCCGCATTCGCCACCAGCCCGGCCACGGCCGCGCCGACGGCCATGCCGTAGAGCTGCACGGTGGTGATCGACGCGGAAGCCAATCCTTCTTCACCACGAGGCGCCAGCGCCATCACGCGCGTCAGCAGGTGCGGCCAGCCGATGCCCACGCCGAAGCCAACGGCGGCAAGCGCCACGGCCACGAACGCGGTCTCGACGCTGGCCCCGAGCGCGCCCGGCGACGGCAGCAGCCACGCAAGCGCCAGCAGGCCTGCGGTGCAGACCACCGGCCCGGCGCGCAGCATGCGGTCGGCGCCCGCGCCATTGCGGCCCGACGAGGTCAGCGAGCCGATGCTCCAGCCGCCCGCCATCGCCGCCGTGAGGTAGCCCGCCATGAGCGGCGTGTGGCCGTGCAGCAACTGCAAGAAGTAGGGCACGAAGATTTCGGTGGTGGTGCCGATCAGCAGCAGCGCCACGCTCGCGTAGATCGCGCCCAGCGGCGTGCCAAGCGCATAGGCGCCGGTCGGCAGCAGGCGCACGGCGCCGGCGCGGCGGTCGATGCGGGTGGCGGCGAAGCCGATGGCCAGTCCCAGCGCCACGCCCACGGCCTGCCCTGCGAGGCCGGGCCAGAAGCCGCTGGCGGCGATCACCAGCACCGACAGCGCCAGCAACGCGATCTGCGGCGCCGGCACGCGCGGCATCTGCGCCGGCCGGTCATGCCGGATGCCGGCCGCGGGCCGCAGCTGCACCGCCACCAGCAGGGCCTGCGCCGCCGCCACCGGCAGCAGCGCCCAGAAGGCCCAGCGCCAGTGGCCGGCCTGCGCGAACAGCCCGCCCACGGCCGGCCCGCACAGCGTGGCCACGCCCCACATGCCCGACACCAGCGCCACCGCGCGCGGCCAGAGCCGGGGTTCGAACACGCGCTGGATCAGCCCGTAGCTCAGCGCCGCCAGCAACCCGCCGCCCAGGCCCTGCACCGTGCGCCCCGTGAGCAGCCACGGCATGGCCGGCGCCAGCGCGCAGCCGACCGAGCCGGCGGTGAACACGGCCAGCGCCGTGAGGCAGGCGCCGCGCGGCCCGCGCGCGGCCAGCAGCCGCACCGAGAGCGTGGCGCCGAGGATCGAGCCGACCACGAACAGGGTCGTGCTCCAGGCGTACCAGTCGAGCCCGCCGATCTCGCGCACCACCGAGGGCAGCACGGTGGTCACGATGTGGACGTTGACCGCGTGCAGCGCGACGCCGCCGGTCAGCGCCAGCGCACGCCAGCCGTTGCGTCCGCTGAACAGCTCGCGCCAGGCGGCGGTGGGCGGCGGCGCGCCAACGGCGGCAGCGTCGAGAGAAGAAGTGGAGGAGGACATGGGACAGAGGAGAACGCCAAAGGAGCCTGGATACTAGGCGCCGCCCCTCAATTAAACAAGCTATTGCTTTGATAAATAGAAACTTCGGCGCGCAGTCGCCAGGCGGGATGCGCGACACTTCACGACCGATGCAAGCCGCTTCTTCTTCCTCTTCTTCGATGGATTCCTCTTCCGCCACCACCGGCGCCCTGCCCCGTCCCCCGATGCGTCGCCCCACCCTGCGTTTCCTGCTTTCGCACCCCGCGCACTTCATCGCGCTGGGCTTCGGCTCGGGGCTGTCGCCCTTCGCGCCCGGCACCGTGGGCACGCTGTGGGCCTGGGCCGCCTTCGTGGTGATGCAGCTGTGGTTCACGCCCGCGACCATCGGCTGGATCATCCTGGCCGGCCTGCCGATCGGCTGGTGGGCCTGTACGGTGGCCGCACGGAACATGAACGTGTCCGACCCCGGCGCCGTCGTGTGGGACGAAATCGTCGCCTTCTGGCTCGTGCTCTGGTTGGTGACGCCGGCCGGCCTGTGGGCGCAGGTCGTGGCCTTTGCGCTGTTCCGATATTTCGACGCCGCCAAGCCCGGCCCGGTGGGCTGGGCCGACGCCGTCTTCAAGCCGGGCGATCCCGCGCGCGTGCAGTGGTGGCGCGCCGGCTTCGGCATTCTTCTGGACGATCTGGTGGCGGCCTTCTGCACGCTGCTGGTCATTGCGCTGTGGCGCGCATGGTGAACCCGATGCAACCTTCTGCTTCCCCCGCCTTGGCCGAACAGGACGTCCCCGCGCTCGTCGCGACGCTGGCCGAACGGCTGCAGGCCCGGGGCTGGATGATGGCCACCGCCGAAAGCTGCACCGGCGGCCTGATCGCCGGCGCCTGCACCGACCTCGCGGGTTCCAGCGTGTGGTTCGAGCGCGGCTTCGTCACTTACTCGAACGCCGCCAAGACCGAGATGCTGGGCGTGGACGCCGCGCTCATCGAGGCCCACGGCGCCGTCAGCGAGCCGGTAGCGCGCGCGATGGCCGAGGGCGCCATTGCCCGTGGCGCACCGGCGCGTGCATCCGTCGCTGTGACCGGCGTGGCCGGCCCCTCGGGCGGCTCGCCCGACAAGCCGGTGGGCACCGTGTGGTTCGGCTGGTCGGTCGACGGGCAGGTGCGCACCGAGCGCCGTCGCTTCGACGGCGACCGCGCCACGGTGCGCGCGGCCACGGTGCACTACGCGCTGCAGACGCTGATCCAGCTGCTGCCACGCTGATCGCGCATCACCCGCCGCGCGGGCGCTTCAGGCCTGCATGAAATCGCCGACCGGCCGGCGCGGCGCGGGCGGCACCGGCGCTGTCGGAAAGCCCAGGCGGCACATCATCTGCACGGTCGGGCTGCGCGCATGGCGCGAGGGCGCGGCGCCGATCAGCATGTCGTGCGCCGCCGCGTGGTGCGGCGCCATCTCCGCAAACTCCTCGAGCGGCTGGCTCATCGGCTGCATGCCCAGGCCCAGGTCGGTCGCGCGCAGCTGCTGGCGCACGTAGGCGCGGCCCGCGGCGATCTGCTCGCTGCGGCTGTTGCCGCCGGTGCTGATCCAGACGAAGCCCATCGCCGTGTGGGCCTGGTCCTCGAACATCCGCAGCGTCTGGCGGAACGACAGGCTGTCTTCGGCGGCCGGCACCTCGCGGTCGAAGCGACCCAGCGCGACCGCCATGCGCAGCGCCGGGTCGTTGAGCGAGAAGCCGTCGCGGTGCGCCAGGATTTCCTGCGGCCCGATGCGCAGCAGGCGCAGGTTCTCGCGCGCGGTGTGGGGCGTGACCAGTTCCACGCGCGCCGCCGCCGCGCACAGCTTGCGCAGCGGCAGCACGCGGGCCATGTCGACCGTGCCGGCCGATTGCACGCCCCCGCCCGCCCCCGAAGCCACGGCTGCGGTGAGCCCCTGCAGCATGTCGGCCGACACCGCGCGGCCGGTGTCGAAGCGCTGCTTGGGCGTGCGCCGGCGCAGCACCTGTGCGAACAGCGGATCGGGCGTGCCGCCGCGCGACAGCGTGAGGCGCGCCACCGGCAGGTCGGGCCACTGTTGCGGCGCATCGCCCACCAGCTCGCCCTGTGGCCACAGCCGCACGCGCGCCTGCACGCCCTGCTGGGCCAGCGCCATCACCAGCAGCTCGATGAACGCGCCGTGGCCGATCATCAGCTGGCGGCCGAAGGGGTCGGTGGCGGGCTGCCCGCGGGCGCGGTCGGTGTGCAGCACGATGGCGTCGGGCTCGCGCAGGTCGACCCGCCACGGCTGGCCGTTGTAGGCCGTGGGCGCGGTGACGGCATAGGCGACGGCGCGCTTGCGCACGTCGGGCTCGTCGCCCGGGCCGTTCCAGATCTCGAAGGCGGCGGCCGGCACGTCGGCGTGCAGCCACCAGGTGGCCAGAGCCGTGGCGCCCGCCGCCACCGCGAGGCCGCCGCCCAGCAGGCGCACGAAATTTCTGCGTTCTCTCATGGGCTCGATCGGTTGAAGCATCGGGCGCGTGACACACGGCCTGCCCGTGGCCGATTGCAGCACCGCGCCGCGCGGCGCCACGCGGCCCCCCTGTCGTTTCCGACAGGGGTGGGTCGGCTCAGGGCGTGAGCAGGCCCAGCGCCAGGGCCCGCGCGCAGGTGGCGGTGCGGCCCTGCGTGTCGAGCTTGCGGGCAGCGCCCACGAGGTGGAAGTACACGGTGCGCTCGCTGATGTGCAGGATCTCGGAGATTTCCCAGGTCGACTTGCCGACGGCCACCCAGTGCAGCACCTCGCGCTGGCGCGCGCTCAGCACCGGCACCTTCGCGTCGCCCTGCAGCCGGCGCACGGTCGAATGCAGGCAGGAGGCGAAGTAGTTCATCGGCGCCAAGGTTGCACGCAGTTCGCGCAGGTCGGCGGTGGCGTCGGTGGTCAGGGTCATGAAAGCCCAGTCGATGCCGGGCGTCCACAGCGGCACGGTCAGCCCCGCCTTCAGCCCGTGCTCACCCGCGCTGCGCAGCAGGCCGCGGGCGCGCTGCCCGATGTCGGCGCGCGTGTGGCTCACCTGCCCGAGCCAGCTCCAGGCGGTGGCCGGCATGCCGGCGCGCACATGCTGCACGCGGGCGTCGGCCTGTTCGCCGGCGCTGCTGCGCAGCGACTCGTAGCGGCTGCGGGCCCACTCGGGGGGCAGCTCGTGGAAGAACAGCAGCGCGTCCTGCGCGGGCGCATCGGCACGGGGCGCGGGCACCGGGCGCTTGAGCACGTAGGCCCCGTGGTTGAAACCCATCGCCCGCATCGCGCGGCGGTTGACCTGCGCGACCTCCTCGAGCGTGCGGGCGGCCATGACGGCCTCGACGAACTGCCAGTCGTTGATCACCTCGGCCATGGATGCGTCCCCTTGGGTTGCGTGCGACGGGCGGAGCGACTGTGGTTCTATTTTTTGACCCCGCCAGGGCGCCGGCCCTCCGAGGACCGGCATCGGGGCGCATGTTAATGCGGGACGCCCCGAATCACCCATGCGCTTCCTTGCGCGCCGCATCCCGGCGATGATCTGACACCACCACCGCGAGGCCCCATGACCGCAGCCACCCACGCCCCGACCATCGAGCGCTTCTACAGCGCGTTCTCCAAGCTCGACGCCGCCACCATGGCCGCCTGCTACGCGCCCGACGCGGTGTTCGACGACGAGGCCTTTTCGCTGCGCGGCCGGCGCGAGATCGGCGGCATGTGGCGCATGCTCTGCGAGGCCACCAAGGCCAAGGGCGCCGACGCGTGGCGCCTGAGCTGGCGCGACGTGCAGGCCGATGGCCGCACGGGCAGCGCGCACTGGGACGCGCACTACCGCTTCAGTGCCACCGGCCGGCTGGTCGACAACAGCATCGACGCACGCTTCACCTTCACGCCCGACGGCCTGATCGCCACGCACCGCGACAGCTTTCCGTTCTGGACCTGGTCGCGGCAGGCGCTGGGCACGCCGGGCCTGCTGCTGGGCTGGACGCCGATGCTGCGCAACAAGGTGCGCGCCACCGCCGCCGCCAACCTCGCCACTTTTCTTGCACGCCAACCCTCATGACCACTTCTTCTTCGACCGCCCTCACCTTCACGAACAACGAAGCTCAGCACCGCTACGAAGCCGCGCTCGACGGCAAGCTCGCGGCCTATGCCGAGTACAACCTGCTGACCGACGCGATCATGTTCACGCACACCGAGGTGCTGCCCGAGCATGAAGGCAAGGGCGTGGGCTCGGGCATCGCGAGGCACGTGCTCGACGAGGCGCGCGCCGCCGGGCGGCATGTGATTCCGGTATGCCAGTTCATCGCGGGCTACATCCGCAAGCATCGCGAGTACGCCGACCTGGTGCGCCCGGACATCCAGCGCGCCTTCAAGATCTAGAACCAGGCTCGCCCCCAGGCTGCGCGCACTTCGTGTCGCTTCGCCAACCCCCTACCGGGGGCAACACCAGAGGCCCGGCAAAGCCGGTTCCTCGGTGTTCCACGATCAGGCAGCGGTAGATTTGGGAGCGGGCAGCCACGCGAAGGCGGCGATGCCGATCACCAGCAGCGCGGCAATGACCGCCAGCACGGCGGTCAGCGGATCTCCGCCGTGCGCCGCGGCCACCGAGGCCGCCACGCCCGTGCCCCACTGCATGAACGCGACGCCCAGGAACATCGCCATGGTGAAGACGGCCATCGCGCGGCCCGTGAGCGCGGCCGGGTAGGCCACGCGCACGTCGGCGTACTGCCAGACGATGAAGCCCGAGAGCACGCCGATGAGCACCATGCCCGCGATGTCCAGCCAGGCGGAATGCGCCACGGCGATGAGCGCGAACAGGCCGGCGTAGAGAAGGCCGCAGGCCACGATCCAGCGGCGGCGCGCGGCGCCGTCGCGGTCGAAGCGGCCGAACAGCGGCGAGCCGAACAGCGCGATCACCGACACCACGAGCGCGACGTTGCCGCTTTGCACCAGCGAGTAGCCGTGGCGCTCCATCATCAGCGGGCCCAGCCACAGTCCGCGCAGCGAGATGAAGGCCGCATAGGTCACCGCGCCCAGCACCATGATGCCCAGCGTGTGCGGCATGGCGAACAGCGCGCCGAACTGGCGCACGGCTTCGGGAATCGACTCTTTCTTCTGCGGCACGGCCGATGCGGGCTCGTGCACCCAGCGCCAGATCGCGAGCCAAGCCAGTGCCGATGCCAAGGCGAGCACCAGGAAGCCCGCGCGCCACGAATACGCCTGCACCAGCCACGCGAGCGGCGTGCCGGTGGCCAGCATGCCCAAGCCGCCGATGGCCAGCACCAGGCCCGACACGGTGGCGAAACGCGCCGCCGGGAAGTGCCGCGCGATGAACACGGTGCACACCAGGAAGGCCGGTGCGCAGCCGACGCCGATCAGCGCCTGCCCGGCCACCAGCACGAGGTAGTTCGGCGACACGGCCGACAGCAGCGCGCCCGCGATCGCGACCGGAAAGGCCACCAGCACGGTGCGGCGCACGCCGTGCAGGTCGATGCCGATGCCCATGAAGAGCTGCATCGCGCCGAACGCAAAGTGAAAAGCCCCCGAGAAGATCCCGAGGGCCTGGGCGGAGAGATGAAAGTCCGCTTGCAGCGGGCTGGCCATGATGGCGCCGACGGTGCGGAACGCCTGGCTGAGCGCAACCCCGGCGCAGAGCGCGAGGACCATGACCCATGCCGCCTGCGGCGTCAGGGGTTGCGCGGCAGGGCACTGCGCCGGCGCGAGGGCACTCATGCCGGGACTACCGCGGACAAACGTGTGCTCATGCCCCGTGGCACTTCTTGTACTTCTTTCCACTGCCGCAAGGGCACGGATCGTTGCGGCCGGGTTCGGCTTCCTTGCGGATCGTCTCGACCTTCGGGCCCAGGCTCTTCCAGAGCTGGCGCAGGTCGTACACCGCCCAGATCGCGGCGCCGAAGTCGTCCAGGCGCTGCTGGCTCACGCTGGGCGGGCCGTTCTCGTCGTACATCGACAGCGTGGGCTTGGCGGTGTCGTCCTCGGTCAGCGCGACGAGGTTGTCGAGCGCGTCGTCGAGCATCTGCGCGGCTTCCTTGTCGCGCGGGGCGGCCCAGTCTTCGGGCCAGTTCTCGACCGCGTACATGAAGCCCAGCGCCCAGACCTGGGCGAAGGAGGGAATCTCTTCGGCGGCCATCTCGGCGCGCTCTTCCTCGGGCAGCGAGGCGATGGCGCCGCGGGTGTCGAGCACCTCGGGTTGCCAGCTGCGCTCGTCCTCGAGCGATTCGACGGGGGCGTCGAGGCCCTCCTCGATCTCGCGCCAGCGGCGCTTCCAGTTCCAGACGAACTCCATGTGCTGGGCCGGCACGAAGTGGTCGCCCAGCAGCACGGGCCAGTATTCGGTGGGGTCGATGGGGCGGCGCGTGCAGATCAGCGCGGCCATGAAGCCTTCGCAGAACTCCCACTGGGGAATTTCTTCGTCGTGCTCGCGCATGGCGTCGAGCGCGGTGTCGAGGGCGTCGAAATCGTCGGGGCCCAGGGCTTGCGAGGAGGCGGCCAGGGCGGTGTCAGGGGTATCGGGGGTGTCGGGTGTGGTCGTCATGGCAGCAGTCATGGCAGGTTGGGGGCAGCCCTCTATGATGCAGCAGGCTCCAGCCGACATCTGATGACTATGCCCACGATTATTCCGTTTCCCGCACGCTACAGCGCGTTCGCCCTGTGTGTGCTGGGTCTGGTCGCCTGCCTGGCGCTGGTTCTGGCCTCGCCGCACCTGTGGCTCGCGTGGATCGGCGTGGCCGCTTTCGCGGTGCTCACGGGCACCGGCGTGCACGACCTGCGCCAGGCGCGCCACGCCATCCTGCGCAACTACCCGGTCATCGGGCACCTGCGCTTTCTGCTCGAATTCATCCGCCCCGAGATCCGCCAGTACTTCATCGAGAGCGACGCCGAGGCCGCGCCGTTCTCGCGCGCCCAGCGCTCGCTGGTGTACCAGCGCGCCAAGGGCGAGCCCGACAATCGGCCCTTCGGCACGCAGCTGAACGTGTCGGCCGCGGGCTACGAGTGGATCAACCACTCGATGCAGCCCACCAAGCTGGCGAACCACGATTTCCGCATCGTGATCGGCGGCACGCCGCAGCCGGCCGATGCGAATCCGGCGCAGGTCTGCACGCAGCCGTACAGCGCGAGCGTGTTCAACATCTCGGCGATGAGCTTCGGCGCGCTGTCGGCCAACGCCATCCTCGCGCTCAACCAGGGCGCCCAGATGGGCGGCTTTGCGCACGACACCGGCGAGGGCTCGATCTCGCAGCACCACCGCGTGCACGGCGGCGACCTGATCTGGGAAATCGGTTCGGGCTACTTCGGCTGCCGCAACGACGACGGCACCTTCAACGCCGAACGCTTCACCGCCAACGCGCGCGACCCGCAGGTGAAGATGATCGAGATCAAGCTGAGCCAAGGCGCCAAGCCGGGGCACGGCGGCGTGCTGCCAGCGGCCAAGGTCACGCCCGAGATCGCGGCGGCGCGCGGCGTGCCGGTGGGCGTGGACTGCGTCTCGCCCTCGTCGCACAGCGCGTTCTCCACGCCGACCGAGATGATGCATTTCGTCGCGAAGCTGCGCGAGCTGTCGGGCGGCAAGCCGACCGGCTTCAAGTTCTGCCTGGGCCACCCGTGGGAATGGTTCGGCATCGTCAAGGCGATGCAGGCCACCGGCATCACGCCCGACTTCATCGTGGTCGACGGCGCCGAGGGCGGCACGGGCGCGGCGCCGGTCGAGTTCAGCGACCACGTGGGCGCACCGCTGCAGGAAGGCCTGCTGCTGGTGCACAACACGCTGATCGGCGTGAACCTGCGCCACCGCATCAAGATCGGCTGCGCCGCCAAGGTGATCACCGCCTTCGACGTGGCCCGCATGATGGCGCTGGGCGCCGACTGGTGCAACGCGGCGCGCGGTTTCATGATGGCGCTGGGCTGCATCCAGGCGCAGAGCTGCCACACCGGCCACTGCCCCACCGGCGTGACCACGCAGGACCCGGTGCGCCAGCAGGCGCTGGTGGTGCCGACCAAGGCCGACCGCGTGCGCAACTTCCACCGCAGCACGCTGCATGCGCTGCAGGAGCTGGTGCAGGCCGCGGGCCTGGACCACCCGCAGCAGATCACCGCGCACCACATCGTGCGCCGCATCTCCGACACCGAGGTGCGCCTGCTGAGCAACCTGGTGATGCAGGTGCAGCCCGGCGCGCTGCTCGGGCCGCTGGACAACCAGCACACCGTTTTCCGCACCTACTGGCCGCTGGCCAGTGCACAGAGTTTCCAGCCCGTGACGCAGGGCCCGCACGGGCTGCTGGCGCCGGGCTTCGCCATGGCCGCATGAATCCACTGAGACGAGGAGGCGCCGCGACGCGCCTGCACAGCCAACGGGGCGCCGCATCGGCGCCCGCGCCGCTCGACGACGCCCCGGGCTCGGCGCCCGGCGACTACGCCGAGTTCCTGCGTGTCACCCTGCCCAGGCAGGCCAAGAACGTGGCCAGCCACCGCTTCGGCAGCGAACGCGTCTGGCTCAAGAAGGCCGGCCCGCGCCACGGCAAATGGGGCTATCGCGTGATGGCACTGGCCGCGCGGCTGGCCGGCCTCGACGTGATCAAGCCCGTGCCCAATCCGGGCGGCGAAGCCGCCATCGCCACCGAGGCACGGCGCCTGAAGCAACTGGCCGCCGCAGGTCTGCGCGTGCCGATCGTGCTGGCGCAGCAGGCCGACGGGCTGCTGATTTCCGACCTCGGCGAAAGCGGCCGTGCCACCGTGGTGCTGCAGGAGCGCATCGACCAGGCCGCCGCCGCCGGCCCCGCCGCCCTGCTCGCCGTGTGGCGCGAGGGCCTGGCCGCCATTGCCGCCGTGCACCTGTGCGGCCAGCACCTGAGCCAGGCCTTCGACCGCAACCTCGTGCAGTGCCCCGACGGCGTGATCGGCTACATCGATTTCGAGGACGACCCCTCCGAGGTCATGACCCTGGCCGAATGCCAGGCCCGCGACTGGCTGAGCTACCTGCACTCCACGGCCATGATGCTCGAGGCCGCCGCGCCGCAGGCGGCGGGCCAGCACTGGCACGCGGCGCTGGCGGAGGTGGACGAGGAAGTGCGCGAGCGCATCGCGAACGCGGCGCGGCGCATGAAGTGGGCGCAGAAGCTGCCGGGCAGCCGGCGCTGGGGGCGGGATACGCAGCGCGTGCGGGCCGTCGCGCGCCTGCTGGGGCAGTGGTACGAGCTGAACAAGGCCTGAGACGGACCGGCGTGGCCTAGGCCAGCGCCGAGCGCACCGCCACCCCGCGCAGCGCCAGCCGCTTCTTCATCGACAGCACCGCCTTGTCCTTGCTGAACAGCTGCGCCCCGTGCGCCACGGACAGGTCGATGAACACCTGGTCGTCCGGGTCGCTGCACACGCAGGGCGCGCGCGCCGGCACCTCGGTCACCAGCTGCACGCGCGCATCGAAATCCGCGAGCACCACCGGAATCGTCAGCTCGCGCTGCGCCATGCGCCGAGCGATCAGCGGATAGCCGAGCACACGTTCCAGTTCGCTGCGCATCGCGGGCGTGGCCAGCCAGCGCAGCGCGCCGCGTGCGAGGTCGTCGACCAGCGGCGCCCAGGCCGGGTCTTCGAAGACCAGCAGATCGAGGGCGATGTTGGTGTCGATGACGACGAGGTCGGAGGCAGGCAAGGTCATGGGTGGCGTGAAAACGGTCGAGCGCCGATGTTGCACCATGCGGCGCCCGGGCTTCTAGCGGGCCGCCGGCCGCCCCGAAGGCATCGCCAGCACCTTCGCGTCCGCGACGAGCCGCGCGTAGGCGAAGTCGGTGAAGGCCTTGATCCGCGCCACCTCTTTCAGGTCGGGATGCGTCAGCACCCAGACCTGCGTGTCGAGCGCCTCCCTCGGCGGCTCGACCTGCACCAGCTCGTCTTCCGCGTCGGCCAGCATGCACAGGAGCATGCCCAGGCCCAGGCCGCGCTTCACGAGCTGCGTCATGCCGACGAGGCTGTCGACGCGCGCCGCGATCCGCGCCGGCGGCACCTGTTCACGCAGCCACTTGGCCTGCAGCAGGTGCGACAGGCCTTCGTCGGGCGCGACCCAGTCGTGCGCAGCCAGCGGTGTCGTCGCCGGGTGCTTCGCGAGGTAGGCCTTCGATGCGTACACCGCCGTCTGCAGGCGCCCCGCGCGGCGCCCGACCAGGTGGTCCGGCGGGGCGTTGGTCGGGCGGATCGCCACGTCGGCCTCGCGCTTGGTCAGGCTCAGGAAGAGGTTGTTCATCACCACCTGCAGCTCGATGCCCGGGTGCAGTGCCCGGAAGTCCGCCAGGATCGGCCCGAGCAGCCCGGCCATGAAGGTGTCGGTGCTGGTGATGCGGATGACGCCGGTCAGCCGCAGGTCGAGCCCCATGAGGTGGCGCTGCGCGGCGTCGATCTGCTCGCCCACGCCCTGCAGGCGCTCGCGCAGCGCCTCGCCGGCCAGCGTCATCGCATAGCCGGCGGGCAGGCGGTCGAACAGGCGCACCGCCATGCGCGCCTCGAGCGCGCCCAGGCGCCGCAGCACGGTGGAGTGGTTCACGCCCAGTTGCCGCGCCGCGCCGGAGAGCGAGCCGGCCTGACCGACGGCCAGGAACACGCGAAAGTCGTCCCAGTCTGTGTCCTGCATTTATGCATACCCCGGATGCGATTTTTTCGAATGGCTTTGCAAATGTGCCGATCCTACAGTCGTCCGCAAGGGGCCGCGATTCGCCCGCCCCGCATCCACACCACACGGAGGTCGCCCCCCCATGGACGCGTTTTTCATTCCCGCCTCGCTCGTCGCCGGAGGCCTGCTCGCGGTGCAGGCCGGCGCCAACGCCCAGCTCTCCAAGGCCACGGGCAGCCCTTTCACCGCCACGACCTTGCAGCTGTCGGTCGGCACGCTGGCCCTGCTGGCGGTGGCGCTCGCCACGGGCACGCTGACGGCGCTGGCCGGCCTGCCGGGCGTGCCGTGGTGGCATGTGATCGGTGGCACGGCCAGCGCCTTCTACGTGGTCTCGACCATCCTGCTGTTCCCGCGCCTGGGCGCGGTGGTGGCGGTCGGCCTGTTCATCGCGGGGCAGATGCTGGCCTCGTTCGCGCTCGACACCTTCGGCCTGCTCGGCGTGGCCCCGAAGGCGCTGACGCCGGCCATGGCCGGCGGCACGCTGGCGGTGCTGCTCGGGGCCGGGGCCATCGTCGCCGGGCAGGCCGACAGCCTGCGCCAGGCGCTCGCGGGCAAGGCGGGCTGGATCGTGCTGGCGCTGCTGGCGGGCGCAGTGCTGCCGGTGCAGGGCGTGGTCAACGGCCTGTTGCGGCAGGACCTGGGCGCACCCTTCGCGGTGGGCGCGGTGAGCTTCTTCGTGGCGACGCTGGCGATGGCCCTGGCGCTGCTGCTGGTCACGCTGTTCCGGCGGGCGCCCGCGGCCACTGCACCACAAGGCACCGCGCTGCGCAGCATGCCGTGGTGGGGCTGGCTCGGCGGTTTTGCGGGCGCGGCCTATGTGACGACGGTGTTCACGGCGATCCCGGCCATCGGCGCCGCGGCCGCGGTCGGGCTGACGGTGGCGGGGCAGCAGGTGGCGTCGGTGTTCGTCGACCTCTACGGCTGGTTCCGGCTGCCGCAGCGCCCGGTGTCGGGCCTGCGCATGGCGGGCGTGGCCGTGCTGCTGCTCGGCGTGGCCATCATCAAGCTGCTGTGAAGGGAGCGAACGCCATGGCCTGGTTTCTTCTGCTTGCCGCCGGACTGGTGGAGATCGTGATGGCCCTCGCGCTGAAGGCCGCGGCGGGCTGGGAGCGCCCCGGCGCCGGCGCGCTGGGCCTGGGCGCCGCGCTGGCGAGCATCGTGCTGCTCACCGCCGCGATGAAGACGCTGCCGGTCGGGACGGCCTACGCGATCTGGACCGGCATCGGCGCCATCGGCGTCACGCTGATCGGCATCTTCTTTTTCCAGGAAAGCGCCGCGCCGCTGCGGCTGGTGTGCATCGCGCTGATCTTCCTGGGCATTGCAGGCCTGAAGCTGCAGTCCTAGGCGTCTGGCGGCGCCGCCCGGTTCGAGCCCCGCACCATGTCGAAGCGGAACAGCCGGCATTCGATGGGGCCGTTCCACATCGGCACGCGGCGCGACTCCTTCAGGCGCATCTGCTTGGGCAGCTTCAGGTCGGGCGTGAGCACCCAGGCGGTCCAGCCCGCGTAGTTTTTCTTCCAGTGGGTGGCGAGCTGCGGAAAGAAGTCGCCGCCGTCGCCGCCTTCGCCATCGCCCGGGGTCTGGGCGGCTTCGCGGGCGCCGAAGCGGGCCACGCCGCCGACCTCGATGCGCTCGCCGTACGGCGGGTTGAGCATGATCACGCCGCCCTCGGCCGGCGGCATGCGCTGCAGGGCGTCGCCGCCGCGGAACTCGATGGCGCCGGCCACGCCCGCGCGTTCGGCGTTGCGCTCGGCAAAGTCGACCATGCGGTGCGACACGTCGGAGCCGAAGACGGCGACGTCGCTCGCATGCTGCGCGTTGGCCGCTTCATTCTTGATGGCCGCCCAGACGTGCGCCTGGAACGGCAGCAGCTTCTCGAAGCCGAAGCGCCGCAGCGAGCCCGCCGCGATGCCGCTGGCGATCTGCGCGGCCTCGATGGCGATGGTGCCGCTGCCGCAGCAGGGGTCGTACAGCGGGGCCTTGGCGACCTCACCGGTCTCGGGGTTCCACCAGCCGCTGGCGGCCAGCATGGCGGCGGCCAGGGTTTCCTTCAGCGGGGCGTCGCCCTTGTCCTGGCGCCAGCCGCGCTTGAACAGCGGCTCGCCCGAGGTGTCGATGTACAGCGTGCAGCTGTCGGTGGTCAGGTGCGCAAAGATGCGGCAGTCGGGCCACTGGGTCTCGATGCTCGGGCGCACGCCGTTCGCCTTGGCGCGGAAGCGGTCGGCCACGGCGTCCTTGATGCGCAGGGTGGCGAAGTTCAGGCTCTGCAGCGGGCTGTGCTGGGCCGTGGTCTCGATCTTGAAGGTCTGCTTGGGCGTGAACCAGATCTCCCAGGCCACGCCGTTGGCGATGGCGTACAGGTCGTTCTCGTTGCGGTAGGGCCCGTGGGCCAGTTCGACCAGCACGCGCTGCGCGAGCCGGCTGTGCAGGTTGAGCTTGAGGCCGTCACGCCAGTCGGCGCGCACGCGCACGCCGCCGCGCAGGGTGAGCAGGTCCTGCCCGGCACGGCCGGTCAGGGCATGCACCTCCTGGGCAAGGAATTCCTCGACGCCGGCGGCGCAAGGCAGGAAAAATGAGAGATCGTTCACGGAAAGTCGGCCATCGGGAAGCCCGCTAAGGGCCCCCATTGTCGCCGGGGCTGGGGCCTTCTCTATATAGTCGATTTGCCCATGACGCCCACCCCCGCCCCCGCGGCCCCCCCGGCAGACGCCCGCGACGGCGACCACCGCTTCGCGATCCAGTGCGAAGTGCTGCGGTTGTCGATCCGCCCGCTCGGGCCGGTGCTGCTGGTGCAGTACCTGCTCAACTGCGGCGTGGCAGCGCTCTTCGCCTGGCAGTTCTCGCCGCTGCGCGCGCTGGTCTGGCTGGCGCTGGTCACCGGCGTCACGGTGATGCGCGGCTTCTTTCCCCAGCGCCTGCCCGAGCCCTTCACCCCCGCCACCCTGCGCGCCGCGCAGCGCCAGCACACGCTGCGCACGGCCATCTGGGAGCTGGCGCACGGCCTGGCGGGCGTGCTGCTGTTCAACCCCGAGCGGCCCGACCTGCAACTGCTGCTGGGCCTCATCCTCATGGGCATGACGCTGTCGTCGGCGTTCTCGGTGTCGTTCTACACGCCGGCCACGCAGCTGGCCATCACGCTGCTGCTGGCGCCGGTGATCGTCACGGGCCTGTGGCTCGGGGCGCCGGTGATGATGGCGGTCGCGGTGATCGGCATCGGCCTGACCGCGATGATGTGGAAGCTGGTGGCCGACCATTCGCGCCAGCTCGAGGAGAACATCGGCCTGCGCCTGAACGAGCGCACGCTGCGCGAGCAGGCGCTGGCCGGCCTGCGCGCCTCCGAGCAGGCCCAGGCCGAGCGGCTGCGCTTCTTCTCGGCGGCCAACCACGACCTGCGCCAGCCGGTGATGGCCATCGGGCTGCAGGCCGAGGTGCTGCGCCAGCAGCTGCAGCACGGCACCGACAGCGCGGCGGTGCAGCACACGGTGGCCTCGCTCTCGCGCGCGCAGCAGGCGCTCGAGGGCCTGACCAACCAGCTGCTCGAGATCGGCCGCATCGAGGCCGCGGTCGATCCGCTGCGCCCGGCGGCGGTGGCGCTCGCGCCGCTGCTGAACGAGCTGGCGCGCCAGGCCGGCGAAGGCCGCGTCGCGGTGCGCTGCCCGACCGATGCGGTGGCCTGGACCGATGCCGTGGCGCTGCGCCGCGTGCTCTCCAACCTGCTGGACAACGCCCTCAAGTTCACGCCGCGCGGGCGCGTGCTGCTGGCCGTGCGGGCACGCCGCCGGCCCGGCACGGACACCGGGCGCGCCTGGCGCGTCGAGGTGCGCGACAGCGGCATCGGCATCGCGGCCGAATCGCAGACGCGCGTGTTCGACGACTTCGAGCAGGTCGGCAACGTGGAGCGCAACCTGCAGCACGGCCACGGCCTGGGGCTGGCGATCGTGCGGCGGCTGGCGGGGCAGCTGGGCATCGAGGTCGCGCTGCGCTCGGCGCCGGGCAAGGGCTCGGTCTTCAGCTTCGAGCTGCCGGCGGCCCGCCCCGGTGCGGCGGCCGTGCCGGCGCCTGCGCCCGCGGTGGCGCTGGACGAGCCCGACGCTGTGCTGCGCCCCGGCCTGGCCGTGCTGGTGGTCGAGGACAACATCGTGGTGGCCGACAGCCTCTCGGCGCTGCTGCGGCACTGGCACGTGGCGCCGCGCATCTACGCCAGCGCCGCCGAGGCGCTCGCGCTGGCCGACCTGGACGCACTCGACGCGGCGCTGTGCGACATCCGCCTGCCCGGCGCGTTCAACGGCATCGCGCTGGCCGAGCGGCTGGCGCAGCGCAAGCCCGCGCTGACGATCGCGCTGATCTCGGCCGACATCACCGAAGCCACGCAGCAGCTGGCCGCCGCGCGCGGCTGGCACGCGCTGCGCAAGCCGGTGCAGCCGGACGCGCTGCGGCGCGTGCTGCTGCGAGCCCAGCAGCAGCAGCAGCAGCAACAACCGCCGTCGCCGTCGTAGCGCTCGGCGCGGGCCGGCCCCGCTGCGGTGTCATCGCTTCCGAGCTATGCTCCGCGCACAGGCCGCCGCCGCCCCTGCCCCGATGCCCGTCGAACCCCTTCCCGCTCCTGCCGTTGGCGCCGCCGCCCTGCGCGAGCCCCGCTACGGGCGGGTCGCGATGGCCCTGCATTGGCTGCTCGCGGCGATGATCGTCGGCTCGCTCGGCGTCGGGCTCTACATGACGGGCCTGCCCTTCTCGCCGCAGCGCCTGAAGCTCTACAGCTGGCACAAGTGGGCCGGCATCACCATCCTCCTGCTGTCGGCGCTGCGGTTGCTGTGGCGCCTCACGCACCGCCCGCCGCCGCTGTCGGCGCGGGTGCTGGCGGCCATGCCGGCCTGGCAGCGGGCCGCGCACCGCATCAGCCATGCGCTGATGTACCTGCTGTTCTTCGCGGTCCCGCTGTTCGGCTGGGCCTACAGCTCGGGCATGGGCGTGCCGGTCGTGTGGTTCGGCCTGCTGCCGCTGCCCGACCTGGTGACGGTCGACAAGGACTTCGCCGAAGCCGTGCTCAAGCCGCTGCACCAGCGCAGCGCCTTCCTGCTGGCCGGCGTCACGCTGCTGCACGTGGCGGCGGCGCTCAAGCACCACTGGATCGACCACGACGGTCTGTTGCAACGCATGTGGCCCGCGCCACGCAAGGAATCCGCCGGATGACGACCCGTCTTTTGTGGGGCACCGCCGCCCTCTTCGGCCTCGCGCTGCACGCCGCGGCCGAGCCCATGCCGGCCACCACCGCGAAGCTGGTGCCCGAGAAGAGCCAGATCGCCTTCGTCAGCAAGCAGATGGGCGTGCCGGTGGAAGGCAGCTTCAAGCGCTTCGACGCGCAGGTCGCCTTCGACCCGAAGAAGCCCGAGGGCGGCTCGGTCGTGCTGCAGATCGACACCGCCAGCGCCGGCTTCGGCGTGCCCATGAGCGATGCCGAACTGCCCAAGCCGACCTGGTTCGACACCGCGCATTTCCCGCAGGCCAGCTTCCGCTCCAGCGCCATCAAGGCGCTGGGCGAGGGCCGCTTCGAGATGGCCGGCAAGCTCACCATCAAGGGCGTCAGCAAGTACGTGACGGTGCCCGTGAGCATCGTGTCGTCGGGCGGCGCCTATTCGGTCGCCACGGGCACGCTCACGATCCAGCGGCTCGACTACAAGGTGGGCGACGGCGAATGGACCGACACCTCGGTGGTCGGCAACGAGGTGCAAGTGCGCTTCAAGCTGACGCTCGCGGGCCTCGGGCCGCTGTGACGACGATTTCATTTCCCATGCATCTCTCTTCCCTTGCCATGAACAAGCTCTTCTTCGCCGCGGCCCTGTGCGCGGGCGCGGCCCTGCCCCTGGCCGCCACGGCCCAGGAATACACGGCGCCGCCGCTGGCAGCCAAGCCCGCGGGCGGGCCGGCCAAGAACGCCAGCTACGTGATCGACCCGACCCACACCTTCGTCATGTACGAGATGGGCCACTACGGCACCACCACCAACCGCGGCCGCTTCAGCACCAAGGACGGCTCGGTGCAGATCGACGGCACCGGCGCCAGCGGCAAGGTCGACATCACGATGGACATCAGCTCCATCAACACCGGCGTCGACCTGCTCAACCGCCACGTGCAGAGCAAGGACTTCTTCAACGTGGCCGAATTCCCCACCGGCCGCTTCGTGGCCGAGCGCATCGACTTCAGCGGCGACAAGGTGACCGACGTGCCCGGCACGCTCACGCTCATGGGCCAGACCAAGCCGGTGACGCTGAAGGCCGTGCGCTTCAACTGCTACCTGAACCCGCTCATCAACCGCCAGGTCTGCGGCGGCGACTTCGAGGCCACCGTGCAGCGCAGCGACTGGGGCATCACCTGGGGCCTGAACTTCGGCTTCGAGAACAAGGTGAAGCTGCTGGTGCAGGTCGAAGCCGTGAACGTGCAGCAATGACGACGACGCAAGGAGCCACGCGATGATGGACACCACCCTTTCCCTGCTCGGCATCGCCGGCGCCATGGCCGTCGGCGCGATGAGCCCCGGCCCAAGCTTCGTGATGGTGGCGCGCACCGCCGTGGCCTCGCGCAGCGACGGGCTGGCGGCGGCCCTGGGCATGGGCGCCGGCGGGCTGGCGTTCTCCATCGCGGCGCTGGCCGGGCTGCAGGCTGCGTTCCTCGCGGTGCCGGGCCTGTACCTCGCGATCAAGGCCTTCGGCGGCGCGTACCTGATCTACCTGGGCTTTCGCATCTGGCGCGGCGCGCGCCAGCCGCTCGCGATCACGCCCGACACGGACGCCTCGCCCCGCAGCCAAGGCCGCAGCGGACGCACCTTCCTGCTCGGCCTGGCCACGCAGGTCAGCAACCCCAAGACGGCGGTGGTGTACGCGAGCATCTTCGCGGCCTTCCTGCCGCGCGAGGTGCCACTGGTGCTGGCGCTCGCGGTGCCGGCCGTGATCTTCTGCATCGAGACGGGCTGGTACGCGATCGTCGCGCTGGCGCTGTCCTCGGCCGCGCCGCGCGCGGCCTACCTGCGCTACAAGACCTGGATCGACCGCGCCGCCGGCGGCGTGATGGGCCTGCTGGGCCTGCGGCTGGTGTGGTCGGCGGTGCGCGGCACCTGAGCCGCTACAGCAGGCTCTCGGGCGTGAGCGGCGCCAGCAGCTCGAGCATCGTGCGGTCCCAGAAGCCCGAGTCGGGTTCTTCGTGCAGCACGGTGGTCTTGCCACCTTCCTCGCTGACCCACTCGATGCGCCGCGAGCCGCTGGCTCCCGCATCGGCGCCTTCGGCAAAGCGCAGCCGGTAGGCGCCCTGCTGCTTGAGCACGTCGAGCAGCTTCAGGGTCTGCTGCGCCATCTCGGGGCTGCGGATGAACAGGCCGATCTCGGTGTTGTGGATCTCGGAGCGCGGATCGAAATTCATCGAGCCGACGAACAGGATGCGCTGGTCGATCACCGCCGACTTGGCGTGCAGCCGCCCCACCGACGTGCCGAACAAACCGAGCCGCACGCTGCGCCGCGTGCGCGCGGAACTCAGCTCGTGCAGCTCGGCGCCCAGCGCCAGCATGTCGGCGCGGTAGCGGCGGTAGGCGGTGTGGACCAGCGGCTCGTCGGTGGCGGCGAGCGAGTTGGTGACCACGCTGATCTTCACGTTGCGCCCGCGGATCTCGCGCATCACCTCCAGCCCCGACGCGCCCGGGATCAGGTAGGGCGAGACCAGCGTCACCTCGCTGCGCGCGCGGCGCATCTGCTCGACCACGTTGTAGCGCACGCTGTCGACGTCGAGCAGCGGCACGCCGCCGTACGACGCGGTCTTGCCGATCACGCGGTCGGGCGAATCGGCATACGCCTCGGCGGTGGTCCAGATCAGGCCGAGCTTGCCGGCGTCGAGGTCGTCGGCCACCGGGCTGTAGCCGAGCAGGTCGTTGGGCGCAGGTTTGGGCGGCGGCGGCGTGGTGTCGGGGCCGGTGGCGGCGTCGAAGCGGCGCTGCAGTTCTTCGCGCGGCAGGTCGGTGTGCACGACCGCGCCGATCGGGCGCACGTGCGGGCTGTTCCAGTACTGGTCGAACAGCACGCCCAGGCGCGGGATCAGCGCGCCCGTGACGAAGGTGTCGAGGTCGATGAAGTTCGGGCCGGTGGTGCGGCGGAAGTACTGGTTGCCGATGTTGCGCCCGCCCGCCACCGCCATCGCGCCGTCGGCGATGAAGAGCTTGTTGTGCATGCGGCGGTTGACGCGGCTGAAGTCGAACAGCGACGCGGTGAAGCGCTTGAGCAGGCTGCCGCGCCCGGCCGGGAACGGGTTGAACAGGCGCAGCTCGACGTTCGGCGTGGCGGCCAGGCCGAGCAGCAGCTCGTCTTCGCCCGAGGTGTACAGGTCGTCCATCAACAGGCGCACGCGCACGCCGCGCTGGGCGGCATCGCGCAGGGTGCGCAGCAGGTAGCGGCCGGTCTCGTCGTTCTCGATCTGGTAGTACTGCACGTCGAGCGTGCGCTGCGCGCGGCGCGCCAGCTGCAGCCGCGTGTCGAAGGCGAAGTCGCCGCCGGGCATCAGGCGAAAGCCGCTGAGGTCGGGGTCGGGCTGCGAGGCCAGCGCGATCTTGCCGAGCGCGGTGTCGGCCGAGACGGCGATGGCCTTGGTGGGCGGGCGCGGGGCCTCGTCGGGCAGCGTGGCGCAGCCGGCAAACAGCAGCGCCGCCGCGATGACGACCACCCCATGCCCACAGCGCGACAGCAGGCGGCTCGTCATCGTCGGTCTTCTACAGGGCCTTGCGCAGGTTGGCCGGCGCGATGCGCAGCGCTTCGCGGTACTTGGCGACGGTGCGGCGCGCGCACTCGATGCCCTGCTCTTTCAGCATCTCGGAGATCTGGCTGTCGGACAGCGGCTTCTTGATGCTCTCGGAACTCACGAACTGCTTGATGAGCGCGCGCACCGCAGTGCTCGACGCGTTGCCGCCGGTCTCGGTGCCCAGCGCCGAACCGAAGAAGTACTTGAGCTCGACCGTGCCGAAGGGCGTCGACATGTACTTGGCGGTGGTCACGCGCGAGATGGTCGATTCGTGCAGGCCGAGTTCGTCGGCGATCTCGCGCAGCACCAGCGGGCGCATGGCCAGCTCGCCGTGCACGAAGTAGCTCTTCTGCCGCTCGACGATGGCGTTGCTCACGCGCAGGATGGTGTCGAAGCGCTGCTGGATGTTCTTGATGAACCAGCGCGCCTCCTGCAGCCGCTGCGACAGCGCCTGGCTGCCCTCGCCCTTGTGCGACTTGAGCGCACCGGCGTAGATGTCGTGCACGCGCAGGCGCGGCATGACCTCGGGGTTCAGCATGACGCGGAACTTGATGTTGGTGCCGCGGCCGGTCTTCGTGACGATCACGTCGGGAATGACGATGTTGCGCTCGACGTCCACGAAGCGGCGGCCCGGCTTGGGCTCCAGGCGCGCAATGATCTGCAGCGCCGAACGCACCAGCTCTTCGTTCGTGCGCGTGAGCGTGGCCAGGCGCTTGAAGTCGCGCCGCGCGAGCAGCTCCATCGGCTGCTTGCAGATCGCGATGGCGGTCTTGCGGATGAGCGCTTCGGCCTCGGTCTCGTCTTCGCTGGCGAGCGCCTTCAGCTGGATGCTCAGGCATTCGCCGAGGTCGCGCGCGCCGACACCGGCGGGCTCCAGGCTCTGCAGCAGGCCCAGCGCCACCTGGAAGTGGTGCACGAGGTCGTCGAACTGGTCGTTGTCGTCGCCCGCCAGGCCCGAGGCCAGCGCGGGCAGCGAGTCTTCGAGGTAGCCGTCGTCGTTGAGCGATTCGATCAAAAAGCGCAGCGCGGCGCAATCGTTCTCGTTCAGCCGCAGGCTCAACGCCTGGCGGTGCAGGAAGGACTGCAGCGACTCCTGGCTGCGCGCGAGTTCGGTGGCGTCGGCACGTTCGTCGTCGCCCAGGTTGTTCTGGCGTGCGGGTGCATCGCTGCCCCACTCGCTGTCGTCGGGTGCCATCTCGACGGTGCCGTCGCCTTCCCAGTCGGGCTCGCGCTCGGTGATCTCGGCGGCGGGGCCGTCGGAGTCGGGCGTGGACGTGGTTTCGCTGGCGGTGGTCGTCGCGCTGCTGGTCGGCGCCGGGGCGAAATCGCCTTCGCCGGTTTCACCCCCATCGTCGCGCGGCACGGGCGTGTCGACAGCATCGAGCCCGAACTCCTCGCGCGCCGCTTCTTCCGCGGTGCGTTCGAGGAACGGGTTCTCATCCAGCATCTGCTCCACCTCCTGGCTCAGTTCGAGCGTGGAGAGCTGAAGCAGGCGAATGGACTGCTGCAGCTGTGGCGTCAGCGCCAGATGCTGCGAGACGCGAAGGGACAGCCCTTGCTTCATGGAGACCCGCCCCTCCCTTACATGCGGAAGTGCTCGCCCAGGTACACCCTGCGTACCTCGGCGTTGTCGACGATCTCCGAGGGTGTGCCTTGTGCCAGCACGTGCCCGTCGCTGATGATGAACGCGTGATCGCAGATGCCCAGCGTTTCACGCACGTTGTGGTCGGTGATGAGCACGCCGATGCCGCGCTCTTTCAGGAAGCTGATGATCCGCTGGATCTCGATCACCGCGATCGGGTCGATGCCGGCGAAGGGCTCGTCCAGCAGGATGAAGCGCGGCTGGGTGGCCAGCGCGCGCGCGATTTCGACGCGACGGCGCTCGCCGCCCGACAGTGCGAGCGCAGGCGAATCGCGCAGGTGGTCGACGCGCAGGTCGGCCAGCAGGTCGGTCAGGCGCTCGTCGATGTGCTGCTTCGACAGCGCCACCAGACGACCATTGGCGTCGGGCTCGCGCTGCAGCTCGAGCACGGCACGCACGTTTTCCTCGACCGTGAGCTTGCGGAAGATCGACGCTTCCTGCGGCAGGTAGCTCAGGCCCATGCGCGCGCGGCGGTGGATCGGCATGTGGGCGATGGGCTCGCCGTCGATGGTGATCTCGCCGGCGTCGGCGCGTACCAGCCCGACGATCATGTAGAACGAGGTGGTCTTGCCCGCGCCGTTGGGGCCGAGCAGTCCGACGACTTCGCCCTTCTGCACATCGAGCGAGACGTCTTTGACGACCGTGCGGCTGCCGTAGCTCTTCTTGAGGCCGCGCGCCACGAGGCGGCTGCCCGGGACGCCGTCGGCGGGCGGGGTTCCTGCGGTTTCGATCACTTGCGCCCTTCCCCTTCGGTGCCGCCCAGCGTGGTGCTGGGGCGCAGCCCGGCGCCGGGCGCGGGGGTAGGCGCCGGGGCCGCGGGCTTCTTGCCGCCCGCTGCCGGTGCGGCGCCCCCTGCCGCCGGGGCCGGCGTGGCCTTCGGCGTGAGGATGGCCTTCACGCGGCCACCGCCGCCCGCCGAGACGCCGGCGTTCGGCGGCACGAGGGAGCCGTTGACGGTGTAGGTGTCGTTGCTCTGGTCGTAGACGATCAGCGCGCCGCTGCTCTCGTCGTTGGCCGTGGCACCGATCAGCCGGCGCATGACGGCGCGGCGGATGAACTTGACGTTGTCGGCGCGGCTGTCGTACTCGATGACTTCCGACTCGCCCTCGATCCACTCGTCGCCGGCGTTGCGCTTCTGCTTGTAATAGGCCAGCTTGCCGGGCGCCGCCGTGACCACGCCGTACTGGTAGCCCTCGGCGTCCTGGCGCACGTCCAGCCGCGCACCGCGGATGATGATCGTGCCCTTCGTGACCAGCACGTTGCCGGTGAACACGCTGGTCTGTTTCAGGTCGTCGTAGCGCATCGAGTCGGACTCGATGTTCATCGGCTTGGTGCGGTCGGCGGTTTCAGCCAGGGCGCCGGAGGCGGCTCCGGCCAGCAACAGCGCGCCGAAGGCCAGGCGGCCGAGGCGACGAAGGGTGGGGAATGTGGGGATGGAGGGCAATGTCATAAAGGCACGAAACTTGCTCTGAAACATTGTATGCGTGGGACGGTGATTGACCACCGCCGCCAATGAAAAAGCCCGCCGAAGCGGGCCTTGCATTCGACCCAAAAACCAGGTCGACAGGTCGCCGGGTCGGTCAGCCCTTCTTGGCTTCGCCGATCAGGAAAGTCGCAACCTGCAGCACCTTGGCCATGCTGCCGGCGGTTTCGCCGTCGACATACCAGCGGCCTGCCACGGCCAGGGCCGGCACGCCGGCGACCTTGTAGGCCTCGGTCTGCTGCGACGCGCGACGGGCCTTGCTGGCCACGCCGAAGGACGCAAATGTTTCCTTGAACTTGGCGCCGTCGAGGCCGGCACGCTCGGCCCAGGCCTGGATGTTGGCTTCGCCGTTCAGGTTCTGACGCTGCGCGTGGATCGCGGCGAACACCTTCGGGTGGTATTCCTCCAGCTTGCCCATGGCTTCGAGCGTGAAGTACAGGCGCTGCTTGGCTTCGACGTCGTTGCCCACGAAAGGCACCGGGATGCGGCGGAACGCCACTTCCTTCGGGGCTGCCTTGACCCAGGCTTCGAGCGAGGGTTCGAAGTCGTTGCAATGCGGGCAGTTGTACGAGAAGAACTCGACCACCTCGACCTTGCCGGCGGATGCATCGACGGGCACGCGCTTGTCGAGCACGAGGAAATCGGTGCCGGCCTTGGGGGCGCGCTGGGCGTGTGCCGGAACGGCAGCCAGCGAAAGCAGCCCGATCGAAGTGGCGGCCAGCGAAAAGTCACGACGTTTCATGGAAAAGGTTCTCCTGTGGGTACCGCAGTACAGAGCCGGCGCGCCGCCGGGAGTTCCCCGTGGGCGGCGCGACCGAGGCGCTGGAATTGACAAACGAGTGCGGCAGATGCCGCGCGGGCGAGAGCTTAAAGGCTGTTCAAGAAAAGCGTCGGTCAGCGCTGCACGCGCACCAACGCCGATTCGAGACCGCCGCCGTCGAGCCGTTCCTTGAGCCGGTCGGCGTCGTCCTTCTTGTTGAACGGGCCGGCGCGCACGCGGTAGACCGTGCGACCGGCCTGCTCGCGCTCGGTGACCTTGGCCTCGACGCCCATCAGCGACAGCTTGGCGCGTTGCGCCTCGGCGTCGTCGGTGGTGCGGAAGGCGCCGGCCTGCACGAAGTACATGAAGGGATCGGCACCCGACGGCGACGGTGCGGCGGCCGTGTGGCTTGGCGCAGCGGACGCGGTGGTCGTGCTGCCGCCTGCGCGGGCCCGGGCGAGGTCGCCCAGCGGATCGTTCGACGGCGGCAGCGCGTTGGCTTCGGCCGGCACCGGTGCGGGACGCGCCGGCTTGGGCGCCACCACCACGGGGGCGGGGGCAGTGACCGGCGGGGTGACGGTGGTGGGCGCCGTGCCCGGTGCCGCGGTGACGGGGGCGCCGGTGATCGGGTTCACCGGACCGGTGGCCGTGGCGGCCGGTGGCGTGGCCGCCGGCTTGGGCGCGCCGGCCTTGCCGGCCAGCGGTGCGTTCGGGTCCCAGTCGCGGTTCTTGCGGGCTTCGGCTTCGTCCTGCTCGGCACCGCCGCGTTGCGTCTTGTTGACGAAC
Organism: Variovorax sp. GW821-FHT09A10; assembly: GCF_059418385.1. NCBI lineage: Bacteria > Pseudomonadati > Pseudomonadota > Betaproteobacteria > Burkholderiales > Comamonadaceae > Variovorax > Variovorax sp. GW821-FHT09A10. The sequence goes on from NZ_JBWKPT010000006.1 coordinate 49,456, forward strand.
GGGATCGGCACCTTGGTGACGTAGACCGCGATGCCCAGGGCGACGCCCAGACCGAGCACCAGGCCGATGATCAGCCCGATGACGATGTTGCCGCGTTGTCTGCTTGTCTTCTTCATGTTCAGAGGGTGATTCACATCTTGTTCGGCGCACTGACGCCGAGGATCGCGAGGCCATTGTGCAGCACCTGCGCGGCCGCTGCGACGAGTGCGAGACGCGCCAGCTTGACCGGCTCTTCGTCCACCAGGATGCGCTCGGCATCGTAGTAGCTGTGGTAGCTGGCCGCGAGTTCCCGCAGGTAGAAAGTCACGTCGTGCGGGGCGAAATCCTTCGCCGCCGCCGTCAGCATGGCCGGGTACTTGGCCAGCAGCAGCATCAGCGCCTGGGCCGCCGGGCTGTCCAGCGGCGACAGGTCGACCGCCTTGAGCGCCGCCACGTCGCCGCCCCAGGCCGCGAGCACCGAGCAGATGCGCGCGTGGGCGTACTGCACGTAGTACACGGGGTTGTCGTTGTTCTTGGTGACCGCCAGGTCGACGTCGAAGGTGTATTCGGTGTCGGGCTTGCGGCTGAGCAGGAAGAAGCGCACGGCATCGGTGCTGGTCCACTCGATCAGGTCGCGCAGCGTGACGTAGCTGCCGGCGCGCTTGCTGATCTTGACCTCTTCGCCGCCCTTCATGACGCGCACCATGGTGTGCAGCACGTAGTCGGGGTAGCCCTCGGGAATGCCTTCGCCCGCGGCCTGCAGGCCGGCGCGCACGCGCGCGATGGTGCCGTGGTGGTCGGTGCCCTGGATGTTCACGACCTTGTGGAAACCGCGCTCCCATTTGGCGATGTGGTACGCGACGTCGGGCACGAAGTACGTGTACGTGCCGTCCTGCTTCTTCATCACGCGGTCTTTGTCGTCGCCGTAGTCGGTCGACTTCAGCCACAGCGCGCCGTCTTGTTCGTAGGTCTTGCCGGCGGCCACGAGCTTGGCCACGGCCGCCTCGACGCGGCCGCTGGTGTAGAGGCTGGACTCGAGGTAGTAGTTGTCGAAGCGCACGCGGAAGGCCTGCAGATCGAGGTCCTGCTCGCGGCGCAGGTAGGCCACGGCGAATTCGCGGATGCTGTCCAGGTCGTCGATGTCGCCGCTGGCGGTGTACTCGCGGTCGTCCGACTTGACGGTCTTCTTCGCCTTGAAGTCCTCGGCGATGTCGGCGATGTAGTCGCCGTTGTAGGCCGGGGCCTTTTCGCCGCTGGGCCACTCGGGGTCGCCGGGCTTGAAGCCCTTGGCGCGCAGCTGCGTGCTGTGGGCCAGCGTCTGGATCTGCACGCCGGCGTCGTTGTAATAGAACTCGCGCCACACGCTCTGGCCCTGCGAGGCCTGCAGGTTGCAGATGGCGTCGCCCAGCGCGGCCTGGCGGCCGTGGCCGACGTGCAGCGGACCGGTCGGGTTGGCCGACACGAACTCGACCAGCACCTTTTCGCCGGTGGCGGGCTGGCGGCCGAAGGTTTCGCCCGCGGCCAGCACCTCGCGCACGATCTGCTGCTTGGCGGCGGCCTTCAGGCGGATGTTGAGGAAGCCGGGGCCGGCGATCTCGATCGCCTCGACCCATTGGCCGAAAGCGGGGGTGGCGAGCAGCGCAGCGCTCAGTTCCTCGGCCAGTTCGCGGGGCTTGCGCCCCAGCGGCTTGGCGAGCTGCATGGCAGCGGTGCTGGCGAAATCGCCGTGCGCCGCCACCTTGGGCGACTCGAACGCGGCTTTGGCGCCGGCGCCGGGAGAGAGGGTTTCGAGCGTGTTCGCGAGCGCCGCGAGCAGCTCCTGTTTGACCAATAGCATCTGTGAATTTTACCGGGGGCAAACCCGGACCCAGTTAACGATCGTCATCCGATGGGCGATGTCGCCCGTTAGGATGGTCGGCCCCGAGGCGGGGCGTCTGTCACAACCCAACCTTGCAAGGACATATCCACCATGAAGAAGCTCCTTTCCCTGGTCGCCTCCACCGTCGCGCTCGGCGCCTGCCTGTCGTTCAGCGCCTACGCGCAGGACAAGGCACCCGCACCGGTCGTGGCTCCTGCCGCCGCCGCCGCACCTGCGGCAGCCCCTGCCGCCGCGGCCGCACCCGCCGGTGGCGCCAGCTGCGATGCCAAGGCCATCGACAAGAACGGCAAGCCCCTGGCCGGCGCCGCCAAGAACAGCTTCATGAAGAAGTGCAACAAGGCCGCCGCCGGACCCGCCTGCGCCGCCAAGGCCCTCGACAAGAACGGCAAGGCCCTGGCCGGTGCCGCCAAGAACAGCTTCATGAAGAAGTGCGAAGCCGACGCGGCCAAGGCCTGATCCGGCGCGGCGCCGCCCTGCGGCGCTGACATTTGTTACTCCCGAAGGGGCCCGCTCATGCGGGCCTTTTCTTTTTGTCTTTGTATTGATTACTTGCCGAAGCCGCGCGCCAGGAACACCGCCACCAGCGGGATCAGCGCGATCAGGTGCGCCTGGATCATCACCAGCTTGCGCGTCTTCAGGATGTCGGCCTCCGCCGGCAGCTTGCCCGTGGCGCGCAGCGTCTTGCGCCAGCGGAAGTAGGTCAGCGTCGGGAAGATCGACAGCACGCCCACGATGATGAACAGCGTGAGCTTCACGTGCAGCAGCGGGTTGGTCCAGTACCAGGCCGTGCCCTTCACGCCCCACCAGGTGCGCGCGATGCCGGTGGCCAGCACCGCGATGGCGGCGATGCCATAGACCATGTCGACCTTGGCCAGCCGCTCGACCACGGCGGCATTGAGCCATTGCACGCGGCACAGCGCGGCTTCACTGGAGATGAACACGACCATCGTGAGGATGGCCAACAGATGCAGGTAGGCGAGGATGGCTTCGAGGGTCATCGGAAACTTTCTTCATCGGGGTTGCAAGCAAATGCAAAAAGCATTGTGCCGCCCGGTCACGCTTTCAGGACCGCCCGCCCCAGAATTCCGGCTGCCCGTACTGCGCTTTGAGGAAATCAAGCCACAGTCGCACGCGCAGCGGCAGGTGCTTGGTGCCTGTGAACACCGCATAGATGCCGTTGGGCGGCGCGGCGAAGTCGTCAAGCAGGGGAACGAGCAGGCCGGCGTCGATCTCGGCCTCGACCTCCCAGGTGCTGCGCCAGGCGATGCCGTGGCCGGCCAGGCACCAGTCGTGCAGCACCTGGCCGTCGGAACAATCGAGCGGACCGCTGGGGCGCAGGTGGATGAGCTCCTGCACGCCCTCCTCGCTGGTAATGCGAAAGGCCCAGCCGCGCGTCTGCGAGGCGTCGCTCGACAGCGTGAGGCAGGCAAAGCGCGACAGCTCGCCGGGGTGCCTGGGCGCGCCGTGGCGGCGCAGGAACTCGGGCGTGGCGACGCAGCGGCGGCGGTTGTCGGCCAGGCGCACGCTCACCAGCGACGAGTCGGGCAGGTCGCCCACGCGCACGGCGCAGTCGAAGCTCTCGCCCGTGACGTCGACCACGCGGTCGCTGAGGTTCAGCGAAATCGTCACCTCAGGATGCAGCGCATGAAAGCGCGGCACCAGCGGCGCGACGTGGCGGCGGCCGAAGCCGGCCGGCGCGGTCACGCGCAGGTGGCCGCTGGCCTTCACGCCGCCGGCGCTCACGCTGGCCTCGGCGTTCGCGAACTCGGTCAGGAGGCGCTGGCAGTCTTCGAGAAACGCGCTGCCTTCGTGCGTGAGCGCGATGCGGCGCGTGGTGCGCACCAGCAGCTTGACACCCAGGCGCTCTTCGAGCGCGTCGATGCGACGGCCCATGATCGCGGGCGCCACGCCTTCCGCCTTGGCCGCCGCGGTGAGGCTGCCGCGGGTCGCGACCGAGACAAAGGATTCGAGCTGCTTGAGGCGGTCCATGGCGCGGGAACTATATCGCCCGCCACCGAAGATCAGTCGCCGGCCGTGACGCCCTGCGCCCGCAGCGCGGCGATGTCGCCGTCGCTGTAGCCCACTTCCTTCAGCAGCGCCGCGCTGTGCTCGCCGATGTGCGGCGGCTGCAGGCGGATGCCGGGGCGTTCGCCGCCCAGCGTGAACGGCGCGAGCGGCACCTTGGCCATGTGGCCGTCGTTCATGCGCACGGGCGCGAGGCCGCCGGTGGCGTTCAGGTGCGGATCGTCGAACAGCTCCTGCGGCTTGGTGATGGGAGCGAAGGGCAGCTCGTTCTGCTCGAACACCGCGCTGAGTTCGGCCGCGCTGTGGTTGGCGAGGTGCGAGCGCAGGATCGGCATCATCCACTCGCGTGCGCGCACGCGGTCGTTGTTGGTCTTCAGGCGCGGGTCGGCCAGCATCTCCTCGAGGCCGAAGGCCTTGCAGAAGATGGCCCACTGCTTGTCGCTCACGGCCGCCAGGAAGATCTGCTCGCCGTCCTTCACCGTGAACACGTCGTACACGGCCCAGGCCGAGATGCGGCTGGGCATCGGGTCGGCGGCCTTGCCGGTGGCGGCGAACTGCATCATGTGCTGCGCGACGAGGAACACGTTGTTCTCGAACAGCGCCGACTGCACCTCGCAGCCCTTGCCGGTGAGCTCGCGCTGACGCAGCGCGGCCATCGCGCCGATGGCGCCGAACATGCCGCCCATGATGTCGTTCACGCTGGTGCCCGCGCGCAGCGGATCGCCTGCGCGCCCGGTCATGTAGGCCAGGCCGCCCATCATCTGCACCACCTCGTCGAGCGCGGTGCGGTGGTCGTACGGGCCGGGCAGGAAGCCCTTGTGGCTCACGTAGATGAGGCGCGGGTTGAGCTTGCTGAGCGTGTCGTGGTCGAGCCCCAGCTTCTTCATCGTGCCGGGCTTGAAGTTCTCGCTCACGATGTCGGCGGTGGCGATGAGGCGCAGCGCGGCCTCCACGCCTTCGGGCTTCTTCAGGTCGAGCGCGATGCTCTTCTTGTTGCGGTTGAAGGTCGGGAAGAAGCCCGCGCCCGAGCCCAGCAGGCGGCGCGTGTTGTCGCCTTCGATGGGCTCGACCTTGATGACCTCGGCACCCAGGTCGGCCAGCAGCAGGCCGCAGGTCGGGCCCATGACCATGTGGGTGAACTCGACGACGCGCACGCCCGCGTAGGGCAAGGGATTGGCTTCAGACATGAGAGGTGTTTTCCTGGACAAAGCCCTTGGGCAGGCCGGCTTCGGGCGTCATGCCGTAGACCGGTTCGCCGGGCAGGCCGGCCTTGAGCGGCGCGCGCGCCGCGATGAGTGTGTCGATGTCGATGCCGGTGCGCACGCCCATGGCCTCGAACATGAAGACGAGGTCTTCGGTGACCGCATTGCCCGACGCACCCGGCGCATACGGGCAGCCGCCGAGGCCGCCGAGCGAGGCGTCGAAGGTGCGCACGCCCTCGTCCCACGCGGCCAGGCAATTGGCAATGCCCAGGCCGCGCGTGTTGTGCATGTGGGCCGCGCCCGCGTGCACGCCGAGTTCGGCACGCAGCCGCTTGAAGAGGCGGCGCACCTGCGCGGGGTTGGCATAGCCCACGGTGTCCGACAGGCCGACCTCCTGCGCGCCGGCCTCGACGCACTGCACGGCCAGGCGGATCACGTCGTCTTCCGGCACCAGCCCCTGCAGCGTGCAGCCGAAGGCGGTGGAGATGCCGGCTTCGAGCTTCACCTGCGGCGCGAGGGCACCGCGCAGTTCGGCGATGGCGCGCACCTCCTCGACCATCTCGGTCGGCGTCTTGCGCACGTTGGCCAGCGAATGCGCGACGCTGGCCGACACCGGCATCGTGAGCTTGTGCACGCCCGCCTCGAGCGCGGCCTGCGCGCCCTTGCGGTTGGGCACCAGCGCCATCACCACGAGGCCGGGCAGCGTGACGGCATGACGCACCACCTCGGCGGCGTCGGCCATCTGCGGCAACAGCTTCGCGGGCACGAACGAGGCGACCTCGATCTCGCGCAGGCCGGCGGCATGCAGCGCATCGATCCAGCGCAGCTTGTCGGCCGTGGGCATGGTGGCCTTCACGGACTGCAGGCCGTCGCGCGGACCGACCTCGCTGATGAGAACGTCGGGGGAGGTCATCGGGTGCTTTCTTGACTGTTCTATCTTGCAGAACTATATTCTGTTAAACAGAATTAAATCGGCAAGCCCGCCGACTGTCAAGCCACGCCATGCCCCGCAAAGCCCAGACCGAATCGGTGTCCGACCTCAACGCCGCCCCCGGCGGCGCCGCCGCGGTCGACCGCGCGCTGAGCCTGCTGTCGGCCTTCCGGCCCGGCGACGAGGCGCTGTCGCTGGCGCAGTTCGCCGAGCGCACGCAGCTCTACAAGAGCACGGTGCTGCGGCTGCTGGCTTCGCTCGAACATGCGCGGCTGATCCGCCGGCAGGACGACGGGCGCTATGCGCTGGGGCTGGAGATCGCGCGGCTGCACGGGCTGTACGCCGCGTCGCAGTCGCTCGACCGCCTCGTGCTGCCGGTGTTGCGCACGCTCGCCGCCGCCACCGGCGAGAGCGCGGCGTACCACGTGCGGCAGGACCAGGGCGACAGCTGGGTGCGGCTGTGCCAGTTCCGCGTCGACTCCTCGCACGTCGTGCGCGACCACGTGCGCGCGGGCGACCTGCTGCCCAACGACCGGGGCGCGGGCGCGCGCGTGCTGATCGCCTTCGGACCCGAGGCCGAGCGGCCGCGCGGCGCCAAGGAGCGCAAGCTGTACGACGCGATCCGTGCACAAGGCTATTGCGCGCTGGTGGGCGACCGCACGGCCGAGCTGGCGGGCATCTCGGCGCCGGTGTTCCATGCGGATGGCGGCCTGGCCGCGGCGGTCACGCTGACGATGCCGACGCACCGCTACGACGCGGGCTACATCGAGCCCGTGCGCGCGGCGGCGAAGGCGCTCAGCGGGCAGGTCTGAGGATCAGGATTCCGCCTTGAAGCCGGAATTTTTGATCGGCAGTTCCCACCGCTTCAGGTGCGTCGCCTGGATGGTCGCCAGCTCCGCCGGCCCCGCATGCGCCGGCACGAGGCCCAGCGCGTAGATCTTTTCCTGCACATCGGGCATGCGCAGCGCGTCGGCCACGGCCTTGTCGATGCGCGCGACCAGCTCGGGCGACATGCCCGGCGGGCCATACAGCCCGAAGAAGGCATCGGCCGTCACGTTGATGCCCGCTTCCTTCAGCGTCGGCACATCGGGCAGCGCGCGGCTGCGCTTTTCGCCCGTCACCGCGAGGATGCGGACCTTGCCCGCGCGGTGGTGCTCGATGGTTTCCGAGGCGGTGTCCACCATCAGCGGCACCTGTCCGCCGATGAGGTCCTGCGCGGCCGGCGCGCCGCCGCGGTAGGCGACGTGCGTCATCGGCACGCCCGAGGCCTGCGCCAGCAGCTGGCCCGCGAAGTGCGGCACCGTGCCGGCGCCCGAGGTCGCGTAGTTGGCCTTGCCCGGGTTGGCCTTCATCCAGGCCAGCACCGTCTTCAGGTCGCCCGCCGGCGCACCCGGCCCGGCCGTGACCGCGAAGTCGAAGGTGCTGCCGAGCGCGATCGGCGTGAAGTCCTTCACCGTGTCGTAGCCGAGGTTCGAATACAGCCACGGGTGGATCACCATCGCGCCACTGGGCGAGAAGATGAGCACGCTGCCGTCCGGCGGCGAGCGCTTGAGCTCGGCCAGCGCCAGCCGGCCGGCCGCGCCGGGCTTGTTGTCGACGATGACGTTCTGTCCGAGCGACACGCGCATCTTGTCGGCCAGGATCCGCGCGACCACATCGGCCGACCCGCCCGGCGGAAAGCCGATCAGGATGCGCACCGTGCGCTCCTGCGCGAACGCCATCGGCGCGAAGGCCGTGGCGGTGATGACGGCAGCGGCCTGCGCTGCGAACTGGCGGCGTTGCATGGGGCGGTCTCCTCGGGGTGGTTGTTCTTCGGTGTGCTCTGTGCGTGTAGCCGTCAGCGCAGCGCGGCCAGCAGCGCCTCGTTCTGCGCCGGCAGGCCGACACTCACGCGCAGCCACTGCGGCAAGCCGTAGGGGCCGAGCAGCGAGACCTCGATGCCGGCGGCCAGCAGGCGCGCGTGCACGGCCGGCGCATCGCCGACCTGCACCATCACGAAGTTGCCCGACGACGGCACGTGCGTCAGGCCCAGCGCGGCGAAGCCCGCGGCGAGCTGTTCGCGCCCGGCGGTGTTGAGTTCGTAGGTGCGCGCCAGGAAGTCTGCGTCGCCCAGCGCCGCCACGGCCGCGGCCTGGGCCGGCGTCGTCACGTTGAAGCGCGGACGGTGCGCGTTCATGCGCGCCGTGAGCGCCGGCTGCGACACGCCGTAGCCGATGCGCAGCCCCGCCAGGCCGAAGGCCTTGGAGAAGGTGCGCGCCACGATCAGGTTGGGCAGGCGGCGCACCCATTCGACGCTGTCGTAGCGCTGCGCGGGCGACAGGTACTCGGTGTAGGCCTCGTCGAGCAGCACCGTCACGTGCGCGGGCACCGATTGCAGAAACTCGCGCAGCGGCGCAGCATCGATGAAGGTGCCAGTCGGGTTGTTCGGGTTGGCCACGAAGACCAGCTTCGTGTCGTCGCCGATCGCGGCGCGCATCGCGTCCAGGTCGTGGCCGAAGTCGCGCGAAGGCACGACGGTGGCGCGCGCGTGGGCGTGCGCCGTGGCCGCCGCATAGACGATGAAGCCGTACTGCGAATAGACGACGTTCTCGCCCGGCTTGAGGCTGACCTGCGCCGCGAGCTCGAGGATTTCGCTCGACCCGCTGCCCAGCGTGAGCCACTCGGGCGGCACGTCGAGCCGCGCGGCCAGCGCCTGCTTGAGCGCGGTGCCGTTGCTGTCGGGGTAGTTGCCCGCGCCTTCGAGGGCGGCGGCGGCGGCGCGGCGGGCCGACTCGGGCATGCCGAGCGGGTTTTCGTTGGAAGCCAGGAGGATCATTGCGGCGGGAGCTGATTATTTAAGAAGTTAAATATATACAGCTGCCACCGGGCCGGCCTCAGGGCCTACCCTTTGAAGCGGCGCTGGGGCCCTGGTCGATTACCCTCATTTTTGTCACAGATAAATCTCACTTTCGGCTCTTACTGGCCCGCAAAGTATCGAATACAGTTCTCCCATGGCTTCACCTGGGGCAAGTGCGCCCCACTGCTGCGCCGCCCCCCCCGATTTCCTGTTTTTTGCATTGCGTTCCCCAAGGAGAAACACATGACCGACCGCACCACCGCCCACCGACTCCAGGTCGCGACCGAACTGCACCGCTTCGTCGAAGAGAAGGTCCTGCCCGCCAGCGGCGTGGCCAGCGACGTGTTCTGGAAGGGCTTCGACGCCATCGTCCATGACCTGGCGCCCAAGAACGTCGCCCTGCTGGCCGAGCGCGACCGCCTGCAAAGCGAACTCGACGCCTGGCACAAGAAGAACCCCGGCCCGATCGCCGACATGCCGGCCTACCGCGCCTTCCTGGAAAAGATCGGCTATCTGCTGCCGCAGCCCAAGGGCGTGAAGGCCACCACGGCCAACGTCGACTCCGAACTCGCGCTGCAGGCCGGCCCGCAGCTGGTGGTGCCGATCCTGAACGCGCGCTACGCCCTGAACGCCGCCAACGCGCGCTGGGGTTCGCTGTACGACGCGCTGTACGGCACCGACGCCATCCCCGAAACCGGCGGCGCCGAAAAGGGCAAGGGCTACAACCCCGTGCGCGGCGCCAAGGTCATCGAGTTCGCGCGCAACGTGCTCGACCAGGCCGCCCCGCTGGCCAACGGTTCGCACAAGAACGCCACCGGCTACAGCGTGAAGGACGGCCAGCTGGTCGTCGCGCTGCAGGGCAGCACCACCGGCCTGGCCGATGCGTCGCAGTTCGTCGGCTACCAGGGCGACGCCACCGCGCCGTCGTCGGTGCTGCTCAAGCACAACGGCATCCACCTGGACATCCGCATCGACCGCAGCACCGCCATCGGCAAGAGCGATGCGGCCGGCGTGAGCGACCTGGTGCTCGAAGCCGCGCTCTCCACCATCCTCGACCTGGAAGACTCGGTGGCCGTGGTCGACGCGGCCGACAAGGTCGTCGCGTACGCGAACTGGCTGGGCATCGTGCAGGGCACGCTGACCGAAGAAGTCGCCAAGGGCGGCAAGACCTTCACGCGCGGCCTGAATGCCGACCGCGAGTACACGGGCGCCAACGGCCAGCCGCTGAAGCTGCACGGCCGCTCGCTCATGTTCCTGCGCAACGTGGGCCACCTGATGACCAACCCGGCCATCCTGTACGAAGGCGGCAAGGAAATCCCCGAAGGCATCCTGGACGCCGTGGTCACCACCACCATCGCCATGATCGACCTCAAGCGCAAGGGCAACTCGCGCACCGGCAGCATCTACATCGTCAAGCCCAAGATGCACGGCCCGGCCGAAGTGGCCTTCGCCAGCGAGCTGTTCGGCCGCGTCGAGCAGCTGCTCGGCCTGCCCGCCAACACCGTCAAGCTCGGCATCATGGACGAGGAGCGCCGCACCAGCGTGAACCTGCAGGCCTGCATCGCCGAGGCCGCCGCGCGCGTGGCCTTCATCAACACCGGCTTCCTGGACCGCACCGGCGACGAGATGCACACCGCCATGCAGGGCGGCCCGATGATCCGCAAGGGCGACATGAAGTCCAGCGCCTGGATCGGCGCCTATGAGAAGAACAACGTGCTCGTCGGCCTGAACTGCGGCCTGCGCGGCAAGGCGCAGATCGGCAAGGGCATGTGGGCCATGCCCGACCTGATGGCCGCCATGCTCGAGCAGAAGATCGCCCACCCCAAGGCCGGCGCCAACACCGCCTGGGTGCCCTCCCCCACCGCCGCCACGCTGCACGCGCTGCACTACCACCAGGTCAGCGTGACCGCCGTGCAGCAAGAGCTCGAGAAGATCGACGCCGACGGCGAGCGCGAGAACATCCTGAACGCGCTGCTGCAGGTGCCGATCGCTGCGCAGGCCAAGTGGACCGACGCCGAGAAGCAGCAGGAGATCGACAACAACGTGCAGGGCATCCTGGGCTACGTGGTGCGCTGGGTCGACCAGGGCGTGGGCTGCTCGAAGGTGCCCGATATCCACAACGTCGGCCTCATGGAAGACCGCGCCACGCTGCGCATCTCGAGCCAGCACATCGCCAACTGGCTGCTGCATGGCGTGGTCACGAAGGCGCAGGTCGACGAGGCCTTCCAGCGCATGGCCAAGGTGGTCGACGAGCAGAACGCCGGCGACGCGCTGTACCAGCCGATGGCCGGCCACTTCGACACCTCCCCCGCCTACAAGGCCGCGCAAGACCTCGTGTTCAAGGGCATCGAGCAGCCCAGCGGCTACACCGAGCCGCTGCTGCACGCCTGGCGCCTGAAGGTCAAGGCCGCGGCCTGACGCGCGCCTTGCGCAGTGCCGGCCACCGCCGGCGCTGACGCCTCGGAGACACGCAACGAACGGCGCCCTCGGGCGCCGTTCTGCATGGGGCGCGACATGCCGGTAGCATCGACGCCGCCCTCTTCTCTCTCCGGTCTCCGTTTCTTTCGATGAACAAGCACGCGGCTTCGCCGCCCCCGACCCGCGGGTCGACCTCGGCCGCGGCCATGCTGGTCGCACTGGCCACCGCCTTCGCGCTGAGCCAGGCCTTTCGCACCGTCGGCGCCATGATGGCCACGCCGCTCACGCAGCACTTCGGCCTCACGCCGCAGGCGCTGGGCACCTGGGCCGGCACCTTCCATTTCACCTTCGGCATCATGCAGCTCGCGATGGGCGTGTCGATCGACCACTTCGGCGTGCGCCGCACCGTGCTCACCGCCTTTCCGCTCGCCATCGCGGGCGCCGCGCTGTGCACCGTGGCGCCGGGCTTCGGTGCGCTGCTGCTGGGGCAGGCGCTGATCGGCGTGGGCTGCGCGCCGGCCTTCCTGGCCTGCACCGTGTTCATCGCGCGGCACTTCGACGCCGCGCGCTTCACCGCCATGTCGGGGCTGGTGATGAGCCTCGCGGGCATGGGCATCCTGTTCACCGGCACGCCACTGGCGCTGCTGATCGAAGCCGCCTCGTGGCGCGCCGGCTATGCCGCGCTGACCGCCTTCGCCGTGCTCTCGTGGATCGTCATCTTCTGGCGCGTGCACGAGCCCGCGCGCACGACGACAACAACGATCGCATCGGACGACCCCGCGCCCGAACGCCAGTCGCTGCGCCAGGCCGTGCGCGACCTGCTGCCGCTGTTCGCCATGCCGCACACGCTCGGGCTGCTGTGCTTCGCCTGCGTGTCGTATGCCGCCTTCATCACGCTGCGCGGCCTGTGGCTGGGCCCCGTGCTGCACGACCGCCACGGCCTCTCGCTCGTGGCCAGCGGGAACGTGGCGCTGGTGATGACCGTCGCCGGCATGGCCAGCCCCATGCTGTTCGGCCGCCTCGACCCCGGCGGCGCGCGCCGCACGCGCTGGATGATGCGCTGCGCCTTCGCCGGCGCGGCGATGTTCGCCGCCATGGCCCTCACCCAATCGCGCGCCATCGACATCGGCCTGCCGATCGTCTACGGCATGCTGTCGGGCTACAGCGTGCTGCTGTACGCGTACACCAAGAACGCCTACCCGGCGGCAGTGACCGGCCGCGCGATGGCGCTGCTCAACATGGCGATGTTCCTGGGCGTCTCGCTGATGCAATGGACCACCGGCGTCGCCGCCTCCTGGGCCGTGGCCCAGGGCAGCGAGCCGTTTCGCGCGGTGTTCCTTACGGTGAGCGGGATGCTGGCGGCGGGGACGCTGGCGTTCTGGGTGTTGCCAAGAGCCAAGGCGCTGGTGCGCCCGACGGCGCCGCCTAGCGCTTGATCGCCAGCATCAACACCCCGCCCGCGATCATCGCCACGCCGCCCCACTCGCGCACGGACGGGCGCTCGCCGAGGAACATCACGGCGAACAGCACCACGAGCACCACGCTGAGCTTGTCGACCGGCGCGACCTGCGAGGCATTCCCCATCTTGAGCGCGCGGAAGTAGCAGACCCACGACGCGCCGGTTGCCAGCCCCGACAGCACGAGAAAGGCCCAGGTGCGCGGCGACAGTTCGAAGGGATTGCTCCACTTGCCCGTGGCCTTCACGAAGGCCGCGAGCACGACGAGGATCACCACGGTGCGCACCAGCGTCGCCATGTCGGCATCGACGCCGGCCAGGCCCAGCTTGGCGAGGATGGCCGTCATCGCGGCGAAGACGGCCGACAGGATCGCCCAGACGAACCAGTTCGATGATGCAGCGAGGGTCATGGCGCGCTCCTTCAGGGGCAGGTGATGTCAGTGCGCCCGATCATCGCGCGAATGGCCGCCCACGCGATGCTCAGGCTGCATTGCCCAACCGCGCCCTCACCTCGCGCCGGCTCAGCTGGCGCTTGGCGACGGCATACACGTCATGACGCCCGTACATGTCGAAGTGCGTGGGCAGGCCCGGCGCTGAACGTCGCGCCGCACCGCAGCGCGTGACCATGCAGCGGCGCAACACGTCGTAGCACCTGGGCTCCGGCTGTGCCGTGCCTGCGCGCTCGGGAAACTTCGCCAGCACGACCTCGAACCAGCAGCCCTCGACGCAGTGCCACTGCGTCGTCTCGTCGATCACGTGGTAGACCGCATGCGGCGTGTCGCCGCGCCGCGCGGCCCGGTCCACACGACGCGCCGCGCGCGCTTCGCGCAGGCGCCGGTTCGGCAGCAGGATGCCGGTGACCGGATGCACGAACAGCTCGACGCCCGGCGCTTCGTGCAGCGGCACGCCGTCGCGGGTTCCCCAGCGGTGAGGCCGCACCCGCACCTCGCCGTCGCACAGCACCGCGTCGCGCGCCACGAAGTCGTCGACGTGCAGGAAGATGTGCGCCTGCACCGTGCTGCGGCGATCGATGCCCGCGCACAGCTCGGCGTACACCTTGTCCCACGGCCGGTGCACCTGCTTGTGCAGCCAGCGCTTGAGCGGCTGGAGGTTTTCGCTCAGCCACTTCGGATGCTGCAGGCCGCGCTTCATGCCCAGGTGCGAACCGCGCTCGGGGCTGTTGCGCCACGGGCGGCCATCGCCCTGCACGCGCCAGCCGCCGCGCGGACGCTCGACGATCACCTTGTCCATGTCGTCACGCATCGTCGGCCCTCCGTCCGATGTCGCGCGCGGCCTTCTGCAGCGCCACCTTCTGCGCGCGCCGCTCGGCGCGGTGGGTGCGCAGGTGGCGGCCCGCGCCCTGGCTGGATTCGCGGTGGGCCATCGCGGCCACCACGGGATTGCGCGGTGCCGACGCGGGCACCGCAAAGTAGAACCGGCCCAGACGCTTGTCGTCGTCACGGGCCTTACGTTGAGCACTCATGTGCACACACTCCGAAAAAACAAAAAGGCCCCGGCGAATGCAGTTGCGCGCGGGGCCCTTGTCGATTCGGCCGCGGCGGATGCGAAGGTGCACATCCGGCCGGGGCGGTCGGTGTGCGTCAGGTGTTCAGTGAACGGTTCATTGAATGGTGTTCTCGCCCGGGAGGTTGATCGTCGCCGGGCGTGGTGTCGGAAAAAACTGTCGCTGAAAAAGGAAGGGCGGATTCTGGCGAGGGCTCGCGCCGCGCGCAAGCGGGGCACGCAGCGCTGTGGCGCAAAGCTGACAGGGCACATCGGTTGAATCCGCTTCGCGCATCGCGCCGTATGGCATCTCAAGCGCATCGCGCCTCCGAGCTGTTGGCGGTTTCCACAGAACCTTTTCTTCCAGGAGACATCCATGAAAAAACTCGTGATCGCCCTCGGCGTGTCGGTCCTGCTCGGCGCGTGCGCCGGCAGTGGCATGAGCAACGCCAGCAACAGTGCCGCCACGCCCATGGTCGGCGGCGCGCCGATGTACCCGACGAAGGACATCGTCGACAACGCGGTGAATTCGAAGGACCACACGACGCTGGTCGCCGCGGTGAAGGCGGCCGACCTCGTGGCCACGCTCAAGAGCCCGGGCCCGTTCACGGTGTTCGCGCCCACCAACGCCTCGTTCGCGGCGCTGCCGGCCGGCACGGTCGACACGCTGCTCAAGCCCGAGAACAAGGCCACGCTCACCAAGGTGCTGACCTACCACGTGGTGCCCGGTCGCATGGACAGCGCAGCACTGATGAGCGCCATCAACGCGGGCGGCGGCAAGGCGCTGCTCAAGACCGCCAGCGGCGGCACGCTCACGGCGACGATGAGCGGCGGCACGGTGTGGGTGACCGACGCCAAGGGCGGCACGGCGGCGGTGACGATCGCCAACGTCTACCAGTCGAACGGCGTGATCCACGTCGTCAACAAGGTGCTGCTGCCCGGTTGAGTCAGGCCCGTTGCGCGGCCTCCGCTTCGTCGCGCAGCCATTGCGCGAAGTCCTGCGCGTCGCGGTTGCCCGCGGCGCGTCGCGACGTCTCGATGAAGTAGCCGCGGTGCGATGCCGCGCCCTCGCCGAGCGGCGCCACGAGCCGGCCGTCGCGCACCAGTTCGCGCAGCAGCGGCAGGCGCCCGATGACCACGCCCTGCCCCGCCACCGCGGCGGCCACCGCATCGGCGTACTGCGAGAAGCGCAGCGTGCTCTTCATGCGCAGGTCTTCCAGCCCCATCACCTTGAGCCACGGCTCCCAGTCGGTGGTCGGGGCTTCGCTGTGGTCCGGGTATTCGATGGTCAGCAGCGTGAGCTTGGAAAAATCGGACAGCTCGCGCAGCGACGCGGCCACCTGCGGCGCGCACAGCGGGATCACCGACTCCTCGAACAGCGCCGGGCCCACGCCGCGGCCGATGGGCACGAAGCGCACCGCGAGGTCGAGCCGGCTCACGTCCAGGTCGAGCACGTCGAGCGTGGCCGACACGCGCACGTCGACCTGCGGATGGGTGCCGGTGAAGCGCGCCAGTTTCGGAATGAGCCACAGCGACGCAAAGCCCGGCGTGGTGGTGATCGACACCTGCCGCGGCGCGGCGCTGGCGCGCACGCGGGCGGTGGCGTCGCGCAGGCGCTCCAGGCTGTCGGTGACGGCGCGCTGCAGCACGCCGCCGGCCTCGGTGAGCACGAGCGCGCGGTGGCGGCGCTCGAACAGCAGCACGCCCAGGCTGGCTTCGAGCTGCTGGATCTGCCGGCTCACGGCCGACTGCGTGAGGTGCAGCTCGCCCGCCGCCAAGGTGAAGCTGAGCCGGCGCGCGGCGGCCTCGAAGCTGCGCAGCAGCTCGAGCGGCGGGAGCTCGCCGGCAGGGGTTTTCGCATTCTCTGGATGCATGCAACGAGTTCCGAATGACCGCGTGTAAGAGAGGGTTCGGCTCACTATATTCATTCGTATCACGAATGCAATGGAGGTTCCCATGAGCACCACCGACCGGTCCCCTTCCACCTTTTTCTCCTCGTCGAGCTCGCGCTTCCACGTGAGCCTGCCCAGCCGCGCCGTCTTCGCCGTGCCCGACGGCGCGGGTGTGGGCATCGAATGCCGCAGCGGCGCGGTGTGGATCACGCTCGACCGCGACCCGCGCGACATCGTGCTCGGGCCGGGCGAGCGCTTCGAAAGCACCGAGCACCGGCGCGTGCTGGTGTCGGCGCTGGAGTCGTCGTGCATCTCGGTGTCGGACGCGCAGCCTGCCGCGCTGCCGAACCCGGCCTCGCGCGCACAGGCTCGCGTGCGGTCGCCTTGGCGACTGGCGCTGCACGGGTTGTCCCCGGCTTGACCGCGGGCGCCATGGCATCGAACCTCGATGCCATGGACCGCCCCCGCAGGGAGCAGCACCGCGCGCCGCCGTGACGACAGGCGGCTTTTTGCTTTGGGCGTCCGTTTTCCTTCTTGGCCTTGAAAGGGACACGCCCATGACCACCACTTCTGGCGCAGCGCTCGCATGACCGCGCCGCAACAACCCCAGCCCTGCATCCTGTGCGAGCAGGCCGACGGCATCGCCACGCTCACGCTGAACCTGCCGCACAAGCTGAACCCGATCGCGAAAGACCTGCAGGTCGAACTGCGCGACGCGCTCGAGCGCATCCGCGACGACCGCACGGTGCGCGCCGTGATCCTCACGGGCGCCGGCAAGGCCTTCTGCGTGGGCGCCGACCTGAGCGCGATGGCGCCGCCCGGCGAGCCCGGCCAGACGCTCGGCGACCAGACCGCCGAGTGGATGCAGAAGCTCAGCAACCCGCTCATCGAGACGCTGCGCACGCTGCCGGTGCCGGTGGTGGCCGCCGTCAACGGCCCGGCGGCCGGTGCGGGCGTGGGCCTGGCGCTCGCGGCCGACGTGACCATCGCGGCGCGCAGCGCCTACTTCTACCTGCCCTTCCTGCCCAAGCTCGGCATCGTGCCGGACCTGGGTTGCACCTGGACCATCCCGCGCCGTGCCGGCCGGGCACGCGCGATGGGCATGGCGCTGCTCGACGAGCGCCTGAGCGCCGGGCGTGCCGTGCAGTGGGGCCTGATCTGGGCCTGCGCCGACGACGAGCAACTGATGGAGGAGGCCCGCGCCATCGCGCAGCGCCTGGCGCGCCTGCCGGCGCACGCGGTGCTCGAAGCGCGCGAGGCCTTCGACGCCTCGGAGCACCACACGCTGAAGGAACAACTGCACTACGAGAGCGAGCGCCAGCGCGCGCTCATCGACCGCCCCAGCTTCC
This sequence comes from Variovorax sp. GW821-FHT09A10, assembly GCF_059418385.1. Classification (NCBI taxonomy): domain Bacteria; kingdom Pseudomonadati; phylum Pseudomonadota; class Betaproteobacteria; order Burkholderiales; family Comamonadaceae; genus Variovorax; species Variovorax sp. GW821-FHT09A10. The sequence goes on from NZ_JBWKPT010000006.1 coordinate 66,926, forward strand.
GTGAAGGCGTGAGCGCCTTCCTGCAAAAGCGCCCCCCTGTCTTCGAAACCCGCTGATCAACCATGACCATCGAACGCACCCTCTTCACCGCCGACCACGAGGCCTTCCGCGACAGCTTCCGCCGCTTCATGGACAAGGAGATCGCGCCCTTCCACGACGCATGGGAAGAGCAAGGCTATGTGGACCGCGCCGTCTGGTCCAAGGCCGGCGAGAACGGCTTCCTGTGCATGGCGCTGCCCGACACCTACGGCGGCGCGGGCGCCGACCTGCTGTATTCGGTGATCCAGTTCGAGGAGCTGTGGGCGCGCGGCTTCACGGGCATCGGCTTCGGCCTGCACAACGAGATCGTGGCGCCGTACATCCTGCGCTACGGCACCGAGGCGCAGAAGCAGCACTACCTGCCGAAGCTCGCCAGCGGCGAGATGGTCGGCGCCATCGCCATGAGCGAGCCCGGTGCGGGCAGCGACCTGCAGGCCGTGAAGACCAGCGCCATCCGCCAGGCCGACGGCAGCTACCTGCTCAACGGCAGCAAGACCTTCATCACCAACGGCTGGCACGCCGACCTGGTGATCGTCGTCGCCAAGACCGACCCGGCCGCCGGCGCGAAGGGCACGAGCCTGTTCCTCGTCGAGCGCGGCATGCCGGGCTTCGAAAAAGGCAAGCGCCTCAAGAAGCTGGGCCTGAAGGCACAAGACACCTCCGAGCTGTTCTTCAACGACGTGCGCCTGCCGGCCGAGGCGCTGCTGGGCGAGGTCAACCGCGGCTTCGTCTGCCTGATGGAGCAGCTGCCCTGGGAGCGGCTGCAGATCGCGATCAGCGCGGTGGCCGCGTCGCAGGCCGCCATCGACCACACCGTGGCCTACGTGAAGGAACGCAAGGTGTTCGGCCAGCCGGTGGGCAACTACCAGAACACGCGCTACACGCTGGCCGAGCTGCAGACCGAAGTGCAGGTGGCGCAGGTGTTCGTCGACAAGTGCATCGAGCTGCTCATGGCCGAGAAGCTCGACACCGCCACCGCGAGCATGGCCAAGTACTGGACCAGCGACCTGCAGTGCAAGGTGATGGACGAGTGCGTGCAGCTGCACGGCGGCTACGGCTTCATGTGGGAGTACCCGATCACCCGCGCCTACGCCGACGCGCGCGTGCAGCGCATCTACGGCGGCACCAACGAGATCATGAAAGAGGTGATCACGCGCGCGATGGGCCTCGGCGGGCGCTGAAGCGCCCCGCATTTGGCACCACTGGCGCCATGGAAAGGGCTGCGGGAGAATGCCGCGCATGCCCATCCTCAACGCCTTCTACGCCCAGTCGGGCGGCGTCACCTCGGTCATCAACGCCTCGGCCTGCGGCGTGATCGAGACGGCGCGCCAGCACCCGGACCGCATCGGCACGCTCTATGCCGGTCGCAACGGCATCCTCGGCGCGCTCACCGAGGACCTGATCGACACCAGTGCCGAGCCGGCCGAAGCGATTGCGGCGCTGCGCAGCACGCCCTCGGGCGCGTTCGGCTCGTGCCGCTACAAGCTCAAGTCACTCGAGAAGAACCGTCGTGAATACGAGCGCCTGATCGAGGTGTTCAAGGCGCACGGCATCGGCTACTTCTTCTACAACGGCGGTGGCGACTCGGCCGACACCTGCTTCAAGGTGAGCCAGCTGTCGCAGTCGATGGGCTACCCGCTGCAGGCCATCCACGTGCCCAAGACCATCGACAACGACCTGCCGCTGACCGACTGCTGCCCCGGCTTCGGCTCGGTGGCGAAGTACGTGGCGGTGTCCACGCTGGAGGCCTCGTTCGACGTGCGCTCGATGGCCGCCACCTCCACCAAGGTGTTCGTGCTCGAGGTGATGGGCCGCCACGCCGGCTGGATCGCCGCCGCCGGCGGGCTGGTGGCCGACCATGGCATTCCGGTGGTGGTGCTGTTCCCCGAGATCGAGTTCGATGCGGCCCGCTTCCTGGCGCGCGTCGATGCGCTGGTGCAGCAGCACGGCTACTGCTCGGTGGTGGTGTCCGAAGGCTGCCACCACCCCGACGGCACCTTCCTGGCCGAGCAGGGCGCGCGCGATGCCTTCGGCCATGCGCAACTCGGCGGCGCGGCGCCGGTGGTGGCTCAGATGGTGAAGGAGGCGCTGGGCCACAAGTTCCACTGGGCTGTGGCCGACTACCTGCAACGCGCGGCGCGGCACATCGCCTCGGCCACCGACGTGAAGCAGGCCTACGAGCTGGGCCAGCGCGCGGTCGAGCTGGCGCTCGAAGGCCGCAACGCGGTGATGCCGACCATCGAGCGCACGAGCGACGTGCCCTATGCCTACACGCTGAGCGCGGCGCCGCTCGACGCGGTGGCCAATGTCGAGAAGCCGATGCCGCGCGATTTCATTTCGGACGACGGCTACGGCATCACCGAGAAGTGCCGCCGCTACCTGCTGCCGCTGATCGCGGGCGAGGACTACCCCGCCTACCGCGACGGCCTGCCGGTGTACGCGACGCTGCGCAACGTGGCGGTGCCGAAGAAGCTGCCGGCCTTCGCGCTCGCATGACGGTGGTCATCGACACCGCGCACTGTCCGCTGTGCGGCGAGGCGAACCGCTGCGCGATGGAGGTCGAGCGCGAGACCGGGCAGGCGCAGCCGCCCTGCTGGTGCATGGCCGCCGATTTCTCGCTGGCGCCGCTCGACACGCTGCCGCCGGCGTTGCGCGGCCAGGCCTGCATCTGCGCGCGCTGCGCGGCAGGAAAGCCGCCGCTTCAGGACTGAGCGACGTCGCCCTGCGACTGGGACTGCGACTACGACTGCCCCTGTGCAGGCTCGGCAGCTTCCGTCGCGGCCTCCGCCACATCCCCCGCCGTCACCATCGTCGGCGCCGTGCCGCTGCGCTGTGCGGTGACCACGCCGTGGATGAACTGCAGCTTGCCCACCGCCGCGCGCGGCAGCACGAAGGGGTAGTAGTCGGGCTGACCCATGCTGCGCGACAGTTCGTTGAGCATGCTGGTCAGCAGCACCCAGCCGTTGATGAAGTCCAGGAATTTCGCGGCGTCGGGATGCTCCGGCTGCCACAGGTCGGCGGCGGTGAAGAGGTCGCTCGTGAGCTCCACGTTGCTCGCGTCGATGCCGAAGCTCATCGCCGTGTCGGCCGTGTCGGCCATGTGCAGGTAGTGGGCCCAGGTCTCGGCCCAGTCTTCCCACGGATGCATGCTCGCGTAGCTGCTGACGAAGCGCTGCGCCCAGTCGGACGGCGGGCCCTGCTCGTAGTGCTGCTGCAGCGCGGCGCCGTAGTCGGCGCGCTCGTCGCCGAAGAGCGCGCGGTAGTCGTCGATCCAGCGCGTGGGCAGCACCAGCAGGTCCCAGTAGTAGTGGCCGATCTCGTGGCGAAAGTGCCCCAGCAGCGTGCGGTAGGGCTCGTGCATCTCGGCGCGGATGCGCTCGCGCACGGCGTCTTCGGCCTCCTCGGCGTTGAGGGTGATGAGGCCATGCTCGTGGCCCGTCATCACGTGCGGGGCGCCCGGCATGTTGCTGAGGAAATCGAAGGCCAGCCCGTGCACCGGGTCGGCATGGCGGCTCACCACCGGCAGGCCGAGCGCGAGCAGCTGCGAGATCAGGCGGCGCTTGGGCATGTCGAGCTTGCGCCAGAGTTCGCCGTTGGCCTCCACCGACAGGTCGGGGATGGTGCGCGTGACGCTGCAGGCCAGGCAGTAGCCGGGCGCCAGGCCCTGCGTGTCGGCGGGAATCGTCTCGCCCTCGCGCGGCTGCGCCACCATCCAGTTGCAGGCGGCCGGCGTCATGAGGTTGGCGCAGCGGCGGTAGGTGGCGCCGTGCGGATCGCCGAAGACAGTGAAGGTGTCGGGCAGCGCGCCCTCGCCTTCGGCCGGTGCCAGCGGCACCACGCCGAGCCGCTCGATCACGTAGCCCAGCGGCGTGTGGCAGGCCAGGCACTCGCTGTTGCGCAGGAACACGGGGCGCCCGCACTGGCAGCGGTAGGCGCGGCTGACGGTGGGGGCGGCGAGTTCGGCCGCGAGCGTGGGGGTGGCGTCGGGCACGGCCGGGTCGTGGACGGAGTCGGGGGTCGATGGATGCATGGCTTGTTCTTTGGAGGCTTGACGCACAGGGGACAGCCGCCGCATTGTGCGACCGGCCCGCGCGCGGTCGACGCCGCAAACACCGATATGCTTGTAGGACGACGGACCCGCGACCGTCCCTGCGCCGCCCCATGACCTCCCCCCAAACCCCTGACACGCCGCCCTCCATGGGCGCCCTGCGCGCCCGCTACGGCGAGCGCTACCGCTGGTACCTGCTGCTGTCGGTCATGGTGGGGACGATGGCGTCCATCATGTCCTCGACCATCGTCAACGTGGCGATCCCCGACATGAGCCACCACTTCGCGCTGGGCCAGGAGCGCGCGCAGTGGGTCAGCTCGGGCTTCATGGTGGCGATGACGGTGTCGATGCTCACCACGCCCTGGCTGCTGTCGCGCTACGGCTACCGGCGCACCTACGTGGGCACCATGCTCCTGCTGCTGGCCGGCGGCGTCGTGGGCGGCGTGGCCAACCACTACCCGCTGGTGCTGCTGGCGCGCGTGGCCGAGGGGCTGGCCGCGGGCGTGGTGCAGCCCATTCCGGCCATCATCATCCTGCGCGCCTTCGAGCCGCACGAGCAGGGGCGCGCCAGCGGCATCTTCGGCATGGGCGTGGTGCTGGCGCCGGCCATCGGGCCGAGCATCGGCGGCGTGCTGGTCGACCTGTTCGGCTGGCGCTCGATCTTCTTCATGGTGGTGCCCTTCTGCCTGGCCTCGATCTGGCTGGCCTACAGGTTCGTGCCCAAGACCGCGCCCGGCGGCGTGGCCGCGACGCGCGGCAGCGGGCTCGATGCGCGCGGCCTGGCGCTGGGCACCGTGGGCACGCTGTGCCTGCTGAACGGGCTGGTCGAGCTGCGCGGCGATTCGCCGCTGCAGGCCGCGCTGCTGCTGGCCGGCGCGCTCGTGGCCTTTGCCGCCTTCGTGTGGTGGCAGCGCCGGCTCATGGCCTCGGGCGGCGCGCCGCTCATGAACCTCGCGCTCTTTCGCTACCGCCAGTTCGCCATGGGCAGCCTGGTCGCCTTCATCTACGGCACCGCGCTGTTCGGCTCGACCTACCTGCTGCCGGTGTACATGCAGGTGGGGCTGCACCTGTCGGCCTCGCACGTGGGCACCACCCTGCTGCCGGCCGGCATCGTGCTGGCCTTCACCATCGCGGGCGTGGGCCGGCTGGCCGACAAGCAACCGACCTGGCTCCTGGTGAGCATCGGCCTGGCGCTGCTGGCGGTGTCGTTCGCGCTCATGGCCGTGCTGCGGCTGGACAGCCCGCTGTGGCTGCTGGTGGTGTTCGCGATCGTCGGGCGCATCGGGCTGGGCTTCATCCTGCCTTCGCTCAACCTCGGGTCGATGCGCCCGCTGGCCAAGCCGCTCATTCCGCAGGGCGCGAGCGCGATCAGCTTCGTGCGCATGCTCGGCGGCGCTGTGGGCGTGAGCCTGTGCGCCATCATTCTCGAATGGCGCCTGGCGGCGCACGGCGACTCGCTCGCCAACCCGGTGAGCACGCCGGCGCGGCTGGCCGCCTTCGACGAGGTGTTCCTGATGCTGGCCGGCCTGTGCGCGCTGGCCGTCTGCGCGGCCTGGCAGCTGCGCGAGCCGCCCGGCGAGGACACGGCGCAACACAGGGGGTAAACCCCGGCGGCGCGGGGACTCGCTTTCGCTTTCAATTGTTATCAGTTGTATCTAAAAGCGGAATCGGTTCCATGCATCGCAGACGTTTTCTCGCCGCCTCGGCCGCGGCGACGGCCGGACTCGGCCCCCTCCTTTCCTTGCCTTCCACCGCCCTGGCCGCCGAGAACGGCGTCAGCGACGGCGAGATCGTGCTCGGCCACACCGGCATCCTGAGCGGCCCGCTGGGCGTGCCGATCAAGGTCGTGATGGCCGGCGCCGGGCTGGCCTTCGACGCGGTCAATGCGCAGGGCGGGCTCGCGGGCCGCAAGCTCAAGCTGGTCTCGCTCGACGACGAGCTCAAGCCCGAGAAGGCCGTCGCCAACTACGAGAAGCTGCTCGCCGAACACCGCGCCTTCGCCTTCTTCGGCTGCGTGGGCTCGGGCACCACGGCCGCCGCGGCCAAGGTGCTGGGCCAGAGCGGCGCGCCGATGGTGGGCGGCTATGCGGTGTCGGACTCGGCGCGCGAAAAGGTTGCCGGCGCGGGCTACTTCGTGCGCGCCACCTTCGCGCGCGAGGCGCAGGCGCTGGTGCAGCACCTGAGCACCATCGGCGTCTCGCGCATCGCCGTGGCCTACCTGGACAACCCCGGTGGCGCCGAAGTGGCGCGGCTGGTCGAGGCGGCGCTCGACACGCTCAAGCTCAAGCCCGTGGCCGCGGTGCCCGTGAAGGGCGACGGCACCACCAACGAGTCCGCCGGCAAGGCGCTGGCCGAAAGCAAGGCCCAGGCCGTGCTCATGTATTTGGGCGGCGGCATCGGCGGCGAGGTCATGAAGAGCGCCTGGGCCGCCGGCGGGCGCCAGATGTTCTACGGCATGTCGATCGTGCCGGGCGACGTCACCGCCAAGCTCGTCGGCGACAAGACCAGCGGCCTGGCCATCTCGCAGATCGTGCCCTACCCCTGGAGCGAGGTCGACGCCACCGCGCGCGAATTCCGCCAGCTGGCCGAGCGCGCCAAGGTCGACATCGGCTACCTCAGCTACGAAGGCTACGTGAATGCGCTCGTGATGATCGAGGCCCTGCGCCGCACCGGCCGCGACCTCACGCGCGCAAAGCTGCACGCCACGCTGAAGGCGATGAAGCTGCGCATCGGCAACATGGAGATCGACTTCACGGGCGCGAGCAACACGGGCTCGCGCTTCATCGAGATGGTGCGGGTGACGAAGGAAGGGCGGTTCCTGCGATAGGGTCTGCCTCTGAGCAGGTGCCCGCGTCACGCACCAACAGCAATCCCAAACTAGACCTGTGCTCGAACCAGTTCCGGCCGACCTGCCCGAGGCAAGACCCGAAGACTCCCCCTTTGGCCAGCCCGGATGCAATCGTACGCACGCTGACGCCGGGAGCAGCGGCTCTACCAGCCAACCACAACGGCGCGAACGAGCTAGACCGCAACGCTGCACGCAGCGTTCTTTGATGCGCACACCCAACCGAAGAGGGCCAACGGGTAATAACTTCGGTGCGGTGGCCGAAGTGCTTCTTCATTGGATGTTGATGGCGAGGGATGCTGTGACGGATTCGGCTGAGTAGCATCTCGGCCATAGCTGAGCATGATTTAGAAGCCGAAGCCACCACCGCTCAGTGCGCGTGGCGATCAACATGTCTTCTTGGCTTGTAAAGGACGTGCACAGTACCGCCGTGCGGCGGCGGTACTGTGACCCTTGGCCTTGCTGGTGCGGCTCCAGCGGAGTTGACCAGCCCCAGGCCTCACGATACCGGCAGTTCAAACCAGCTCGGGTTCCCGGACCTGTAAGTCCACGCGCAGGCCTGCGGCCGTTGCGATATTGATGAGCGCATCCAGGGAGAACTTCGAGATCTTTCCGTGGAGCAAATCATTCATGCGAGGCTGAGTTATCTGACAAAACTTTGCCGCCTCTGCTTGAGTCAGATCCCGAGAATTGATATAGGACCGAATGCTCATCATCAAAGCCGAACGAACTTTCATGTTCTCGGCTTCGGCAGTAGTGTCCGAGAGCGCGTCCCAGACGTTGGTGAAAACCTGCCTTTTCTCTTTTGCAGATTTATTAATTTCCTTGGTGTTCATGGCAAGTCTTTCGTCTTGAACGAAGACTGATAATTCGTTTATTAAGTAAATTCGTAAAGTTGAGGGCCAATCAAAGGTGATTGGTTACTCAATGAGAGTAAAGGAGGCCCAATTTGGGCCTCCTAGTTCATCGCTCGTCTATCTGTTTGAACCTGGCCCTCACCAGTTCGAGATGAGCGTCTGTCGTTTTTTGCGTAGTCTTTTTGAAAGCAGCCAGTACATAGACTGCTTCTTTCAAATTGGCCACATATATCGTCCCAGAGCCTGATTTCCCGTACGCCGCGCCCAACGCCCTTCATTGATTTCCAATCAGAAGGAGTTTCCCCGTTCTGAATTAAATTCAAATTGAATTCCGCATCCTTCTTAATATCAGTTGGGAAGCTTTTGATCTCATCAAGAGATCGGCCAATAAATATTAATGGCCTTGGATACTCATCGATTTCTTCCATTTTGATTCATTCCTAAGTAAGTCTCTACTCATGGCTTGGTCCTTTCGATTGATTAACCGTCACATGACGATCAAACCGTCGCTATGACGGCACAGAAAATATATCAGAACAAATATAGACCTGTCAAGCTTGCCGGACCGCGGAGACGAAGTCGGCATGGCGCATGCTTCCTGCAACTAGGTCACCCGACACTTCCGAGCCTCAGCCCTGGCGTACTGACGCGACAGCTGGAGGGAAGCGGAAAGGCTGACGCCGTGCTCGGCGTCCGTGCTCTGACCCGTCTTTCAACTCTCGATCTGGCTGCTGACCCTGTTGTCGGCGATAGCTGGCTGCACTGACCGCTGCGCCAGCGTGCAGCCGACTGCACCGTCATCCCACACCGCAACGACCTCCCGCCCTTCCGGAGTGCGTTGAAGTCGGACCTATGCATCAACGCGCAAGAAGAGATAGAGATCGGCTTCCTCGACTTCGCGGCCACGCGCGAAAGCGCGCCTGCCACGGCGCACTACCTGACGCACTTCGACTTCGATGGGAAGACCAGGCTGGCCGACGTGATCGACATCGACAGCTTCGAGCAACTCGGCACCAGCGACTTCTACAGGGACCGGTCTCACATCTACCAGCACTACGCCATGCTCTACGGCGGCAGGCTGTCCGTGTTCGACGAACTGGAGCCGCAGGTCGATCGCGAATCCTTCGTCGTCCTCAACGACTTCTACGCGCGCGACAAACATCGAATCTACGGCCACCGCAGGGGATGGATGCAGGACGCCGACCCCGCGAGCTTCGCCACGGTCGGCGACTCGGCCCTGGCCCGGGACCGGCATCGCCACTACCTGCACGGCGAAGCCGCGACACCGGAGGCCGCGGCCGACTACCTGAAGGAAATTTGCACGCAGGCGGCAACCCCGCGCCAGAGGCCGGACACCTCTTGCGGGAATGATTGACGCTCGACGGCCGCTTGTCTCCAATGGGCCGAAGCACGGGGCCACACGACGGCCCCTGCATCAACCCAGGAGCCCCTCACCATGGGAATGCACCCGCAGCAGCCGGAAGGCACCATCCTTCTGCGCAACACGATGGCGTACGACCGCGCGCACGCCGATGAATTCAAGGAGGCGATCCACAACGCCGTGCGCTTCGCGCAAGAGCACGCGCCGCAGCTGATGGTCCAGGTCTTCCTAGATGCCGACCAGGGCCTGTGCTACAGCTTCCAGCTCTACACGGACTCCGACGCGATCCTGCGCCACTGGCAGGTGTCGGACCCGCACATCGCCGCCGTCATGAAGCACTGCGAGGTGCAAAGCATGGAGGTGTACGGCAGCCCGAGCGAGGCCGTGCGCGCGGGCATCCTCGGCTCCGTGGGAAGCGCGAAAGTCACGTTCACACCCGGGCTCGTCGGCTACCACCACCTCGCCTGAGGCGGTCGCCGCTCACAGCCCCAGCTGCGTGAGCGCCCAGGCCACCGTGCCCAGCTGCATCACGTTGAGCACCATGCCCGCGATGTGGAGCTTGCGGAACTGCACGATCGACGTGACCGTCGCCGGGATCGTGTGGCGCAGCAGGTCCATGCGCGGAATGATGAGCCAGCGGCGCAGCGCGAACGCCAGGCCGGCGATGAGGGCCATGCCGACAGCGAAGAAAGGCTTGCCGCACCACGCGTAGCTGAGCGCCGCCGCGCTCGCGGTGAACACCACGGCCACGTAGTAGACGTTGAACAGGCCGCGGATGAAGCGCGAATCCAGCGGGGTGTCGTGCGAGAGCACGAGCAAGGGCAGCGAGCCCATCATGAAGAACCCCATCCAGACCAGCAGGATGACGGTCGCCATGAGCGCAACGACGATGGGAAGCATCTTTGAAAACCCTCCGCGGCGCGCAAGCATACGCCCGGCCGGGCGCGGCGTCTCTCGGCGCTTACACGGCGCGCGCGGCCGCCGGCACCCGTGCCCCGCCGTCGGCCACCAGCGCCGCGCCGGTCACGAACGAGGCTTCGTCGCTGGCCAGGAACAGGCACACGGCGGCCATCTCCTCGGGCGAGGCCATGCGGCCGAGCGCGATGCGCGCCACCGTTTGCGCACGCGCGGCGTCCTCGCCGATGCCGCGTTCGGCGGCCAGGTCGCGCATCTCCTGGCGGCTCATCGGCGTGTCGACCCAGCCGGGGCACAGCGCGTTCACGCGCACGCCCTTCGGCCCATAGGCCTGCGCGGCCGAGCGCGTGAGCGCGACCACGCCGGCCTTGCTGGACGCATAGCTGGCCATGCCGGCACCGGCGTTGAAGGCCGCGACCGAGGCGATGTTGACGATGGCGCCGCCGCCCTGCGCCACCATGCCGGGCAGCACGGCGCGCTGGCAGCGCATGGTGCCGCCGAGGTTGACCTCGTGCAGGCGGTGCCAGTCGCCGTCGTCGATGTCGGCCGCGTCGTCATTGCGCACGATGCCGGCGCAGTTCACCAGCACGTCGATGCGCCCGAACGCGGCCTGCACCGCGGCTACCGTGGCGCGCACGGCGGCGTCGTCGGTCACGTCGCAATCGAAGGCCGGGCCGTCGCCCACCGGCTGCGGGCGCGGCCAGCCGGCCACGGCGACGCGCGCGCCCTCGGCCGCGAAACGCGCGGCCACGGCGGCGCCGATGCCAGTCGCAGCGCCGACCACGAGGCAGGCCTTGCCGTGCAGGCGCGCGCTCATGTCGGTTGCTCCGCGAAGAAGGGGCTTTCAGGCAGCGTCGAGCCGCCATCGACCACGATCGTCTGCCCCGTGATGTAGCGCGCCGCCGGGCTCGCCAGGAAGCGCATCGCGTAGGCGATGTCTTCGGGCCGCCCCAGTTCGCCGGCCGGGATGTGGCGCGCGATGCGCGCGGCCTTCGCGGGGTCGGACAGCAGCGAGCCGCCCTGCTTGGCGATGTAGCCCGGCTCCACGCCGTTCACGGTGATGCCCTCGCGCGCGTACTCCAGCGCCGCGGTGCGGATGAAGCCGTTCACGCCGGCCTTGCTCGCCGCGTAGTGCGCGCTGCCCGGCATGGCCACGCGCGGGCCGGTCACCGACGAGGTGACGAGCAATCGCCCGCCGCCGCGCGCGCGCAGGTGCGGCACAGCGGCCTGCGTGAGCCAGAAGCAGGCCTTGAGGTTGACGGCCAGCGTGTGCTCGAGCTGCTCGTCGGTCATCGCGTCGATGGCGGCCCAGGGGTTCACGGCCGCGTTGTGGACCACGATGTCGAGCGCGCCGAACGCGCGCACCGCCTCGGCCACCGCGCGCTCGGCCTCGTCGCGCCGGCCGATGTCGCAGGCCATCGCCTGCGCCGCGAAGCCGCGCGCACGCAGTTCCGCCGCCACCGCCTCGCCCGCACTGCCGGTGCGGTTGGCGATGAGCACCGAGGCGCCGGCTTCGGCGAACACCTGCGCGATGGCCGCGCCGATGCCGCGCCCGCCGCCGGTGATCAGCGCGACCTTGCCCTGCAGGCCGAAGAGATCGGGCGTGCTCATCCCTTGCACTCCCGCACGAACTCGGCGAAGGCCGCGTTGTGCTCGTCCACCTCGCGCTCGGTGGTGCCGGGGCAGCACAGCATCATGTTGTGGAAGGGCGTGATGAGCACGCCGCGGTTCATCATGAAAAGGTGCAGCAGCGCCTCGAGCTCGCCGTCGCGCGTGCGGCGCACGTCGCTCGCGTTGCGCGGCGCGTCGGCGCAAAAGAGCGTCTCCACGCGCGCACCGACCTGCGTCGCGTGCCACGGCAATCCCGCCGCGGCGATGCTGGCGTTGACGCCCTCGGCCAGGTGCTGCGCGAGCACCAGCATGCGATCGAAGGCCTCGGGCGTGAGCACCTGCGAGAGCACCGCGCGCATCACGGCCACGGTGAGCGCGTTGCCCGCCAGCGTGCCGCCGAAGCCGGCGTGCGCCGACTGGCGCTTGGTCGGGTGCAGCTTGGGCAGCACCTGCCAGACGCGCTCGGCGGTCTCGGCGCTGAGGCCGAAGGCGGCGGCGGGAATGCCGCCGGCAATGGCCTTGCCGATCACGAACATGTCGGGCTCGAGCCCATGCTCGCGCGTGTAGCCGCCGGGGCCGCTGGAGATGGTGTGCGTTTCGTCGATGACCAGCAGCGTGCCGGTCTCGCGCGTGAGGCGGCGCAGCGCATCGTGAAAGCCGGGCGCGGGCGCGATCATTCCGTAGTTGGTCATGGCCGGCTCGGCCAGCACGCAGGCCACGTCGCCGGCGCGCAGCGCGCGCTCCAGCGCGGGCACGTCGTTGAACTCGACCACGGCCGACAGCTGGTCGTGCGGAAAGCCGTTGGGGTGGATGTCGTTGCGCATCGCGACGGCGCCGTCGCGCAGCTCCACGTGCGCCTCTTCCACCGAGCCGTGGTAGCAGCCCGAGAACACCAGCACGCGCGGCCGGCCGGTGACCATGCGCGCCAGGCGGATGCAGGCGCGGTTGGCGTCCGAGGCCGAGGTCGTGAGGTTCCAGTACGGCAGGCCGAAGCGGCGCGACAGCTCTTCGCCGACCCAGGCCGCATCGTCGGTGGGCAGCATCAGCGAGCTGCCCACGCGCGCCTGCCGCGTCAGCGCCTCGACCACCGCCGGATGGCCGTGGCCGCACATGCCGCCGGTGTCGCCCAGGCAGAAGTCGGCATAGCCGTTGCCGTCCACGTCGACGAAGCGCGCGCCGTAGGGCAGCTGCGCGTCCTGCACGTACAGCGGCCAGCCGCCGATCCAGCGGCGCATCCAGTGCGAGGGCGCGCCGTAGAGCCAGGCCTGCTGGCCCTGCGCAAAGCGTTCGCCGCTGCGCGCGTGGGTGCGTGCGTAGCGGTCTTGTTCGGCCTGCATCAGGGCCTGCACGCGCTCGCGCGGCACGGTGGGTTCGAAGGTCGGGGTCATCGCAAACTCGGTCAAAGGGAAGAAGAAGGAGAAACGCCCAGCATCGACAGCGCCTGCGCATAGCTCGCGCCCGGATGCATCACATCGAAGTGCACGGTGCGCAGGCCCACGCGCTGCGCGCCGGCGATGTTGCGCAGCTGGTCGTCGACGAACACGCAGGCGTCGGCGGGCAGGCCGAGCTGGTCCAGGCACTGCTGGTAGGCGCGCGCATCGGGCTTGAGGATGCCGGTGTGCGTGGCGTCCACCACGACGTCGAAGGCGCTCATGAAGGGCAGGCGCTGGCGAAAGCCCGCGCCGTAGAACAGGTCGAGCTCGTTCGACAGGATGGCGAGCCTGCAGCCGGCGCGGCGCGCCGCCTCGATGGCCGCGAGCGCCTCGGGGCGGATGGCGGCCTCGGGATCGGCGCCACGCGCGCGCTGCACGAAGGTCTCCATGCGGTCCCAGCGTTCGCCGACCAGCGCGCCCACTTCGCGCGTGCGCGCCATCCAGTAGTCGCGCTCCGAGAGCTTGTCGGCCTGCATGTCGCGCCACAGCGGATCGCTCGCGAGGTCGAAGGGGCCGCGCCAGGTGAGCGTGCCGCGCGGCAGCGACAGCGCCTCTTCGGTCAGTGCGTGGGTCTCGAAGAGCGTGCGGCTGATGACGCCGCCGAAGTCGAGCACGAGGGCTTGCGTACCGGGGCTCATGCGCGGCTCCCTGCAGGCACGGTGCCGTCGGCCACCCAGGCGTCGAACACGCGCAATGCGGCGTCGCAGAAGGCGCTGTCGTTGATGTGCGCGTCGAGCTCGACGAGCCGCGCCGGGTCCACGCTGCCGCGCAGCGCTTCGGTGAAGGCCGCGAGGCCTTCGGGGTCGTGCAGCGGCTCGCCCGGGCGGTCCCAGCCTTCGATGCCCTGCAGCGGCATCAGCAGGCAGGTGGCCCCCTCGGCGCGCGCAAGGCGACGCGCGATCTCAGTGGCCACGCCACGGCGGAACGCGGGCGCGCTCAGTGTCGAGGCCAGCAGCCGGTTGTGGATGTGCGTGGGCCGCCCTTCCAGGCCTTCGGGTGTGGACTGCCAGGCCGGGTAGTCGAGCATGTCGATGGCGCCGGGCGCGACGATCTGCGGTGTGCCCGCGCGGCCGGCGCCAAGCAGGCGATCGGGCCCGGCCGTCACGCACGAGCCGCCGAGCTGGTTGGCCAGCTCCTGCAGGCTGAAGTCCATCACCGCGCAGAAGCGGCCTTCGGCGGCCAGTGCCTCGAAAGCGCGTCCGCCCATGCCGGTGGTGTGGAACACGGCGACCTCGTAGCCGCGCGCCTCGAGCGCGGGCTTGAGCGTCTTCATGTAGGTGAGCGCGCTGGAGCCCAGCGAGGTCATGCCCACCAGCGGTTTCTCGAAGGCCGGCACGCAGGCCTGGCGGCAGGCGCCGAGCACCGCGCCCGCGGCCTGGCTCAAGGCCGAGCGGCACAGGCTGTTGAGGCCGTAGAGCCCACCGGCCCACAGCACCATGATGAGGTCGGGCGGAATGCGCTCGGGCGGCAGCAGGTGCGAGTAGGCGATGGTCGACACCAGCACCTTCGGCACGCCCAGCGGCAGCGCCTGCGCCACGTCGAGCGCGAGGTCGGTGCCCATGGTGCCGCCCAGCGCGAGCAGGCCGTCGATGCGGCCCTGGGCCTGCCAGCGCGCGGCGAGCTTGGCGGCGCCGCGCGCCATCAGCGTCATGGCGCTGTTCTCGTCGCCACTGGCCGCCACTTCGGCGACCGTCTTGCCCGCGGCTGCAGCCACCTCGGTGTTGGGAATGTCGGGCGTGAAGGGCGCGCCGTCGAGCACGCCCACGTCCATCACGACGACGCGGCCGCCGCCGGCCTCGATGCACTCGCGCATGAACAGCAGCTCGGCGCTCTTGGTGTCGGCGGTGCCGATCAGCAGGATCGTGGGCGATGCACTCACAGCGTCGCTTCCACGTCGGCGAACGCACCTTCGAGCGCATCGACCATGAAGTCCACCTCCTCGCGCGTGATGACCAGCGGCGGCGAGAGGATGAGGTTCGGCCCCGAGATACGCACCATCAGCCCGCGCTGGTAGGCCGCCTGCGCCACCTTCGCGGCGATCGGGTTGCCGCGCGGCAGCGTGGTGCGCGTGGCCTTGTCGGCCACCATCTCGATGCCCAGCATGAGCCCCATGCCGCGCACGTCGCCGACGAAGCTGAACTTGTCGACGAAGGGCCGCACGCGCGCCTGGAAATGCGCGCCCACGCGCGCCGCGTTGCCGGGCACGTCGAGCGCCTCGATCTGGTCCAGCGTGGCGAGTGCGGCGGCTGCCGCCACCGGGTGCGCGCTGTAGGTGTAGCCGTGGCCCACCGCGGCCTGGCCCGTGGGGTCGTTGAGGAAGACCTCGGCCACCTTGTTGCCGATGGCGGTGGCACCCAGCGGCACGTAGCCCGACGAGATGCCCTTGGCCAGGCACCACAGGTCGGCCTTCACGTTCCACAGCCGCGTGCCGAACATCGCGCCGCCGCGGCCGAAGCCGGTGACGACCTCGTCGGCGATGAGCAGCACGCCGTACTTGTCGCAGATTTCGCGCACGCGCGGCCAGTAGTTGGGCGGCGGCACGATCACGCCGCCCGCGCCCTGGATCGGCTCGGCGATGAAGGCGGCCACGGTGTCGGGGCCCTGGAACTGGATCTCGCGCTCCAGCTGCGTGGCGCAGATCTCGCCGAGTTCTTCCGGGTCCTGCGTGTAGGGGTTGCGGTACAGCCACGGCGTGTCGACGTGAAAGCAGCCCGGCAGCAGCGGCTCGTAAGCACGGCGGAAGTTCAGGTTGCCGTTCACGCTCATGCCGCCGAAGTGCACGCCGTGGTAGCCCTGGCGCAGCGCAATGAACTTGAAGCGGTCGGCCTGGCCCTTGAGCTTCCAGTACTGGCGCGCGAGCTTGAGCGCGCCCTCCACCGCATCGGAGCCGCCGTTGCTGAAGAACACCGCAGCCACGCCGTCGGGTTCCATGGTCTTGACCAGGCGCGCCGACAGCTCGATGGCGCGCGGGTGCGTGGTGCCGCGGAACACGTTGTAGAAGGGCAGCTCGTCCAGCTGCGCGACGATGGCGTCGCGCACGGGCTTGTTGCTGTGGCCCAGGTTCGCGGCCCACAGGCCACCGACGCCGTCGAGCATCTTGTGGCCATCGACGTCCCAGATCCAGCAGCCCTGGCCGCGCGCAATGATGTCGGGCTTGCTCTTGAGCATGGCCTGCGGATGCGCCATGGGGTGCCACAGGTACTGGGCGTTGTCTTGCTTGAGCGCCGCCACGGCGGCGGCTTCGGTCGTTGTCATGCAGGTCTCCGGAAGTGTTCGATGGGTGTGCTCAGGACGGCACGCCGACGGTGAGGGTCTTGACCTCGGTGTAGTGCAGCAGGCCCTCAGCGCCCATCTCCTGGCCGATGCCGCTTTCCTTCCAGCCGCCGAAGGGCATCTCGGGCTGCGAGACACCGAAGTGGTTGATGCCGACCATGCCGGCCTCGAGCGCGTCGCCCAGGCGGTGCGCGGTGTGCAGGTCGCGCGTGAAGGCGTAGGCGCCCAGGCCGTAGGGCAAGGCGTTGGCCTGCGCGATGGCTTCGTCCAGCGTGTCGTACGGTTGCAGCACGGCGATGGGGCCGAAGGGCTCCTGGCGCATCACGCGGCTGTCGGCCGGTGCGTTGGCGATCACGGTGGGCTCGAAGAAGAAGCCGGGGCGCTGCACGCGGTGGCCGCCGCACAGCAGCTGCGCGCCGCGCTCCACGGCGTCGTCGACGAAGCGCTGCATGTCCTCGATGCGGCGTGCGTGCGCGAGCGGGCCCATCTGCGTGGCGGGGTCGGTGCCATCGCCCAGGCGCAGTGCGCGCGCGGCCTGCACGAAGGCCTCGCTCCATTCGCCGAAGCGGGCGCGCGGCACATAGAAGCGGATCGGCGACGCGCACACCTGGCCCGCGTTGCGGAACTTGGCGGCCAGCGATTGCTTGAGCGCGAACGGAAAGTCGGCGTCGTCGCAGACGATCACCGGCGCGTGGCCGCCGAGCTCGCCGGTGAAGCGCTTCACATGCCGCGCCGCCTGCTCGCCCAGCAGCTTGCCCACGGCCACCGAGCCGGTGAACGACACCTTGGCGATCGCCGGATGGTCGATAAGGAAGGACGACACCTCGGCCGGGTCGCCGCACACCATGTTCAGCGCGTCGGGCGGCACGCCCGCGTCGAGAAAGGCGCGCACCAGCAGCATGCAGGTGCCCGGCGTTTCTTCCGCCGGCTTGATGACCACGCTGCAGCCCGCGGCCAGTGCGCTCGCGAGCTTGCGCGCCGGCAGGTTGGCCGGAAAGTTCCACGGCGTGAAGGCCGCCACCGGCCCCACCGGCTGGCGCATCACCGACTGCGAGAGGATGCCCTCGACGCGCGGCGGCACGAGGCGGCCGTACAGGCGCTTGGCCTCCTCGGCCTGGAAGTCGATGATGTCGGCCGACAGCGTGACCTCGCGCAGCGACTCGGCCAGCGGCTTGCCTTGCTCGAGGGTGAGCACGTGCGCGATGGCCTTGGCTTGCTCGCGGATGTTCTGCGCGGCAGTGCGCAGGATGTTGCAGCGCTCGAGCGCGCTCTTGCCGCGCCACTGCACGAAGCCGCGGCGCGCGGACGCGGACGCTTCGGCGAGTTCGTCGCGGCCGGCCAGCGGCAGCTGCGCGATGGTGGCTTCGGTGGCGGGATTGACGACCGCGCGGCGGCCGCCGGCGGTCTGCGTGCGCCATTGGCCGGCGATGTGCAGTGCGAGTTCGGGGTAGTCCATGCCCTGCACGATAGGGAGCGAGCCCCTTGCCGCGTTATCGAAAACTGGCAAACCTCGCGCAGCCTCGTGCGTCGCGCGCAAAGGGCTTCCTATACTGTCCGCGCCGATCTTCTTTCACGACGCCTCCACGCCACGACCTCACCGTGCCCCGTTCACGCACCCCTTCCCGGCCCAGCGCCAAGCCCCTGCCCAAGGCACGCAGCAGCGCCGCGAGCGCCCCGGCCTTCGACCTCGAGACCTTCCTGCCCTTTCAACTCTCGGTGGTCGCCAACCGCGTGAGCCAGACGGTGGGCCAGTCGATCGCCAGCCGCTTCTCGCTGCAGATTCCGGAGTGGCGCATCGTCGTGGTGCTGGGCAAGTACGGTGCGCTGTCGGCGCTCGAGATCGCACAGAAGACGAGCATGGACAAGGCCCGCGTGAGCCGCGCGCAGCATCGGCTGGTGGACCTGGGGCTGGCCAACATGCACCCCTCGGCCGACGACCGCCGCAAGGTCATCGTGTCGCTCGAGGAAGAAGGCCTGGCGCTGTACCGCGACATGGTGCCGCTGGCGCACGACACCGCGCAGCGCCTGTTTTCGCAGCTCACGGCCGACGAGCGCCAGGTGCTGCAGACCATCGTGCAGAAGCTGTTCGACAGCACCACCGGCTTCGAGCCCAGCGGCGAGCTCGAATAGGCCACGGTCGGGTGGCTTAGGGGTTTGCCCTGTCACTTTAAGATCGTTGTCAACGAAACAATCTGGTCTGGAGATTGCTTCCGGCACGGGTCTTCGCACCCCTGCCACCGCTTCGCCGGACCGCCATGACCAGCCAGACCGCCTCCGTTCTTCCTGCCCCCGCCCCCACCGTCGCGACGCGCTGGACCCTGTCCACGCACGACATCGACGCCTATGCCAGCGGCCAGAACGGCTGGCACCTGGCGTGCGACATGCTCTCGGGCGGCAGCTTCGCCGGCTTTCTCGACCACGTGCAACTGCCCGGCCTGCGGCTGGTGCGCGAGACCACCAACCGCGCGCTGCGCCAGCACGGCGAGATGAACCCCGACTGCTGCGGCTTCGCCCTCACCTGCCGCCAGGACGGCGAGGCGCGCTTCTCGGGCCAGCGGCTGGACACCGAGTCGGTGATGGTCGGGCGCTGCGACGAGCTCGACCTGTGCAGCCCGCCGGGCTTCGAGCTGACGGGCATCGTGGTCGACAACGCGCTGCTGCAGTCGCTCACCGAACGCCTGAACGACCGCGCGCCGCCGGCCTGGCTCGAACGGCGCGTGGTGCTGCACTTCGATGACCCCACCATGCAGTCGCTGCGCGGCACCTTGCGCGGCGCCTTCAGCGCACTCGACGCGATGCCCGGCCTGCTCGACGACCCCGTCGCCACGGTGCAGCTGCGCGACGACGTGCTGCTGGCCTGGCTCAACGCCCTGCCCGAAGACGTCGACCTGCGCGAGCTGCGCTCCACCGAGGCGCACCGCCGCGTGGTGCGCCGCGCCTGCGAGCTGATGATGTCGCGGCCCGACGAGCCGCTGTCGATGCTGCAGGTGTGCAGCCGCATCGGCGCGAGCCAGCGCAAGCTGAACTACTGCTTCCAGGAAACGCTGGGCCTGAGCCCCGCGCGCTACCTGCGGGCGCTGCGCCTGAACGGCGTGCGCCGCGCACTGAAGCGGCCCGAGTCGCGCTCGGTGCAGGACATCGCGGCGCACTGGGGCTTCTGGCACCTGAGCCAGTTCGCGACGGACTACCGGCGCCAGTTCGGCGAGCTGCCCTCGCAGACGCTGCGCGGCGCGGCGCTCACGAGGCACTGATCCGGTGCACGGGCCGAGGGGAATCCCTCGGTTTTCGGGGCGCCAGTTTTGCCGTTTTTTGATACCTGCTTGCGGAGGCGGTCGCTATCGTTGACCGCCATATGTCCGCCACGCTGCCACCCCTTCCCAGCGCCCGTTCGCTCGCCGCCGCCCTGCAACGCCGCGAGCTCTCGTGCCGCGACCTGATGCAGACCTGCCTCGCGCGCATCGAGCGCCTCAACCCGCAGGTCAACGCGCTGGTGTCGCTGCAAGCGCCCGAGGAGATGCTGCGCCAGGCCGACGCCTGCGATGCGCAACGCGCGCGCGGCGACGCGGTGGGCCGGCTGCACGGCTTCCCGATGGCGCCGAAGGATTTCGTCGCCACCGCCGGGCTGCCGACGACGATGGGCAGCCCGGTGTTCGCGAAGCAGGTCACGCCGCACGACGCGATCATGGTCGAGCGCCTGCGCCGCGCCGGCGCGCTCTTCGTGGGCCGCAGCAACACGCCCGAGTTCGGCCTGGGCTCGCACACCTACAACACGGTGTTCGGCACCACGCGCAACGCATGGAACCTCGACCATGCGGCCGGCGGCAGCAGCGGCGGTGCCGCGGTGGCGCTCGCGCTGCACATGCTGCCGGTGGCCGACGGCAGCGACATGATGGGTTCGCTGCGCAACCCCGCGGCCTGGAACCACGTCTACGGCCTGCGTCCCTCGCTGGGCCGCGTGCCCACCGGGCCGGGGCCGGAGCTGTTCTTCCAGCAGCTGGGCTGCGAAGGACCGATGGGCCGCACGCCCGAGGACGTGGCCTGGCTGCTCTCGGTGCAGGCGGGCTACGACGCGCGCTCGCCGCTGAGCCTGGCCGGTGACGGCGAGGCCTTCGCGCAACCGCTCGATGCGGAGCTGCGCGGCCAGCGCATCGCGTGGCTCGGCGACCTCGGCGGCCACCTGCCGATGGACCCGGGCGTGATGGCGCTGTGCGAATCGGCGCTGCGGCATTTCGACACGCTGGGCTGCAGCGTCGCGCCCGCCGTGCCCGTCTTCGATTTCAACGCCCTGTGGACCGCCTGGCTGCGCCTGCGCGGCTTCATCGTCGCCGGCGCGCTGCGCGGGCTGCATGCCGACCCGGCCACGCGCGCGCAGCTCAAGCCCGAGGCCTGCTGGGAGATCGAGCAGGGCGAGCGCCTGAGCGCTGCCGCGCTGCACGAGGCGGCCGTCACGCGCACGCAGTGGCATGCCGCGCTGCTGCAGCTCTTCGAACGCTTCGACTTCCTGGTGCTGCCGGCCGCGCAGGTGTTCCCGCTGCCGGTGGACGTGCACTGGCCGCGCGAGGTCGGCGGTCGCGCCATGGACACCTACCACCGCTGGATGGAAGTGACCATCGGCCCCTCGCTCGCCGGCCTGCCCGCGATGGCGATCCCGGCCGGCTTCTCGCAGGCCGAGGGCACGCGCGGCCTGCCGATGGGCCTGCAGCTCATCGGCCGCCCCGGCGCCGACCTCGACGTGCTGCGCATGGCGCACGGCTGGCACCAGGCCGTGCCCTTCGCGAACGTGCAGCCGCCGCTGCTGCAGCCGTAGCAACAACAAGCCCCCGTTTCCCGTACTCCGACACATCACACACAACCCGAGGAGAGAACCCATGCGCAGACGTTCGCTGATTGCTGCCGGCCTGGCCGCCGGCCTGTCCCCCATCGCCCTGCCCGCCCTGGCGCAGGGCCTGGGGGGCAAGACCCTGAACCTGATCGTGCCCTACCCCGCGGGCGGCGGCTCCGACATCAACGCGCGCCTGGCCGCGCCCGAGCTGTCGCGGCTGCTGGGCCAGCCGGCCATCGTCGACAACGTGCCCGGCGCCAGCGGCTCGCTCGGCGTGATGAAGGCGGCCAACGCGCCGGCCGACGGCTCGGCGCTGCTCGTGGGTTCGCCGATGGAGCTGATGCTCACGCCGCTCACGCTCAGCAGCGCGCGCTACAAGGCCGAGGACTTCCGCCCCATCGGCGTGATGGCCGTCACCTCGATGGTGCTGCTGGCGCGCAAGGACCTGGGCGCGGGTAGCGTCGACGAACTCATTGCACTGCTGCGCCGCCCCGACACCAAGGAGCTGAGCTACGGCAGCATCGGCCCCGGCTCGCTCTACCATCTGCTGGGCGAGCGCTTCATGCAGCAGACGGGCACCAAGATGCTGCACGTGCCCTACAAGGGCTTCGCGCCGCTGGTGAACGACCTGCTGGGCGGGCAGATCGACCTGGTGTTTGCGCCGCTGGCCGGCAACGTGCCCGACCTGCTGGACGCCGGCAAGGTCAAGGCGCTGGGCATCGCGGCCTCGGCGCCGCACGAGCGCTTCACGGCCATTCCACTGATCCGCAACAGCAAGGGGCTGGACGACTTCGTCTACAGCCTGTGGGCGGGCATCCAGGTGTCGCACC
Source organism: Variovorax sp. GW821-FHT09A10 (assembly GCF_059418385.1). NCBI lineage: Bacteria > Pseudomonadati > Pseudomonadota > Betaproteobacteria > Burkholderiales > Comamonadaceae > Variovorax > Variovorax sp. GW821-FHT09A10. The sequence goes on from NZ_JBWKPT010000006.1 coordinate 88,980, forward strand.
GCGTGCCCGAGGAGGCGCAGCAGCGGCTGCACACGGCCTTCAACCAGATGATGCTCAAGCCCGAGCTGCGCCGCGCACTGGAACTCGGCGGCAGCAAGGTGGCACCCGAACAGACGCTGGCCGAGCTGCGCCGCGGCTACCAGGCCGACATGGAGCGCTACCGCGCCATCGCCAAGTCGGTGAACCTGCGGCCCGAATGACATCCGCGGGCACAGGCCCGCGTTTTGCCAGTTTTCGATAACGCCGCGGCGGCGCGCAGAGAGAGGATGCGGACCTGTCCATCCTTCATCCGCCAAGGAGAACCTCCATGTCCGCCGACCTTTTCCCCGCAGCCTCCGGCGCCCTCACGCGCCGCCAACTCGTCATCGGCGGCGGCGCGGCCGCGCTGGCCGGCGTGCCTGCACTGGCGCATGCGCAATCGAAGACCATCAAGATCGGCTACCTCACCACGCTGTCGGGCGTTCGCGCCAACTTCGGCGAGGCCGACCCGTGGAGCCTGGAGCGCGTGCGCGCCGCGCTGAAGGACGGCCTGACCATCGGCGGCACAACGTACAAGGTCGAGATCGTGGTGCGCGACACGCAGTCCGACGCCAACCGCGGCGCGACCATGTCCAGCGAACTGCTGCTGCGCGAGAAGGTCGACCTGCTGCTGGTGCAGGACAGCGACGCCGCGTTGGCCGCCGGCCAGCTGTGCGACGTCAACGGCGTGCCGATGGTGTCGACCATGGGGCCGTGGCAGGCCATCACCTTCGGTCGCGGCTCCACGCCGCAGAAGGGCTTTCCGTTCTCGTTCCATTTCTTCTGGGGCGCCGACGACGTGCTGAAGAACTTCTTCGGCATGTGGGAGCCGCTGAAGGTGGAGCGCACGCTGGGCACGCTGTACATCGACAACGGCCCGGGCCACGCCTTCGCCGATCCGGCCACGGGCATCCCGGGCGGCGCGAAACAGCGCGGCTACAAGGAGACCAACGGCGGCTTCTTCAAGATCGCGACCGACGACTTCAGCAACCAGGTGTCCAGCTTCAAGGCGGCGCGCGCGAACATCGTCTCGGGCTTTGCCTACGCCAACCACTTCGCCACCTTCTGGAAGCAGGCGCAGCAGGCGGGCTACCGGCCCGAGGTGGTGACGATGGCCGCGTCGTTCCTGTTCCCGAGCGCGGTGGAGTCGCTGGGCGCGGCGGGCAACGGCATGTCGACCGAGGTCTGGTGGACGCCCAACTTCCCGTTCAAGTCCTCGCTCACGGGCCAGAGCGCCAAGGCGCTCGCGGCCGACTGGGAGGCCACCACCGGCAAGCAGTGGACGCAACCCATCGGCTACGGCCACGCGCTGTTCGAGGTCGGCATCGCCGCGCTGAAGAACGCCACCAACCCGAAGGACAAGAAGGCCGTGCGCGACGCGCTGGCCAACCTGCAGCTCGATTCGGTGGTGGGGCGCATCGACTTCAAGGGCAGCCCGATCAAGAGCGTCGCCGTCACGCCGATGGTGGCGGGCCAGTGGCGCAAGACCAAGGCGGGCAGCAAGTTCCCATACGAGCTGGTCATCACGCACAACAGCACCGCGAAGCAGATTCCGGTGGAAGACGAGCTCAAGCTGCTGTCGCAGCTGAAAGCTGCATGACCGACTGCCTCGTCATCGACGGCCTGTGCAAGCGCTACGGCGAGATCGTCGTGGCCGACCAGGTGGCGCTCTCGCTCGCACGCGGCGAGTGCCTGGGCGTGGTCGGGCCGAACGGCGCGGGCAAGAGCTCGCTGTTCAACCTGATCACCGGCGTGGCCGTGCCCGACGCGGGCAGCATCCGCCTCGAAGGCCGCGAGCTGGTCGGGCTGCGCGCCGATGCGCGGGCGCGGCTGGGCGTGGCGCGCGCCTTCCAGATCCCGCAGCCCTTCGCGCACCTGAGCGCCTACGAGAACGCCCTGGCCGCCGCCACCTTCGCCGCGCGGCTGCCGCGCGCCCAGGCCGCGCGCCAGGCCTGGGCCGTGCTGGAGCGCACCGGGCTGGCCGACCGCGCCGACGTGCCGGCCGGCCGCCTGCCGCTGCTGGACCGCAAGCGCCTCGAACTGGCCAAGGGCCTGGCGGCGCGGCCGCACCTGCTGCTGCTCGACGAGATCGCCGGCGGCCTCACCGAGGCCGAGGTGCAGGTGCTGGTGGCGCTGGTGCTCGAGCTGAAGCAGGACGTGGCGATGATCTGGATCGAACACATCGCGCAAGCGCTGATGGCCGTGGCCGACCGCATCATGGTGCTGAACTTCGGCCGCAAGCTGCTGGAAGACACACCCGCCGCCGCCATGGCCAGCCGCGAGGTGCGCGAGGTCTACATGGGCGTGGGCGACGAAGACACTTTGCAGGAGAGCACGCATGCCGCTGCTTGAAGTGCGCGACCTGTGCAGCCACTACGGCGACCTGCAGGCGCTGTTCGACCTGTCGCTCGACGTGGCGGAAGGCGAAGCCACCGCGCTCATCGGCGCCAACGGCGCGGGCAAGTCGACGCTGATCCGCGCCATTGCCGGGCTGGGCTCGCGCAGCCGCGGCGGCATCCGCTTCGACGGCCAGGCCATCGAGGCCGAGCCGGCCGAGCGCATCGCGCGCCGTGGCATCGCGCTGGTGCCCGAGGGGCGGATGCTGTTTCCTTCGCTCACCGTGGAAGAGAACCTGCGCATGGGCGCGCTGTGCGGCCGCACGGGCCACTGGACGCTGCCCACCGTGTACGCGCTGTTCCCGATCCTGCAGGAGTTTCGCCACCGGCCGGCCACGCAGCTGTCGGGCGGACAGCAGCAGATGGTGAGCATCGGCCGCGCACTCATGGCCAATCCGCGCCTGATGCTGTGCGACGAGATCTCGCTGGGCCTGGCGCCGGTGGTCATCGAGCAGATCTACCGCGCCTTCGGCGACATCCGCGCGCAGGGCACGGCGCTGCTGGTGGTGGAGCAGGACGTGACGCGCGCCTGCCGCATCGCGCAGCGCGTGTACTGCCTGCTCAAGGGCCGCGTCACGCTGGCGGGCCGCGCGAGCGACTTCAGCGCCGCGCAGATCGCCAACGCCTATTTCGGACACTGAACACCTCCCCACCATGGCCTGGCTCGAAACCCTCATCAACGGCGTGCTGCTCGGCGGCCTCTATGCGCTCTTCGGCCTCGGGCTGGCGCTGGTCTTCGGCGTGATGCGCATGGTCAACCTCGCGCACGGCGAGTTCGTGGTGCTGGCGGCGTACTTCGCGGTCTTCCTGGCCACGCAGTTTCCCGGCGTGTCGCCGCTGCTCTTCATCGTGCCGGTGGCGCTGGCGGCCTTCGGCATGGGCTACCTGCTGCAGCGGTTGCTACTGAACCGCGCGGTGGCCACCGACGATCCGCTCACGCCGGTGCTGGTCACCTTCGGCATCGCGGTGGTGCTGCGCAACCTGATGGTCGAGCTGTTCGGCGCCGACCCGCGCGCGCTGGACGGCGGCGCGCTGGCCACGGCGGGCTTCGAGATCGGCGGGCTGCGCATCGGCTGGTACCCGGTGCTGGTGCTGGTGCTCGCGGTGCTGGCCTTCGGCGCGCTGCAGTGGCTGCTGCAGCACTCGCGCTTCGGGCTGGTGGTGCGCGCCACCTCGGACCACCGCGAGATCGTGCGCACGATGGGCGTGCGCCCGCGCCATGTGTATGCGGTGGTGATGGGGCTGTCGCTGGCCTTCGCGTCGGTGGCGGGGCTGCTGCTGGCGCTGCGCACCTCGTTCACGCCGTTCTCTGGCGTGGAGCGGCTGCTGGGCGCGTTCGAGGTCGTGATCATCGGCGGCCTGGGCTCGTTCCGCTGGGCGCTGGTCGGCGGCATCGCGCTGGGCGTGGCACAGCTCGTGGGCCAGCGGCTCGATTCCAACGCGGGCGCGCTGTACGCCCACCTGCTGTTCTTCGCGGTCCTGATGGTGCGCCCCAACGGCATCGCTGGCGCACGTACCTGAGATGACTTCGATGCGCCCACCATCCCTCGCCCCCTGGATCGGCTTCACCGCCGCGGCCCTTGCCATCGCCTTCGCGCCCACGGTGGCCGACGGCGGCCTGCTGCGCCTGCTCAGCGAGGTGCTGATCACGCTGGCCATGGCCCAGATGTGGAACCTGCTGGCCGGCTACACCGGCCTGGTGTCGATGGGTCACCAGGCCTTTGCCGGCATCGGCGCCTACCTTCTGTTCGTGGCCTCCGACCGGCTGGGCATCTCGCCCTACTGGATGGTGCCCGTGGCGGGCCTGGGCGGCGCGCTGCTGGCCGCCGTGGTGGCGCCGCTGATGTTCCGTCTGCGCGATGCCTACTTCTCGATCGGCATGTGGGTGCTGGCCGAGATCGTGCGGCTGCTGGTCGCCAAGTTCCCGCTGTTCGGCGGCGAGTCGGGCGTGCCGCTGCAGGCCGTGCGCTTGGTGGAGGCCGAGACCTTCCAGCAGAACGCGTTCTGGATCTCGGGCGCCATCGGCCTGGCCGCAGTGGCCGGCGTGTACCTGCTGATGCGCTCGCCCTTCGGCCTGGGCCTGATGGCGGTGCGCGACAACGAGCTGGCCGCCACCAGCATCGGCGTGAACGTGTGGCGCAACCGCTTCATCGCCTTCGTGCTGTCGGGGCTGGGCTTCGGGCTGGCCGGCGGGGCGCACTTCATGGGGACGATGTTCGTCTCGCCCGACTCGGCCTTCGACATCAACTGGGTGGTGACGGCGATGTTCATCGTGATCATCGGCGGCATCGGCACCATCGAGGGGCCGCTGATCGGCACCGTCATCTACTTCGGGCTGCGCGAGCTGTTCAACACCTGGTTCGCGATGTCGGGCGGCTGGTACCTGATCGCGATGGGCTGCATCGCCATCGCTGTCATGCTGCTGGCACCGCGCGGCCTGTGGGGCCTGGCGCGCGAACGCTGGGGCTGGCGCGGCCTGAGCGTGCAGCGCCATCCGCCGCCGCGCGACGAAACCTCGCTTTCCGCACCTCTTCCTCCCTCCACGCAAGGACGCACCGCATGAAGACCACCGCCTTCTTTCACGACGAACGCACCTTCTGGCACGTGCCCGGCGGGCTGCATGCCCTGTTCCTGCCGGTGGGCGGCTGGGTGCAGCCCATGGCCGGCAGCGGCATGGCCGAGTCGCCCGACTCCAAGCGGCGCATCAAGTCGCTGATGGACGTGTCGGGCCTGAGCGCGCAGCTCGATGTGCTGAGCGCGCCGATGGCCAGCGAAGAAGACCTGCAGCGCGTGCACCCCGCCAGCTACCTGCAGAAGTTCAAGGCCGCCAGCGACGCCGGCGGCGGCGACCTGGGCGAAGTGGCGCCCTTCGGCCCGGGCAGCTACGAGATCGCGAAGCTCTCGACTGGCCTGGCCATTGCCGCGATGGACAGCGTGCTGCAGGGCCGCCATCGCAACGCCTTCGCGCTCACGCGCCCGCCGGGCCACCACTGCCTGCGCGAGCACAGCATGGGTTTCTGTCTGTTCAACAACATCGCGGTGGCCATCGAGACCATGAAGGCGCGCCACGGCCTGGGCCGCGTGGCCGTGATCGACTGGGACGTGCACCACGGCAACGGCACGCAGGAAATCTTCTACGACCGGCCTGACGTGCTCACGCTGTCGCTGCACCAGGAGAACTGCTTCCCGCCCGGCTACAGCGGCGCCGAAGACCGGGGCACGGGCGCGGGGCTGGGCTTCAACGTCAACATTCCGCTGCAGCCCGGCGGCGGGCACGCGGCCTACATGCATGCCTTCGAGCGCATCGTGACGCCGGTGATCGACCGCTATCGCCCCGAGCTGATCGTGGTGGCGAGCGGGCTGGACGCCAACGGCGTCGACCCGCTGGCGCGCATGCAGCTGCACCCCGAGTCGTTCCGCCAGATGATGCGGCAGGTCAACGCGCTGGCCGCGAAGCATTGCGACGAGCGCGTGGTGGTGGTGCACGAAGGCGGCTACTCGGAAGCCTGCGTGCCCTTCTGCGGGCTGGCGGTGGTGGAAGAACTGTCGGGCCACCGCACCGAGGTGGAAGACCCGTTCAGCGACTTCTTCGGGCTGCAGCAGCCGTCGGCGCGCTTCGATGCGTTCCAGCGTGAATTGATGGGCGAGATGGCGGCGTTGCACGGGCTCTGAGACGTTCGCATGGACTAAGCTCGTCGCTGCCGGCCCGTGGCCGCGCGTCCTGCTTCACCGTCCATGCCCCGTTTCATCACTCGCCGCACCGTCGTCGTTCTCTCCACCCTCGTCCTCGTCGCCCTGCTCGGCCTGTGGGGCGCGAGCCGCTTCAACGTCAACCCGGCGCACGCGCCCGGCGAGGTGATCGACCAGTTCGAGGGCGTGCCGGTGTACTACAACGGCGCCATCAACCACGTCGACGGGCGCAGCGTGACGCCCGACGGCTACAACATCGGCCTGCGCTGGCAGTGCGTGGAGTTCGTCAAGCGCTACTACTACGAGCGCCACCAGCACCGCATGCCCGAGGCGCGCGGCCATGCCAAGGCCTTCTTCGACGCGGCCGTGGCCGACGGCGCGCTGAACACGGCGCGCAACCTGGTGCAGCACCGCAACGGCGGCGCGAGTGCGCCGGCGGTGGGCGACATCGTGGTGTTCGCGCCGTGGCTCTTCAATCCCTACGGCCACGTGGCGATCGTGTCGCGCGTGGACGCCGACGCGGTCGAGATCGTGCAGCAGAACCCCGGGCCCTTCGGCACCTCGCGCGAGCGCCTGCCGCTGGCGCTCGCTGACGGACGCACGCAGCTGGGCACCGCGCGCGTGCTCGGGTGGCTGCGGCTGCCCGCCTCCTCCTCCAAATCCTGAATCGCGGTCTAATCACAGCCATGTGCCAATTGCTAGGGATGAACTGCAACACGCCGACCGACGTGACCTTCAGCTTCACGGGGTTCGCGCAGCGCGGTGGCCGCACCGACCACCATGCCGACGGCTGGGGCATCGCGTTCTTCGAGGACCGCGGGCTGCGCCACTTCGTCGACCACCAGCCGGCCTGCGAGTCGCCGGTGGCGGAGTTGATCCGGCGCTACCCGATTCAAAGCCGCAACGTCATCGCGCACATCCGCAAGGCGACGCAGGGCGAGGTCAACCTGCAGAACTGCCACCCCTTCGTGCGCGAGCTGTGGGGCCGCTACTGGGTGTTCGCCCACAACGGCGACCTGAAGGACTTCCGCCCGCGCCTGCACGGCAACTTCCACCCGGTGGGCAACACCGACAGCGAGCACGCCTTCTGCTGGATCATGCAGGAGCTGGCCAAGTCGCACGCGGGCGTGCCCAGCGTCGAGGAGCTCACGCTCACGCTGCGCGAACTGGCGCCGCAGCTGGCGGCGCATGGCACCTTCAACTTCATGCTGTCCAACGGGCAGGCGCTGTGGGCGCATGCCTCCACCCACCTCTGGTACGTGGAGCGCCGCCACCCCTTCGTGACGGCGCAGCTCTCGGACGAAGACCTGGCCATCGACTTCGCCCAGCACACCACGCCCACCGACCGCGTGGCCGTGGTGGTGACGGCGCCGCTCACCACCAACGAGACCTGGACGCCCTTCACCTCGGGCGAGTTGCATGTGTTCGTGGACGGCCAACGGATGCCGCGCTGAGGCCTGACATTCAGCCTTTTGGCTGACACTTTTTTGCAACAGCACAAGAAAGTATCGATGAGTGAGTGCAAACAATGAACAATAACTGTTCTCATTTGCATTCGGTCGATCTTTCATGCCTGCCCCCCATTTCTTTCTCCGTCCGACCGTGGCCGCCTCGCTGCTGGCCCTTCACGCCCTGACGGCCCTGGCGCAGACGCCGCCGGCTGAACCTGCCAGCGGCACGCTGAGCACCGTCACCGTCGAAGCCAGCGCCGACGCCTCGGCCGAAGGCCTGACCAAGCCCTTCGCGGGCGGGCAGGTGGCGCGCGGCGGGCGCGTGGGCATCCTGGGCAACCAGGACATGATGGATTCGCCCTTCTCCAGCACCAGCTACACGCACGAGCTGATCCAGAACCAGCAGGCCAAGAGCGTGGCCGACGTGTTGCAGAACGACCCGTCGGTGCGCGTGGCGCGCGGCTTCGGCAACTTCCAGGAGTCGTACTTCATCCGCGGCTTCGTGGTGAATTCGGACGACATCGCCTACAACGGCCTGTACGGCCTGCTGCCGCGCCAGTACATCTCGTCGGAGCTGTTCGAGCGCGTCGAGGTGCTGCGCGGCGCGAGCGCCTTCCTGAACGGCGCCACGCCCACGGGCGGCGGCATCGGCGGCAACATCAACCTGCTGCCCAAGCGCGCGCCGAACGACCCGCTGACGCAGGTCACGCTGGGCACGGCCAGCGGCTCGCAGAGCTATGTGTCGACCGACATCGCACGCCGCTTCGGGCCCGACCAGAGCCTGGGCGTGCGCCTGAACGCGGCCCACCGCGACGGCGGCACCGGCGTGAACGCCGAGCAGGTGAAGCTCGACGTGGCCTCGGTCGGCTTCGACTGGCGCAGCCGCAACGCGCGCATCTCGGCCGACATCGGCCACCAGGAACATCGCCTGACGCGCACGCGCCCGAACGTGACGCTCGGCGCCGGCGTGACGCGCGTGCCGTCCGCGCCCGACAACCAGCTGAACTACGCGCAGCCCTGGACCTACTCCAACGAGCGCGACACCTTCGGCTCGCTGCGCGGCGAGTACGACCTCACCGACAACGTGACGGCGTGGATCGCCGGCGGCGCGCGCAAGAGCCACGAGGGCAATTCGCTCGCCGGCCTCACGCTCACGAACAACCTCGGCATGGGCAACATGTCGCGCTTCGAGAACCAGCGCCAGGACAGCACCCGCACGGCCGAAGCCGGCGTGCGCGGCAAGTTCGCGACCGGCCCGGTGAACCACACGGTGGTGGCCTCGTACTCGTACTACCAGCTCAAGGAGAAGAACGCCTACAAGTGGGACTTCTTCAACCCCCTGAAGACCCACCTGTACGCGCCCATCGGCTACCCGATCCCGGCCTACACGGCGAGCGCGTTCCGTGGCAACGACATGGACAACCCCGCGCTGCTGACGCAGACGCGCCTGAGCAGCCTGGCGATCGGCGACACGCTGTCCTTCCTGGACGACCGTGCGCAGCTCACGCTCGGCGTGCGGCGCCAGAAGCTGGAGAGCACCGACTTCGCCTACGACACCGGCAAGCCCACCGCGTACGAGAAGAGCCGCACCAGCCCGATGGCCGGCTTCGTGTTCAAGCTGCAGCCGCAGGTGTCGCTGTACGCGAACTACATCGAGGGCCTGAGCAAGGGCGACACCGCGCCCACGGTGTCGACCGGCGGCGCCGTGCGCAACGCGGGCACGCAGCTCTCGCCCTATGTGTCCAAGCAGAAGGAGATCGGCATCAAGTTCGACGGCGGCCGCATCGGCGGCGGCCTGGCCTTCTTCACGACCGACAAGCCGCGCGCCCTCGTCAACAGCGCCGGCTACTACGTGGCCGAAGGCCGCGACCGCCACCAGGGCCTGGAGCTGACCGCGTTCGGCGAAGCGGCCAAGGGCGTGCGCCTGATGGGCGGCATCACCTTCCTGGACGCCAAGCAGCGCGCCACGGGCGACGCCACGACCGACGGCCGCCGCGTCATCGGCATCGCCAAGACGCAGGGCACCCTGGGCGTGGAATGGGACGTGCCGGGCGTGCGCGGCCTGTCGCTGGACGGCCGCGTGGTGGCCACGGGCCCGAGCTACGCCGACGCCGCCAACACGCTGCGCGTGCCCGGCTGGACGCGCTTCGACGTCGGCGCGCGCTACCTCACCGAGGTGGCCGGCAAGCTGGTGACGCTGCGCGCGCGCATCGACAACCTGACCAACCGCAACTACTGGGCCTCGGTGGGCGGCTACCCGAACAACGGCTACCTGGTGCTCGGCGCGCCGCGCACCTTCACGCTGTCGGCGTCGGTCGACTTCTGATCAGGCCGAAGCCAGGTGCGCCTCGAGCGCATCGATGAACATCTTCGGCACGTCGAAGCCGGTCTGTTCGGTGATCTCCTGAAAGCACGTGGGGCTGGTCACGTTGATCTCGGTGACCGAGTCGCCGATCACGTCGAGCCCGATCAAGAGCAGCCCGCGCGGCGCCAGCACCTTGCCGATGGCTTCGGCGATCTCGCGGTTGCGCGCCGTGAGCGGCTGGGCCACGCCCTTGCCGCCGGCCGCGAGGTTGCCGCGCACCTCGGTGCCCTGCGGAATGCGTGCCAGCACGAAGGGCGCCGGCTCGCCCGCGATGATCAGGATGCGCTTGTCGCCCTGCGTCACCTCGGGCACGAAGCGCTGCACCATGATGGTTTCGGCGCCGTCCTTGTTGAGCGTCTCGACGATGGAGCCGAGGTTCAGCGCATCCTGCTTGACGCGGAAGATGCCCATGCCGCCCATGCCGTCGAGCGGCTTGAGGATGATGTCGCCGTGCTCGGCATGGAAGTCGCGCACGGCCTGCGCGCTGCGCGTGACCAGCGTGGGCGTGACGAACTGCGGAAACTCCATGATCGCGAGCTTCTCGGGGTGGTCGCGCAGCGCGCGCGGCGAGTTGACCACCTTCGCGCCCTCGCGCTCGGCCTGCTGCAGCAGGTGCGTCGAGTAGATGTACTCGGCGTCGAAGGGCGGGTCCTTGCGCATCAGCACGGCATCGAAGTCCTTCAGCGCCTTCGATTCGAGGATGTCGACGCGGTACCAGTCCTTCGGGTCACCCGTCAGCGTGATCTGCTGCACCACCGCCGAGACGCGCCCGCCGGATTTCCACTGGATGTCCTGCGGCAGGCAGGCCGCGATGCGGTGGCCGCGGCGCTGGGCCTCGCGCATCATCGAGAAGGTCGTGTCCTTGTAGATCTTGAAGTGATCGAGCGGGTCGGCGACGAAGAGGATGTTTTTCATCAGGCGTTCTTTCCGGCGCCGGGAGCGGCGGCTGTGGAGGGGGTTTCTGGCGGCATGTTGCCGGAAGCGGCGATGTCCTTGCCGGCGGGGGCTTTTTCAACGGGCACCTGCACCCGTGCGCGGCCGACCTGCTGCACCGCCAGCGCGACCGCGCCGGCCACCACGCCCCAGAAGGCGGAGCCGATGCCGGCCAGCGTCACGCCCGAGAGCGTGACCAGGAAGGTGATGAGCGCGGCCTCGCGGTGCGCCTCGTCGCGCACCGCCGCCGCCAGCCCGCCGCCGATGGTGCCCAGCAGCGCCAGCCCGGCGATGGCCGCGACCAGCTCTTTGGGGAAAGCCGTGAGCAGGCCAGTGACAGCCGCGCCGAACAGGCCGATCACCACGTAGATGGCGCCGCAGCTCACCGCCGCCGTGTAGCGTCGCGCCGGGTCTTCGTGCGCCTCGCGGCCCATGCACATGGCGGCCGTGATGGCGCTCAGGTTGAGCGCAAAGGCGCCGAAGGGCGCGAGCACCAGCGTGGCCAGGCCGCTGATCGTGATGAGCTTGCTGACCGGCAGGTCGCTGTAGCCGCTGGCGCGGATCGCCGCCACGCCGGGCAGGTTCTGCGAGGCCATGGTCACGACGAACAGCGGCAGCGCCAGGCTCACGATGGCCTGCCAGGTGAACACCGGCATTGTGAACACCGGCCAGGTGAGCGAGAAGTGCACAGCCGACCATGCCAGCTCGCCGCGCGCGGCCGTGAAGGCGATGGCCACCAGCAGCGTGAGCGGCACCGCGTAGCGCGGCAGCAGGCGCTTGCCCACGAGGTAGGTGGCGAGCATCAGCAGCACCAGCGGCAGCGCGGTCTGCGCCGCCGTGAAGGCCGCAAGGCCGAAGCGCGCGAGCACGCCGGCCAGCAGCGCCGAGGCGATGGCCATCGGGATCTTGTTCATCACACGCTCGAACCAGCCGGTGGCGCCCGCGAGCACGATCAGCACCGCGCAGACGATGAAGGCGCCCACTGCCTCGCCCATGCCGTAGCCCGCGCCGGCCACGGCCAGCACGGCCGCACCGGGGGTGCTCCAGGCAATCATGACGGGCTTGCGCCACCACAGCGAAGGCAGCGCCGAGGCCAGCCCCATGCCGATGCCCAGCGCCCACATCCACGAAGCCGCCATTTCGGGCGTGGCCCCGAAGGCCTGGGCGGCCTGGAACACGATGGCCACCGAACTCGTGAAACCCACGAGCACGGCGACGAAGCCCGCGGTGAAGGCCGAAAGGCTCAGGTCCTTGAAGAATCGCATGCCGCGATTCTGCCGGGGCGCGCGGCCTGGCGCTGCGCGCCTCAGATCTCGATCTTCGAACCCAGCTCGACCACGGCGTTGTTGGGCAGCCCGAGGAAGGCCGCCGCGCCGCTCGCGTTGTGGTGCATCTGCGCGAACAGCTTCTCGCGCCACGGCGCCATGCCGCTGCCCAGGGTGGGGATCACGACGTCACGCGAGAGGAAGTAGCTGGTCGTCATCGGCTCGAGCTGGCAGCCGCGCATGCGCGCGTTGTCGAGCGCGCGCGGCAGGTCGATGTCGTTCTTGAAGCCGTAGTGCACGATGATCTGCCAGCAGTGGTTGCCCAGCGCCTCGATCTCGATGCGCTTGTCCATCGGAATCCAGGGCACCTCGTGGTTGCGCACGGTGACGAACATGTTCTGCTCGTGCAGCACCTTGTTGTGCTTGAGGTTGTGCAGCAGCGCGTTGGGCACCACGCCCGGTTCGGCCGTGAGGAACACGGCCGTGCCGTCGACACGCGCAGGCGGGCTCATGAACACCGAGCCGAGGAAGGACTTGAGGTCGATCGCGTCCGCGTGCTGCGCCTCGCCCATGAGGCGGCGGCCTTCCTTCCAGGTGACCATCAGCGTGAACACCGCGCCGCCGATCAAGAGCGGGAACCAGCCGCCTTCGAACAGCTTGAGCAGGTTCGAGGCGAAGAACAGGAAGTCGACCACGAAGAAGATCGCGGTCGAGGCGATGCACAGCGCCAGCGGCAGCTTCCACGCGTAGCGGATCACGAAGAAGGTCAGGATCGTGGTGATCAGCATGTCGGTGGTCACGGCAATGCCGTAGGCCGCCGCCAGGCTGCTCGAGGTGCGGAACATCACGACCGCCATCACGATGGCCACGAACAGGCCCCAGTTGACCAGCGGGATGTAGATCTGGCCTGCCGTGCGCACGCTGGTGTGCTCGATGTTCAGGCGCGGCAGGTAGCCCAGCTGGATCACCTGGCGCGTGACGCTGAAGGCGCCGGTGATGAGCGCCTGCGAGGCGATCACCGTCGAGAGCGTGGCCAGCAGCACCAGCGGAATGAGGGCCCATTCAGGCGCCATCATGAAGAACGGGTTCTTCACGGCCTCGGGGTTCTCCAAGAGCAGCGCGCCCTGGCCCAGGTAGTTGAGCGTGAGCGCCGGCATGACGACCGAGAACCACGCGATGCGGATCGGCTTCTTGCCGAAGTGGCCCAGGTCGGCGTACAGGGCCTCGGCACCGGTCACGCACAGCACCATGGCGCCCAGCAGGATGAAGCTGGTGCCCGGGTTGTCCCAGATGAACTTCAGCGCATACCAGGGGTTCAGCGCCTTGATGATCTCGGGGTGGTGCCCGATCTGCCACACGCCCAGCACGGCGATGGCCGCGAACCACGCCAGCGTGACCGGGCCGAAGAACTTGCCGATGCCCGCCGTGCCGCGCTTTTGCACCGCGAACAGGCAGAACAGCACGACCAGCGTGATCGGGATCACGTAGTGCTTGAAGTGCGGCGACACCACCTCCAGGCCTTCGACCGCCGAGAGCACCGAGATGGCCGGGGTGATGACACCGTCGCCATAGAAGAGCGAGGTGCCGAAGATGCCGACGATCAGGAGCAGCTGGCGCAGCCTCGGTTTGTCGGCCACGGCCTGGGAGGCCAGCGCGAGCATCGCGACGAGGCCGCCCTCGCCTTCGTTGTCGGCGCGCAGCACGAGCACGACGTACTTGATGGAGACGATGACCGTGAGGGTCCAGAAGAACATCGACAGGATGCCGTAGACGTTCTCCACGGTGAACGGCACATGGCCGTGACCGAAGACTTCCTTGACCGCATAGAGAACGCTGGTGCCGATGTCGCCGTAGACGACGCCGATGGCGCCGACGATGAGGCCGGCAGAGATATTTTTGGGGGCTGACACGAGGTCGATGGGAAAAGGTTGGCTCGCAATGATCGACGCGTCAGTCACGCCGGGGTGCCGCGGCCGCGCCGCGCATCCCTCCGCCCTTTTGGTTCCGTTGCTGTGGGGCCGCTATTTTGCCGTTGCCCGCTGACGCCGCAACCCGCCCCCGTCGCTCATTCGTAGATTTCGGCGTCCGGATCGGTCGCTTCCATCTCGTAACTGGCCGCGACCATGGCCAGGCGGCCCACCACGCCATACATGTAAAAACGGTTGGGGGCGCTGGCACCGGGCTTGGCACCCGGCTGCGGCAACTGCGCGCTTTCCGAGAAGGCCAGCGGCACGTAGCTGGCGCCCGGCTGCTTGAGGTTCTCGTCGGCGGCGCGCTCGGCATGCACGCGGTAGAAGCCGCCCACCACGTAGCGGTCCATCATGTAGACCACCGGCTCGGCCACGCCGTTGTGCACGCGCTCGTTGGTGAGCACGCCTTCCTGCACGATCAGCTCGGTGGGTTCGCGCAGGTCACGCCCGGCGCTGGTCTTGGCGGGCGACGAGGTGGCGGTGCGCGACTTGCCGATCAGCGCCTCGACCTCCTTGGCGTCGCGCACGGTCACGACGCCGGGGCTGCCGCTGCCGCTGTGGCCGCCCTTGACGACCACGAAGGGCTTCTCGTTGATGCCGTATTCCTTGTACTTGCGGCGCACCTTGGTGAGCACCGCGTCGACATGGCTGGTGAGCACGTCGATGCCGCGGCCCTCGGCCACGTCGACGCCTTCGGCGCGCGCGTAGATCGGGTTGATCAGCCAGGGGTCGATACCCAGCAGCTTGCCGAAGCGCTTGCACAGCTCTTCGTAGCTGTGCAGGTGGTTGCTCTTGCGGCGCACCGACCAGCCCGCGTGCAGCGGCGGCAGCAGGTACTGCTCGTGCAGGTCTTCGAGGATGCCGGGCGTTCCTGCAGAAAGCTCGTTGTTGAGCAAAATTGTGCAGGGATCGAAGTTCTTCAGACCCAGGCGGCGCTTGGAGCGCACCACCGGCTCGAGCGTCACGGTCTCGCCGTTGGGCAGCTCGATCTTCTTGGGCGACTTGATGGCCGGGTCGATCGAGCCGATGCGCACATTGAGGCCCGCCATGTGGAAGATGCGCACGAGTTGCGCGACGTTGGCGAGATAAAAGGTGTTTTTCGAGTGGTTTTCAGGAATGACGAGCAGGTTGCGCGCCTCCGGACAGATCTTCTCGATGGCCGCCTGCGCGGCCTGCACCGCCAGCGGCAGCATTTCCTTGGTGAGGTTGTTCCAGCCACCGGGGAACAGGTTGGTGTCGACCGGAGCCAGCTTGAAGCCCGCGTTGCGGATGTCGACGGCGCTGTAGAACGGCGGCGTGTGCTCCATCCACTCGAGGCGGAACCAGCGCTCGATGGCGGGCATCGAGTCGAGCACCCGCTGCTCCAGTTCGTTGATCGGGCCGGTCAGGGCAGTGACGAGATGCGGAACCATGCAGCGGCCTTGTTGGTTTTGTGCTTAAAGGTGGAGTGGAATTGTAGGATTTGGGGATGGCGCGCCCGATGACAAGCAGTCAAAGAGAACAAAGCACCCCAATCCACAACACACGTTGCAAGAACACCGCGGCACGGGCCTCGCCGCGCCGCCGGCCCGATGGCCCCGGCCCTTCGGACCCGATTAACCGCGGACTTCGCCCTGCCCCAGCACCACGTACTTGAGCGAGGTCAGGCCTTCGATGCCGACCGGGCCACGCGCATGGAACTTGTCGGTGCTGATGCCGATTTCGGCGCCCAGCCCGTACTCGAAACCGTCTGCGAAGCGCGTGCTCGCATTCACCATCACGCTGGCCGAATCGACCTCGCGCAGGAAACGCTGGGCGTTGATGTGGTCGCGCGTGACGATGGCGTCGGTGTGGTGGCTCGAGTAGCGGTTGATGTGCGCAATGGCCTCGTCCAGCCCCGCCACCACCTTGATGCTGATGACGGCGGCCAGGTACTCCTCGGACCAGTCGGACTCGACCGCATCGATCACCTTCGCCTGCGGATGGTGCGCCTCGCTGGCGCGCAGGATCGCGGCGGCGGCCGGGTCGCAGCGCATCTCGACGCCCTTGGCGGCGAAGATGGCAGCGATCTCGGGCAGGAAGTGGTCGGCCACCGAGGCCGCCACCAGCAGGCCTTCGGCGGCGTTGCAGGGGCTGTACTTCTGGGTCTTGGCGTTGTCGACGATGCGCAGCGCCATGTCGAACTCGGCCGTGTCGTCCACGTAGACATGGCAGTTGCCGTCCAGGTGCTTGATGACAGGCACCTTGGCGTCGCGGCTGATGCGCTCGATCAGGCCCTTGCCGCCGCGCGGAATGATCACGTCGACGAACTCGGGCATGGCGATGAGCTGGCCCACGGCCTCGCGGTCGGTGGTCTGCACCAGCTGCACCGCATCGACCGGCAGGCCGGCTTCGGCCAGCGCCTCGGACACCAGGAGCGCCAGCGCCTTGTTGGAGTCGATGGCTTCCGAGCCGCCGCGCAGGATGGCTGCGTTGCCGCTCTTGATCGCCAGGCTCGCGGCCTCGATGGTCACGTTGGGACGGCTCTCGTAGATCATGCCGAAGACGCCGATCGGCACGCGCATCTGGCCCACGCGGATGCCGCTGGGCTGCTGCTTCATGCCGATGATCTCGCCGATCACGTCGGCCATGCCGGCCAACTGCTCGCAGCCCTCGGCCACGGTGTCGAGGACCTTGGGCGTGAGCTTGAGCCGGTCGACCATCGGGGCCGACAGGCCGGCGGCCGTGGCGCGGGCCAGGTCTTTCTCGTTGGCGATGGCCAGCGCGGGGCCGGCTTCGCGCAGGCGCCGGGCCAGCGCTTTCAGTGCTCTGTTTTTGGTAGCTGCATCCGCACGGGCCATGAGGAATGCAGCGGCTTTGGCTTGCAGACCGAGGGTCTGCATGTGCTCGCTGACGTTGAACGCGTTCATGACCGGCATTTTCCCACGCGGACCTTCGGCCCGGCTGACGCGGGCCTTTTGATGGCGATCGACGGCGGAAGCGTCAGGCCCGGCGTGGCGCCGCAGCCGTGCTGCAGGCGCGGCACAGCATCAGCGCCAGCCGCTGCAGCGCCTGCCAGCCGCTGGCGGGCCAGTCGGGCTGCTTCAGGCCCTTGCAGATGCCGTCGACCAGGTGGGCTGCGCGCAGCAGCCGGGTCAGCATGCGGTCGTCCAGGCGCGGCAGCACGCGCTCGAAGGCACGCTCGCGCGGGCCCCAGATGCGGTTCTCGCGCAGCGCCATCGGCAGCGGGCGGCCGGCGGCCATGGCGTCCTTCACGCGCTTGAGGGCGCGGATGTCCTCGGCGATCGTGTAGTGCACCAGCACCTCGGCCTCGCCTTCGGCCTGCAGGCCGTCGAGCATGCGCGCCACGCGCTGCGGGTTGCCGGCCAGCACGGCCTCGGAGAGCTTGAACACGTCGTAGCGCGCCACGTTGTTGACGGCGCCCTCGACCTGCTCCCAGCTCAGCTCGCCCGCCGGGTGCAGCAGCGCGAGCTTCTGGATTTCCTGATGCGCGGCGAGCAGGTTGCCTTCGACGCGATCGGCAAAGAACTGCAGCGTGCGCTGGCCTTCGTCGCCGGGCATCACGCGCTGGTTCTGCAGCCCCAGGCGCTGGGCGATCCATTGCGGCAGCGCGGCGCGCTCGATCGGGTCGACCTGGATGCTCACGCCGTTGTTCTCCAGCGCCGAGAACCACGCGCCGGTGCGCGTGGCCTTGTCCAGGCGCGGCAGCATCACCAGCGTGAGCGTGCTGTCGTTGCCGGGCGCGCCCTCGGCCAGCTGCTGCAGCGCGACGCTGCCGTCCTTGCCGGGCTTGCCCGAGGGGATGCGGATCTCGACGATCTGCTTGTCGGCGAACAGCGAGAGCGAGCCCCCGGCCGCGAGCACCGCGCTCCAGTCGAAGTGCGCGCCGGCCACGGTGTACGAGCTGCGCTCGGTGTGGCCCTGGGCGCGCGCGGCGGCGCGGATGGCGTCGGCCGCCTCCTGCGCGAGCAGCGGCTCGTCGCCGTGGATCGTGTAAAGCGGCTTCAGGCCCTTTTGCAGGTGGGCGCCGAGCTGGGCACTGGCAAGTTGCATTGAACGAACGGAAGCGACGCTTACAGGGACTGCACCGCGGCCAGCCGGCGCATCAGCTGCTGCGCGATGTCGGCCTGCATGTCGCGGAACAGCAGGTCGGCCTCGCCTTCCTTGGCCAGCGCGTTGGTTTCGTTGAAGCTCAGGTCGCGCGTCTGCGAGACCTCCGACGCGGGCAGCAATTCCTTGCCGCCCGGCGTGCGCAGGCTGAAGCGCACGCGCAGGCGCAGCTGCAGCTCGCGCAGCAGGCCGGCGGAGTTGGTCGAGATCACGAAGCGGTCGCGGTCCTCGCCCAGCACCACGAGCACGGCGTCGGCGGTGCTGGCCTCTTCCTTGGGCACCAGCGTCACGTTGCCGGCCGCGCGCAGCTCGCGCCGCAGCTGGTTGATGAGCGCCGTATTGCCTTCGAGCGACAGCGTCTTGAACGCGAAGTTCGGCGCCTTGCGCAGCGCGAAGCCGCAGCCGGACAGGGCCAGCGAAGCGCCTGCCACGCCGAGGCCCAGGAGAAAGCCGCGGCGCGGCTGCGAGGCATTGCGAATGTTCATGCGTCTGTCGTTTCCGTCGTTCTGCAGTGTCGGGTTCAGATGACCACGTTGACCAGGCGCCCGGGCACCACGATCACGCGCTTGGGCGGCGCGCCTTCGGCGAAGTTGACGAAGTCGTCGCAGGCAAGCGCCAGCCGCTCGATCTCGTCCTTGGACGCACCGGCGGGCACCAGCAGCTTGCCGCGCAGCTTGCCGTTGACCTGCAGCATGAGCTCGACCTCGTCCTGCGCCAGCGCGGCCACGTCGACCACGGGCCAGGGGGCGTCGAGCAGGTCGCCCGATGCCTTGTCGTAGCCGAGCTGCTGCCACAGCTGGTGCGCGATGTGCGGCGTGGCCGGGTACAGGCAGCGCAGCAGGATGCCGAAGCCCTCGCGCGCGGCGGCCGCGTCGCCCGCGCTGCCGTCGGACTTGAAGCCCTCGAGCGCGTTGAGCAGCTTCATCGCGCCCGACACCACCGTGTTGTATTGCATGCGCTGGTAGTCGTAGTCGATCTGGCGCAGCACGGTGTGCACCTCGCGGCGCAGCGCCTGGGCGGGCTTGCCGAAGCTCTGGCCGGCGAGCGCCACGGGCGCCACGTCGGCCTGGGCCACGCCGTAGTTCCACACGCGGCGCAGGAAGCGGTAGCTGCCCTCGACAGCCGCGTCGTTCCACTCGAGCGTGGCTTCGGGCGGCGCGGTGAACATGGTGTACAGGCGCGCGGTGTCGGCGCCGTACTTCTCGATCAGGTCCTGCGGGTCGACGCCGTTGCGTTCGCTCTTGCCCATCTTGCCCACGCCGCCGTACTCGACCTTGGTGCCGTCGGCCAGCGTACCGCCGGTGATGCGGCCCTGTGCGTCGAGCACCGCCGTGACTTCGAGCGGCGGGAAGTAGTCCTTGCCGCCCTTCTCGTTGCGCTTGTAGAAGATGTGGTTGAGCACCATGCCCTGCGTGAGCAGCTTGGCGAAGGGCTCGTCGGCCTTCACGAGGCCCAGGTCGCGCATGACCTTGGTCCAGAAGCGCGCGTACAGCAGGTGAAGAATCGCGTGCTCGATGCCGCCGATGTACTGGTCCATCGGCATCCAGTAGTCGGCGCCCTCGGCGACCATGGCCTTGTCGTTGGTCGGGTCGCAGTAGCGCATGAAGTACCACGACGAATCCACGAAGGTGTCCATCGTGTCGGTCTCGCGCCGCGCAGCCTTGCCGCACACCGGGCACACCACGCCGGCGTGGAAGCCTTCGTGCTTGTGCAGCGGGTTGCCCGAGCCGTCGGGCACGCAGTCGGTGGGCAGCACCACGGGCAGGTCCTTCTCGGGGACCGGCACCGCGCCGTGTTCTTCGCAATGGATGATCGGGATCGGCGTGCCCCAGTAGCGCTGGCGGCTCACGCCCCAGTCGCGCAGGCGCCAGGTGGTCTGCAGCTCGCCCAGGTCCTTCTGGCCCAGCGCATGCGCCACGGCGGCCACGGCCTCCTTGTAGGTCATGCCGCTGAAGTTGTCGGAGTTGATGGTCACGCCGCGCTGCTTGTCGCCGTACCAGTCCTGCCACTTGTGATAGTCGAAGTGCGGCTCGTCGTCGACCAGCACGACCTGGATGATCTCGATGCCGTACTTGTTGGCGAAGGCGAAGTCGCGCTCGTCGTGCGCGGGCACGCCCATCACGGCGCCGTCGCCGTAGCCGATAAGCACGTAGTTGCCCACCCACACCGGCACCTGCTCCTCGGTGATCGGGTGCTTCACGGTCAGGCCCGTGGGCACGCCCTTCTTCTCTTGCGTGGCCAGCTCGGCTTCGGTCGTGCCGCCGCCCTTGCATTCCTCGATGAAGGCCGCGACCTTCGGATCGAGCGTGGCGGCGTGCGCGGCGAGCGGGTGCTCGGGCGCGACGGCGCAGAAGGTGACGCCCATGATGGTGTCGGCACGCGTGGTGAACACGTACATGCGGCCGTCCTGAATCAGCTTGCCGCCCGCGTCCCGGATGTCATGCGTGAACGCGAAGCGCAGGCCTTCGCTCTTGCCGATCCAGTTTTCCTGCATCAGCTTGACGCGCTCGGGCCAGCCCGGCAGCTTGTGCTGCGTGTGCTCGAGCAGTTCTTCGGCGTAGTCGCTGATCTTCAGGTAGTAGCCGGGGATCTCGCGGCGCTCGACGGTGGCGCCGGTGCGCCAGCCCTTGCCGTCGATCACCTGTTCGTTGGCCAGCACGGTCTGGTCGACCGGGTCCCAGTTGACGACCTGGGTCTTGCGGTAGGCAATGCCCTTTTCGAGCATCTTGAGGAACAGCCACTGGTTCCACTTGTAGTAGCTCGGATCGCAGGTGGCGATCTCGCGGCTCCAGTCGATGGCCAGGCCCATGGCCTGGAGCTGGCCCTTCATGTAGGCGATGTTCTCGTAGGTCCACTTGGCCGGTGGCACGCCGTTCTTCAGCGCCGCGTTCTCGGCCGGCAGGCCGAAGGCGTCCCAGCCCATGGGCATCAGCACGTTGTAGCCGCTCATGCGCAGGTAGCGCGTGAGCATGTCGTTGATCGTGTAGTTGCGCACGTGGCCCATGTGCAGCTTGCCGCTCGGGTACGGCAGCATCGAGCAGGCGTAGTACTTCTTGCGGCTCGCGTCCTCGGTGACACGGTAGACATCGGCGGCGCGCCATTGCGCCTGGGCAGCGGACTCGACGTCGCTGGGTTTGTAGCTGGGGTTCATGACATCTCGGCAGGGCCCGGCTCGACGGCGGCCGGGAAGGCGGATTATCGCGCCGTGCGTGATCGTCCCCCGGGCTCCATGCCGGAATCAGGCCCTTTCCTGCGGCGGCGGGGCGGGCGTCCACTCGTCGCCGAACAGTTCCGGCTCGCTGTAGGCCTCCAGATTCGCCCAGTGGTGGGCCGCGTCTTCCCGATAGAACAGGCTGGCGAGCCCCGCCGCCAGGCGCCGCGCGCCGTCGCTGATGGCCGGAATGTCACCCGACACCGTGCCGTGGGACAGCGCCGCCGGGTAGCAGAAGCAGTGGATGCGATCCAGCCCCGGGCAGGCGCCGGGCGCGTTTTCCTGGAATTCGAAGGCCGGGCCGAGGTCGGGCGAATCGGCCAGTTCGCGGTCTTCGTCGCCGGGCGCGGGCGTGAAACGGTCTTTCCAGGTGCGGATGTGCGCGGCAATGCCCGCGAATTCGGGGCGAGCGGCCCAGTCGACCTGGAAACCGGTCGACACAATTAAAAAGTCGAACGCGAAGTCGCCCTTGGGCGTGGTGACACGCAGCACCTCGCCCTGCGGCGCCACGGCCAGGATGGGGCAGCCGAAGTTGAAGAAGGCATTGGCGTGCCGCGACACCCGCAGCGTGCTGCCGTGCGGCGGCGGCACGTTCAACACGTTGATGTAGTGGCGGATGCGCCATTTCAGCGCGTCGGGCAGGTCGTAGTGCCCCTGCGTGAGCCCCGGCACGCCGGCGCCCTTGCCCTTGTTGACGCGCGGCAGGTCGGGCCGTCGGATCAGCAGCTCGACGCTGTGCGCGCCCGCTTCGAGCGCGGTGGCGGCGCTGTCCATGGCCGAGGAGCCCGCGCCGACCACGCCCACGCGCAGGCCTTTCAGGCGCGCGTAGTCCATCTCGTCGGAGGAATGCGCCCACTTGGCACGCGGCAGGCCGTCCACGAACGCCGGCACGGCCGGGCCGCCCAGGCCGTCGCGGCCGGTGGCCAGCACGACGCGGCGCGCCAGCACGCGGCGCTCGCCCTCGGGCGTGCGCAGGTCCAGGCGCACGGCGCTGGCGTCGGGCAGCGGTTGCAAGGCAGTCACAGCGGTGTCGTTGCGCACGTCCACGCCCATCACGCGCCGGTACCAGACCAGGTAGTCCATCCATTGCAAGCGCGGGATCTTGTCCATCGCGGCCCAGGCCTCTGTGCCGAACTGGGCCTCGAACCAGGCGCGGAAGGTCAGCGAGGGCAGCCCCAGCGCCGGGCCCGTGAGTTCCTTGGGCGAGCGCAGGGTTTCCATGCGCGCGGTGGTGGCCCAGGGGCCTTCGCGCCCGGCCGGCGCGCGGTCGAAGACCACCGCGCGGATGCCCTGCTGCGCCAGCGCACCCGCCGCGGCCAGCCCGGCCTGGCCGCCGCCGATGATGGCCACGTCGAGCACGGGTTCGCCGTCGACCTGGCGCGGCGGCACCCAGGCGCGGGCGGGCCAGCCGAGGTAGTCGAGGTCCTGGGCGAGCCGGCGTTCGAGCGCGGCAAGGCCGATGGGTGGGGCAGAGGGGGAGAAAGCGGTGTCGTCGGTGGTCATCGGTCGGGGGTCGGGGCGGCAGCGCCCCGCCCTGCTGAATTTACCCACTTCCGCGCGGCGCCCGCTTGCAACAGCGTACCGCTGGCCCGGATTTCGCATGCCACAATGAATTTCGACCACAGGGGCAGGCATGAGCGGCAGCAACGGCGAATGGTGGCGGGGCGCGGTGATCTACCAGATCTACCCGCGCAGCTTCATGGACAGCAACGGCGACGGCGTCGGCGACCTGCCCGGCATCACGTCGAAGCTCGACCACGTCGCCCGTCTGGGCGTCGACGCGGTCTGGGTCTCGCCCTTCTTCCGCTCCCCCATGAAGGACTTCGGCTACGACGTGGCCGACTACCGCGCGGTCGATCCGCTGTTCGGCACGCTGGCCGACTTCGACGCCATGCGCGTGCGCATGCATGCGCTGGGCCTGAAGCTCATCATCGACCAGGTGCTCTCGCACACCTCCGACCAGCACGCCTGGTTCGCCGAAAGCCGCAGTTCGCGCGACAACCCCAAGGCCGACTGGTACGTCTGGGCCGACCCCAGGCCCGACGGCACGCCGCCCACCAACTGGCTCTCGGTCTTCGGCGGCTCGGCCTGGCAGTGGGACTCGCGCCGGCGGCAGTACTACCTGCACAGCTTCCTGGCCGAGCAGCCCGATCTCAACTTCCATTGCCCCGCCGTGCAGGACGCGCTGCTCGGCGAGGTGCGCTTCTGGTGCGAACGCGGCGTGGACGGCTTCCGCTTCGACGCCTGCAACCACCAGTTCCACGACGCGCTGCTGCGCGACAACCCGCCCGCCACGGTCGAATCGATGGGCGAGGTCAGCACCGTGCGCGCCGACAACCCCTACGCGATGCAGCAGCACCTGTACGACAAGAGCCAGCCCGAGAACCTCGTGTTCCTCGAGCGCCTGCGCCGGCTGCTCGACGGCTACGGCGCGGTCGCGCTGGGCGAGGTCGGCGACGAGAACGCGCCGCCGGTCATGGCCCAGTACACCGAACGCGGCAAGCGCCTGCACCTGGCCTACAGCTTCAGCCTGCTGACGGCCGACCACAGCCCGAAGCACCTGCGCCACCAGGTCGAATCGCTCGACACCGCATTGGCTGTGACGGGCGGCTGGGGCTGCTGGGCGGTGTCGAACCACGACGTGCCGCGCGTCGCCACGCGCTGGAGCGATGGACAGGCGCCCGACACGCGCCGCGACCGGCTCTGGCTCGCGCTGCTGCTCGCGCTGCGCGGCAGCGCCAGCCTCTACCAGGGCGAAGAGCTGGGCCTGCCCGAGGCCGACGTGCCCTTCGAATTGCTGCAAGACCCTTACGGCCGCGCCTTCTGGCCCGAGTTCAAGGGCCGCGACGGCTGCCGCACGCCGATGCCCTGGACCGCCGATGCGCCCAACGCCGGCTTCAGCACCGGCACGCCCTGGCTGCCGGTGGACGGCGCGCACCTGCCGCTGGCCGTCGACCAGCAGGAGGCCGACCCCGGCTCGATGCTCGCCTTCAGCCGCGCGCTGCTGCACTGGCGGCGCACCCAGCCGCTGCTGCGCACGGGCACGCTGGCGTTCGTCGATGCGCCCGCGCCGCTGCTGCACATCGTGCGAAGCGACGGCGACGCGGTGCTGCATGCGATCTTCAATACAGGAATCGAACCTGTCGCGGTTCCCTTGCCCGAGCCGCTGGTGCCGCTGGCCGGCCACCCGCTCGCGCCGACCGCGACCCTCACCGCCGGTCCAAAGCCCCTGCTGACGTTGGCGCCTTATGGCGTGTGCTTCGGCACACCCGCCGAAGCAGGAGGACGCTGAACCCCATGCCCCCTTCTCCTTTTCTCCAAGCTGCCGACATCCACGCACTGATGCGCGCCGAGCACGGCGACCCGTTCGCCGTGCTCGGCCCCCACGAGACCGCCGACGGCCTCGAGGTGCGCGCGCTGATGCCCGGCGCGCGGCAGGTGGCGGTGGTGCATTCGCGCACCGGCTGGCCGCTGTCGATCCTTGCCCGGCACGAGGGCTCCGACCTGTTCAGCGGCCTCGTGCCCGCGGCCGAGGCGCGCATGGGCTACTCGTTCCAGGTCGACTGGGAGACCGGGCACGCCTCGCGGCTCGAAGACCCCTACCGCTTTCCGTTCGTGCTCGGCGAGACCGACGTGTGGCTGCTGGCCGAGGGCACGCACCTGCGGCCGTGGGAGCGGCTGGGCGCGCACCTGCGCGAGATCGACGGTGTGAAGGGCGTGGCCTTTGCCGTGTGGGCGCCGAATGCGCTGCGCGTGTCGGTGGTCGGCGACTTCAACAACTGGGACGGCCGGCGCCACATGATGCGGCTGCGCCGCGAGTGCGGCGTGTGGGAGATCTTCGCGCCGCACGTGGCGACCGGCGACAGCTACGAGTTCGAGATCCTGTCGTCGCGCGGCGAGGTGCTGCGCAAGGCCGACCCCTTCGCGTTCTCATCGCAGCTGCGCCCCGGCACCGCCTGCGTCGTGGCGCCGCTGCCCGCGCCCGTGCCGATGCCCGCCGGGCGTGCCGAGGCCAACGCGCACCAGGCGCCGATCAGCATCTATGAAGTGCACCTGGGTTCGTGGCGCCGCAAGCACCACGGCCAGGAATGGCTGGACTACCGCGAGCTGGCCGACACGCTCGTGCCCTATGTGCGCGACATGGGTTTCACGCACATCGAGCTGCTGCCCATCACCGAGCACCCCTTCGACGGCTCGTGGGGCTACCAGCCCATCGGCCTGTATGCGCCGACCTCGCGCTTCGGCACGCCCGGCGACTTCCGCCATTTCGTCGAAGCCGCGCATGCCGCGGGGCTGGGCGTGATCCTCGACTGGGTGCCCGCGCACTTCCCGACCGACGCGCACGGCCTGGGCAACTTCGACGGCACCGCGCTGTACGAGTACGCCGATCCGCGCGAGGGTTTCCACAACGACTGGCAGACGCTGATCTTCAACTACGCGCGCACGGAGGTGCGCAACTACCTCGTCGGCAACGCGCTGTACTGGCTGGAGCGCTATGGCGTGGACGGCCTGCGCGTGGATGCGGTGGCCTCGATGCTGTACCGCGACTACAGCCGCAAGGCTGGCGAGTGGGTGCCGAATGCGCAGGGCGGGCGCGAGAACCTGGAGGCCATCGACTTTCTTCGCCGCATGAACCGCGTGGTGGGCGTGGAGCGTCCGGGGGCTGTGACCATTGCGGAAGAGTCGACGAGCTTTCCGGGCGTGACGCGACCGCCGGAAGACGGCGGGCTGGGGTTTCACTACAAGTGGAACATGGGGTGGATGAACGACACGCTGGCGTATGCCGGGACCGATCCGGTCTACCGCAAGCACCATCACCAGCAGATCACCTTCGGACTGATGTACGCGCACAGCGAGAACTTCGTGTTGCCGCTGTCACATGACGAAGTGGTGCACGGCAAGGGGTCGATGATCGGGCGTATGCCCGGCGATGAATGGCAGAAGTTTGCGGGGTTGCGCAACCTGTATGGGTACCTCTGGGCTTATCCGGGGAAGAAGCTGCTGTTCATGGGGGGGGAGTTTGCGCAGTACGCGGAGTGGAATGCGGATCGCGGGTTGGACTGGCATTTGCTCGAGCACGCGGCGCATCAAGGGGTGCGGCGGTTGGTGCGTGATCTGAACAACGTGTATCGGCACTTTCCTGCTTTGCATGAGCTGGACCATGAGGGGGCTGGGTTCGAGTGGTTGGTGCATGACGATGTGGCGCAGTCGGTGTTTGCGTTTGTTCGGCGGGCTCGGGATGGGACGTTTGTGGTGGTGGCCTGCAACTTCACGCCGTTGCCTCGGCATGCGTATCGGCTTGGCGTTCCTGTCGCGGGGGCTTATCGCGAAATCATCAACACCGATGGTTCGGTGTATGGCGGCAGCGGCGTGGGAAACGGGATTGTCGAGAGCGCTCCCACCGCCTGGCATGGGAAAGCGGATTCGATTTCGGTCAGCGTGCCGCCACTCGCTACCGTGATGTGGGTGTTGGCTTGATAGGCCTGGAATCGTCTTTTTTCCCGAGGCCGGGTCTCGCCCCGGCAGGCGACCTACTTTTCTTTGCTTCGCCAAAGAAACGTAGGCAAAAGAAAGGCGACCCTGCTGTCTGCGTCCCTCCGCTTCGCTGCGGGCAACCTGCGGTGCTCGCATTTCGCGGGGTCTCGCCCAAACTCGCTTCGCTCAAACAAGGGCGAGCCCTGATCCGCGAAACGCTGCGCTCCTCGGCGCATACAGAAGGGATTGGGATACCAGCGGGCCATCGCTTCGCTCGGCCAGTGGGCCGCAGCAGGCGCTTCGCGCCTGCTGCGGCTGAGACTGGTCGCGACGTTGGTTGGAACTTGAACGGAGGCGCGCGCGCGAGTGCAGACGTGCCTACGTGCACGAGCACCAACACGAGCACGGACACAGGATTTGGCTGTTGGCAACTCCCGGGCCGAGCGAAGCGACGGCCCGCCCGGTATCCAAGCCCCTCTGGCTGCGCCGAGGAGCGCAGCGTTTCGCGGATCAGGGCTCGCAGCTGTTTGAGCGAAGCGAGTTCTGCGAGACCCCGCGAAACGCGAGCACCGCAGGTTGCCCGTAGCGAAGCGGAGGGTCGCAGACAGTGGGGTCGCCTTTCTTTTGCCTACTTTTCTTTGGCGAAGCAAAGAAAAGTAGGTCGCCTGCCGGGGCGAGTCCCGGCCTCGGGAAGCAAACGCCCAGGAGCACAAGCAACATGCTGAGCCCAGGCACCCCCCTCCCCTTAGGCGCAACCCCGTCACAGCAAGGCGTCAACTTCGCCATCGCAGCGCCAACAGCCAGCAAAGTAGAACTCTGCCTCTTCGACAGCACAGGCAAGAGCGAACAACAGCGCCTACCGCTCCCAGATTGCACAGACGGCATCTGGCACGGCCTGCTTCCCAACGCAAGAGCCGGCCTGATCTACGGCTACCGAGTCCACGGCCCGTGGGCACCCCATGAGGGAAAACGCTTCAACCCCGCCAAGCTCCTCCTCGACCCCTACGCCCGAGAAATCCTCGGCCACTACAACGGCAGCGATCTCTTCCTAGGCCACGCCCCCACAGACCCGACCCAACGCGACCACAGAGACAACGCCCCCATCGCCCTCAAGGCCCGCGTCACAGCACCCAGCAACGCACCCCAAACAACAGGCCGCGCCCACATTCCTCCCACAGACCGCGTCCTCTACGAACTCCACATCCGCAGCCTCACCCACCAGCACCCCGGCGTTCCCGAACCGCTAAGAGGCACCTACGCAGGACTCGCAGAACCCGCCCTCCTCGACCACCTGCAACGCCTGGGCATCACCACCCTCAGCCTCATGCCCGTGCAGCACCGTGCCGACGAACAGCGCCTGCTCGCCAAGGGCCTGACCAACCACTGGGGCTACAACACCATCGGCTGGTTCGCCCCCGAGGCGCGCTTCTGGAGCGGCCGCCCCGGCACCACGCCCGCCAGCGAGTTCCGCGCCATGGCCGATGCGGTGCATGCGCGCGGCATGGAGCTGGTGATCGACGTGGTCTACAACCACAGCGCCGAAAGCGACGAGCTCGGCCCCACGCTCTCGCTGCGCGGCATCGACAACGCCCTGTACTACCACCTGCGCCCCGACGACCGCGCCCTGTACGAGAACTGGGCCGGCACCGGCAACTGCCTGAACCTCGGCGAGCCGCGCGTGCTGCAGCTCGTGATGGACAGCCTGCGCTTCTGGGCCTGCGAGATGGGCGTCGACGGCTTCCGCTTCGACCTCGCCCCAGTGCTCGGCCGCGACGCGCAGCGCGGCTTCGAGGTTCGCGCGCCCTTCTTCGCGGCGATGGCGCAAGACCCGTTGCTGTCGCGCACGCTGCGCATCGCCGAGCCCTGGGACCTCGGCCCCGGCGGCTACCGGCTCGGCGAGTTCCCGCCCGGCTGGCTCGAATGGAACGACCGCTTTCGCGACACGCAACGCGGCTTCTGGCTGCGCCAGGGGCGCGAGGGCGCCGCCGGCCTGGGCGACTTCGCGCACCGCTTCACCGCGTCCAGCGCGAGCTTCGCGCACGATGGCCGGGCACCGACGGCAAGCGTCAACTTCATCACCGCGCACGACGGCTTCACGCTGCGCGACCTCGTGAGCTACGAACAGCGCCACAACCTCGCCAACGGCGAAGACAACCGCGACGGCCATGCGCACAACCTGAGCACCCACTGCGGCGTCGAAGGCCCGAGCGACGACCCCGCCGTGCGCACGATGCGCGCGCGCCTGCAACGCACGCTGCTCGCCACGCTGCTGCTGTCCCAGGGCACACCGATGCTGCTGGCCGGCGACGAACTCGGCCACAGCCAGGGCGGCAACAACAACGCCTACTGCCAGGACAACGAGACCACCTGGCTCGGCTGGATCGGCCTGTCTGACCCGTCCAGCGAACGCGCCCGGCTGACTGCGTTCGTCGCGCGGCTCACCGCCCTGCGGCGCGAGGCGCCGACGCTGCGCAGCGCGCATTGGTGGCCGGCCGAACCGCCGGTCGACGCCTCACCAGGCCTGCGCTGGCTGCGCCCCGACGGCCAACCGATGGCGCCGGCCGACTGGCACGCGGGCACGGCACTTGCGATCCTGTTCGGACATGCCGAAGGCGCCTGGCTGGTGCTGGTGAATGCGGGCCCGAGCCCCGTCGCCTTCACGTTGCCGCAGGGCGACTGGCGCTGCTGCCTGGCCACCGATGCCGAAGACCCCGACGACCTGCGCGCCGCGCCCCGCCCGCTGGGCCGCACGGCGCAGGTGCCGGTTTCGAGCCTCTGGCTTGCAAGAACGTAGGAGCCAAGCCCACGGCGCAGTGCCAGACTCGGTGCGGACACTC
Organism: Variovorax sp. GW821-FHT09A10; assembly: GCF_059418385.1. Lineage (NCBI taxonomy): Bacteria > Pseudomonadati > Pseudomonadota > Betaproteobacteria > Burkholderiales > Comamonadaceae > Variovorax > Variovorax sp. GW821-FHT09A10. The sequence continues at coordinate 118,680 of NZ_JBWKPT010000006.1, forward strand.
TGACGACGACGAACTCAACAAGCGAACGAACGGAGACACAGATGGACAAGCTCAACACCCAGGGCGCACAAGCCCCGCAGGCGCCCCTGCAGGCCCATCAACTGGTCCGCCGCACCATCGCGCTGGTGCTGGCCGGCGGCCGGGGCTCCCGCCTCAAGCAGCTCACCGACCGGCGCGCCAAGCCGGCCGTGTACTTCGGCGGCAAGTTCCGCATCATCGACTTCGCGCTGTCCAACTGCCTGAACTCCGGCATCCGGCGCATGGCGGTGGTCACGCAGTACAAGTCGCACTCGCTCATGCGCCACCTGCAGCGCGGCTGGAGCTTCCTGCGCGCCGAGCTCAACGAGATGGTCGACGTGCTGCCCGCGCAGCAGCGCATGGGCGACGAGCACTGGTACCGCGGCACGGCCGACGCGGTGTACCAGAACCTGGACATCATCAGCACCCGCTCCACGCCGCACGACTACGTGGTGGTGCTGGCCGGCGACCACATCTACAAGATGGACTACTCCATCATGCTCAAGGACCACGCCGAGCGCGGCCTGGGCTGCACGGTCGGCTGCATCGAGGTGCCGCGCCACGAGGCCACGGCCTTCGGCGTGATGGCAGTGGACGACGGCCGGCAGATCACCAGCTTCCTGGAGAAGCCGGCCGATCCGCCCGCCATGCCCGGCCACCCCGACCTGGCGCTGGCCAGCATGGGCATCTACATCTTCGACTCGGCCTACCTGTACCGGCTGCTCGAGGAAGACAACGCCAACCCCGACTCGAGCCACGACTTCGGCAAGGACATCATCCCGCGCGCCGTGGCCGAGGGCCGCGCGCTGGCGCATCCGTTCAGCATGTCCTGCGTCACGCGCGCCTCGCGCGGGCCCGACGCCAAGGCCTACTGGCGCGACGTGGGCACGATTGATGCATTCTGGGCAGCCAACCTCGACCTGGCCTCGATCACCCCGGAGCTCGACATCTATGACACGGACTGGCCCATCTGGACCTACCAGCGGCAGCTGCCGCCGGCCAAGTTCGTGCTCGACCGCGAGGGCAAGCACGGCATGACGGTCAACACCATCGTCTCGGGCGGCTGCATCGTTTCGGGCTCGAAGATCAGCAGCGCGGTGCTGTTCTCGGGCGTGCGCATCCACTCCTTCTGCGAGATCAACGAGGCCGTGCTGCTGCCCGACGTGGAAGTGGGCCGCGGCTGCCGGCTGAACCGCGTGGTGATCGACCGCGGCTGCGTGATCCCCGACGACACGGTCATCGGCGAAGACGCCGAGGCCGATGCCGCGCGCTTCGAGCGCACGGAAACGGGCGTGGTGCTGGTCACGCGCGAAATGCTGCGCCGGCTGGCGCCCGACCCTGTTCCCACGGCCGCTTCCTGATCCACACCATGCGCATCCTCCAGGTCAGCGCCGAGCTGTTTCCCCTCCTGAAGACCGGCGGCCTGGCGGACATCGCCGGCGCCCTGCCCCTGGCGCTCATGGCCGCGGGGCAGGAGGCGCGCGCGCTGCTGCCGGGCTTTCCCGCCATCGTGGCCGGCGTGCGCGACCTGGTGCCGGTGGCCGAGTTCACCGCGCCCTGGGGCGAGCGCTTCGGCCTGCGTGCCGGGCACGTCGCCATCGCCGGCGCGCCGCCGATTCCCACCTACGTGATCGACGCGCCCGCGCTCTACGACCGGCCCGGCAACCCCTACGAAGACACGACGCGCCAGCCTTACAGCGACAACCACCGGCGCTTCGCGCTGCTGGGCTGGGCGGCGGCGCAGCTCGCGCAGGGGCTCGACCCCGGCTGGCGGCCCGACATCGTGCACGCGCACGACTGGCACGCGGCGCTCGCGCCCGCCTACCTGGCCTTCGCACGGCGCGCGGGCGGCCCGCGCACGGGCAGCGTGTTCACGGTGCACAACCTGGCCTACCAGGGCGTGTTCGCGCCCTGGCACTTCGCCGAACTCGGCCTGCCGGCGCCGGCCTTCCACATGAACGGGCTGGAGTACCACGGCCAGATCTCCTTCATGAAGGGCGGCCTCTACTTCGCCGACCAGCTCACCACCGTGAGTCCGACCTACGCGCTCGAGATCCAGACACCCGAGCAGGGCTGCGGCCTCGACGGCCTGCTGCGCCAGCGCAGCAACGTGCTCAGCGGCATCCTCAACGCGGTCGACGACCAGGTCTGGAATCCGTCCACCGACGCCGCGCTGGTGCAGGGCTACCAGGCGCCCGAAGGCCGCCACATGGCCGGCAAGGCGCGCTGCAAGTCGGTGCTGCAGCGCCAGCTGGGGCTGGCCGAGCGCCCCGACGCGCCGCTGTTCATCGTGGTGAGCCGGCTCACCGAGCAGAAGGGCCTGCACCTCGTGCTCGGCGGCCTCGACACGCTGCTGGCGCAGGGCGGCCAGCTGGCGCTGCTGGGCAGCGGCGAAGGCTGGCTCGAAGAGGCCTTCCGCCAGCGCGCGGCGGCGGCGCCCGCCTCGGTGAGCGTCACCATCGGCTACGACGAGACGCTGGCGCACCAGCTCTTCGGCGCGGGCGACGTGACGATCGTGCCTTCGCTGTTCGAGCCCTGCGGCCTCACGCAGATGTACGGCCTGAAGTACGGCAGCCTGCCGCTGGTGCGCCGCGTCGGCGGGCTGGCCGACACCGTCGTCGACTGCACGCTGGAAGACATGGCCAGCGGCGCCGCCACCGGCTTCGTGTTCGACCGCTTCGAGGACGCCGACTACGACCGCGCCCTGCGCCGCGCCTTCGCGCTGTACGAGCGCGCCCCCGACTGGCGCCGCGTGCGCGGCAACGCCATGCGGCGCCCGGCCGACTGGGGCACGGCAGCGGCGCAGTACATCGATGTGTACCAACGGGCGCTGGCCTGAAGCCCCCGCCCCACACCCCACCACCCACTCCGGGAACGCCCCCATGACGATCAAGGACTTCGCCTACGACCACCCCGACCGCGACGTTGCCGCCTTCAAGCGCGCGGTGGCCAACAAGCTGATCTACGCCGTCGGCAAGGACCCCGTGGCCGCCAGCCCCGACGACTGGCTGCACGCCACCGCGCTGGCCGTGCGCGACCAGCTCGTCGAGCGCTGGATGACGACCACGCGCGCCAACTACGCGCAGGACCTCAAGCGCGTGTATTACCTCTCGATGGAGTTCCTCATCGGCCGCACTTTTACCAACGCGCTGCTCGCCGTCGACCTGTACGGCACCGTGCGCGAGGCGCTGGCCGACTTCGGCGTCGACATGGCGGCGCTGGCCGAGCGCGAGCCCGATGCGGCGCTCGGCAACGGCGGCCTGGGCCGGCTCGCGGCCTGCTTCCTCGATTCGATGGCCACACTCGGCGTGCCCGGCATGGGCTACGGCATCCGCTACGAGTACGGCATGTTCCGCCAGCGCATCGTCGACGGCCAGCAGGTCGAAACGCCCGACTACTGGCTCACGCGCGGCAACCCGTGGGAGTTCCAGCGGCCCGAGGTGAACTACCGCGTGCGCTTCGGCGGCCATGTGCAAAAGCGCGAAGGCAAGAACGCGCCCTACGGCGCGGCCGACTGGGTCGACACGCACGACGTGCTCGCCGTGGCCTACGACACCATCATTCCCGGCTACGGCACGCAGGCCACCAACACCTTGCGGCTGTGGTCGGCGCGCGCCACCGAGGAGATCGACCTGTCGGCCTTCAACCGCGGCAACTACATGGCGGCGGTGGAGAGCAAGAACCACTCCGAGAACGTCTCGCGGGTGCTCTACCCCGACGACTCCACGCCCTCGGGCCGCGAGCTGCGGCTGCACCAGGAGTACTTCTTCTGCAGCGCCAGCGTGCAGGACCTGCTGCGCCGCTACCTGCGCAACCACACGAGCTTCGACCAGCTGTCGGAAAAAGTCAGCATCCACCTGAACGACACGCACCCGGTGCTGGCCGTGCCCGAGCTCATGCGCCTGCTGCTCGACGAGCACGGCCTGGCGTGGGACGTGGCCTGGGCGCACACGCAGAAGGTGTTCAGCTACACCAACCACACGCTGATGCACGAGGCCCTGGAAACCTGGCCGGTCGAGATGCTGGGCCGCATCCTGCCGCGCCACCTGCAGATCCTGTACGACATCAACGCGAAGTTCCTGGCCGCCGTGACGCAGACGCACGGCCAGGACGTCGAGCTGGTGCGCCGCCTCTCGCTGATCGACGAGACCGGCGAGCGCCGCGTGCGCATGGCCTACGTGGCGGTGCTCGCGAGCCATTCGGTGAACGGCGTGTCGGGGCTGCACTCGGAGCTGATGAAGCAGTCGATCTTTGCCGACTTTGCCAAGATCTTTCCCGAACGCTTCAACAACAAGACCAACGGCGTCACGCCGCGCCGCTGGCTCGCGCAGGCCAACCCGCCGCTGGCCGCGCTGCTCGACCAGCGCATCGGCAAGGGCTGGCGGCGCGACCTGTCGCAGCTCGAAGCGCTGCGCCCGATGGTCGCGCAGCCCGCCTTCGTGCGCGCCTTTCGCCATGCCAAGCGCGAGAACAAGCTGCGGCTGGCCAACTGGGTCGGCGAGCACCTGAAGCTCGACCTGGACACCAACGCGATGTTCGACGTGCAGGTCAAGCGCATCCACGAGTACAAGCGGCAGCTGCTCAACGTGCTGCACGTGATCGCGCGGTATCACCGCATCCTCGATGCGCAGGCCAGCGGCACGCCGCTCGACATCGTGCCGCGCGTGGTCGTGTTCGCGGGCAAGGCGGCCTCGGCCTATGCGATGGCCAAACAGGTGATCCGCCTCATCAACGACGTGGCGGCCACCGTGAACGCCGATGCGCGCGTGGGCAAGCTGCTGAAGGTGGTGTTCCTGCCGAACTACAGCGTGAGCCTGGCCGAGATCATCATGCCGGCGGCCGACCTGTCGGAGCAGATCTCCACCGCGGGCACGGAAGCGTCAGGCACCGGCAACATGAAGTTCGCGCTCAATGGCGCGCTCACCATCGGCACGCTCGATGGCGCCAATGTCGAGATGCGCGAGAACGTCGGCCCCGAGAACATCTTCATCTTCGGCCACACCACGCCCGAGGTGGCCGACATCCGCGCCCGCGGCTACCAGCCGCGCGAGATCTACGAGGAGAACGCCGAACTGAAACGCGTGCTCGACGCCCTGCGCGACGGCGCCTTCTCGCCGGGCGAGCCGGCGCGCTACCAGGGTATCTACGACGCGCTCGTGAACTGGGGCGACCACTACCTGCTGCTGGCCGACTACGCGAGCTATGTCGCGAAGCAGGCCGAGGTCGATGCGCTGTACCGCGATGCGGAGGCGTGGACGCGCATGGCGATCCTCAACGTGGCGGGGATGGGGGCGTTCTCGTCGGACCGGACGATCGCGGAGTACGCGCATGAAATCTGGCACACGAAGCCGGTTGTGCTGAGCTGAGCCGGACTTTCGGTATTTCTTCCTCCCCTTCCGGGGGAGGGTTGGGGTGGGGGCACGACGGCTCTCAATGAAGCACTGCGGTGAATCGGAGGCCGCTGTGCCCCCATCCCAACCTTCCCCCAGCGGGGGAAGGAGCAAAACCACTCAGCGCGGTTTGGCGGGGGCCGCTTCGGCCTCGGTCACGAACCCGATGCGACTCAACCCCGCCTTGTTCGCAATCCCCATCAGCGCCACCACCTTGCCGTAGGGCACGGTCTGGTCGGCGCGCAATTGCACCTCGGTGTCCTTGCTGTCGGCGGCGGCCTTTTCGAGCTGGGCGGTCAGCTCGTCGTCGGTCACAGGCTTGTCGTTCAGGAAGACCTTGCCCGAGGCATCGACCGACAGGCTCACGAACTTCGGCGTGTCGTTGGGCTGACCCGCGTCGGTCTGCGGCAGGTCGAGCTTGATCGAGCTCGCCATCAGCGGCGCGGTGATGATGAAGATCACCAGCAGCACCAGCATCACGTCGATCAGCGGCGTGACGTTGATGTCGGACAGCGGACGTTGCCCGCCCGCGCCCATGGCCCGCCCGCCGCCTGCGGCGCTGCTGCCCAGTGAGGTGCGTCCGAAGGCCATGGTGTGCGTTGCGCGTTAAACAGGCATCGCCCGCGCGGGCGGCGGTGCGGCGGGTGCCGGCGCTTCGCCGAAGCTGCCGAGCAGGTCGTGCGCGAAGCCTTCGAGCTCGGCCTCGACACGGCCCACGACGCGGCCGAACACGTTGTAGGCCAGCACGGCCGGAATGGCGACGGCGAGGCCGAAGGCCGTCATGACGAGCGCCTCGCCGACCGGCCCGGCCACCTTGTCGATGGTGAAGCCGCCGGCCTGGCCCGCGATGCCCGCCAGGGCGCCATAGATGCCCCAGACGGTGCCGAGCAGGCCGACGAAGGGCGCGGTGGCGCCCACGGTGGCCAGCAGGATCTGCCCGGCCTGCAGGCGCCGCAGCGCGCCGTGCAGCGCGCCGCGCAGCACGCGCGTGAGGCGCTGGTTGCGGTCGACCGTGGCACCCAGCGTGTCGCTAGGCGCTTCGGTGGCGGCCTGGCGCAATGCGGCCACGGCGGGGCGCACGAGTTCGGCGCGGTCGAAGGCCTGCAGCTTCTGCTCAGCCTCGGCCAGGGTGGCCGACTGCCAGAAGGCGGCGATGCTGCGCAGCACGTCGCGCGTGCCGCCACGCAGCAGCCAGGCTTTCCAGAGGATCACGACCCAGCTGGCGATCGACATCGCGAGCAGCAGCGCGGCCACCGAACGGCTGACGCCGTCACCGTGGGTCAGCAGTTCGAGCACGCTCATTCGCGTCCTTGGTTGTGGTCCGCGTGCTTAGCGCAGACCCAGCACGTCGAACATGTCGAACAGGCCGTTGCGCTGGCCGCTCAGGAAGCGCACCGCACGCAGCGCGCCCTGCGCGTAGGTCACGCGGCTGGACGACTTGTGGGAGATCTCGATGCGCTCGCCGATGCCAGCGAACAGCACGGTGTGGTCGCCCACGATGTCGCCGCCGCGGATGGTGGCGAAGCCGATGGTCGACGGGTCGCGCTCGCCCGTGATGCCTTCGCGGCCGTAGACGGCGCAGTCCTTGAGGTCGCGGCCCAGCGCGTCGGCGATCACTTCGCCCATCTTGAGCGCGGTGCCCGAGGGTGCGTCGACCTTGAAGCGGTGGTGGGCCTCGACGATCTCGATGTCGTAGCCGGTGGCCATCGCGCGGGCGGCCATGTCGAGCAGCTTGAGCGTGACGTTGACGCCCACGCTCATGTTGGGCGCCATCATGATGGCGACGTCTTTCGCGATCTCGGCGATCTCGGCCTTCTGCGCATCGCTGAAGCCGGTGGTGCCGATCACGGCCTGCACGCCCAGCTCGCGGCACACGGCCAGGTGCGCCATCGTGCCTTCGGGGCGGGTGAAGTCGATCATCACCTGGGCGTCCTGCAGGCCGGTACGCAGGTCGGCCACGATGGGCACGCCGCTGGTGAAGCCCAGGAAGGCCGCGGCATCGGCGCCGAGGGCGGCGCTGCCGGCGATGTCGAGCGCGCCGGCCAGGCGGCAGTCGGGCGCGTTGCGCACGGCTTCGATGAGCATGTGGCCCATGCGGCCGGAAGCGCCGGCGATCGCCACCCGGCGCAGCGCGGGAGCGGAGGAGGAAGAATCGGAAGTGGGGGTGGTGGTCGGTTCAGTCACGGGGATTCGGTCGTTGAAAAGTCCCTACGGGGGCCATGGACACCGACGAAAGCCACCCCACCGGCCCGGCGGGCACCGCCCGCAGGAGGGGTGGCCGCCGCCGGAGCCCTGCCGCGCACGCTCAGCGCGCGGCTTCGAGCGGGGGGTAGGCGGCCGGCAGCGCGGGCATGGGGGCTGCCGGGGTGCCGGTGGTGTCGGCTTTCTTGTCGGCTTTGGGCGCGAATTTCTTGAGCTCGTCTTCGGTGGCCTCGAGCTGCGGCACCTTGCCGCTCTTGCGGCGGGTGTCGAGCGTGGCGACGAATTCTTCTTCGCTGGGCATTTCGTCGCCCTCGAAGCGGTCCATGAGTTCGCCGTTGAAGAACACGGTCAGGCGGCGCTCCTGCGGATCGACGCCCTGGCGGCGGATCGTGAAGACGTAGTCCCAGCGGTTGGCGTGGAAGACGTCGTTCAGCAGCGAGGTGCCGAGGATCTCGCGCACCTGTTGGCGCGACATGCCGGGCTTGAGTGCCGCGACCTGTTCCTTCGACACGAAATTGCCTTGCACCACTTCGACTTTGTAGGGGGTGACGGCAGACAGCGCGCCACGCGTGCGTTCGCTGAAACCGCTGCAGGCACCGAGGGCGAGCGTCGCCGCAATGGCAGCAACCAGCAACCAGGGCCGGCGTTGGAGGATGGCAGGCATGGGAGAAGAGGGGGTAGCGATATGATCGAACATTGTAGCGGTCGAGCCTGAAGGCCCGGCCTCAGCCCAGGGCGCAGGAACCATCATGGCCAACATCGACGAACTCAAGAACACCGGCCTCAAGGCCACCTTGCCGCGGCTGAAGATCCTCGAGATCTTCCAGACCGGCAGCCAGCGGCACATGACCGCGGAAGACGTCTTCCGCGTGCTGCTCAACGAACACTCCGACATCGGCCTGGCCACCGTGTACCGCGTGCTGACGCAGTTCGAGCAGGCCGGCATCCTGGAGCGCAGCCACTTCGAAAGCGGCAAGGCGGTCTACGAACTGAACGAAGGCACGCACCACGACCACCTGATCTGCACCTCGTGCGGCAAGGTCGAGGAGTTCTACGACGCCGAGATCGAACGCCGCCAGCAGATGATTGCCAAGGACAAGGGCTGGATCCTGCAGGACCACGCCATGTCGCTGTACGGTCTGTGCGGCGATTGCGTCAAGAAGCGCTGACGCTGAAGACCTGCTGAAGCAGAAAGCGGCCCTTCACTTTGAAGGGCTTTTTTCTTTGCTCAGTCCGGATCGCGCCCGCTCTCCATCGCCTTGTGGTGGCGCGCCACGAAATCGGCATAGGTGTCGATGCCGCGCAGCTGCAGGATCGAATTGCGCACCGCGGCTTCCACCAGCACGGCGATGTTGCGCCCCGCCACCACCTGGATGATGACCTTGCGCACCGGAATGCCCAGCACGTCCTGCGTGAGCGGCGCCGAGGGCATGCGCTCGTAGTCGCGCTCGAAGCTGTCGCGCCGCACGAGGTGCACGATGAGCTTCAGGCGCATCTTCCGACGCACCGCCGTCTCGCCGAAGATCGCGCGGATGTCCAGCAGGCCAATGCCGCGCACCTCCAGCAGGTTCAGCAGCAGGTCGGGGCAGCGGCCCTCGATGGTGTTCTGGTTGATGCGGTACAGGTCGACCGCGTCGTCGGCCACGAGGCCGTTGCCGCGCGAGATCAGCTCCAGGCCGAGCTCGCTCTTGCCCAGGCCCGACTCGCCCGTGATCATCACGCCCATGCCCAGGATGTCCATGAACACGCCGTGCATCGAGGTGCGCTCGGCGAAGTGCTTGGACAGGTAGGCACGCAGCAGGTCGATCACGAAGGCCGACGATTCGCGCGTGGCAAACAGCGGCAGCTGGGCGCGCTCGCAGATCGACAGCAGCTCGTCGGGCGCGGCCTGGCCGTCGGCCAGCACCAGCATCGGCGGCTCCAGCGTGACGATGCGCCCGATGCGGCGCACGCAGTCTTCCTTGCTGCCGCGCGTGAGGTAGGCCACCTCGCGCGCGCCGAGGATCTGCACGCGGTACGGGTGGATGTAGTTCAGGTAGCCGACCAGGTCGGCGGCCGACTGTGCGCGGCTGATGACGTCGGGGTCGAACTGGCGCTCCGAGGCGCCCAGACCCGCGAGCCATTCCCAGCGGAGCGACCCGCGGAACTCCTCGAACATGGCATCGGCGCTGATGACGGTCGGCTTCATGCGTGCGGCGGCCGGCGCGGGACGCCGGCATTCTGGTCAGGATGGAGGGAGAGAAAAGCGTCGCCGCAGCTTATCAGCAGCGGCCGGCCCGGCGCGTGCGCTCAGGCGACCTGGGTCGATTGCCAGCCGGCGATGAGGCCGTGCAGTGCGGCGGCGTCGGTGCTGGACTTGATCTGCTCGCGCAGGCCGGCGTCGCTCAGCAGCTCGGCAATTTCAGACAGGATTTCGAGGTGCTTCTGCGTGGCCGCTTCGGGCACCAGCAGGAAGATCAGCAGCGCCACGGGCTGCTCGTCGGGAGCGTCGAAGCCGATGGGGTTCGCCAGCTGGAACACCGCGGCCATCGGCGCCTTGAGGCCCTTGATGCGGCCATGGGGAATGGCGACGCCATGGCCCAGACCGGTGGAGCCGAGGCGCTCGCGCGCGAACAGGCTGTCGGTGATGAGGGCACGGCCCAGGCCGTGAAGGCTCTCGAACAGCAAGCCGGCTTCTTCGAAAGCACGTTTCTTGCTGGTGGCGTCAACGCTCACGAGCACTTGAGCGGGCGGCAGGATGGACGCGAGGCGATTCATGGTGGGGTCAGAGCGGGGGCGATTATGCACCTCATCGGTAAAAACCCCCAGTCCCTCTAATTACTTTCGTCTACATGTGTTGCCGAGAGGCGTCGCTTCCTCTGGGGGCCTTGCAAAGCCCCACCAATGTGGTCGGACAAACAAAAGGCCGCCCGAAGGCGGCCTGGGATGCGGGGCGCGGGGCCCGGCGTTTACATCACGCGCTTGGGCGCCACGTGATGGTGGTCCTGCAGGCGATCCTTGTGGCGGACCACCTGGCGGTCGAGCTTGTCGACCAGCTCATCAACCGCGGCGTACAGATCAGCGTGGCTCGATTCCGCGAACATGTCATTGCCCTTGACGTGAATGTTGCACTCCGCCCTTTGGCGGCGTTCCTTTTCCTTCTGCTTTTCCACCGTGAGGATCACCTTGACATCGACCACCTGGTCGAAATGTCGCGTGATCCGGTCCAGCTTGCTCGTGACGTAGGTGCGCAAGGCAGGTGTGACGTCGAGGTGATGACCGCTGATCGTCAAATTCATGAATGACCTCCTGAGAATTGACGGTTGGGGAAATGACCGCGCTCCGGGATGAAGCGTGGCCGGCGAAACAGGTTTGGGGGAGAACGGGAGAAGAGGAAGAGAGAGGTGAGAAAGGGGGCGGTCGGATTCACTATGCCCAAGCTGTCACGGTATTGCAATACCGGGGCTTGCCCGAGTGACGGGCCGGTGTATTGCATGCCCTAATCCGCTATTGATTCCATAGCTGCCCCCGTGCAGTGGCATGCCCTTGCGGCACATTGGAAGCAAGTGTTTCCACGCGCCGCGCGCAGTGACCCTCCCGCCCGAAGGGCCGGCCCGTTCAGCGCCAGGCGGCGCGCATGCGGTTGCGCAGGTCGATCACCGCGGCCGGCGGCGGCACGGCGGGCGGCAGCACCGGCGGCGGTGGCCAGGTCTGCAGCTCGAAGCCCGCCAGGTCGGCCTCCGTGATGAAGCGGGTGCGGTTGGCGTACAGGTGCCGGTCGCCACGCGCCGCCTGCTGCGTGATGTGGAAGCGCTGCGGCATCACCAGGTGCAGGTGGTCGCGGGCCCGCGTCATCGCCACGTAGAGCAGGCGCCGTTCTTCTTCCAGCTCGTGCGCGCCCTGCGCCACGTCGGCCGGCATGCAGCCGTCGACCACGTTGATGACGTGCACCGAATTCCACTCCTGCCCCTTGGCCGAATGGATGGTCGACAGGATCAGGTAGTCCTCGTCGAGCGAGGGCGGGCCGGGCCGGTCGCTCGTGGCTTCGGGCGGGTCGAGCGTGAGCTCGGTGAGAAAGCGCTCGCGCGAGCCATAGCCGGCCGCCAGCCGCGCCAGCTGTTCGACGTCGGCGCGTCGCACGCCCGAGGTGTCTTCGTACAGCCGCTCCAGGTGCGGCTGGTACCACTGCATGGCCACCTCGACGTCGGCCGGCCACTGCAGCGACGGCGCGCGCAAGGCGGCGTAGGCCTGGGCGAAGTCGGCCCACTGTTCGCGCGCGGCCGACGGCGGCACGAAGTCCCGCACGGCCGCGGCCGGGTCGGCCGCCTGGTCCATCGCGTCGAGCAGGCGCGTGCCGGTGGCCGGGCCCACGCCGGGAATGAGCTGCGTGACCCGGAAGCCCGCCATGCGCCCGCGCGGGTTCTGCGCGAAACGCAGCACCGCGAGCAGGTCCTTCACATGCGAGGCCTCGAGGAACTTGAGCCCGCCGAACTTCACGAACGGGATGTTGCGCCGCGCCAGCTCCAGTTCGAGCGCCGCGCTGTGCGACGAGGTGCGAAACAGCACCGCCTGCGACTTCAGCGCCAGCCCGCCTTCGCGGTGCGCCAGGATCTTGTCGGCCACCCAGCGCGCCTGCCCGGCCTCGTCGGGCACGAGCACCAGCACCGGCTTGCCGGCCGAGGGCTTGTCGGTCCACAGCGTCTTGGCATGCCGCTCGGCGGCCTGCGCGATGACGCGGTTCGACACGTCGAGGATCGGCTGCGTCGAGCGGTAGTTGCGCTCCAGCGTGACGATGCGCGCCTCTTGCGAGAACTGCGACGGAAAGTCGAGGATGTTGCGCACCGTGGCGCCGCGGAACGAGTAGATCGACTGCGCGTCGTCGCCCACCACCGTCACGCCGCGCCCGTCGGGCTTCATCGCACGCAGGATCTCGGCCTGCAGCAGGTTGGTGTCCTGGTACTCGTCGACCAGCACATGGTCGAAGCGCGCGCCGACGTGCGCGGCCAGCGCGGGCTCGGCGACCATCTCGGCCCAGTAGAGCAAGAGGTCGTCGTAGTCGAGCACGTTCTGCTGCTGCTTGGCCTCGACGTAGGCGCCGAACAGCGTCTTGAGCTGCGCCTCCCACTCGGCGCACCAGGGAAAGCTGTCTTTCAGCACAACGGCCAGCGGCGCGCGCGTGTTCACGCAACGCGAGTAGATCGACAGGCAGGTGCCCTTGCGCGGGAAACGATTGACCGTGGACGACAGGCCCAGCTCGTGCCGCACCAACCCCATCAGGTCTTCGGCGTCGCCGCGGTCGTGGATGGTGAAGTTCTCGTCCAGCCCGATCTGCGCGGCGTACTCGCGCAGCAGCCGCGCGCCGATGCCGTGGAAGGTGCCGGCCCACGGCAGCGCCGGCGGGCGCTCCGACTTCAGGCCCAGCACGCGCGCCAGCACCTGGCCCGCGCGGCGCTCCATTTCCTGCGCGGCGCGGCGCGAGAAGGTGAGCAGCAGCAGGCGCTGCGGATCGACCCCGCCCGCAATCAGGTGCGCCACCCGGTGCGCGAGCGTGCTGGTCTTGCCCGAGCCGGCACCGGCGATCACGAGCAGCGGCCGGTGGTCGGCGCCGACCGCCGCGCCCACGCCATGCTCGACCGCCGCGCGCTGGTCGTCGTTGAGCGCGGCGAGCGCCGCGGCCAGGCGCTCGGCTTGCGTCTTCGGCGGGGTGGAAAGAACGGGGGACGCAGGGGTCTGCATGGGCACGACTTTACTGTATGTCCGTCCAGTCCACGCGCCTTGTGCCCCAGTGGCCGGTGACATAATCGCGCCTCGCTGCAACCGGAGACTCCCCATGGAAACCGCCCCGTCTCGGCAGCTTTCAACTCCCATCCGACGCCGCGCATGATGTACTGACGCCGGGTCTGCGGGAATTGAAAGCGCCCCTCCCTCGCCCATCGTTCAGTCATCCCCGGGAGTGAGCCCATGCTCAACATCTTTACGCTCGCCAACGGCCGCCTCGTCCAGGAAGAGATCGAGTCGCTCGAAGAGCTCTCCAAGTTCCAGCCGATCTGGGTCGACCTCGAGTCGCCCACGCTCGAGGAAAAGCGCTGGATCAAGCAGTACTACGGCCTCTCGATTCCCGAAGACGCGATGGACGAGGACATCGAGGAGTCGGCCCGCTTCTACGAGGAAGACAACGGCGAGCTGCACATCCGCTCCGACTTCTTGATCGACGACGACGAAGACCCGCGCACGGTGCGCGTCGCCTTCATCCTGAACCAGCACAACACCGACCTGCGCAGCCGCGGCGTGCTGTTCTCGATCCACGACGAAGACGTGCCCGTGTTCCGCCTGCTGCGCATGCGCGCACGCCGCGCGCCGGGGCTGATCGAAGACGCCAAGGAAGTGATGCTCAAGCTCTTCGACGCCGACGCCGAATACTCGGCCGACACGCTGGAGAACATCTACGACGAGCTCGAAGTGGCGGGCAAGAAGGTGCTGTCGGGCAACGTCAGCGACGAGCTGGCCGGCGAAGTGCTCGGCGCCATCGCGCGCCAGGAAGACTTGAACGGCCGCATCCGCCGCAACGTGATGGACACGCGCCGCGCCGTGAGCTTCATGATGCGCAGCAAGATGCTCAACGCCGAGCAGTTCGAAGAGGCGCGGCAGATCCTGCGCGACATCGAATCGCTGGACAACCACACGGCCTTCCTGTTCGACAAGATCAACTTCCTGATGGATGCGACCGTCGGTTTCATCAACATCAACCAGAACAAGACCATCAAGATCTTCTCGGTGGCCAGCGTCGCGCTGCTGCCACCCACGCTGATCGCGAGCATCTACGGCATGAACTTCAAGTTCATGCCCGAGCTCGACTGGGCCATGGGCTACCCCTACGCCATCGCGCTGATGGCCGCGAGCGCGCTGGTGCCGATGTGGTACTTCCGCCGACGCGGCTGGCTCAAGTAACGCCGCGCAGCGGGTGCTAGAGTGGCTGCCGGCAGGCAGCTGACCTGGAGAGCCCCGTGCGCAGACTTCGTTTCCTCACCAACCGCCACCGCGCGCCGTCGACGAACACCGCGCTCGGACTGCTGCTGGCCTTCAACGCCGGCGCCATCAATGCGGGCGGCTTCCTCGTGCTGCACATGTACACCTCGCACATGACCGGCTTCGCCTCGCAGCTGGCGGACGGTATGGTGCTGGGCAACCTCACGCTGCTGCTGAACGCGCTGGGCGCGATCCTGGCGTTCGTGAGCGGTGCCGCGGTCTGCGCGGTGTTGGTGAATTGGGCGCGGCAGCACCGGCTGCATGGCGTGTATGCGCTGCCGCTGCTGCTGGAGGCCGCGCTGATGTTCCCGTTCGGGCTCGCCGGCGCCATCACGCTGACCTGGGCCACGCCGTTCGCGGTGCCGCTCACGGTGCTGCTGCTGTCGTTCATCATGGGCCTGCAGAACGCCGTGGCGTCGAAGACCTCGGGCGGCAGCACGCGCACCACCCACATGACCGGCAACATCACCGACGTGGGGATCGAGCTGGGCAAGATGCTCTACTGGAACCGGCGCGCACCGTCCACGCCGCTGCCGGTGCGCCACGACCGCAGCCGGCTGCGCCGCTGCGGCGGGCTGGTCGGCATGTTCGTGCTCGGTGGCGCCGTGGGCGCGCTGGGCTTCAAGCACGTGGGCTTCATTTGCGTCGTACCACTGGCCGCGCTGCTGCTGGCGCTGTCGATCCCGCCGCTGCTGCGCGACCTGCCGCAGCTGCGCCGGCTCGCGCCGTAGGCGGGTGCTTCAGGCCGCGTCGCGCGGCAGGGAGGCGAGCCAGGCGTCAACGAGCGCAAGGCTGTAGCGGCTCGCCACCTCGGCCACGAAGCGCGTGAAGTCGCCGTGCGCGGCATCGTCGGCGCGGTCCGAGATGGTCCGCAGCGCCGCGAAGGGCACGCCGTAGTCGTGGCAGGCCTGCGCCATCGCAGCGCCTTCCATCTCGACGGCGAGTGCGTCGGGCAGCGAACGCTGCAGGGCCCCGCACTCCGTGGTGGTCGACACGAAACGGTCGCCGCTGATCAGCAGACCGCGATGCACCTTCGGCGACCGCAGATGGAACTCATCGACCGCCTTCTGCCCCACCAGGCCCACCGGATCGCGCAGCGTGCCTTCGGCCACCGCTGCCAGCGCATCGCCGATGGCCGCATCGGCCGCGAAACGCGAACGCCCCATCAGCGGCACCTCGTACTTCGGAAAGATCGGCGAGGCGTCCATGTCGTGCTGCAGCAGCTCGGTCGCCACGACCACGTCGCCGACATTCACGCCCGGCGCCAGCCCGCCCGCCACGCCCGTGAACACGATCGCCCGCACGCCGAAGCGCTCGAGCAGCACCGTGGCCGTGACCGCCGCCGCGACCTTGCCGATGCGCGACAGCACTGCGACCACGGGCTGGCCCTGCAAGTGGCCGACCCAGAAGTCGCGGCCGGCCACGCGCACGCGCTGCTCGTCGGGCATGCGCGCGAGGAGCGCGCTCAGCTCCTCAT
The DNA here is from genome assembly GCF_059418385.1 of Variovorax sp. GW821-FHT09A10. Lineage (NCBI taxonomy): Bacteria > Pseudomonadati > Pseudomonadota > Betaproteobacteria > Burkholderiales > Comamonadaceae > Variovorax > Variovorax sp. GW821-FHT09A10. Next base: position 134,772 of record NZ_JBWKPT010000006.1, read on the forward strand.
GCATGGCCGCGACGATGGCGATGGGCGCAGCGGCCATGGTTTACTTGATATCCACGCCGTAGAAGGTGTGGCGGCCGAAAGGACTCAATTTGAAGTCGACGACTTCCTTGCGCACCGGCTTCAGCTGCACCGCGTGCGCGATGGTGAACCACGGCGCCTGCTCCTTGAAGATGACCTGTGCCTTCTTGTAGAGCGCGTCGCGCTCCGACTGCTTGGTCGCGCTCTTGGCCTTCACCACGAGGTCTTCATACGGCTGGTAGCAGAACTTCGAGATGTTGCTGCCGCTGGCCGACTTGGCCGAGGCACAGCCCAGCAGGGTGTACATGAAGTTGTCCGGGTCGCCGTTGTCGCCGGTCCAGCCCAGCATGCCCATCTGGTGCTCGCCGGCCTGCAGGCGCTTGCGGTACTCGCCCCATTCGAAACTCTTGATCTCGGCCTTGACGTTGATCTTGGCCAGGTCGGCCTGCATCAGTTCGGCGATGCGCTTGGCGTTCGGGTTGTACGGGCGCTGCACCGGCATGGCCCACAGGTCGGTGCTGAAGCCGTCGGGGAAGCCGGCCTGCGCCAGCAGCTTCTTGGCGGCCTCGGGGTCGTACGGGTCGTCCTTCACGGCATCGTTGTAGGACCACAGCGTGGGCGGAATCGGGTTCTTCGCGGCCACGCCGGTCGTGAGGTACACGCCGTCGATGATGGCCTTCTTGTTGATCGCCATGTTGATGGCCTTGCGCACGCGCACGTCGTCGAAGGGCTTCTTCGTCGTGTTGTACGAGAGGTAGCCCACGTTCAGGCCCGGCTGCTCCAGCACCTGCACGTTCGGGTCCTTGCGGATCGCATCGAGGTCGGCCGGGTTCGGGTACGGCATGACATGGCACTCGCCCTTTTGCAGCTTGGCCCAGCGCACCGAGGCATCGGGCGTGATGGCGAACACGAGGTCGTCGATCTTGGCCTTGCCGCCCCAGTACTGCGGGAAGGCCTTGAAGCGGATGATCGCGTCCTTCTGGTACTGCACGAGGTAGAACGGGCCGGTGCCGACCGGGTCCTGGTCGACCTTCTCGGGCGTGCCGGCCTTCAGCATGGCGATGGCGTATTCCTTCGACTGGATGCCGGCGTACTGCATCGCCAGGTTGGCCAGGAACGGCGCCTCGGCCTGGTTGAGCGTGATCTTCACCGTGTGGTCGTCGATGCGGTCCACCGACTTCAGCAGCTTGGGCATGCCCATGTCGTTGAAGTAGGAGTGGTTCTGGCTCGTGACCTTGAAGAAGGGGTCGCTCTCCTTCCACTGCCGCTCGAGCATGAAGATGAAGTCGTCGGCGTTGAAGTCGCGCGTGGGCTTGAAGCTCTTGCTCGTGGTGTGCCACTTCACGCCCTTGCGCAGGTGGAAGGTATACACGGTGCCATCGGCCGAGATGTCCCATTTTTCGGCCAGACCCGGCATGACCTTGGTGCCGCCGCGCTCGAACTCGACGATGGTGTTGTAGACCTGCGTGGTCACGTCGAACGACGTGCCGGTGGTGTTCATGCCCGGATAGAAATTTTCCGGGCTTCCTTCGGAGCAGTACACCAACGTCTTGGCTGACACGGCGCCGCAGGCCAGGGTAAGGGCCGTGAGCGCTGCCGGTGCCAGAAGCGCCAGCTTTTGTGAGCGGCGCGAAACGGAGGGCTGGGTCTTCATGGGGACTCCTCGAGACAGGGTTGAAAAAATCGCCACTCCACTCTTCTTCAGGAAGCGGCGAGCACGGGACCATCGGCGCGCACGGCCGGCGCGCCATCGAGAAACTGCTCGGCGTAGTGGCAGGCCACCAGCCGTTCGTCGAGCGCGCGCAGCGCGGGGCGCTCTTCGCGGCAGCGCGGCTGCACATGCGGGCAACGCGTGCTGAAGACGCAGCCCGAAGGCGGGTCCAGCGGCGACGGCAGCTCGCCCTTGAGCACGATGCGCTGGCTGCTCAGGCCCGGCGTCGAGGCCAGCAAGGCCTGCGTGTACGGATGCAATGGCCGCGCGAAGATGCGCGACTTCGGGCCCTGCTCCACCGCATGGCCGAGGTACATCACGAGCACGTCGTGCGCGATGTGGCGCACCACGCCGAGGTCGTGCGAGATGAAGAGGTAGGCCAGGCCCAGCTCGGCCTGCAGGTCGGCCAGCAGGTTCAGCACCTGCGCCTGGATCGACACGTCGAGCGCCGACACCGGCTCGTCGGCCACCAGCAGGCGCGGCGACAGCATGAGCGCGCGCGCGATGGCGATGCGCTGGCGCTGGCCGCCGGAGAACATGTGCGGGTAGCGGTTGGCGTACTCGGGACGCAAGCCGACGCGGGCCAGCATCTCGCGCGCTTTCTCGGCACGCTCCGGCTTGCTCAGCGTGGTGTTGATGGCCAGCGGGTCTTCGAGCACCGCCGAAATTTTCTTGCGCGGGTTGAGCGAGCCGTACGGGTTCTGGAACACCAGCTGCACCGCCTGGCGCAGTTCGCGCCTGCGTTCATGCGGCGGGCTCACGGCATCGGCGCCGATGAGCGTCAGCTGCCCGGCGGTGGGCTTCTCGATCAGCGCGACCATGCGCGCGAGCGTCGACTTGCCACAGCCCGATTCGCCCACCACCGCGAGCGTGCGCCCGCGTTCGAGGCGGAACGAGATGTCGCCCACGGCGCGCAGCTGCGCCGGCGCGCGGAACAGCCCGCGCCGCACGGCGTAGGTGCGCTGCAGGTTGCGCGCCTCGGCGACGATCTCCAGGGGCGCTGCGTCGCTCATGGCAGCGCCTCCGCGATGACAGCGCGCGGCGGGTCGTGCGCAATGGCGTCTGCGCGCCCCGGCTCGCCGAGCGGGAAGTGGCAGCGCACCTCGGCGCCCTGCCACGCACGCAGCGCCGGGCGCACCTGGCAGGCGCGCTCGGTGACGTAGCCGCAGCGCGGCGCGAACAGGCAGCCCGCGGGCCGGTCGTGCACGCCGGGCACCACGCCGCTGATGGTGGCGAGCCGGCCTTCGGGCGCGGCGCGCTCGGGCAGCGCCGCGAGCAGCGCCTCGGTGTAGGGATGCTGCGGCGATGCGAACAAACGGTCGACGCGCTGGTGCTCCATCACCTGCCCCGCGTACATCACGGCGATGCGCTGTGCCATCTCGCTGACCACGCCCATGTTGTGCGTGATGAGCACCAGCGCCATGCCGCGCTCCTTCTGCAGGTCGCGCAGCAGGTCGAGGATCTGCGCCTGGATGGTCACGTCGAGCGCGGTGGTCGGCTCGTCGGCGATCAGCAGGCGCGGGTTGCAGGCGATGGCCATCGCGATCATCACGCGTTGGTTCATGCCGCCCGAGAGCTGGTGCGGGTAGCTGCCCAGGCGCGACGACGCGGCGGGGATGCCGACCTGCTCGAGCAGCTCGGTGGCGCGTTTCTTCGCTTCGCGCTTGTCGAGCTTCAGGTGCAGGCGCAGCGTTTCCATCAGCTGGAAACCGATGGTGAAGCAGGGGTTGAGGCTGGTGGTCGGCTCCTGGAAGATCATCGCGACCTCCTTGCCGACCAGCGCTCGGCGGGCCTTGTCGGAGATGCCGAGCAGATCCTTGCCCGCAAAGCGCATGTGGTCCGCGCGCACGCGGCCCGGGAAGCCGACGAGGCCCATGAGTGCCATCATCGTGACGCTCTTGCCCGAGCCCGACTCGCCGACGATGCCGAGCACCTCGCCTTCTTCGAGCGTGAGGCTCACGCCGTCAACCGCATGCAGCACGCCGCCCTGTGTAGGGAATTCGACGTGCAAGTCCTTGATATCGAGCAAAGGCATCTGTTCTTTCCTTTGCGTCAGCGCTTGAGCTTCGGGTCGAGCGCATCGCGCAGCCCGTCGCCCAGCAGGTTGAAGGCCAGCACGGCCGCAAGGATGGCGAGCCCCGGGAAGGTCACGACCCACCACGCGCGCAGCACGAACTCGCGCGCATCGGCCAGCATCGTGCCCCACTCGGGCGACGGCGGCTGTGCACCCAGGCCCAGGAAACCGAGCGCGGCGGCGTCGAGGATGGCGGTCGAGATGCCCAGCGAGGCCTGCACGATCAGCGGCGCGGCGCAGTTGGGCAGCACCTCGCGGAACATGAGGCGCAAGGTGCCGGCGCCGCTCACGCGCGCGGCGGTCACATAGTCGCGCGACACTTCTGCGATGACGGCGGCGCGCGTGATGCGCACGTAGTGCGGCAGCACCACGATGGCCACCGCGAGCATCGCATTGACCAGCCCCGGCCCGAGGATGGCGACGATCACGATGGCGAGCAGCAGGCTCGGCAGCGTGAGCACGATGTCCATCAGCCGCATGATCGCGATCTCGAGCGCGCCGCGGAAAAAACCCGCAATGAGCCCGAGCACCACGCCCACCACCACCGACAGCGCCACCACCGCGACGCCGATCGACAGCGACAGCCGCGCGCCGTGCATGAGGCGCGACAGGATGTCGCGCCCGATGGCGTCGGTGCCGAGCAGGTAGCTGAACGAACCACCTTCCTGCCAGGCCGGCGGCTTCAGGAACGCGGCGCTGTTGGTTTCGTTCGGCGCGTGCGGTGCGATCCACGGCGCGAACAGCGCGACGAGCAGCAGCACCACGATGGTGACGAGGCCGATGACGGCGCCACGGTTGGCCGAGAAGGCGGTCCAGAACTCGCGCCAGGGACCGGGTGGGGCCGAGGCCTTGGCGCCTGCGGGCACGGTGTGTGTCGTTGCCATGGGGTCAGCGCCGGATGCGCGGGTTGATGACGCCATACGCCACGTCGACCAGCAGGTTCACCAGCATCACGATGCCGCCCAGCAGCAGCATGCCGCCCTGCAGCACCGGGTAGTCGCGCCGGCCGATGGCCTCGATGAGCCACTTGCCGACGCCGGGCCAGGAGAAGATGGTCTCGGTCAGGATCGCGCCGGTGAAGAGCACGCCGACCTGCAGGCCGATCACCGTGACGACCGGGATCAGCGCGTTGCGCAGCGCATGCAGGCCCACCACGCGAAAACGCGACAGGCCCTTGGCGCGCGCGGTGCGGATGTAGTCCTCGCCCAGCACCTCGAGCATGGCCGAGCGCGTCATGCGCGCAATGACGGCCAGCGGCACGGTGCCCAGCACGATGGCCGGAAGAATGAGGTGGTGCAGCGCCGACCAGAAAGCCTCGGTCTCGCCGGCGCGCAGCGCGTCGATCAACAGGAAGCCGGTCTGTGGCTCGACGAAGTACTGCACCGAGATGCGGCCCGACACCGGCGTCCAGCCCAGCTGCACCGAGAAGAACAGGATCAGCAGCAGGCCCCACCAGAAGATCGGCATCGAGTAGCCGGTGAGCGACGTGGCCATCACGCCGTGATCGAAGATGGAGTTGCGCCGCACCGCCGCGAGGATGCCGGCCGGCAGCCCGAGCAGCAGCGCGAAAAGAATCGCACACACGCCGAGTTCGACAGTGGCCGGAAAGAGCGCGAGGAACTCGCTCATCACGGTGTCCTGCGTGATGAGCGACTTGCCCAGGTCGCCGTGCAGCACGCGGCCGATGTAGATGCCGTATTGCACGAGCAGGGGCTTGTCCAGGCCCATGGCGGTGCGCAGCTCGGCGTGGCGCGCGGGGTCGATCCCGCGCTCGCCGGCCATCGTCTCGATGGGATCACCCGGCACCAGCCGGATGAGAAAGAAGGCCAGCAGCGTCATGCCGATGAAAGTCGGCACGAGCAAACCTAAACGAACGTAAATGAATCTGAGCATCGACCCGCGAATATGCAAGATCGATGCCCCGGCCCCACCCGGGCGGAACCCTTACTACTTCTTGCTATCCCGCAGTTCGCGCCGCAGGATCTTGCCCACCGGGGTCTTGGGCATGTCGGTACGGAACTCGATCACGCGCGGCTGCTTGTAGCCCGTGAGGTTGGCGCGGCAGTACTCGCGCACCTGCGCTTCGGTGAGTGCCGGGTCCTTCTTGACGATGACGAGCTTGACGGCCTCGCCGGTCTTCTCGTCGGGCACGCCCACCGCGGCGCATTCGAGCACGCCGGGCAGCATCGCCACCACGTCCTCGATCTCGTTCGGGTACACGTTGAAGCCCGACACCAGGATCATGTCCTTCTTGCGGTCGACCACCTTGAAGTAGCCGCGCTCGTCGACCACGCCGATGTCGCCGCTCTTGAAGTAGCCGTCGGGCGTCATGACCTTGGCGGTCTCGTCGGGGCGCTGCCAGTAGCCGGCCATGACCTGCGGACCCTTGATGGCGATCTCGCCGCGCTCGCCGGTGGGCACTTCGTTGCCGTCGTCGTCGAGCAGCTTGAGCCAGGTGCTCGGCAGCGGCAGGCCGATGGTGCCGGTGTAGGCCGTGCTATTGGTCGGGTTGCAGGTGGTCGAGGGCGAGGTTTCCGAGAGGCCGTAGCCTTCGCAGATGGGGCAGCCGGTCTTCTCGAGCCAGAGCTTGGCCACCGCGGCCTGCACCGCCATGCCGCCGCCGACCGAGACCTTCAGGTTCTTCCAGTTGACGGTGTTGAAGTCGGGGTGGTTCGCCAGCCCGTTGAACAGCGTGTTGACGGCCGGGAAGCTGTGGATGGTGTGCTTGGACAGTTCCTTGAGCACGCCCGGAATGTCGCGCGGGTTCGGGATCAGGATCAGCTTGCCGCCCGTGCGCATGCTCAGCATCATGCCGACCGTGAACGCGAAGATGTGATACAGCGGCAGCGCGCACACGCTGGTGGGCTGCTCGTTGGCCGGCACCTTGGCCATGACGGGCTCGTTCCAGGCTTCGGACTGCAGCACGTTGGCGATCACGTTGCGATGCAGCAGCACCGCGCCCTTGGACACGCCGGTGGTGCCGCCGGTGTACTGCAGCACGGCCACGTCGTCGGGACCGGTGGCCACGGGCTTGAGCTTGCCGCTCGCGCCCTTGTCGAGCGCGTCGTTGAAGCGCACGGCGCCCGGCAGGCTGAAGTGCGGCACCAGCTTCTTGACGTTGCGCACCACGTAGTTGACCAGCGCGCCCTTCAGGAAGCCGAGCCGGTCGCCCATGGAGGCCAGCACGACGTGCTTGATCGGCGTGGCCGCGATGCACTGCTGCAGCGTGGTGCCGAAGTTCTCCATGATGATGATCGCCTTGGCGCCCGAGTCCTTGAGCTGGTGCTCGAGTTCGCGCGGCGTGTACAGCGGGTTCACGTTCACCAGGATCAGGCCGGCGCGCAGGATGGCCGCCACCGCGATCGGGTACTGCGGGCAGTTGGGCATCATCGCGGCGACACGGTCGCCCTTCACGAGGCCCAGCCCCTGCAGGTAGGCCGCGAAGGCCTTGCTGAGCTTGTCGGTCTCGCCGTAGCTCACGTCCTTGCCCATGAAGCTGTAGGCCGTGCGGTCGGCGTACTTGGTGAAGCTCTCCTCCATGAGCGCCACCAGCGACGGGTACTGCGAAGCGTCGATGTCGGCGGGCACGCCTTGCGGGTAGCTGCTGAGCCAGGGGCGTTCGGTCATGGATGTGTCTCCTCGGAGTCGGATGAGTTTTTAAAACGAAAACGGCGCACGTGAGGCGCCGCGACGATCAGGCCCGCATCGCGGGCACGGACCTTCGGCCTATTCGATGGCCTTGCCCATATCTTCCACTACTTTTTTCGCATCGCCAAAGACCATCATGGTCTTGTCCATGTAGAAGAGCTCGTTGTCCAGGCCGGCATAACCCGCGGCCATGGAGCGCTTGTTCACGATGACGGTCTTGGCCTTGTAGGCCTCCAGGATCGGCATGCCGTAGATCGGCGTGCCCTTGGTGAGCGCGGCCGGGTTCACCACGTCGTTGGCACCCAGGATGATCGCCACGTCGGCCTGCGCGAACTCGCCATTGATGTCTTCCATCTCGAACACCTGGTCGTAGGGCACCTCGGCCTCGGCCAGCAGCACGTTCATGTGGCCCGGCATGCGGCCGGCCACGGGGTGAATGGCGTACTTCACCTTGACGCCCTTGTGCGTGAGCTTCTCGGCCAGTTCGTTCACGGCGTGCTGGGCGCGGGCCACCGCCAGGCCGTAGCCCGGCACGATGATCACCGTCTCGGCGTTGGACAGCATGTAGGCCGCGTCGTCGGCGCTGCCGCTCTTCACGGGGCGCTGTTCCTTCGCGCCGTCGGTGGCCGCAGCCGCCTCGCCGCCGAAGCCGCCCAGGATCACGTTGAAGAACGAGCGGTTCATGGCCTTGCACATGATGTAGCTCAGGATCGCGCCCGACGAGCCCACCAGCGAACCGGCCACGATCAGCATCGCGTTGTTCAGGCTGAAGCCGATGCCGGCCGCCGCCCAGCCCGAGTAGCTGTTGAGCATCGACACCACCACCGGCATGTCGGCGCCGCCGATCGGGATGATGATGAGCACGCCCATCACGAAGGCCAGCGCCAGCATCGCGAAGAACGCCGGCCAGCTTTCGGTGGCCACGAACACCAGGCCCAGGGCGATGGTCGCCAGGCCCAGCACCAGGTTCAGCATGTGCTGGCCCGAGAACTGCACCGGCGCGCCCTGGAACAGACGGAACTTGTACTTGCCCGAGAGCTTGCCGAAGGCGATGACCGAGCCGCTGAAGGTGATGGCGCCGATGGCCGCCCCCAGGAACAGCTCGAGTCGGTTGCCGTACGGAATGGCGTAGCGCACGAAGCCTTCGAAGAGCACCGCGCCGTCGGGCGTGCGCGCACCGACGACCGCCGCCACGGGCGCGGCGGTGATGCCGAAGGCCCAGGGCTCGGCCACCGCGGCCACGCCGATGAACACCGCGGCCAGGCCGATCATGCTGTGCATGAAGGCGACCAGCTCGGGCATCTTGGTCATCTCGACCTTGTTGGCCATGAAGGCGCCCAGGCCGCCACCGACCACGACGGCGGCCAGCACCCAAGCGATGCCGGTGGTGAAGTCGACGTTGAGGGCGCGCGCCTGCGCGTGGACCAGCGCGATGGTGGTCAGCACAGCGATCGCCATGCCGGTCATGCCGAAGACGTTGCCGCGGATCGAGGTGGTGGGATGCGAGAGGCCCTTCAGGGCCTGGATGAAGCAGACGCTGGCAACGAGGTACAGCAGCGTGACGAGGTTCATGCTCACTTGGCGGCTCCCTCTGCAGCCTTGGGGGCGGCCTTCTTGTCTTTCTTCTTGAACATCTCGAGCATCCGGCGCGTGACCAGGAAGCCGCCGAAGACGTTCACCGCGGCCAGCGCCACGGCGAGCACGCCCATGGTCTTGCCCAGCGGGGTGGTGGTGAGCGCGGCGGCCAGCATGGCGCCCACGATCACGATGGCCGAGATGGCGTTGGTCACGGCCATGAGCGGCGTGTGCAGCGCGGGCGTGACGGTCCAGACCACGTGGTAGCCGACGTAGATGGCCAGCACGAAGATGGTCAGGTTGATGACGGTGTGCGAAACGATTTCCATGGTGTTGTGTTCTCCTCGTTCGGTCTCTGGGTCCAGGGCTCTGTCAGAGCTTCTTGACTTCCTTGATGCGGTTGGCATCGCCAAGCAGCACCACCTTCGGCTTGTAGTCGGCGGCTTCGGCCTCGGTCATGGGGGCGTAGGTGCAGATGATGAGCAGGTCGCCCACATGCGCCTTGCGCGCCGCCGCGCCGTTGAGCGAGATGGCGCCCGAACCGCGCGCCGCCTTGATGATGTAGGTCGAGAAGCGCTCGCCGTTGTTGACGTTGTACAGCTCGATCTTTTCGTACTCGCGCATGTCGGCCGCGTCGAGCAGATCCTCGTCGATGCCGCACGAGCCTTCGTAGTGCAGGTCGGCTTCGGTCACGGTGGCGCGATGCAGCTTCGCGCGGAGCATGGTGCGGTTCATGGAAGGCAGCCTGCTCTTCTTACTTGCGCGTGACCTGGCCGTCCTGCGTGACGCGGCAGGCGGCGACGATGTCGTCCTCGAGGTCGATCTTCAGCGCGCCTTCCTTCGTGACGACGAGCTTGAGGAAGTCGAGCACGTTGCGCGCATAGAGCGCCGACGCGTCGGCCGCCACCAGCGCCGCGAGGTTGGTTTCGCCGACGATGGTCACGCCATGCTTGACCACGGTCTTGTCGGCCTCCGACAGCGGGCAGTTGCCGCCCACGCCGTCGGCACCCTTGCCGGCCGCGATATCGACGATGACCGAGCCCGCCTTCATCGACTTGACCATGTCCTCGGTGATGAGGGTGGGCGCGGCGCGGCCCGGAATGAGCGCGGTGCTGATGACCACGTCGGCCAGCGCCACGCGCTTGGCGACCTCGATCTGCTGGCGCGCGAGCCAGCTCGGGGGCATCGGCTTGGCGTAGCCGCCGACACCGACCGCGGCCTCTTTCTCTTCATCGGTGTCGTAGGACACCTCGATGAACTTGCCGCCCAGCGACTCGATCTGTTCCTTGACGCTCGGACGCACGTCCGAGGCCTCGATCACGGCGCCCAGGCGCTTGGCCGTGGCGATGGCCTGCAGGCCGGCCACGCCGACGCCCAGGATGACGACGCGCGCGGCCTTCACGGTGCCCGCGGCGGTCATGAGCATGGGGAAGAAGCGCTGGTACCTGTCCGCCGCGATCATCACGGCCTTGTAGCCGGCGATGTTGGCCTGTGAGCTGAGTACGTCCATGCTCTGGGCGCGCGTGGTGCGCGGCGCGGCTTCGAGCGCGAAGCCCGTGACGCCCGCGGCGGCCAGGCGCTGCAGGCCGGCCGCGTCGAAAGGATTGAGCATGCCGATGACGACCGCGCCGGCCTTCAACTGCGCCGCCTCGGCGTCGCTGGGCGTGCGCACCTTGAGCACCATGTCGGCGGACAACGCCCCGGCCGCATCAGTGATCTCGGCGCCTGCCGTCTGGTACGCCGCGTCGGTGACGCTGGCTGCAATGCCGGCACCAGCCTGCACACGCACGGTATGCCCGGAGGCCACCAGTTTCTTCACCGTTTCGGGTGTAACGGCCACTCGGGTTTCGCCAGCCGCTGTCTCGGCAGGCACGCCTATCAACATAGAGTTCTCCTCAGGGGGAAGGGGCAGCACGGATTGCGGGCAGAGCTTACAGCAAGATTACAAGCGTTCACTGTCGCCAAGATGCTGCATGCACATTGCCTTCCAGCGCCCATCCGCATTGATTCTTTCGCTATTCAATTGATAGCAAACTGCACGTCGATGCGATTCCCCAGGGCGCACGGACGCCATGGGTTGAAACCCTCATGCCACCCGAACGAGCCGCAGGATCGAAATGCAATCAATTGAGTTCAATTGCCATCAATTAGCGATTGAATCACATGGATCAAATCAATTTAAGTGAATTAATGGCAATTCGCATCAAAAATCCCTGACGCAGATAGATACACTTCGATTCATATTGCGGACACATAGAGGTCCGCACAGGGCGGAACAAGGGAATGGAATGCGAATCGCAGTACTCGACACTGAGCCGGACCAACTTCAGTTGATCCACCAAACCATGGCGAGCCTCGGCCACGAGTGCCATACCTACGGCGGCGGCAAGGCGTTGCTCCATGCCATGCGCCGAGAGACCTTCGACCTGCTGGTGCTGGACTGGCGCCTGCCAGACATGAAGGGGCCCGACGTGGTCCGCACGATCCGCCAGGACTACAAGAGCCGCATGCCGATCCTGTTCGTGACCGAACACCACGACGACAGCGACATGGTCGAAGGCCTCAACGTCGGCGCCGACGACTTCATGGCCAAGCCGCTGCGTCCGATCGAGTTCGAGGCCCGCATCAACGCCCTGCTGCGTCGCTCCTACCCCGCGCGGCACGAGCCCGAGCTGGTGTTCGGCCCGTACCACTTCTTTCCGCCCTCGCGCACCATCCGGGTCCACGGCAAGCTGGTCGAGCTGAAGAACCGCGAATACGAACTCGCGCTCTTCCTGTTCCAGAACCTGGGGCGCCTGCTCTCGCGCGAGCACCTGCACGAGGCGGTCTGGGGGCTGGGGGTCGAGGCGCTGTCGCGTTCGCTCGACACCCACGTGTCGCGCCTGCGCACCAAGCTCGAGCTGCGCCCGTCGAACGGTTTCCTGCTGCTGGCGGTCTACGGCCTCGGCTACCGGCTGGAAACCATCGAAGTGGACACGCGGGCAGTCACGCCGCTGCGCTGAAGCGCCCTGGCCGCGGCGCCTGTCGTGCAACGATCGGCTGTTAGCCGATAGACTCGCGCCCACGATGCCCACACGCTGGAAACCCAATGTCACCGTGGCCGCGGTGATCGAGCAAGACGGCCGCTTCCTGCTCGTCGAAGAGCAGACCGACGACGGCCTGAAGCTCAACAACCCCGCCGGCCACCTCGACCCCGGCGAGTCGCCCGAGGACGGCTGCATCCGCGAGACGCTCGAGGAAACGGCCCACGCCTTCGCGCCGACCGCGCTGCTCGGCGTGTACATGGCGCGCTCGGCCGAGCAGCCCGACGTGACCTACATGCGCTTTGCCTTCACCGGCGAACTGGGCGCGCGCGAAGAAGGCCGTGCGCTCGACGAGGGCATCGTGCGCACGCTCTGGATGACCGTGGACGAGATCCGCGCCAGCGTGGCGCGCCATCGCAGCCCGCTGCTGCTGCGCTGCATCGAGGACTACCTCGCCGGCAAGCGCCACCCGCTCTCGCTGATCCACACCGAAGACGGCGTGCGGCAGCCCCGCTAGAGCCTGTTCAGACGATGACGCCGCCCCCGAGGCAGCGCTCGCCGTCGTACAGCACGGCCGACTGCCCCGGCGTGACCGCCCATTGCGGCGCACCGAAGCGCAGGCTGAAGGCACCGTTGGCGCCCTCGGCCATCTCGCAGGCCGCATCGGCCTGCCGGTAGCGCGCCTTCGAACCGTAGGCGCCCGCGCCGGGCGCCTCGCCGGCAACCCAGCTCGCGTCGTCCGCCTTCAGTTCGGACGACAGCAGCCACGGATGGTCGTGCCCCTGCACCACCCACAGCGTGTTCTTCTCGACGTCCTTGCGCGCGACGAACCAGGGCGAATGGTCGCCCGCGCCGCGCTGTGCGCCCTTTTCCTTCACACCGCCGATGCCCAGCCCCTGGCGCTGGCCCAGCGTGTAGAAGCTCAGGCCCTGGTGCTCGCCGAGCTTGCGGCCGCGGTCGTCCTTGATCGGGCCCGGCTCCTTGGAGATGTAGCGGTTCAGGAAGTCGCGGAATGGCCGCTCGCCGATGAAGCAGATGCCGGTCGAGTCCTTCTTCTTCGCGTTGGGCAGGCCGATCTCTTCCGCGATGCGGCGCACCTCGGTCTTGTGCAGCTCGCCGACCGGGAACAGCGTCTTCGACAGCTGCGCCTGGTTCAGGCGGTGCAGGAAGTAGCTCTGGTCCTTCGAGTTGTCGAGCCCCTTGAGCAGCTCGTGCCGGCCCGTGGCCTCGTTCAGGCGCACGCGCGCGTAGTGGCCGGTGGCGATCTTCTCGGCGCCCAGCCGCATGGCGTGGTCGAGAAAGGCCTTGAACTTGATCTCGGCGTTGCACAGCACGTCGGGGTTGGGCGTACGGCCGGCCTTGTACTCGCGCAGGAACTCGGCGAACACGCGGTCCTTGTAGTCGGCGGCGAAGTTGACGTGCTCGATCTCGATGCCCAGTACGTCGGCCACGCTGGCGGCGTCAATGAAGTCGATGTTCGACGAGCAGTACTCGCTGTCGTCGTCGTCTTCCCAGTTCTTCATGAAGATGCCGACCACCTCGTGCCCCTGCTGCTTGAGCAGGTGCGCGGTGACCGCGGAGTCCACCCCGCCGCTCAGCCCGACCACGATCCGTTGTTTTGCCATAAGCCCGCCATTGTCCCAGCCCGGCGACAGGGGCATCCGGCGTGTGGGAAATCGGGAAAACCCGTGTCGCCGGCTTGTCAGCCGCCACTCCACGATGCGAAAGGCCGGCGCTACAGTGCCCCGAAACACAGCGGAGACAACACGCATGGCGACCCCTTCCCTCTCTGGCGACCCCACCCCCTGGACGCGCAACTACCCGCCCGGCATGCGCTGGGACGCCGACCTGCCGGTCAAGCCGGTGCAGCAGATGCTCGACGAAGCGGTCGCGCGCTGGCCCGGCCACTCGGCCGTGGAGTTCATGGGCCAGGTCCTCACCTACGCCCAGCTCGGCGCAGCGGTCGACCGCGCCGCCAAGGGCCTGCAGGACCTGGGCGTGAAGCCGGGCGTGCATGTCGGCCTGTACCTGCCGAACACGCCGCACTACCCGATCGCCTTCTTCGCCGTGCTCAAGGCCGGCGGCACGGTGGTGAACTACTCGCCGCTGGACGCCGAGCGCGTGCTGGCCCACAAGATCGAGGACAGCCGCACCGACATCCTCGTCACGCTCGATCTCGTGAACCTCTATCCGCTGATGGCGCGCCTGCTCGACAGCTCGCGCCTGAAGACGCTGGTGGTCGGCAGCCTCGGCGACTACGGCGCGGCGGGCGACAAGGTGCAGGCGCAGCTGCAGGCCGCCGGCCAGATCGCACCGGTGCCCACCGACGACCGGCACGTGCGCTTCACCGATCTGCTCAAGAGCGAAGGCACGCACCAGACCTACCCGCTGGGCGACCTGACCGAAGAGATCGTCGTGCTGCAGTACACCGGCGGCACCACCGGCCTGCCCAAAGGCGCGATGCTCACGCACGCCAACCTCACGTCGGCCTCGGCGCAGTACTACGAATCGACGCGCGGCGAGCCGCCGATCCTCGACGAGGGCAAGGAGCGCTTCCTGGTCGTGCTGCCGCTGTTCCACATCTTCGCGCTCAGCGCCGCGATGCTGCTGGGCGTGCGCCTGGGCGCGGCGCTGGTGCTGCACACGCGCTTCGATGTCGACGCGGTGATGAACGAACTCGCGGCCAGCAAGATCAGCGTGTTCCCCGGCGTGCCGACCATGTACACCGCCATCCTTGCGCACCCCAAGGCGAAAGAGATGGACCTGCGCTCGCTGAAGTTCTGCGGCTCGGGCGGCGCGCCGCTGCCGGTGGAGGTGGAGCAGCGCTTCTTCGAACTCACCGGCTGCCACCTCAACGAAGGCTGGGGCATGACCGAGACCTCGCCCGTGGGCACCTTCACGCCCGCGCGCGGCGTGCGCAAGGCCGGCTCGTGCGGCATGCCGCTGCCGCGCGTGCGCATCAAGCTCGTGAGCCTGGACGACCCGACGAAGGACGTGACCGCGTTCGGCGAGCCCGGCGAGCTGTGCGTGCAGGGCCCGAACGTCATGAAGGGCTACTGGAACAACCCGAAGGCCACCGCCGAGTCGATGACGGCCGACGGCTACTTCCGCAGCGGCGACGTCGCGAAGATGGACGCCGACGGCTACCTGTACATCGTCGACCGCACCAAGGACATGCTGCTGTGCGGCGGCTACAACGTGTACCCGCGCGTGCTCGAGGAGGCGGTGTACGAACACCCGTCGGTGGCCGAGGTCTGCGTGATCGGCGTGCCCGACGCGTACCGCGGCCAGTCGCCCAAGGCCTTCGTGAAACTGAAGGACGGCGCGGACGACCTCACGCTCGACGCGCTCAAGGCCTTCCTGAAAAACCGCCTGGGCAAGCACGAGATGATCGGCGCGCTCGAGATCCGCGCCGAGCTGCCCAAGACCGCCGTGGGCAAGCTCTCGAAGAAAGACCTCGTGGACGAGGAAGCCCGCAAGCGGGCCTAGGCTTTACGACTTCTTCTGACCGAAGGCCTCGGCGAGCAGCTCGTAGGAGCGCAGCCGGGCGGCGTGGTCGAACACCTGCGAGGTGATCATGAGTTCGTCGGCGCCGGTGCGCGCCACGAACGCTTCCACGCCCTGCTTCACGGTCTCGACCGAACCCACCGCCGAGCACGACAGCACCGAATCGAGCAACGCGTTCTCGGCCGGCCCGACCTTCTGGCGGTAGTTCTCCACCGGCGGCGGCAGGCGACCCGGACGGCCGCTGCGCAGGTTCACGAAGGCCTGCTGCCACGAGGTGGCGCGGAACTCGGCCTCGGCGTCGGTGTCGGCCGCGAACACGTTGAAGCCCAGCATCACGTACGGTTTCTTCAGCTGCGCCGAGGGCTTGAAGGTCTCGCGGTAGATCTGGATGGCCTGCATGATCTGCTGCGGCGCGAAGTGCGAGGCAAAGGCATACGGCAGGCCCAGGTGCGCCGCCAGCTGCGCGCCGAAGGTGCTCGAGCCGAGGATCCACACCGGCACCTCGAGCCCCGCGCCGGGCACGGCGCGCACGGCCTGCTGCGGGTTCTTCGACATGAAGTCCATGAGCTCCATCACGTCCTGCGGAAACTGGTCGGCGTCCGACTCCAGGTTGCGCCGCAGGGCGCGCGCGGTGCGCTGGTCGGAGCCGGGCGCGCGGCCCAGGCCGAGGTCGACGCGCCCCGGGTACAGCGACTCCAGCGTGCCGAACTGCTCGGCGATCACCAGCGGCGAGTGGTTGGGCAGCATCACGCCGCCGGCGCCGATGCGGATGGTGGAAGTGCCCGCGCCCACGTGCGACAGCAGCACGGCCGTGGCCGCGCTCGCGATGCCCGGCATGCCGTGGTGCTCGGCCAGCCAGTAGCGCGTGTAGCCCAGCTTCTCGCCGTGCTGCGCCAGCGACAGCGAGTTACGGAACGACTGCGCGGCATCGCTGCCTTCGGTGATCGGGGAAAGGTCGAGAATCGAAAGCGGAATCATGGCGCGATCATGGCGCGAACCGCCCGATGCCGTCACGCGCGGGGCTATTCGGTTTGGTATAGCGTCGCGACGCTCGCGAAATCGCGCCCGTGCTGCGTCACGTGGACCTGGAAGGGCACGCTCTCGCCCGGCGCGATGGCCGGCAGGTTCTCGATCAGCTTGAAGCCGGTCAGCTGGTCGTTGCGGTCGCGCAGGCTCACCCACAGGCGCACCTTGGCCGCGATGGCCGTGCCGGGGTTCTTCACCGTGCCCGTGACCTCCACGCTCTTGTAGGTGAAGCGCTGGCTGAAGTTGAGCAGCACGCTGCCGGTGCCGGCCTGGGTGCCCGTCACCTGCACCTCCAGCGGCTTGCGCGGACCGGGCAGTGCGGCGCGGCGCATCGGCTTCCACTCGACGCGGGTCTGCGTGATGCGGTCCACGACCTTGGGCTCCAGCAGGACCGGAAAGCGCTCGCCCGGGTACAGATAGGCCAGCGCGTCGAGGCGCGTGGTGCCGTCGGCCGTGCTGCCGCCGAAGCGCGAGATCACGGCGCCGGGCGCGATGGCGATGGCGTCGGTGCTGCGGTTCACCAGCTCGGTCATGAACAGCGGCCGCTGGATCGTGCTGCGCCCCGCCACCAGCGGCAGCAGTTCGAGCTGCCGCGGGTCGAAGCGCTCGCTGTCGTCGGCCAGCAGGTCTTCGGTGCCCAGCCGCAGGTCGGGGTGGAAGGCCTCCGGCCCGCCGGTCGTGCGGATCACGCGGTCGGCGCTCAGCACCGTCGTGCGCGCGCCCGAGGGTGTGACCGTGCGGTAGCCGATGCGGTAGTCCCACGCCGCGATGGCGGCGCCGCGGCCGAAGCGGCTGAGGTCGACATCGATCGCCGTGCGTGCGCCGGGCGCCAGCTCGGACCCCGGCGCATGGCCGCGCCCGACGCCGATCACCTGGCCCGCGTCGTCGTACAGCGTGACCAGCGCCTCGATGCTGCCGAACGCCGGTGCGCCCGCGGCGCCCGCATGCACGAGGCGCCCGACCAGGCGCACGCGCTCGCCCTGCTGCACCAGCCGCACGCGCGAGAACGCCAGGCGCGGCCCCTCGGCGGCGCTGCGCGGTTCGGACAGCTTCTCGACCGTCACCTCCTGCCGCGTGACGTTCTGGCCCGAGGGCAGGTCGACCAGCACGGGCGCGGACTCGCCGGGCATCAGCACGTCGATCGGCAGGGATTCGCTGCGCTCGTTCAGCCGCGTGTCGCCGTCGTGGAACACCACCTTCAGGCCGGGGCGTTCGAGCGGCCGGCCGGTCTCGTTGCGCGCCAGCACCAACAGCTTCGGCCGCTCGCCGACCAGCACCTGGCGCGGCTCGGACAGCTTCAGGCCGTCGGTCGCGATGGTGCGCTCGACCATCGCGCGCGCCACCGAAGGCGTATCGCTGCGCTGGCCAGAACCGAACAGCAGCATCGCGACCTGGACGGCCACCGCCACGCCGAGAAAGCCGATCACGACGAAGCCGATCGTGCGCACCATCTGCTTCTGGCGCAGCGCCTGTTCGGCCGCGATCTGCTGGCCGGCGTGGTGCTTGACCTGCTGCAGCACACGCTCGAGGCGGTCGGACACGTCGTCTTCCACCAGCGACATCGAGCCGCAGTGCGCGCAGGTGTATTCGTTCAGGCCGGTGCGGCGCAGCGCGCTGCTGCCGCACTCGCCGCATTTGAGGGTCTGCAGGTCGATGCTCATGTGTCTTCTTTTTTGTCTTACCAGCCGAACGCGTCGACGATGCCTTCGGCCGCCGCAGCACTGCCCAGCAGCGGCACGAGGCGCTCGACCAGGCGCGCACGATGCACCGGGTCGACCTCGCAGTCGTCCTCGTCGGTGAAGATGGCGTCGCCCGCTTCGTCCCACACCTGGCCGATGGTGCCCAGGCAGGCGGCCATCTCGAAGATGTCGGCGAAGAGCGGTTCGTCTTCCTCCCAGGCGCCGGTGCCGTGCATCGCGAACTGGATCGCGCCGGTGCGCAGGTCGAAGATGAACGGATCGGCGCCCTGGTCGGCCACCACCAGCCAATGGTCGGGCCAGTCGGCGATGCGCTCGCCGGTGATGCCATGCCAGCGGTAGCCCGCCTGCAGCTGCCACAGGCGCGAGAGCGCGGGAATGCTGAACGGGTTGCCGGTGGTCGGCACCGTGAGGCCCGCGTAGCCCACGCGCTCGTTGACCCACTCGCCGAGCGGGCCGACCTGTTCGTAGAAGGTGGCGAGGGCGGCGGGCAAGGCCAGCTCGCCATGCCAGTGCTCTGCGGCGGATTGCGGCGCCAGCGCGCCATGGGAAGCCAGGGCCGCGCGGGCCTGTTCGATCGATGCCACGGGGGTTGTTCTCCGTTCAGGTCAGGCGGACGGCCTGCTGCAATGCGGTGCGCAGTGCGTCGATGTCGCCGGGTGCGACCTCGTGCACGCCCGGCACGCCGGCCAGGCCGCAGGCCGTCGATGCCACCACGGGCACGCCGGCCGCCACGGCGCGCAGCAGTGCGCGCGGGGCGTGCTCGACGTGCGCGGGCAGCACGACGACGCTCGCACCGGCCAGCCCGTCGCCTTGCCAGTTCATGTGTTGAGGGGGTTCGATGCCTTGCCAGAGCCGCGCGTCGTCCGACGGCGCGCCCAGCACGCGCAGGCGGCACGGCCAGCCTTGCAGTGCGGCGGCGAGCTCGCGCGCGCCCTTGCGCGCCAGCGCGCTCGCGGCGAACACGACGAGTGGTGGTTCTCTGCGCTCGCCGTGCACGGCCTTCACCTGCGGCAGCGCCCAGTCGAGCCGCTGTAGTGCGGCCTGCGGCGCGTACTGCGCCATGGCCTGTGTCACCGCGGCATGCGGCGTGACGACGACCGCCGCGCGCGCGAGCGCCAGGGCCTCGTCGCGCACCAGCAATGCATCGGCGCGGAAGTCGCGCAAGGTGGCGTCGCCGGACCAGCGCTGCGATGCGGCATCGAGCTTCTTCTCAATGTCGGCCATCGGCAAGGCGCTGGCCAGCACGGTGACGCGGCGTCCGTCGAGCGCGCCGAGGCGCTGCAGGTGCGGCAGCAGCGACTGCTCGACCACCAGGTGCGTGTGCGCAGGTACCAGTCGCGCGGCAAAGGCCTGCGCGAGCCAGCGCTGGCCGTCGATCAGGCTGGCCTGGCGCCGGCCCGCCTGCCGCGCCCAGAGCCGCTGCCAGACGGCACGGCGCAGGCTCGCGGCCCACGCGGTGGTCACCGCTGCGTTCGTCGCGGGCTCGCGATGCCAACCGGTGGAAGGCACGCGCCAGAACGCGAACCGCAGTGGCACGGGCTGCATGCGTTGCGCCTGCGGATGCGCCTCGCGCAGGTGGCGTGCGAACTCCGGCGTCCAGCCATCGACGAGCACGGCGGTGCGCCCTTCGGTGCCGACATCGACCGGCGGACGGTGGCGAAAGCACGCCGTCTGGTCACAGCTCAGGCAGCCGCGCGCCACCGGCAGCGCGGTGGGTGTGTCGTCGTTCGTGCGCCGCAGCGTGACGGGCTCGGCCGGCACCGCCAGCGGCGTGCGCGCGCGGATGCGCACCACGAGCTCGGTGTCGGTCAATGCCACTTCAAGCCGCCAGGCGTGGCGGGCGCGCAGCTTGACGTCGACGTAGTTCCAGAACACCGTCGCATCGACGGCATCGCTGTCCGGCGCATCGGCCTGCTCGATGCGCGCCGTGTGGCCGTGGCGCTCGACCAGCTCGAAGCCCGCGCGCACCGCCACGGTGGCCAGTGCGTTCGACAGCTGGCACAGCCCGCCGGCCAGCGTCGGCACCACGCAACCGCCGCGCACCTCGCGCCCGACCACGAAGCCGCGCCCGGCGCCCGGTCGCCCCAGCTGGCGCCAGAAGCTCAGCACCTCGCCGGCCGGCACCTCGATGGCGTCGAAGGCCGGCCGCGCCACGCGCAGGTTGTGCACCTTGCCGGCGACCAGCGGGAATTCATCGGCCCGGCCGTCGGACCACAAGGGAGTTCGGTACTGCGCAAGCACCGGCGCATCGGCCAGTGCGTGTTGGCCTGTGGGCCAGCGCCGGGCCGAGGGCCGCAGGGTTTCGCGCAGGGCGTGGGCCGTGGCGAGCAGCCGCGAGCGCAGCCAGAAGTCGATCGCGTCGATGCGGCGCGGCGGCTGCCAGGCCTGCGCACTCACGCGGCGGGGCCTCGCTTGCGCCATTGGCCGAGGTCGGCTTCGATGCGCTCGTTGATGTTGCCGCTCCATTGCGCGCCGAAGCCGGCGTCGCGCAGCAGCTCGACGATGCGGCGGCCGACCACGACGGTGTTGGCTTCGCGCTGCGCGATCTCGGGAATCATGCCGCCGCTGAAGGCGAGGAACAGGCGGCCGTTGCGCACGGCGCCGTCCAGGTCCTGTGCGTGATAGAAGCAGCAGCCGCGGATGCCCGACTCGAGCCGGCCCGCCGCACGCCACTGCTCGCGCACGTCGTCGTGCCCGTCGGACAGCGTGTTGCCCGCGCGGTGCAGGGCAATGATCTTTTCGCTGCGCAGCTGCGCGAACACGGCCTCGAGCCGGTCGTACTCGGTCTGCGCGGGCCACTGCGCCTCGGCGGCGCGCTTGGCGGCGCAGGCGCGCGTGGTTTCGGCCTTGATCCAGGCGCGGTCCTCGGGCGTGAGCTCATCGGGATCGAGGTACTCGTCGGTGATCATCCAGCCGATGTCGGCATCGGCGTGGAAGCCGCTCCACACCAGGTCGTGGATGCGTCCGCGCGTGTCTTCGGGGTCGAGAGTGAGGGCCATGCGTAGTGGGTCGTCGCTTGGTCGGCGACGGATGTGCTTTCATTTTTTCGCGGTCGGAACGACGCTCGATTCTCGCGTGTCCGCACCACGGCGATGCGTTAATGCGAAAGCATGCGCTCTGGCGGCCGTCCCTCCCGCGCCCAAATCATGAGGGATGCGCAAGGCCAAGGCAATGTGACTTTCGGCCAAGAATTCACGGTCATGGTCCATGAAAAAAGCCGGCCCTGCGTTGGCAGGGCCGGCTTTCATGAAGACCTGGAACCTTCGCCGATCCCGTCGGCGAAGCGTTCGGACCGCTTACAGCGGCAGTGCGTCGCCGTGGGCGGCAGCGCGGGCGGCGGCGCGAACCGCAGCGCGGTCGACGGTGCTGGCGACGATCGGGGCCACGCCCGACGAAGCGCCTTCGGCGTACGGGTCGGCGCTGTGTGCGGCGGCGACAGCGTCGGCACGCACGGCGGCGCGGCTGGCGGTCGACACGATCACTTGCGCGGGGCCTGCATTGGCGCCGGTGGCGTAGGGGTTGGCGCTGTGCGCGGCCACGACGGCTTGGGCGGCGACGTCGGCGCGGCTGGCGGCCGAGGTCAGTTGATGCACGCCTTCATAGCTTTCGGCATGGGCGGCGCCGGCAACGGCCATCAGGGCAACAGCAACGGCGGAGAGGATCTTCGAGGCGGTCATTTGGATTTCTTCCTTCTTCAATTCAGTTCAAGTTCTTGCTTCGGATGTCGAACCGGTCTTGGGTGGGTCACCGCCCCTCTGTTCTTTTTCGGAGGGCGGCCACCTCGCTCGGGGCCCTGTTCACCCAGATCAGCTTTGAGGGCTGGTCCGTGAGATGAATTGTGCGCCTCGATCTAGGTAAAAACCCGTAGCAAAACGAACCGCGGTGTTCACGGATTCGAAACAATTGAAGGGCAGTGAACGAGCTTCAGGCGTTCGCCACCGCACTGCCAAAGAGCGCCAACGCCGGGGCGATCCGCTCGGCGGGCGTGTTGCCGAAGCCGAAGACGAAGCCCGTGCGGACCTGCTCGCTCAGGCAATAGGCGGAGATCGCGGGCACATCGATGCGGTGCGCCAGCAGCGCCTGGGACACCGCCGCATCGTCGATCGGCGTGCGCGAGATGGCCGACAGGTGCAGCCCCGAGCCGGTGGTCGACAGCTCGAAATCGCGCCCCACCAGCGTCCTGAAGCAATGCTCCATGAGCTGCGCGCGTTCGCGATAGCGCACGCCCATGCGCCGGATGTGGGCCGCCAGCTGCCCGCTCGCCATGAAGTCGGCCACCACGCCCTGGGTCGGCATGGAGGCCTTGAACGAGAAGATCTGCGTGGCGCAGGCAAAAGCGTCCGCCAGGTCGGGCGGGACCACCAGGTAGGCCAGGTTGAGCGCGGGCGAGATGGAACGGTTGAAGTTCCCGATGTAGATGACCCGCCCCCCGTGGTCCAGCGCCGCCAGCGGAGGCAGCGGCCTGCCGCGGAAATGGAAGGCGTTGTTGAAGTCGTACTCGATCACCCAGGCATTGCGCTCGTGCGCCCACTGCAGGAGCGAGAGGCGCCGCTCCAGCGGCATCGTGCTGCCGAAGGGGAACTGGTTGGTGGGCGACGCCACGATCAGCCGCGCGTCGGGCGCATGGCTGTCGAACCGGCTGCTGTCCAGGCCCTGCAGGTCGATGGGCACGGGCACCAGGTCCGCGCCGAAGCCCATCAAGGCGGCAAGCCGGGTGATGTAGCCCGGGTCTTCCACGATGATGCGATCGCCGTGGTCGGTCAGCACCTGGCCTGCCAGCACGAAGCCCTGCGTCGTCCCGTCGACCACGAGCACCTGGTCCGGCAGGCAGGAAATGCCGTGTGCCTCGCCCACATAGTCCGCGATCTGCTGTCGCAGTTCGGGCAGCCCCATCGGCGAGCCGTAGCCCAGCTCCGCAGCCGGCGCCGAGCGCCAGTACTGCGACGAGACCTTGGCGAACTGCTCGAACGGCAGCTGGTCGAGCGCGGGCACGGTCGGGCTGAGGTCGAACGTGGCATTGCGCTCGGGCGGCAGCGCCAGTTCGGACATCGCCAGCGCGCGCCGCGAGATGTGCCGGGGCGCCGGCGCGGCGACAGGGGCGTTCGACGGCGCCCCGGCCGGCGCGCTGCGCTCCTCGGGCAGCACGGCGGCAATGTAGGTGCCCGCCCCGACGCGGCCGCTGACATAGCCCTCGGCCAAGAGCCGTTCGTAGACCAGGACCACGGTGTTGCGTGACACGCCGAGTTCCGCGGCCAGCTGGCGGGTGGGCGGCAGCCGCGCGTTCTTGGAGATCCGCCCCTGCACGATGGCCTGGCGGATCTGCTCGAACACCTGGACGTGCAGCGGATCGGAGCCGCTGCGGTCCAGCGAGAGCGAACTCCAGGTCGGGTAGTTGAAGTGCCGCGGCATACGAGATCTCCATGCCGCCCATGCCGGACAGGGCTGCGGCGGCCTTCGAATATACGGCCCGGTCGCCCGCGCTACGCGCCCGCAAGCATGCGCAGGACCTCCTCGTGGCGGCGGGGGTTGCCCGACGCGACCAGCCGGTTGCCGGAATGGATCGTGAGCGGACGCCCCTCCCAATCGGTGATGACGCCGCCGGCGCCCTCGATCACCGGCACCAGCGCGCAGTAGTCGACCTCGCGGTGGCGGCCGCAGTCGATGCCGATGTCGATCGTTCCGTTGGCGATGCAGCCGTACGCATAGCAGCTCGATCCGTACACGCACCATTTGGCGGCGCTGCGCAGCGTCTCGAACGCCTCGCGCTCGCGCGGCCCGAAGGGCTCCGGGTTGCTGCACGACACCAGCGCGTCGGCCAGCGACGGGCACTCGCGGCTGCGGATGCGCTGGCCGTTGAAGGTGGACGGCTGGCCCTGCGCCCCGGCCCATCGGTCGTTGGTGATGGGGTGGTCGATCACGCCGATGATCGGCGTGCCGTGGCGCGCCAGCGAAATCAGCGTCCCGTAGATGGGAATGCCCGTGATGAAGGCCTTGGTGCCGTCGATCGGGTCGAGCACCCAGACGTACTCGGCATCGAGGTCCTGGCCCTCGAACTCCTCGCCGAGGATGCCGTGCGAGGGATAGCGGTGGCGGATCAGCGTGCGCAGCGTCTGCTCGACATGCTTGTCCACGACGGTGACGGGGCTGTCGTCCTCCTTGGACTCGAAGCCCCTGCGGCTGTACAGGTTCTCGCGCAGGATGGCGCCGCTGGCGTCGGCCAGCCCATGGGCGAAGGCGAGGAATTCGGCCATCGCCGACTCTGGAACGGAAGAAGTGGACACGCGGTCTCCTGGATCAAGTGGGCATGGGCCCGGCGCCGTGCTGCGCCGGCAAGTGGCGAAGATGGCGAGACATGCGGTGCTCCAGCCGCCGCACCAGGTGGTTGGCGGCGAACGCGAAGGCAAGGTAGATCAACCCGGCCGCAATGAAGATCTCGTAGGGGGCGAAGGTGCGCGCCACCAGGGTGTTGGCCACGCCCGTCAGCTCCGAGAGCGTGATGGCGCTGGCCAGCGAGGTGCGCTTGATCGTCTTGATCACCTCGTTGCCGTAGGCCGGCAGCGCCAGCAGCATCGCCCGCGGCAGGATGACGTGGCGGTACAGCGCACCGAACGACAGCCCGAAGGCCTGCCCGGCCTCGACCTCCCCGTGCGGCACCGCCTGGATCGCCCCGCGGAAGATGTGCACGGCGTAGGCCGTCGTGTTCAGCACGAAGGTGATGACGGCGCACCAGTACGGCTTGCGCAGGTAGGGCCAGGCCCAGCTGTCGCGCACCGCATCGATCTGGGCAATGCCGTAGTACACGATGAAGATCTGCACCAGCAGCGGCGTTCCCCGGAAGACCTGCGAGAACACCTCGACGGGCCAGCGCAGCCACCAGGCCTTCTGGACGCGCACGATGGCCAGCGGCACCGCCAGCAGCGTCGCGAGCACCATCGTGATCGCGAAGAGCTCCAGCGTGAGCAGCGCGCCCTGCCAGAGCACCGGAAGGCTCTCGACAATGAGTTCGACATCCATGGTCAGGCCGTCCTTTCACCGCGGGCACCGCGGCGCTCGAGCTGATGCAGCACGAGCGAACTCAGCACGGTCAGCGTGAGGTAGATGGCGCCGGCACTGAGGTAGAAGAACAGGGCGCGGCGCGTGTCGCTGGTGGCCAGTTCGGAGGCCTTCATCAGCTCGCTCAGCCCCACGATGGAGATCAGCGAGGTGTCCTTGAGCGTCGAGATCCAGATGTTGCCCAGGCCCGGCAGCGCCAGCCGCAGCATCTGCGGGCACTGGATCACGAAGAAGATCTGCAGGGTGCCCATGCCCACGGCCATGCCGGCCTCCACCTGCCCGCGGGGAATGGCCGTGAGCGCGCCGCGGAACACCTCCGAGGCGTAGCCGCCGAAGATCAGCGCCAGTGCAAACACACCCGCCGGATACGGCGGGATCTCGACCATGCCCGCGTCGGGCCTGACCAGCGCGAGCAGCCGGCTCAAGACCACCGTGCTGCCGAAGTACACCATCAGGATCAGCAGCAGTTGCGGGATGCCCCGTATCGCCGTGATGTAGGCCTCGGCCAGCCAGCGCACCGCCTTGAAGCGGGACAGGCAGGCCGCCGCGCCCAGCAACCCCAGCGCGATGCCGAACACCGACGACACCAGCGCCACCTCCACGGTGGTCCAGGCGCCCTGCGCGATGGTCGGCCCCCAGCCGTTGAACATGTCCATGGTGTCGTCAGAAATCGATGAACGGATTCGGCAGAGCGACGGCGTCAGTGCCAGACCGTGGGCAGCACACTGAAGCTCCAGTACTTCTGGTTGATCGCCTTGAAGGTCCCGTCGGCAAACATGCCCTTGAGCGCCGCGTTGATCTCGTCGCGCAGCGCCGTGGCCCCCTTGGGCAAGCCGACGGCCACGCCTTCGCCCAGGTACTTGGGCGCCTCGATCTCGGGGCTGACGAACTCGTAGTTGCGCCCTTCCGGTTTCTCCAGGAAGTCGGTGCGAACCTTCATGGGACTCACGAGCATGAGGTCGATGCGGCCGGCCACGAGGTCCAGCAGCATGTTCTCGGCCGAGTCGTAGCGCGTGATCTCGACGCCGGAGAACTCGCCCGCAAGGTAGCTGTCGTTCGTGGTGGCCCGCTGTACGCCCACCACCTTGCCCTTGAGCGCGCCGGCGTTGGGCGTGTTGTCGGGCTTCATCGGGAGCAGCCCCCCGTTCTTGCGGCCCACGAAGCGCGCCGTGGAGGCCCGGTACGGAACGGAAAAGTCGATGCTCTTCTTGCGCGCCTCGGTGATCGACAGGCTCGACGTGACGACGTCGATTTTCCTGGAAAGCAGCGCGGGAATCAGGCCGTCGAACCCCAGGCAGACGAACTGCACGTTGGCGTTCATCCGCCGCCCGATCTCGCGGGCGATGTCGATCTCGAAACCCTTCAGCTCGCCCGACGCATCGCGGTAGTTGAAGGGCGGATAGGTGCACTGCACCCCGGCCTTGATCTCGCGGCCCATGGCGGCGACGGAGCACGCGGCCAGCAGGCCTGCGAACAACCATTTCTTCATTTCGTCTCCAGTTCTTGGTTCGTGATGTCGTGGCTACAGAACGCTGTCGAGGAACTTGCGGCAACGCTCGCTGCGCGGGTTGCCGAACACGTCGGCAGGCGCCCCGCGTTCCTCGATCTTTCCCTTGTGCAGGAAGGCGACCTCGGTCGAGACCTCGCGTGCGAACGCCATCTCGTGGGTGACCATCACCATGGTGCGCCCCTCCTCGGCCAGCAGGCGGATCACCTTCAGCACCTCGCCCACGAGCTCGGGGTCGAGGGCGGACGTGGGCTCGTCGAACAGCAGCAGCTTGGGCTCCATGGCCAGCGCGCGGGCGATCGCGCAGCGCTGCTGCTGGCCGCCCGAGATGTGGGCCGGATAGTGCCGCAGCCGGTCGCCGAGCCCGACCTTCGCGAGCAGTGCCTCGGCCCGTTCCGTCGCTTCGCGGCGCGACAGCCCCAGCACCTTCATGGGCGGCATGGCCACGTTCTCCAGCACGGTCATGTGGCTCCACAGGTTGAAGTTCTGGAACACCATGCCGATGCCCGCGCGCAAGCGGTTCACCTGGCTCTTGCTGGCGGGGCTCGACTGCCCTGCCGACGACCGGCGCATGCGGATCTCCTCGCCATCGATGGCGACGGTGCCGGCGTCGGGCACCTCGAGCAGGTTGAGGCAGCGCAGGAAGGTGCTCTTGCCCGAGCCGCTGGCACCGATCAGCGTGACCACGTCGTGCTCATGCGCGCACAGGTCGATGCCGCGCAGCACGTCCAGCGCGCCGAAGCGTTTTTCGATGCCGGTGGCAGACACGATCTGCCTGCCCTGTTGTCGTTGGGGGTCGCTCAAGTGAGTTCCTTTTGAACGGTGCTGGCGCTTCGCCTAGAAGGTCCCGGGATAGGCCCCGCCGTCGAGCAGCAGATTCTGTGCGTTGATGTAGCCCGCATGGGCGCTGCACAGGAAGGCGCAGGCACGGCCGAACTCCATCGGATCGCCGAAGCGCGCGGCCGGGCTGCGGCCCTGCCATTCGATCTGCTCCGCCTCGAACGAGCGACCCGACCCGGCCGCGGCAGCCTCCACCGTGGCACGCAGGCGGTCGGTGGCGAACGAGCCGGGCAGCAGGTTGTTGATGGTGACGTTGCGATGCGCCGTGCGCCGCGCCAGGCCCGCCACGAAGCCGGTGAGCCCGCTGCGCGCGCCGTTGGACAGGCCCAGGATGTCGATGGGCGCCTTTACCGAGGACGAGGTGATGTTGATGATGCGGCCGAAGCCGCGATCCATCATGCCGTCCACCGTCGCCTTGATCAGCTCGATGGGCGTCAGCATGTTGGCGTTGAGCGCCACCATCCAGTCGTCGCACGTCCATTGGCGGAAGTCGCCCGGCTTGGGACCTGCGGCATTGGTCACCAGGATGTCCGGCGCGGGGCAGGCCTCGAGGACGAGCGCGCGCCCCTGCACCGTCGTGACGTCGGCGGCCACCGTGCGCACGTGCACGCCGGTGGCCTCGCGGATGTCGTTGGCGGTGGCCTCGAGCGCCTGTGCGCCGCGCGCCACGATGGTGAGCGATGCGCCGTCTTCGGCCAGTGCGAACGCGCACGCCCGGCCCAGCCCCTTGCTCGCGGCGCACACCAGCGCCGTCTTGCCCTTGATTCCCAGATCCATGGAGACCCCTTGCCTCAGATGAAGTTCGCGGCGACCGTGCCGAAGCGGTCGAACGAGGATTGCACCCGCATGCCCTGCGAGGCGCGGTACTGCCGCGTGAAGGAGCCGGACATCACCTGCATCCCCGCCTCGAGGGCCAGCCCGAATTCGGCCAGCTTGTTCGCCAGCCACAGCACCGAGAGCAGCCCGCCGCCCTGCATGACCGCCGAGCCGGAGGCCGTCTCGCTGACGGTGCCGTCGACCTGCACCGTCACGTTGGCGCCGGCCAGGTCGCGGTTGTCGGCCGTCAGCGGCACGGCCGCCCCCGTCACATAGGCCTTTTGCTGCGCGTTGTCCGCCATGGCCAGCGCCAGGTTGCCGGCAAACGGACCGCGGACCTCCACGATCTCCAGGGCAGGTGCGGCGTGCGTCACGGCGGCTGCGACTTCCTCCAGGCTCACGCCGGGTCCGCGCAGCGTCTTGCCGATGGTCAGGCACAGCTCGTTCTCGAAGCCGGGCGCGATCAGATCGGAAAAACGGTAGGCCTGGCCGCTCGCATGCCGGCCGCTTTCCAGCAGATAGCCGAAACAGGGCTCGTGCACCTGCTGCTGCACGCGCATGGCCTCGGCGGTGAGGCCGACCTTCCAGCCCGTCTGCCGCTCGCCCCTGGCCAGACGCTTGTGCAACAGGGCCAGCTGCACTTCGTAGCCCTGCTGCAGGGAGAACTTCCCGGCCCATTCCGACGGCATGTGGCGTCCGTCCTCCATGGCTTGCCAAAGGGCGCCCGCAATGTCTTGGGTGTTCATCGCATCCTCATCGAGTGGCTGGGTGGTGTTCCAGGTAGGCGGCCAGGCGGCGAACGCCGTCGTCCAGGCGCGGCGTGCCGCTCGCGTAGCACCAGCGCAGGTAGCCTTCGCCCTCGGGGCCGAAGGCCACGCCGGGCGCCAGCCCCAGCCCGGCCTCGGCCACGAGCTGCTTGCAGAACGCGAGGCTGTCCGTCACGCCTTCGACACGGAAGAAGGTGTACATCGCGCCGCGGGCGGGCGCGGCGAGCTCGACCCCCGGCACGCTCCCCAGGCGCGCCGCCAGGTGGTCCCTGCCCTGGCGCAGCCGCTCGACGGTGCGGGCAATGGTGTCCTCCCCGCGCGCCAGGGCGACCACCCCCGCCGCCTGGACGAAGGGCGGCGCGCAGGTGCTGCTGTACTCGATCAGCTTGCCGATGTCGCCCAGCATCGCCGGCGGCACGACGATCCAGCCCAGGCGCCATCCGGTCATGCGCCAGGCCTTGGAGAAGGAGTTGCAGCTGATGACCCGGTCCTCGGGCGTCGCGATGTCCAGGAAGGACGGCGCGCACGGCGCATCGAAGCTGATGCGCTGGTAGACGTCGTCGCTGACGATCCAGATGCCCAGGCGCCGGCAGTGCGCGAGGATGGTTTCCTGCGCCTCGCGCGAGAGCGTCCAACCCGTCGGGTTGTTGGGCGCGTTCAGCAGGAGCGCGCGGGTGCCCGGCCGAAGCGCCTCCAGAAGGCGCTGCTCGTCGAGCACCCACCCCGCCGCGGTGAACTGCAATGCGACGGTCTCCACGTGCGCGCCCAGCACCTTGGGCATCTCGACCAGGTTGGGCCACAGCGGCGTCACGGCCACGACGCGGTCGCCGGGGTTCAGCAGCGCCTGCAGGGCCAGCATCAGCGCATGCGTGCCCGAACTCGTCACCGCCACCCGTTCGACGCCGATCGGGCCATGCCAGCGCGACAGGTAGCGGGCGATCTCCTCGCGCAACGCGGGCTCGCCCAGCGTCTGGACGTAGAAGGTGCGCCTGTTCTCGAGGGCGGCGATCGCAGCGCCGCAGATCTCGTCCGGCGTCTCCTCGTCGGGCTCGCCGAACCAGAAAGGCAGGATGTCCTTGCGGTCCATGCCCGCATTGGCGACCTCGCGGATCTTCGAGGACCGCAGGGCCTGGACTTCGGCGCGTGCGACGGTCGATGGCGGGCAGTGGGAGGCGGCGCTCTGCATGTCGTGCTTGTCTCGGTGTTCTATGGCCTGCATGCTCCGACGCCGCACGGTGCGGGACAAGGACCAATTCCGCGCGCCGAAGCGGACCAATCGCGGCGAACCGGCCGGCAGCGATGCGCTGCTGAACGACGCTATTCAGCAGAACGGCCGGAACCAATGGGTTGATTGCCGCCGGGAATTGCCCCTCTGAACACAGTCATTGCCGTCGAAAAGGGGCTCACGTCAAACGCTTTCCCTGCGCTCAACGGCCAGACGAACAAGGAGGCTGCATTTCCTTGGCAAAACAGCACTTTCCCGGGCACGACCGCCCATGGAGTGAATTCGAAATAAAAAGGGCAAAAAAAAGGCCTGCCTTCGAAAAGGCAGGCCTTCATTGAAAAGCTCGAGGAGCCGGTTTCAGAACGGAATGTCGTCGTCCATGTCGTCGAAGCCCGACGACGACTTGGCCGGCGCCTGGCGCGGCGCCGGTGCCGGGGCACGCGGTGCGGCTGCGGGCGCACGCGGGGCGTAACCGCCACCGCCGCCACCACCACCACCTTGCGAGTAACCACCGCCGCCGCCCCCGCCTTGCGAGTAGCCGCCGTCGTCGTCGCTCGGACCCGACGGGCCGCCCTGGCCCTGGCGGCTGCCCAGCATTTGCATCTGGTCGGCGCGGATTTCGGTGGTGTATTTTTCGATGCCGTCCTTGTCGGTCCACTTGCGCGTGCGCAGCGAACCTTCAACGTACACCTGCGAGCCCTTGCGCAGGTACTGGCCGGCGATTTCGGCCAGGCGGCCGTTGAACACGATGCGGTGCCATTCGGTGGCTTCGCGCATCTCACCGCTTTGCTTGTCTTTCCAGCGATCGGTGGTGGCCACGGTGACGTTTGCGACCTGATCGCCGCTCGGGAATGTCCGCATTTCGGGGTCGCGCCCCAGGTTGCCGACGACGATGACCTTATTGACCGATGCCATATGCACTGCCCCTGATAAGTAGATGAAGGAGGAGGTTGAGAGGAACCCTCCATTCTGCCTGAGCCGAAATCGGGCTGGTCCCGGCCGGCCCGGGCGGGGGCGTCCGCCGCCGTCCATCCCCTGGTCATGACAGGCGGGGCCGGCCCCTCTATCATGTCCGGTTGCCCTCGGACGACCGCACCCCTTGAATTCACCCACCATTGAAGACTCCCCGGAACGCGACGCCTACCTTGGCGCGCTGCTCGCCCAGCAACGCATCAGCATCCGCGGCGCGCGCACCCACAACCTGAAGAACGTCGATCTCGACATCCCGCGCAACAAGCTGGTGGTGATCACCGGCCTGTCGGGCTCGGGCAAGTCGAGCCTGGCGTTCGACACGCTGTATGCCGAGGGGCAGCGGCGCTACGTGGAAAGCCTCTCGGCCTATGCGCGGCAGTTCCTGCAGCTCATGGACAAGCCCGACGTCGACGTGATCGAGGGCCTGTCGCCCGCCATCAGCATCGAGCAGAAGGCCACCAGCCACAACCCGCGCTCGACCGTGGGCACGGTGACCGAGATCCACGACTACCTGCGCCTCTTGTACGCCCGCGCCGGCACGCCCTTCTGCCCCGACCACCACCTGCCGCTGCAGGCGCAGACGGTGTCGCAGATGGTCGACGCCACGCTGGCGCTGCCCGACGAGCCCCGCCTGATGATCCTGGCGCCCGTGGCGCGCGAGAAGAAAGGCGAGTTCCTCGAGCTCTTCACCGAGATGCAGGCGGCCGGCTACGTGCGCTTCCGCGTCGACGGGCAGACCTACGAATACAACGACCTGCCCAAGCTCAAGAAGACCGAGAAGCACGACATCGACGTGGTCATCGACCGCCTGCGCGCGCGCCCCGACATGCAGCAGCGCCTGGCCGAGAGCTTCGAGGCCGCGCTGCGCCTGGCGGAGGGCCGCGCCATTGCGCTGGAGCTGGGCGCAAGGCCGGAAGGCAGCGCCGATGGCGCTGCGGGGGCGCCCGACAAGGAGCACCTGTTCAACGCCAAGTTCGCCTGCCCGATCTGCCACTACTCGCTGTCGGAGCTCGAGCCGCGCCTGTTCTCGTTCAACTCGCCCGTGGGCGCCTGCCCGAGCTGCGACGGCCTGGGCCACCGCGAGGTGTTCGACCCGGTGCGCGTGGTGGCGTTTCCGTCGCTGTCGATCGCCAGCGGCGCCATCAAGGGCTGGGACCGCCGCAACGGCTACTACTTCAGCATGGTCGAGAGCGTGGCCAAGCACTACAAGTTCGACGTCGACGCGCCCTTCGAGTCGCTGCCGGCCTCGGTGCAGCAGACGCTGCTGCACGGCTCGGGAGGCGAAGAGATCAAGTTCAACTACACCATGGAGTCGGGCAACTTCGCGGGCAAGAAGCTCACGAAGAAGCACCCCTTCGAGGGGATCATCCCGAACATGACGCGGCGCTACCGCGAGACCGATTCGGTGATGGTGCGCGAAGACCTCGCGCGCTTTCGCAACCAGCAGCCCTGCCCCGACTGCGGCGGCTCGCGGTTGCGGCGCGAAGCGCGCAACGTGTTCCTGGTGGACGACGCCGGGCACGTGGCTGCTGCGAACGGCGGCGAGCCCCCGCGCATGGCCATCTTCGAGCTGAGCCACCTCACGCTGCGCGACGCCTACGCCTGGTTCAGCACGCTCAAGCTGCGCGGCGCCAAGGCCGACATCGCCGACAAGGTGGTACGCGAGATCGGCCTGCGTCTCAAGTTCCTGAACGACGTGGGCCTGAACTACCTGAGCCTGGACCGCAGCGCCGAAACGCTCTCGGGCGGCGAGGCGCAGCGCATCCGCCTCGCGTCGCAGATCGGCTCGGGCCTCACGGGCGTGATGTACGTGCTCGACGAGCCCAGCATCGGCCTGCACCAGCGCGACAACGACCGCCTCATCGGCACGCTCAAACACCTGCGCGACATCGGCAACAGCGTGATCGTGGTCGAGCACGACGAGGACATGATCCACGCCGCCGACCACGTGATCGACATGGGCCCGGGTGCCGGTGTGCACGGCGGGCGCGTGATGGCCCAGGGCACGTATGCCCAGGTGTCGGCCAACCCCGAGTCGCTCACCGGCCAGTACCTCTCTGGCGTGAAGAAGATCGAGGTGCCCAAGCACCGCACCGCGTGGCTGCCGGCCGTGAAGAAGCCGGCCTTCAACGAAGGCAAGAAGCCCTCGCGCTTTCCGCAGAGCCCCGCGGCCGAACGCCGCGCCGCGCGCGAAGCGGCGCACCTGGCCTCGCAGACCGACCTGCAGGAGATCCGCGTCGTCGGCGCCACCGGCAACAACCTGAAGAACGTGAGCGTCGCCTTCCCCGTGGGCCTGTTGACCTGCGTGACCGGCGTCTCGGGCTCGGGCAAGTCGACGCTGGTGAACGACACGCTCTACACCGCCGTGGCCCGCACGCTGTACCGCGCGCACGAAGAGCCGGCCGCGCACGAGTCGGTGGAAGGCATCGAGTATTTCGACAAGGTCATCAACGTCGACCAGTCGCCCATCGGCCGCACGCCGCGCAGCAACCCGGCCACCTACACGGGCCTGTTCACGCCCATCCGCGAGCTGATGGCCGAGACCAACACCGCGCGCGAGCGCGGCTACGGCCCGGGCCGCTTCAGCTTCAACGTGGCGGGCGGCCGCTGCGAGGCCTGCCAGGGCGACGGCGTGGTGAAGGTCGAGATGCACTTCCTGCCCGACGTGTACGTACCCTGCGAGGTCTGCCACGGCCAGCGCTACAACCGCGAGACGCTCGAGGTCCAGTACAAGGGCCGGAACATCGCGCAGATCCTCGAGATGACGGTCGAGGTGGCGCACGAGTTCCTCAAAGCCGTGCCGACCATCGAGCGCAAGCTGCGCACGCTGCTGGACGTGGGCCTCAGCTACATCAAGCTCGGGCAGTCGGCCACCACGCTGTCGGGCGGCGAAGCGCAGCGCGTGAAGCTCGCGCTCGAGCTGAGCAAGCGCGACACGGGCCGCACGCTCTACATCCTCGACGAGCCGACCACCGGCCTGCACTTCGCGGACATCGAACTGCTGCTCAAGGTGCTGCACCAGCTGCGCGACGCGGGCAACACCATCGTCGTGATCGAGCACAACCTGGACGTCATCAAGACCGCCGACTGGCTCATCGACATGGGCCCCGAAGGCGGTGCCGGCGGCGGCACGGTGGTGGGCGAAGGCACGCCGGAAGACATCGCGGCGAACGAGGCGAGCCACACGGGGCGCTACCTCAAGCGCCTGCTGTAGCCGCACCGCCAGCACGAATGCGCGGGCCGCGCCACAATCGCGGCCCATGCCTTCCTTCACGCCGCGCCAGTTCGTTCTGCTCGTCCTCCTCACCCTCGCGTGGGGCTTCAACTGGCCGGTGATGAAACTCGGCGTGGCCGACTACCCGCCGCTGGCCTTCCGCGCGATTTCGATCTGGCTGGGCGTGCCTGTGCTGGCGATCGCGCTGGTGGTGATGAAGGTGCCGTTCCGCGTACCGCGCAGCGCGTGGCCCGAGCTGGTGTGGCTGGGCGCGACCAACATGTTCGTCTGGCACGCCTGCATCATCCTGGCGGTGAAGGCGCTGTCGGGCGGGCGCGCCGCGATCCTGGGCTACACGATGCCGGTGTTCTCCGCGGTCATCGGCGCGCTGCTGTTCTCGGCCGTGCTCACGCGCCGCGCATGGACCGGCGTGGGCGCCTGCGCCATCGGCGTCGGGCTGCTGCTGTGGCACGAGCTCACCGACTTCGCGGGCCGCCCCGGCTACGTGGCACTGGCGCTGGTGGCCGCCGCCACCTGGGCGCTGGGCACGCAGCTGCTGCGTCACACGCGCATCGGCCTGCCCACGCTCACGCTCTCGTTCTGGATGACGGCCATGACGGCCGTGGTGATGACGGTGCTGTCGCTGCTGTTCGAGCGCGACCAGTGGCGCTCGCCGGGCGCCGTGACCTGGGGGTCGATCGCCTACAACGCGGTGCTGATCTTCGGCTTCGCGCACGCGGCCTGGTTCTACCTGGCGCGCGGCCTGCCGCCGGTGGCCTCGACCCTGAGCGTGATGTTCATCCCCGTGCTCGGCGTGTTCAGCGGCGCCGTGTGGCTCGGCGAGGTCGTGCACTGGCAGGACTGGGTGGCGGTGGCGCTGATGATGGTCGCCATCGCCTCGGTGCTCTTGCCTTCGCGCAGCAGCAGCAGCGCGAAGGCCTGAACTCAGGTCGTCGTCTGCACGTGCAGGCGGCTGGTCTTGCAGCGGTGCAGCGCGCGGTAGTGCTCCAGCGGCCGGCCGTTGGCGCCGTAGGCGATCGATTCGATGCGCAGCAGCGGCTCGGGCTGCGGCAGGTCGAGGAGGCGGCAGGTCTCGGCGTCGGGCAGCACGGCGTCGATCCAGCGTTCGGCGCGCACCAGCCGCACGCCGTACTGGCGGCGCAGCACGTCGTACAGCGAGCGGTCGTCCAGCCGCGTGCGGTGCAGGCCCGGTGCCAGATCGGCCGGCACGGCCGTCTCGACCAGCAGGCGCAGTTCGCCGTCGACACTGCGCAGGCGCTTGAGGCCGACCACCTGCGCGTCTTCGGTGAGGCCGAGCGCGGCGGCCTCCTGCGCGGTGGCGGCGCGCAATTCCTGCACGAGGATCTGCGTGCGCACCGAGCGACCCTTGCGTTCCATCTCGTCGGAAAAGCCCAGCACGGTGGAGACGAAGTCTTCGTCGCGCTCGCGCGCCGACACGAAGGCGCCGCGGCCCTTGATCTTGTAGATGAGGTTGTTGCGCACCAGGTCGGCCAGCGCCTCGCGCACCACGATGCGCGAGATGCCGAACTGCTCGCCCAGCTCGGCCTCGGACGGCAGCTTGGCGCCGATGGGCAGCACGCCCTGCAGGATCTGCAGCCGGATGGCGTCGCGGAACTGCGCCCACAGCGGCGATTCGGAGTTGCGGTCGAGCGAAGTCGTCGACACGGTGTCGGGGGCGGTGGAAAGGGTCACGTTAGGTCGGGCCGAGGACGGGGCTGGCCATCAATGATGCATCGAAAGCGGAAGGCGCCGGCTCGTGGGCCGCCACCGGCTGCAGGCGCACGCCGTGCCGCTCGCGCAGGGCGGCGGCGCAGGCGCTGAGTTCCTGGTGCGCGCGGGCCGCGTCCCATCCGAGGGCTTCGGTGGCCACGCCGGCGATCTCGGCGAGCGCGTCGTCGGTGACCAGCCCGCGGATGGCCAGCAGCGTGCGGCGGATCACGAGGTCGTCCAGGTGCACGACGCCGGTCTCCATGCACAAGTACGAGAGTTCGGCCGCCGAGTACTCGGGCGCGTGGCGCAGCGGCGTGTCGCCCGAGGCCGCGAGGCGCTGCGCCAGCGGCAGCGCCTTGGAGCCGTAGCGGCGCAGCAGGCCCAGCGCGCGCGCGCGGCCCAGGCCCGAGCCGGCCGTCATCTTGTCGATGAAGCGTTCGATGGCGGCCGCGTCGGCCGGCAGCTCGGCGCCGCCGCCGATGGGCAGCGACTCGGTCGAGGCGGTGCGCGAGCGACCCAGGTGGCGCAGCACGTGGTCGGTGGCTTCTTCGGCCAGCGCGCGGAAGGTGGTCCACTTGCCGCCCACGAGGCCGACGATGGGCACGTCGCGCGTGGCGCTCGGCGGGTCGACCACCACCGAGTGGTCGCGCGAGATCTGGCCCGGCTTGTCGGCGTCGGAGCGCGCCAGCGGGCGCACGCCGACGTAGGTGTAGATCACATGGTTGCGATCGAAGGCCATGTTCGGGAACACCTCGCGCAGCACGTCGATCAGGTAGTCGATCTCGGCCGGCTCGGTGACGATCTGGTCGGGGTCTTCCACCGGGATGTCGGTGGAGCCCACCAGCACGCGGTCGAGAAACGGATAGACGATGCACACGCGCCCGTCCACCGCCTCGAAGTAGGCCATGCGTCCTTCGAGCGCGTCGCGCAGCGCCGGGTGGTCGAGCACGAGGTGCGAGCCCTTGGTGCCCATCACGCGCGGACCGGCGCCGCCGAGCACGGCCGCGCTGCGGTCGAGCCAGGCGCCGGTGGCGTTCACCACGGTGTCGGCCGTGACGCGCACCAGCGCGCCGGTGATCTCGTCGCGCAGCGTGAGGATGTTGCCCGCGCAGCCCGTCACGCGGCAGTAGTTGGCCGCGGCCGAACGCGGCTGGTCGCGGCAGGCGTCGCCGATGAGCTCGAGGATCAGCCATTCGGGATGGCTGATCCAGGCGTCGAAGAAGGTGGCGGTCCAGCGGATGGCGGCGCGGAACAGGCGGCGGTCGTTGGTGGGCACGCGGCTGATGCGGTGGCCCGGCATCACGCGCTGGCGGCGGCCCAGCAGGTCGTACAGGCGCAGGCCCGCGGCCACGGCCAGCAGGCCGCGCGTGCGCTGCGGCGGCGTGCGTCCGAAAAACTTGAGCGCGCTGCTCAGCAGCCCGCCGAAGAAGCTCGACAGCGGCACCACGGTCTTCAGCGGCTGCACCAGGTGCGGCGCGTTGCGCAGCAGCAGGTTGCGCTCGCGCGTGGCCTCGGCCACCAGCGAGAAGCTGCCGTTTTCCAGGTAGCGCAGGCCGCCGTGGATCATGCGCGAGGGCGCGCTGCTGGCACCGGCGCCGAAGTCGCCCTTGTCGACGATGAGGCAATCGACGCGCTGCAGCGACAGGTCGCGGAACACGCCCACGCCGTTGATGCCGGCGCCGACGATCACCGTCGAGAAATGGCGGCCTTCCAGCGAGGCCGGACGGACGAAAGGCAGTTGCCACGCGCTCATGACGCACCGCCCGACAGATGGTTGAAGACAGGAGACATGCGATCGATCAGTTCGTTGAATTCGGCGTTGAAATCGGCATGGGCCCGCGCGTCGCGCGCGTCGGGTTCGATGAGTTCGCAGGGCGCGCGCAGCGGGCTGGCGGGGCCCGCGTCGTCGAGGTCCTGCGACATCGCGGCATAGAGGGCGGCGCCGCGCGCGCCGGTTTCGTCATCAGCGCAGCGCTCGACCGGGTGACCTAGCAGCGCCGCGAGCAGGCGCACCAGGCGCGCATCGCTGGCGCCGCCGCCCAACACGCTGGAGGCCGACACCGGCAGGCCCTGCGACGCCAGGCGCGCGGTGTGGCGCGCATGCAGCGCGGCCACGGCATCGACCACGGCGCGCGCCATGTCGGCGGGCGTGTGGTGGCTCTTGAGCCCGACGAAGCCGGCCGTGATGCCGCCTCCGCCGTTGATGAAGGGCAGGAAGCGCAGCCCGTTCGCACCGAGCGGCACGCCCATCGCCAGGTCGACCACGGCGCGCGCATCGGGCAGGCCGAGCGCGCCGGCCAGCCACGCGATGTTGGCCATCGACGAGGGGCTGTTCTCCATGTACAGGCGCTCGCGCGTGCGGCCGAAGTTGACGAGCGCGGCGACCTCGGGCTGCGGCGCGATCACCGGGCCGATGACGGCGTTGACGCACCACGTGCCCAGCACCGACACGGCACGGCCCCGGTCTTCGGCGCCGATGGCGGTCATCGAGGCGAGCAGGTCGATCGCGCCCATCGCCACCGGAATGCCGGCGGGCAGGCCGCACAGCGCCGCCTCGGCGGCGCGCAGCCGGCCCATGGTCTGGCCGCTGGGCACCAGCGGACCGAAGGCGCGCGGCTCAAGGCCGTCGATGCCGGCGACCTCGAACGCGAGGGGCGACCAGTCGCCGGAGGCCAGCGAGAGCAGGCCGGCGGTGCTGGCGTCGCTCGCGTCGGTGGCAATCTCGCCGGTCAGCAGGAAGCCGAGGTAGTCCTTGGCGAACAGCAGGCGGTGCAACTCGCCGCGCTGCACGGCGTCGGCGCCCAGCAGCTCGGCCGCGATCACCGTGGGCTGGCCGGGCCACGGGCGGCAGCCCACGTCGGCGAACAGCCGGTCGCCGTGGCGTGCCGAGAGGGCGAGCGCGCGCGCATCGGCGCGCTGGTCGGTGGAGGCGACGGCGCGGCCGCCGACGAGTTCGTTGTGCGCATCGAGGGCGTACAGGCCCGCGCCGTGGCCGGTGCAGCCGATGGCGCACACGTCCGCGGCGCGCGGGCCGAGCTGGCGCGCCACGTCGCCGAGCACGTGGGTCAGCCCCGCGCGGATCGCCGCCGCGCCCACCTCGCACCCGCCGCCGGGCAGCCGCGCATGCCGCAGGGGCAGGCGCGACACGGCCAGGCTGCGCCCGCTCCCCGCGTCCAGGGCCAGCGCCTTCAGGCTGCTCGAGCCCATGTCGATGCCGATCAGTATTTTGGTCTTCATGTCATAACAGCTTCGGCGGAAAAAAAGACTGTCACCAGTAGCGTTTCCCCTAGTTATCGGGTGAAACGGCCCGCCATTACATTCTAGCCTGTCATAACAACTGTCGTGACACCACGGTCCACAGGTCTGCCACGCAATGGCAGGCCGAAAGCTCTGCCAGTCAACGTGAGGAGACAAAGAATGAGGCGTAATTTCCTGAAGTCCGCAGCCGCCGCCGGTATCGGCCTGGCCGGTGCGAGCGCATTTGCGCAGCAGCAGTCCGCAGCCCCTGCGGCAGGTGCCGGCCTGCGCGGCAATGCCAGCGACGTCTACGTGATGAACGTGATGGTCTCGGGCGTCGAGTACTGGTTCCCGGTCTACGAAATGATGAAGCAGCTCGGCCGCACGCTGGGCGTTCGCACCCGCTACACCGGCACGCCGGAGTACGACGTGAACAAGCAGCTCGCATCGTTCGAGCAGGAACTGGCGCGCAAGCCCGCCGGCATCCTGCTGCACCCGATGAACCCCGATCCGTTCATCGAACCCATCAACCGCGCCGCCGCGATGGGCATCCCGGTCGTGACCTTCGCGGCCGACTCGCCCAACTCCAAGCGCACCTCGTTCATCACCTCCGACAACGACCGCGAAGGCAACCAGGCCGCCGACGCCATCGCCGCGTCGCTGAACGGCAAGGGCGAGTACGCCGTGCTCGAGAACCCGGGCCAGGACAACCACGACCGCCGCATCGCCGCCTTCATCAACCGCATGAAGGCCAAGCACCCGGGCATGAAGCTGGTCGGCCGCGCCGCCAGCAACCAGGACCCGAACAAGGCCTACCAGGCCGTGCTGAGCCTGGCGCAGGCCAACCCGAACCTGGGTGCGCTGTTCATGCCCGAGGCCAACTCGGCGCTCGGCGCGGCGCAGGCCAAGGTCGAGACCAAGAAGAACATCAAGGTGATGTGCTGCGACGTCAACGCCAAGATCCTGGACATGATCAAGTCGGGCGACGTGTTCGGCGCCATCAACCCGAACCAGGGCATGCAGGGCTACATGGGCATGATGATGCTGTTCCTGGCCAAGAACCCGGGCCTCATCGACCCGATGAACGACGCCAAGCGCAACGGCACCAACCCGATGTCGGTGCCCTTCCTGGACAACGGCCTGGCCGTGGTCAGCAAGGCCAACGCCGACGACTTCTACTGGGACAAGTACCTCGCCCGCCGCGGCACCAAGGGAATCGGCGAGTGAGCACCCCTGCCGCATTGCTTGAACTGCGCGGCATCGCGAAGCGCTTCGGCGCTTCGCGCGCGCTCTCGGGCGTGGACTTCTCGCTGCAGGCCGGCGAGATCCACGCCCTGTGCGGCGAGAACGGCGCGGGGAAGTCGACGCTGATGAACATCATCGACGGCATCCACCAGCCCGACGAAGGCGAGATCGTGCTGTGCGGCCAGAAGGTCGTCATCGACGGCCCCGCCCACGCCATGCGCCTGGGCATCGGCCTGGTGCACCAGGAAATCGCCCTGTGCGCCGACGCCACCGTGGCCGAGAACATCTTCATGCCGGAAATCAACGCCGGCAAGCAGGCGTGGATGAACTTCTCCGCGCTGAACACGCGCGCCGCGACAGTGCTGGCGCGCCTGGGCCAGGACATCGACCCGGCCGCGCTGGTGCGCGACCTGAGCATTTCGAGCCAGCAGCTGGTGGAGATCGCCAAGGCGCTCACGCTCGACTGCAAGGTGCTCATCCTCGACGAGCCCACCGCCGCCCTCACCGACAACGAATCGGCCGCGCTCTTCCGCGTGCTGCACGACCTCAAGGCGCAGGGCATCGGCATCATCTACATCAGCCATCGCATGGCCGAGATCTTCACGCACTGCGACCGCGCCACCGTGCTGCGCGACGGGCGCAACGTGCACAGCGGCCCGCTCGAAGGCATGACGCCCGACGAGCTGGTGCGCCGCATGGTCGGGCGCGACCTGGGCAACTACTACCCGCCCAAGCAAGCCGGCGCTGCCGCCGATGCGAACGCCGGCCCCGTGCTCGAAGTCGACGGCATCGCCGACGACGAGCGCGTGCACGGCATCTCCTTCACGCTGAAGCGCGGCGAGATCCTCGGCATCGCCGGCCTCATGGGCGCCGGGCGCAGCGAGCTCGCCGAGACCGTGTGCGGCCTGCGCCCCGCGCGGCGCGGCGCCGTGCGCCTGAACGGCAAGACGCTCGCCATCCGCAAGTACAGCGACGCGCTGCGCGAAGGCATCGCCTACTTGAGCGAAGACCGCAAGGCGGCCGGCGTGTTCCTGGACCTGCCGATTGCGCAGAACATCTCGTCGATGGCGCTGCGCCGCGTCAGCTCGGCCCTGGGCCTGCTGCAGCGCGCCAGCGAACACCGGCTCGCGGTGCAGCTGGGCGCCAAGCTCAACCTGAAGTCGGACGGCGTGGCGATCGAGGTGTCGAGCCTGTCGGGCGGCAACCAGCAGAAGGTGGCGATCGCCAAGCTGCTGGCCACGCAGCCCGCGGTGCTGCTGATGGACGAGCCCACGCGCGGCGTGGACGTGGGCGCGAAATCCGAGATTCATCACATCCTGCGCGACCTGGCCGACCAGGGCGTGGGCGTGGTGGTGATCTCTTCCGAACTGCCCGAGATCATCGGCCTGTGCGACCGCGCACTGGTGATCCGCGAAGGGCGATTGGCGGGCGAACTGGCCCATGACGAGATGACGGAGGAAGCTCTGCTGCGGCTGGCCTCCGGACTTTGCGAACCCGAAGAGGCAATGGCATGAACTTTCCGACCAGAATCGATGCAGGCGCCGCGGCCACGGCCACAGCCGGCTCCCTGCAACCCCGCCGAACAGGAGACCCCGTGAAGCAGGCCAACAAGCTCACGAGCATGCGCGAGGCCGGGCTGGTGCTGATCATCGTGGCGCTGTGCGTCGCGATGAGCTTCGCATCGCCCTACTTCCTCACCTGGGACAACGTGCGCGCGATGCTGCTGTCCTTCTCCATCGAAGGCATCGTGGTGGTGGGCATGACCATCCTGCTCATCGTCGGCGGCATCGACCTGTCGGTGGGCTCGGTGGTGTGCTTCGCGATGGTGGTGACCGGCAAGCTCTTTCTCATGGGCATGGACCCGTGGCTCGCAAGCCTGGTGGCCATCGGCGCCAGCGGCCTCATCGGCGCCATGATCGGCGGCTGCGTCACGCGCATCGGGCTGAACCACTTCATCGCCTCGCTGGCCTTCATGGTGATCGTGCGCGGCCTGTGCCTGGCGCTCACGCAGGGCACGCCGCAGTCGCTGTTCTCGCTGCCGGCCGAGTTCAAATTCATCGGCCAGGGCACGCTGTT
Organism: Variovorax sp. GW821-FHT09A10; assembly: GCF_059418385.1. NCBI lineage: Bacteria > Pseudomonadati > Pseudomonadota > Betaproteobacteria > Burkholderiales > Comamonadaceae > Variovorax > Variovorax sp. GW821-FHT09A10. The sequence continues at coordinate 177,737 of NZ_JBWKPT010000006.1, forward strand.
CGGCGTGCCGGCCGTGATCCTGATCTTCCTGGCCATCGTGATCGTGAGCGACTTCGTGCTGCGCCGCTCCAGCCTGCTGCGCCGCGTGTTCTACACCGGCAGCAACGAGAAGGCCGCGCTGTACGCCGGCATCCGCGTGGGCCGCGTGAAGTTCTGGGTCACGGTGCTGTGCTCCGCCTCGGCGGGCCTGGCCGGCGTGATCTACACGGCGCGCTTCGGCGCCGCCACGCCGACCTTCGGCATGGGCATGGAACTCAACGTGATTGCCGCGGCCGTGATCGGCGGCGCCAGCCTCAAGGGCGGCTCGGGCACCGTGCTCGGCGCCGTGCTCGGCCTGGCCCTGCTGTCGGTGGTGACCAGCTCGCTGATCCTGCTCGACGTGTCGCCTTACTGGCAGGACGTGATCAAGGGCCTGATCCTGCTCGCGGCCGTGACCATCGACCACATCCTGAACACGAGAAAGACCAAGCGATGAGCAGCGCAACCCCAATGAAGAAAACCACCCTCGGCCCCTCGGGCATCGAATGCTCGGCCATCGGCCTGGGCACCTGGGCCATGGGCGGATGGATGTGGGGCGGCGGTGACAACGCCGCTGCCGTGATCGCCATCCAGGCCTCGCTCGATGCGGGCGTGACCCTGATCGACACCGCGCCGGCCTACGGCCTGGGCCGCTCCGAGAGCATCGTCGGCACCGCGCTCAAGGGCCGCCGCCAGGAGGCCGTGATCGCCACCAAGTGCGGCCTGGTGTGGCACACGCAGCAGGGCACGCACTTCTTCGAGGAAGACGGCCACCCCGTGTACCGCTACCTCGGGCGCGATTCGATCTTCCATGAATGCGAAGAGAGCCTGAAGCGTTTGCAGACCGACTACATCGACCTGTACATCACGCACTGGCAGGACCACACGACGCCCGTGGCCGAGACCATGGACGCGCTGCTGGCCCTCAAGAAACAGGGAAAGATCCGCGCCATCGGCGTGAGCAACGCGACGCCCGAGATTCTTTCGGAGTACCTGAAGCACGGCCCGGTCGATGCGGCGCAGGAGCTCTACAGCCTCATCGACCGCGGCATCGAGACCACGCTGGCGCCGCTGTGCGCCGAGCACAACGTGGCGGTGCTGGGCTACTCGTCGCTGGCGCTGGGCCTGCTGGCCGGCCCCATCGATCCCGCGCGCGAGTTCAAGGGCGACGACCAGCGCGCCACCAACCCGCGTTTCAGCGAGGCCAACCGCGCGAAGCTCAAGGCCTTCTTCGACACGCTGGAGCCGCTGCGCACGCACCTGGGCTGCTCGTTCGGCCAGATGATGATCGCGTGGACCGTGGCCCGCGGCACCGTCTCGGTGGCGCTGTGCGGCGCGCGCGTGCGCCAGCAGGCGATCGAGAACGCCGGCGCCGGCGCGGTCGTGCTCGACGGCGAAGCGCTGCAGCTCATCGACGCCGCGGCCAAGCGCCACCTGGACGCGCTCGCCTGAGCGCGCGCATTTCTTCCCTTCCTTTTTCCTCAACACGGAGTTCTTCCTTCATGTCGAAAGACAAGACCGCGCGGCTCAACCGCCTGCTGCACAACGGCCGCTGCCTGGACATCGCCCTGGACCACGGCGTGTGCAACGAACCCACCTTCCTGGACGGCCTGGAGGACATGCCCGGCGTGATCGACAAGCTCGTGGCTGCGAAGCCCGATGCGATCCAGCTCAACTACGGGCAGTCCGACCTGCTGCAGGACCGGCCCGGGCGCGATCGCCCCGCGCTGGTGATGCGCCTGGACATGGGCAACCCCTACAACGCCGTGCACCACCGCGTGATGTGGGCCGTGCTGCAGAACCAGGACGACCCGGTGCTGCCCGCCGTGCAGCGGGACGCGGCCTGCGTGGTCGTCAACCTGTTCATGCTGCCCGACGAGCCCGACCTGTTCCGCCAGTGCGTGCAGAACATCGCCCGCGTGCGCGCCGACTGCGACCGCTACGGCATGCCGCTGATGATCGAGCCGCTCGTGATGCAGGCGCCCACCGCCACCAGCCGCTACATGGTGGACGGCGACGCCGAAAAAATCGTCACGCTCACGCGCCTGGCGCGCGAGATGGGCGCCGACATCGTCAAGGCCGACCCCACCACCGACGCCACCGACTTCCACCGCGTGGTGCAGGCCGCGCGCTGCCCCGTGCTCGTGCGCGGCGGCGGACGCGAAGACCTGCAGCAGGTGTTCGCGCGCTCGCGCGTGCTCCTGGACCAGGGCGCCGTCGGCATGGTGTACGGCCGCAACGTCTACCAGCACGCCAACCCCTCGGCGGTGGTGAGCGCACTGATGGCCATGATCCACGACGGTGCCAGCGCCGAAGCGGCCTGGAACCTCTACGAATCGGGCGGCGTGAAGTAACAGCGCCCCGGCGCTGACGCCTTCCACGCGGAAGGCGCCGGCGCCAACCAGCGGGAGAGCAAGACAGAAGAAGAAGTGGACGGCGGACAACGCATGCGTTGCCCGCCGGGGGCGCGCCTGCGCGTGCGCTTTCCCAGCAAGCGACCGAGTGACTCGAGAGAACCAAGGACAAGAGGGTTCCCTGCGAACTTCAAACAACCTGGAGGCGACGATGAAGATCCGGTATTTCCTGATGGCGTTCCTGGTGCCGTGCGTCACATTGCTGACGCATGCGGCAATCACCGGGGTCAGTCCGATGACGACCCTCAACAACATGGCCACGGCGGCTGCCGCTGTCGTGGCCGACCCGCTCCCGCTGCAGGGGCCGGGCCTGGGCAACCTCACCTACACCTCGGCGGAACTGTTCAAGCCGGTGTCGATGATCACCAGCGCCGCGCACCCGCTCGACCCGGCGCACAGCAGTGCCTACGAGTCGCGCGAGGTGCCCGCCACGTACCCGGGCCGCAAGGACTACGGCATGAACGCCGGCATCATGGTCAACGGCTACTTCCTCACCTCTTTCGCGCCGGACAGCGGCCTCGGCCCCGGCGGCTTCCTGCTGTACGACGTGTCGAACCCGCGCCAGATCAAGCTCGTCAAGAAGATCTACGAGCCCGATGACGCCACCGGCGGCCGCACCAAGGAGTTCCGCGAGACCCATTCCTTCGGCACCGCGAAGATCGGCGGCAAGACCTATGTGGTGCTGCCCAGCATCAACGGCGTGGAGTTCTGGGACTTCACCGACATCAACGACATCAAGCAGGTGAAGAAGCTGGCGCTGCCCGGCGTGAGCGGCGGCGACTACGAGAACGTGGCCTGGCAGCTGTGGTGGCAGGCCCCCTACCTGTACGTGGCCTCGGCCGGCCGCGGCATCTTCATCGTCGACGCGACGGACCCCGCGAACGCGGTGGTCGCCAACCGCGGCGCCGGCAAGCCCAACCCGGTGCCCACGGGCGAACTGGGCGGTTTCCGCATCGGCCCGATCTTCACCATGGGCAACCACATGGTGCTGACCGCGATGGAAAGCAACGGCGGTTTCGCGAGCCTGGACATCTCCGACCCGCTCAACCCCAAGGTGCTCGATTCGATCGCCGGCGCCACGCCGTTCTACTACGCGACCTGCTTCGACGGCCGCAACGTGCACGCGTCGGCGCGCGGCAGCGGCGCCAAGATGTACAGCTACGACCTGAGCGACCGCTCGCGCTTCGTGGCCGAGGACAACCGGCTCGTCATCGACGAGCAGCTGTACTGCGCCACGCAGGACAACTACGTGATCCAGGGTGCGCAGACGCGCATCCACAAGGTCGACGTGAGCAACCCGCTCAACCACGTGGAGGTGGGCCGCGGCAGCATCCTGCGCGAGGACGACCCGAACTTCTCGCATTCGGACAACGGCCAGGTCGCCATGTTCGGCAACCTCGTCTTCGTGGGCAACGACCACGGCTCGGGCAGCGGCTTCGTCGTGCACTCGGTCGAGCCCGACACCACCAAGCCCGAAGTGAAGCAGGTCTCGCCCGCCAACGGTGCGAAGCAGCAGGCCCTCAGCTCGCGCATCGGCCTGGGCATGACCGACAACATCCTGCCGGAGAGCGTGAACAGCAACACCTTCATCGTGCGCCCGGTGGGCGGCAACACGCTGGCGGGCACCTACAGCGTGCAGCTGGGCATCGTCAACTTCCATCCCGCGCAGCCGCTGCTGCCGGGCACCAGCTATGAGGTGTTCCTGCCGGCCAACGGCGTGAAGGACTATGCGGGCAACGCCATCGGCGCCGACTACCGCTCCACCTTCAACACCGGCAACGCCAGCGACATCAACCTGATGCACCACTGGCCGCTGACGGGCAACCTGGGCGACCAGATCGGCGCCAACAACGGCACCCCCGCCACCGGCGACGCGTTCGAGAGCATCGGCCTGAACTTCGCGAACCGCACCGCGGGGGTGCCGCTGAAGAACGACACCGTGGCCAGCGCGCTGGGCGGCACCGCCACGCTGAGCTTCTACATGAAGACCACGCAGGCCGGCGGCGCCAACTCCTGGACCGCGCCCGGCATCTTCGGTCGCGACCAGTCGGGCGGCACCGACGACGTGTTCTGGGGCTGGCTGGACACCGGCGGGCGCATCAAGCTCTCGGTGGGCAATGACGGCGGCACCACCTCCACCGCGGCCGTGAACGACGGCAACTGGCACCACGTGGTGCTCACGCGCGACGCGGCCTCGGGCGCGCAGGCGGTGTACGTCGACGGCGTGAAGACCACCTCGACCGGGCCGACCGGCACCAAGGGCCTGTCGACCAAGTTCCAGGTCATGGGGCAGATCCAGGGCAACACCGCGCTCTTCAAGGGCACGCTGGCCGAGGTGCGCGTGTACGGCCGCGTGCTCGGCCAGGCCGAGGTGGACACGCTGCGCGGCCAGGCCATCATCGGCGACCCGGGCCTGGGCGGCGGGCCCAAGCTGGTCAACGGCCAGCTGAGCTTCAACCCCGCGACGCTCGGCGCCAGCGGCGTGCAGTTCCGCTGGAACTTCGGCAACGGCACGCAGACGGCGTTCTCGAACCAGCCCAACGCCAGCTACACCTACACCACCCCCGGCCACTACACGGTGACCCTGACGGTGAAGGACAGCAGCGGCCGCGAGACCTACTACACCTACAACGTGACCGTCATCGCGCCGGTCACCGCGACCGCGCCCACGCACACGACCAACATCGCGGGCGATGCAAGCCGGGTGTACTCGGTGAACCCCGACAGCGGCACGGTGGCCGCCATCGACGCGCAGACCCTCGCCAAGCTGTGGGAAGTGCGCGTCGGCGACGAGGCCAAGACGCTGGCCGTGGGCCCCGACGGCCGCATCTGGGTCGCGGTGCAGGGCGAGGACAAGCTGGTGGCGCTCAACGCCGCCGACGGCTCGCAGTCGGTGTCGGTGCCGCTGGCCTACGGCAGCGGCCCCTACGGCGTGGCCTTCACGCCCAACGGCGCCAAGGGCCTGCTCACGCTGGAAAGCAAGTCGGTGCTCATGAGCTTCGACCCCAGCAACGGCGCCACCACCGGTGCGCTGGCGCTCGAGGGCGGCGTGCGCGGCATCGCCGTGAGCGCCGACTCGCAGGTGGCCTACGTCACGCGCTTCAAGTCGAAGATGACGGGCGGCCAGCTGCACAAGGTGAACCTGCAGTCGCTGACCGCGCTGCAGACCATCCCGCTGCCGGTGGACACCACGACCGTCGACACCGAGAGCCGTGCGCGCGGCGTGGCCAACTACCTGAGCCAGGTGGTGATCTCGCCCGACGGTTCGCGCGCCGTGCTGCCTTCGAAGAAGGACAACATCGTGCGCGGCCGTTTCCGCGACGGCAAGGACCTGCCGCACGACCAGACGGTGCGCTCCATCCTGTCGCAGGTGAACCTGCAAAGCGCCGCCGAGGTGTTCTCCGAGCAGATCGACTTCGACGACCGCGCCCCCGCGCGCGCCGCGCTGTATTCGCCCGCCGGCGACTACCTGTTCGTGGCGCAGATGGAAGGCAACCGCGTCGCCATCGTCGACAGCTACACCCGCGCGATTCGCGGCGAGATCAACGCCAGCAGCGCCCCGCACGGCCTGTACCTCGACGCGGCGCGCAAGCGGTTGTTCGTGAACAACTTCCTGGCGCGCTCGGTCTCGGTGCACGACGTGGCGCAGGTGCTGTCGGCCGAGACCAGCGCGGCGATCTTCCTGCAGAACGTGGCCACCGTGGCGCAGGAGCCGATGGCCGCCGCGGCGCTGCGCGGCAAGCAGGTGTTCTACAACGCGGCCGACCGGCGCATGAGCAAGGACAACTACATGTCTTGTGCCAGCTGCCACGCGGACGGCGGCGACGACGGCATGGTGTGGGACTTCACCCAGCGCGGCGAAGGCCTGCGCCGCACCATCAGCCTGCAGGGGCGGCGCGGCACCAGCCACGGCAAGCTGCACTGGACGGCCAACTTCGACGAGGTGCAGGACTTCGAGAACGACATCCGCAACGAGTTCGGCGGCACCGGCTTCCTGAGCAACGCCGACTGGGCCGCCACGCAGGCCCCGCTGGGTGCGCCCAAGGCCGGCAAGAACGCGCAGCTGGACGACCTGGCCGCGTACCTGGGCTCGCTCAACAAGTACATGCGCAGCCCGGCGCGCGCCGCGGACGGCAGCCTGAGCGTGGACGCGGTGCGCGGACAGACCGTGTTCAACACGGCCCAGTGCGCCACCTGCCACACGGGCGCCACCTTCCGCGACGGGTTGCGGCACGACGTGGGCACGATCCAGGCCTCGTCGGGCAAGGGCAGCAACCAGCCGCTGGCGGGCGTGGGCTTCGACACGCCGACGCTGTCGGGCACCTGGAACACCACCGCGTTCTTCCACAACGGCCAGGCGGCCACGCTGCAGGACCTGCTCGCGGGCGGCCACGGCAACGCCTCCAGCCTGCCGGCGAACGACGTGGTGGCGCTGCGCGAGTACGTGCGCTCGCAGGACACCGCCCCGGCGGTGGTCACGCGGCTGCGCTCCGACCTCAACCCGACGATGTGCGTGAACATCAAGGGCGCCTCGACCACCAGCGGCGCGACGGCGGTGCAATGGCCGTGCGGCAACGCGGGCAACGAGAAGTTCACGATGACGCCCGTCACCGGCGGCTACGTGCAGTTCATCGCCGAGCACAGCGGCCTGTGCCTGGCGCAGAACGGCACGGCGACCACGAACGCGGCCGTAGTGCAGGTGGCCTGCTCGTCGGGCAACACGGCGCAGTGGAGCCTGGTGGGCGGCACGGTGCGCAACCGCGCCTCGGGCTCCTGCCTGGACGTGCCGAACGGCTCGACCACGCAGGACACGGCACTGATCACCTGGACTTGCAACGGCGGCAACAACCAGAACTGGACACAGCTGCCCTGAGGCGGAATGCTTCAGGAGAAAGGCGCGCTCTCGGGCGCGCCTTTTTTTGAATGGGTGCGCAGGGAAAGCGAGCGATCGAAGGTCGGATTTTGGTAACGTGTGCGGCCCGCGCGTCCCGGCTCGGACAACAATCCTGCCCAGCCACCATGCATCGACAGTTCCACATCACTTCGGTCGGAGACCCACAGATCCTCGGCGAGATCGTCGAAGGCTTTCGCCTCGGGCTGTGTGAGCTGGGGTGCGACATCACGTCGTCCTTTGCGCAGTTGGCACCGAACCGGGTCAACATCGTCATGTTCGCGTCCGCTTCCCTGCAATGGAAGGACCTGGCCCACCTCGGTCCCGATTGCATCGTCGTCAACTTCGAACAGCTCATGGAAGGCGGCGGCGCCTTCAACCCGGTCTACCTGGAGATTCTTCGCAACAGCTACGTCTGGGAATACAGCCAGCGAAACCTGGCGCGCTACGCACAGCTGCAGATTCCCAATGCCTCGCTGGTCCCGTACGGCCACCAGCCCGGCGCCATCCATCTTCCGATGGCGGACGTGAATGCGACAACGCCGAACGAGGACATCGACGTGCTCTTCTTCGGCCACCTCAGCGCGCGCCGCCTTCACTTGCTGGAGGACATGCGGGGTCGTGGCTTGCACGTTGCGGCGCACCAATACCTTTCTCTCGAGGAGCGCAGTGCGTTGCTCGCGCGTTCGAAGCTGCTGTTGAACGTCTCGACGCACGAGAACTCGCGCATCTCCGAGATCATGCGCATGGCCGTCGGCTTCGCGGCCCGCAAGCCGGTGCTGACCGAGCTCTACGACGACAGCGAGATTCACCCGGACCTTCGCCCTGCCGTCTTCGGCGCGCCCTACGCGCAGCTGGCCGAAACCGCCGAACGACTGATCGCCGCGCCCGAAGAACGCCACGTGCGCGCCGAACTCGGGCACCAGCGCTTCGCCGCCACGTCGCAGGCAGCGCTTCTGCGGCCGGCGCTCGCCGACTACCTCGCCTGGCGCGACCTGCAGGACGCGCGCTGAGGAACGCTGGCTGGCGCTTCGTTGCGGGGCCGCGGCTGAACCATCACCTCCGAGGTCATCGACCCGCTGCGCCCATGACGCGACAGTAGGGCCATCGATCAACCACCTGGAGAAAAAACCATGACCGGCTTCAACATCCTCCCGCTCGCCGTCGCCCTGCTGATCGGCATTGCCGCACTGGGTTCGTGCATCGGCATCGCGCTGGTGGGCCAGAAGTTCCTCGAAGGGACGACGCGCCAGCCCGAGCTGGTCGACACGCTGCAGACCAAGTTCTTCCTGGTCGCGGGCGTGACCGACGGGGCCTTCATCATCGCAACCGGCATCGGCCTCTGGTTCGCCACCGCAAGTCCGTTCGGTTGACGTTTGCGTAACCTTTCGCGAGCGTCCGGCGCGGCGAAGGCGACACGGTTCACTGGCACCATTCGTGCTAGTACCGTTGACACCGAATTGTTTACGGCTAAAGTATTTAACTATCAACAGTTCAGTTGTCTCAACCCTTCCCTAGCCGGAGAACCCGATGCGCCCCACGTTCCTGAAATCGCCCGCGCTGCCGCGCACCCTGATCTCGCTGCTGCTGTGCGGCGCCGCCCTCGGGGCCTCGGTGTCGGCCATCGCCGCGCCGGTCAAGGTCGGTTTGGCCCTGGACATTTCAGGGCCTTTCGCGGCGTTGGGTGCCGAGGCGCGTGACGGCTTCGCGCTCGGCATCAAGCAGCTGAACGGCAAGCTCGGCGGGCAGGACGTGGAGTTCGTGCAGGCCGACATGGCCGGCAGCCCCGACCAGGCCAAGCAGCTGGTCGACCGCATGATCCAGCGCGACAAGATCGACATCTTCAGCGGCCCCATCGGCTCCAACGTGGCGCTGGCCGTGGGCCCGACGCTGTTCAACGCCAAGGTGCCCTACCTGTCGGCCAACGCCGGCCCGAGCCAGTTCGCCGGTGCGCAGTGCAGCCCCTACTTCTTCGGCACCGCCTACCAGAACGACCAGTTCCACGAGGCCGCCGGCAAGTTCGCACAAGACCGCGCGTTCAAGAAGATCGTGCTGATCGCCCCCAACTACCCGGCCGGCAAGGATGCGCTCGGCGGCTTCAAGCGCCAGTTCAAGGGCCAGGTGGCCGACGAGCTGTACACCAAGCTGGGCCAGATCGACTACGCCGCCGAGCTCGCGCAGCTGCGCGCGGCCAAGCCCGACTCGATCTACTTCTTCCTGCCCGGCGCGATGGGCATCAACTTCATCAAGCAGTTCGTGGGCGCGGGCCTGTCGAAGGACATCACGCTGGTCACCAGCGGCTTCTCGGCCGACGAGGACGTGATCGGCGCCGTGGGCGAGCCCATGCTCGGCCTGTTCAACACCTCGCACTGGGCGCACGACCTGGACAACGCCGCCAACAAGGCCTTCGTGGCGGCCTTCCGCAAGGAATACAACGGCCGCTACCCGTCGGTGTACGCCGCGCAGGCCTATGACGCGATCCTCGCGATGGACGCCGCCGTGAAGCAATCGGGTGGCAATGCGCAGAACCGCGAGGCCGTGGTCGCTGCCCTGAAGAAGGCCAACTACGCCTCGACGCGCGGCACCTTCAAGTACGCGAACAACCACTTCCCCATCGAGAACTTCTACCTGCGCGTGATCGGCAAGGACGCGCAAGGCAAGGTGACGAACAAGCTGATCAACACCGTGCTGACAAGCTACGGCGACAGCTACGCCAGCAAGTGCGCAATGAAATAAATAGGCTCTCCCCCAGCCTTCGCGCACTTCGTGTCGCTTCGCCAACCCCCGACCGGGGGCAACACCTGAGGCCCGGCAAAGCCGGTTCCTCGGTGTTTCCCGAAATGAATACGGGCACTCCTTGGATGCTATGAGCGGAATTCTTGTCCTCGAGCAATTGCTCAACGGCATCGGCTACGGCCTGATGCTCTTTCTTCTGGCGGCGGGCCTCACGCTGGTGTTCGGCATCATGGACGTGCTGAACCTGGCGCACGGCTCGCTGTTCATGGCCGGCGCCTACGTGGCGGCCGAAGCGCACACGCGCACCGGCTCGTTCGCCGCCGCCATCGTGGTGGCGGTGCTCGTCACCGTGGTGGTGGCACTGCTGATCGAGGTGCTGCTGATGCGTCGCCTCTACAAGCGCGACCACCTGGCGCAGGTGCTCGCCACCTTCGGCGTGATCCTGGTGGCCGACGACATCGTCAAGATGATCTGGGGCCCCTCGCCCGTGATGGCGCCCACGCCGGCCGCGCTCTCGGGCCCGGTCGAGCTGATGGACGGCCTGCCCTATCCCTCGTACCGCCTCGTGATCCTCGCGGGCGGCGTGCTGATGGCGCTGGCGCTGTACGTGCTCGTGAACCACACGCGCATCGGCATGCGGGTGCGCGCAGGCGCGTCCGACCGGCCGATGGCCGAGCTGATGGGCGTGCGCGTGGGCCGCATCTTCAACGGCGTGTTCCTGCTCGGCGCGGCGCTGGCCGCACTGGCCGGCGCGCTCATGGGCCCGATCGTCGCGGTGCAGGTGGGCATGGGCGAGGCCATCCTGATCCCGGCGCTGGTGGTGCTGGTGATCGGCGGCATCGGCTCGGTGCGCGGTGCCTTCGTGGCCGCGCTGCTGGTCGGCGTGGTCGACACCATCGGTCGCGCCTTCGTGCCGATGCTGCTGCGCGCCACGCTGCCGCCCGCCACGGCGGCCGACCTGGGGCCGCTGTTCGCCGAGGTGGCGATGTACGCGCTCATGGTCGTCGTCCTGATCTTCCGGCCCTCGGGCCTTTTCTCCGCCCGCGCATGAAACCCTCGTCACGCACCTTCGGCCTCGGGCTGCTCCTCGTGGCGCTCGCGGCCTTTCCGCTGGTCGCGCCGCTGTTCGGGCTCGACTTCTACATCGGCTTCGTGCGGCGCGTGCTCATCGTCGCGCTGGCCGCCGCAAGCCTGAACTTCATCCTCGGCTTCGGCGGCATGGTGGCGCTCGGGCACGCGGGCTTCATCGGCATGGGCGCCTACACGGTGGTCGCGCTCAGCGACGCCGGCGTGATGTCGGCCTGGATCCTGTGGCCGCTGGCCGCGCTGGTGGCCGGCGTGGTCGCCGCGCTGATCGGCACGGTGGCGCTGCGCACGCGCGGCGTGTACTTCATCATGACCACGCTGGCTTTTGCGCAGATGCTGTACTTCGTCGTCGTGTCGCTGCGCAAGTACGGCGGCGACGACGGCTACACGCTGATGTCGCGCCCCACGCTGCTGCCGGGCCTGGACCTGGGCAACGAATCGACCTTCTACTGGGTGGTGCTCGTGGTGGTGGCGCTCGCGCTGTGGTGGCTGCACCGCGCCACGCAGGCGCGCTTCGGCCATGCGCTGATGGGCATCCGCGACAACGAGACGCGCATGCGCGCGCTGGGCTACCCGGTGTTCCGGCTGCAGCTCGTCGCCTTCGCCATCGCGGGCGCGATCGCCGGGCTGGCCGGTGCGCTGCTGGCCGGCGGCAACGGCTTCGTGAGCCCCGCGACCATGCACTGGACGCAGTCGGCCACGCTGGTGGTGATGGTCGTCATCGGCGGCCTCGGCCGCAGCTGGGGCGGGCCGGTGGGCGCCGTGGTCTGGCTGGTGCTCGAGGAAGCGCTCAAGCAGCACACCGAGCACTGGCACATGCCGCTGGGCCTGCTGCTGATCGCCGTCGCCCTCTGGGCTCCGCGCGGCCTGGCCGCGCTGTCGACGAAGCGCCGCACGGTCGCAGCAGCAGCGGCTTCCGCTGCAACGGCCGCAGGGAGCGCCAAGCCATGAGCCTGTTCAGAATCGAAGGGTTGGTCAAGCGCTTCGGCGGCCTGCTGGCGACCGACCATGTGAACCTCACGGTGGAGCGCGGCGAGGTGCACGCGCTCATCGGTCCCAACGGCGCGGGCAAGACCACGCTGGTGAACCTCATCACCGGCCTGCTGGAGGCCGACGCGGGCCGGCTGATGCTCGACGGACAGGACATCACGGCCTACAAGGACCACCAGCGCGTGGCCGCCGGCATGTCGCGCTGCTTCCAGGTGACGCGCGTGTTCGCGAAAGAAACCGTTCACGACAACCTGATGCTCGCGGCACAGGCCCATGCGGGAAGCAGCCTGCGTTTCCTCGCGCCGCGCGCCAACGAACGCGACCTCGTCGACCGCGCCCACGCGTTGGCCGACCGCGTGGGCCTGGGCAGCGAGCGCCACCGCATCGCGGGCACGCTGCCGCACGGCGCGCAGCGCGCGCTCGACGTGGCACTGGCGCTGGCCGCCGAACCCAAGCTGCTGCTGCTCGACGAACCGATGGCCGGCATGGGCCCCGACGAGTCGGCGCGCATGGTCGACCTCATCGAATCGCTGCGCGAATCGATGGCCATCCTGCTCATCGAGCACGACATGGACGCCGTGTTCCGCCTCGCCAACCGCCTCACGGTGCTGGTGCAGGGCAAGGTGCTGATGAGCGGCACGGCCGACGAAGTGCGGGGCCACCCGGACGTACAAGCCGTGTACCTCGGCACCGAAGCGGAAGGACACGCATGAGCACGACGACCACGACATCCACCCTGCTCGAGGCCACCGCCATCGAAGCCGGCTACGGCGCCAGCCAGGTGCTGTTCGGCATCGACGTGCGCGTCGGTGCGGGCGAAGTGATGGCGCTGCTGGGCCGCAACGGCATGGGCAAGAGCACGCTGCTGAAGGTGCTGACCGGCACGATCGCACCGATGCGCGGCGGCGTGCAGTTCTGCGGCGCGGCCATCGGCGGCCACCGGCCCGACGCCATCGCGCGGCGCGGCATGGCCATCGTGCCCGAGGGGCGCCACGTGTTCCCCAACCTCAGCGTGGACGAGCACCTGCGCGCCTTCGCACGCCCCCGCCCCGGCAGCGCGCCGCGCTGGACCGTGGAGGCGCTCTACAAGCTCTTTCCGCGCCTGTCGGAGCGCAAGGCCAACGCGGGCAACCAGCTCTCGGGCGGCGAGCAGCAGATGCTGGCCATTGCCCGTGCGCTGTCGACGCACCCGCGCCTGCTGATCCTGGACGAAGCCACCGAAGGCCTGGCGCCGGTGATCCGCGAGGAGATCTGGCACTGCATCGCCACGCTCAAGTCCGAGGGCGAGGCGATCCTGGTGGTCGACAAGTACGTGCAGCGCCTGCTGCCGCTGGCCGACCGCCACGTGATCCTCGAACGCGGGCGCGTGGTGTGGCAGGGCGACTCGGCCGCGCTCGACGCCGACCGGTCGCTGTGGACGCGCTACCTGGGCGTGTGAGCCGGCGTTCGTCCGCTCGCTGCTAGCGCGGACGGCACGCCAGGAAGTTGGCCCAGGTCACGTTGTCGCGGCCGATCCACTGGCTGTCCCATTGCAGGTCAAGGCCCGCCGCTGCCAGCGCGTCGGCGAACGCGTCCTTCGGCCAGTACACGGTCTGGTAGTCGCCGAGGGTCTCGCCTTCGCCGATGCGCATGGCTGCGAGAAAAACCCCGCCGGGCGCGAGCGCATCGAACACCTTGCGCAGCACCGGCGCGATGTGCGCGCGATCGACATGGATCAGCACACACATCGCAAGGACCGCGTCGTAGGGACCGCCCAGCGCATCCGTGACGACGTTGAGCAGCTCGCCCTTCTTGCCGCGCTCGGCCTGCAGGTCGAGAAACGCCTGGACCGCATCGGTGCGTCTCACGACCCCGCCCAGGGATTCGACGAAGTCGGCGTCCTGCCCCGACCCGGAGCCGATCTCGAGCACGGTGCCGCCGGCGGGCACGCGCTGCATCATGCGGCGCACCGCCTCCTCGATCTCGGGTGGCCGGTGGCCCGCGACGATCGCGTTGTAGTCGCGCGCGGACGCTTCGTAGGACGCAAGGGTGCGGTCCATGTGCTGGCGCACCGGGGTGGGGGCGGTCATGGGCGCCTTTGCCGGGTTCAGACCGAGCGCGTGATGCCGCCGTCCACGCGCAGGTTCTGCCCCGTGATGTAGCCCGCGCCCTCGGAAGCCAGGAAGCCGATGGTGGCGGCGATCTCGGCGCTGCGGCCGTAGCGGCCCATCGGGATGCGTTCGCGGAACACGTCCTTCTCGGGCAGGCTGTCGATGAAGCCGGGCAGCACGTTGTTCATGCGCACGTTGTGCTTGGCGTACTGGTCGGCGAAGAGCTTGGTGAAGGCCGCGAGGCCGGCGCGGAACACGCCCGAGGTCGGGAACACCGGGTCGGGCTCGAAGGCGGCGAAGGTCGAGATGTTGATGATCGCGCCGCCGCCCTGCTTCACCATGTGCGGTGCCACGAGGCGCGCGGGGCGCACGGCGCTCAAAAAGTAGACGTCCATGCCGCGATGCCAGTCGTCGTCGCTGATCTCCAGGATCGGCGCGCGCGGGCCGTGGCCGGCGCTGTTCACGAGCACGTCGATGCGGCCCCATTCGGCCATGACCTTGTCCACGAGGCGCTGGATGTCGTCGTTCGACTGGTTGGAGCCGGTGACGCCGAGGCCGCCGAGTTCCTGCGCCAGCGCCTCGCCCTTGCCCGACGAGGACAGGATGGCCACGCGAAAGCCGTCGTCCGCGAGCTTGCGCGCCGCGGCGGCGCCCATGCCGCTGCCGCCGGCGGTGACGATGGCTACTTTTTGGGGGGTGTCTGAAGGCATGCGGGCTCCTTGGGTTCGTTCAATCGAAACCCGCATTGTGGCGAGGGCGCCATGGGTTGGGGCGCGTTCGGGGAAGTGCTTTGTGGGGGTTGCTTTGGGGGCGCGATTGTTCAGGGCGCGTGCACAGGCCACCGGGTACTTCCCTCCGCGAATGTCCCCCGGGCTTCGCCCTCCTCCTTGATTTCGCTGCGGGAAGCACCCAGTGTCCTGCGCCCGCTGAGCGCTGTCGTGGTGCCGGCCGATCAACGACCGCACTGATGACGCTCACGTCGATGCGGTGCCTTGCGCAGCGAAATCAAGGAGGAGGGGCGAAGCCCCGGGGGACATTCGCGGAGCAAGGTACCGCGTCGGCGGGAGCGTCGCCCTGAACAACAGCAGCAACAGCGAATCAGGCCGTCGGCAACGTGGCCTGCATCGACGGCCGGTGGTTGAACACGGCGAACCACTTCGCGCTGTTCGGCGCCTGGGCGCGCCAGTCCACCGAGGGAAAGCGGAAGTCCATGTAGCCCAGCGCGCAGCCGAAGGCGATGGTGCCGATGTCGACGCGATCGCCGAACGACGACGCCGCCGCTTCCAGCCATTCGAGGCCGGTGCGCACCTTGTCGAGCTGGCCGTCGGTCCAGTCGCTCCAGCGCAGCGCCTCGGGGCGCAGCATGGTCTCGTAGCGCGCGAGCAGCGCGGCGCCGGTCATGCCGTCGGCCAATGACAGCTCGGTCAGGCGCGCCCAGCGCGCGGGCCCGCTGGCCGGGAACAGGCCGCCGGCGTGCACGGTGTCGAGGTACTCGCAGATCACGCGGCTGTCGAACAGCGCCTGGCCGTCGTCGGTGAGGAAGGTCGGCACCTGGCCCAGCGGGTTGGTCGGCAGGATGCGGGCGTCGCGCTTCACCGGGCCGGCGGCGCTGGGCAGCTTCTCGATGCGGTCGGCCACGCCCAGCTCGTGGGCCACGACCATGCACTTGCGCACGAAAGGAGACGCGGGAGAGAAGAAGATCTTCATGGCCGGAGCGATCGAGTGAGTGTTGAAGAAAAAGAGGCGGACCGTTCAGCCCGTGATCGGCGTGCGCGGCGATCCCGGCTTGCGGATGCGCAGCATGCCCTCTTGCGCCGCCGAGGCCACGAGGCGGCCGTCGCGCGTGTAGAGGCTGCCGCGGCACAGGCCGCGCGCGCCGCCCGCGCTGGGCGAGTCGACCACGTAGAGCAGCCAGTCGTCGAAACGGAAATCGCGGTGGAACCACATCGCGTGGTCCAGGCTGGCGGGGCGCACCTGGCCGCTCATGAAGCTCAGGCCGTGCGGCAGCATCGCGGCGCGCAGCAGGCCGTGGTCGGAGGCGTAGGCCAGCAGCGCGCGGTGCACCGTCGGGTCGTCGGGCAGCGGCGCGATGGCGCGCATCCAGATGGCGCTCTGGTTCTCGGTGGGGCGCACCTCGGGCCGCAGCAGGTCTTCGGGGTCGACGCGCCGGTACTCGATGCCGTGCGGCTGGATGGCCTTGGAGCGCCAGGGCTCGGGCAGGCGGTCGCCGAGCGCGATGCGCTGGTCGAGTTCGCTGGTCAGGCCCTCGGGGCCTTCGACCGCGGGCATGGGGAACTGGTGCTCGACCCCCTCGTCCACGGTCTGGAACGAGGCCGACATCTCGAAAATGATGCGGTCCTGCTGGCGCGCCACCACATGGCGCGTGGTGAAGCTGCGGCCATCGCGCACGCGGTCGACGCTGTACTCGATGGGCGCGTGCTCGCCGGGCAGCAGGAAGTAGGCGTGCATCGAATGCACCGGGCGCTCGGCGCCCACCGTGAGGCTGGCGGCCCTGAGCGACTGGCCGAGCACCTGGCCGCCGAAGACGGCGGGGGTGCCGATGTCCTCGCTCTGGGCCAGGAAGCGGTCGCCGCCCAGCGGTTCGAGCTGCATGAGGGCGACGAGGTCGGCAACGAGGCGGGCGGCAAGGACGGGTTCGGGGGTCATCGGGGGAAGGGATTCAGCGCAGAAAAGCAATCCACGACGATAGCAAAGGCCGGGCCCGCGCGCTGTCGCGGCCCGGTCAGCGGCCCCCGGCGGGCCTACTTGAAGAAGCAGATGTCCAGCATCAGGCGCAGGCTGCAGCCGTAGTCGGTGCCGCCGTCCACGACGCGCACCGGCACACCGCCCAGCAGCGTCGAACCGTCGGCGGCATACGCCAGCGGCGAGGGCGCCGCCTTGGTGAACGGGCCGCTCAGCGTTTCCTGCTCGACGTACGGAAGGTACTGGCGGCGGGAAAAGTCGATCTTGTCGGCCGACTTCAGCGCCACCGCCGCGTAGCGCGTGCCGTAGACCGTGCCGAAGTAGCGCAGCATCGGCCCGGTGCGGTCGCCGTACTTCACATCGGCCTTCGCGAAGCCGGTCTGGATGAGAAAGCTGCGGTCCTCGGGCGTGAGGTCGGCGTCCAGGGCTAGCAGCACGTACTGGCCTTCGAAGCTCTGGTTGCGCGCCACCTTCAGTTCGCCGATGAGCGCGGGCGTGACCTTGGTGCGGCCTTCCCAGCGCAGCAGCGCGGCCACGGACGGGTCGCCGTCGAACACGTAGTGGTAGTTCTCGCCGACGATGGCGACCTTGCGGCCGTCCTTGGCCGCCACGAAGCTCAGCACGCGGTCCTTGCCGTGGACGGGGTCGCCCTCGGGGGTGCTGGCGCAGCCCACCTGCAGCAGGCCGACGGCGGCGCAGGCCAGCGCCAGGAAGAAGCGACGCGCGGGGGTCGACAGCGAAGAAAAGAGAGGCACGGTGTGTCCGGGGTTCGAGTTCATCCAGCCCCGGACTCTAGCGCCGCGCCGCGCTCAGAAGGTGTGAATGAATCCGGCGTGGCCGAGCAGCCTGCCCAGGCGCGCCCCCTCAAGGCGCAAAGCGCAGCCATAGCCGGGCTATGGCGAGCATTTGCAACGCAGAGGGGGCGTGTCTGGGCGGGATGAGCGGGCATGGCGGATTCGTTCACACCTTCTCAAGGGTCCAGGTCGACGCCGTCGGCCGCCAGCTTTTTCTGCAGCGCCGCCACGTCGATCGCCGCGAAGCGCCCGCTGCCCAGCGAGGCCGCCGCGGTGCCCGCCGCCTGCCCCATGACGAAGCAGCCGCCGCTGGCGCGCGCGGCCGACTGGCCCTCGTGCGTCATCGAGGCGCAGCGCCCGGCCACCAGCAGGTTGTCGAGCGTCTGCGGCACCAGCATGCGCCACGGCAGGTGGTTGTAGGCGTTGGCTTCGTCGCGCGGGAAGGCCCACTCGATGCGGCCGTCGGCGTGCATTTCCATCGGCCAGGCATTCAGGCCGATGGTGTCGTCGAAGGTGGCCGAGCCGAGGATGTCCTCGCGGCCCAGCGCATACAGGCCCTGGATGCGCCGCGTCTCGCGGATGCCGACCTGCGGCGCGATCTCCACGATGGCCGACGGCGCGAAGCCCGGCACCTCGGCCTGCAGGAACTTGAAGTACGCCGCGATCTGGCGCCGGCCTTCGAGCTCGCCGTCGCTGAGTTCGCGCGCATCGACGCCGTTCATCGCACGGCCTTCGGCGTTGCGGATCTGCGTGACGTTGGCGCGCCACTCGCGCGGGTCCTTGTTGGGCCGCAGGATCGCGCCTTCGCGCGGAAAGCTGTACTTGCCCGGGTGCTGCTGCTCGGCGCGCGCCATGAAGCCGTTGATGGCTGAGAACTCGCCCACCGCTTCCAGCGCGGCCGGCGCGTCGACCTGGCCGATGCGGAACATGGTGGTCGGGAACAGCCCGCTGCCGTGGCCGTCGCCCACTTCGAAGGGCACGCCCGCGAAGGCCGCCACGTCGGCGTCGCCGCTGGCGTCGATGAAGGCATTGGCGCGGATTGCCTGGCGGCCCGATTTCGTTTCGACCACCAGCGCAGCAATGCGTGCGCCGTCGTGCAGCACGGCCGCGGCATACGCGTGGAACAGCATCTGCACGCCGGCCGCTTCGAGCAGCTGGTCGGCGGCCAGCTTGTAGGCCGAGGTGTCGTACGAGCGCACGCAGATGCGCCCGCCCATGCCGTTCTGCGGCGCGTTCATGCCGTTGAAGCCGGCGATGCGCTCGATGAGGTCGTCGACCACGCCGCGCACCAGCTGCGTCATCTCGCCGCGGCGCTTGCCGTACAGGCCCGCGAAGTTGGTCACGCCGCCCGCGGTGCCCATGCCGCCGAGAAAACCGTAGCGCTCCACCAGCAGCGTGCGCGCGCCGTGGCGCGCGGCGCTCACGGCGGCGGCAATGCCGGCGGGGCCGCCCCCGACCACGACCACGTCGAAGTCGCCGAACACCGGCAGCGCGCGCGCCGGTTCGGTCAGGGTGTGTGGTTGCTGCGTCGTCGCCGTCATCACTGCAGTTTGATCCCGCGCGTGGAAATGATCTTGCTCATGATCGCCGCCTCTTCCTTCACGCGCGTGCGCATGCCGTCGGGCGAGGTGCCCACGGCCTGCCAGCCTTGCTCGAAGAGCTTGCGGCGCACGTCGGGGTCTTTCATGACGATCTCGATCTCGCGGCTGATGCGCGCCTGCGCGGGCTTCGACAGGCTGGCCGGGCCGAGCAGCGCCACCCACACCTCGAGGTTGAAGTCTTTCACGCCGGCGTCGGCCAGCGGGGCGATCTCGGGCACCAGCGCGCTGCGCCCGCCCGTGAGGCCCACGGCCTTGAGCTTGCCGGCGCGGATCTGCGGCATGGCCACGCCCGGCGGGATCAGGCCCATCTGCACCTGGTCGCCCAGCATGCCGGTGACGACTTGCGGGTTGCCCTGGTAGGGCACGTGCTCGGGCTTGAAGCCGTTCACGCGGCTCTTGAGCAGCTCCATGCCCAGGTGGCCGACCGAGCCCACGCCCACCGAGCCGTAGTTCCACTTGTCGCCGGCCTGGCGCGCGGCGTCGAAGAAGGCGGTGCCCGAGGGCAGGCTGTTCTGCGCCACGAGCACCAGCGGCGCGGTGGCGATCAGCGACAGGTACGTGAAGTCTTTCGCCGGGTCGTACGGCAGCTTGGGGTACAGCATCTTCGACGACGTGAGGTTGCCGTTGATGACGATGCCCAGCGTGTGGTCGTCGGTGGCCTTGGCCACCTGGTCGGCCGCGATGTTGCCCGAGGCGCCGGCCTTGTTGTCCACCACGACCGGCTGGCCCAGCGCGCGGGACAGCGGCTCGGCGATGGTGCGCGCCGCGATGTCGGGCGTGGAGCCGCCCGGGAAACCCACCAGCAGGCGGATCGGCTTGGTCGGCCACGCGGGGGTGTCGGCGCTGGCGGACAGCGGCAGCGCCGCGGTGGCGGCCAGGCCGCAGGCGATCAGGAGGGCTCTCTTGGTGGCTTGCATGGAAAAAGACAGTTAAAAGGTAAACAAAAATGCAAAGAGAGCCAGCTTAACTGGCGCGCCGAGCCCTGGGCAAGGCGCACCCTCGTCAGTCGAGGCTGATGTTGCCCCGGCGCACCAGCTCCCCATACACCTTCGACTTGGCCTCGGCGTTGCGCTCGATTTCCTCGGGCGACCAGGCCAGCGGCTCGAAGGCGAAGGTGTCGAAGCGGGCGCGGATGTCGGGGTCGGCGATGACCTTGGCCACGTCGGCGTTGATCTTGGCCTTCACGGCCGCCGACACGCCCTTGGGTGCCAGCAGCGACACGAAGGAGTTGACCTCCAGCGAAGCCGGGCCGCCGGCCTCGGCCATGGTGGGCACGTCGGGCATCTGCGGGATGCGCTTGGGCGCGGCCACGGCGATGTAGCGCAGCTTGCCGGCCTTGTAGATGCCCTGGCTCGACGGGATGCTCGCGAAGGCCCACGGCACCTCGCCGGTGCCCACGTTGGAATACAGCTGCGACACCTCGCGGTACGGCGCGTGCCGCATGCGGATGCCCGTGAGCGCCTCGAGCTGCTGCGCGCCCAGGTGGCCCGGGCTGCCGACGCCCCACGAGCCGTAGACGATGCCTTCGGGGTTGGCCTTGGCGGCGGCGATCAGGTCGCCCATGGTCTTCCACTTCGACTCGGTGGCCACCGCCACGAAGAAGGGCGTGCGGAACAGCGAGGCGACGGGGTCGAAGTGCTGCAAGGTCACGAAGTTGCGCGACTTGTACAGGTGCGGGAGCGCGGCGATGTGCTCGCTGTCCAGCTGCAGCAGCGTGTAGCCGTCGGGCGCGGCGCGGCGCGCCTGGTCGATGGCGATGAAGCCGCCGCCACCGGGCCGGTTGTCGACCAGCACGCGCTGATTCCACAGCCGCGAGAGCTTGTCGGACACGAGCCGCAGCACCGCGTCGGGGCCGCTGCCGGCCGCGAACGGGGTGATCAGCGTCACCGGCTTGCTCGGGTAGTCGCTGCCCTGCGCCCAGGCGCCGGAAGCGGCGGTCAGGGCCAGGACGGCGGTCGTCAGCAATGCGCGCGGAAAGTTCATGAGGTGTCTCCTGGGCCTTCGGCCTCGTTGGTAGGGATCGGGTGAAAAAACCGTGTCAGCGCGGCGCGGGCGCCTCGCCCAGGCAGTGCTCGGGCCGCCAGGCATAGAGCCATTCGACCGCATCGTAGAAGCGTTCAGGCGTGCGCCCGGTCCACAGGCTGTTGCGCACCAGGCGCTCCACGCCCTGGGCGTGGTACAGGCGCCCCATCTCGCGCACCGACAGCACGACGCGCGCGCAGCGTGCGATGCGGGCCTGTTCGTAGCGCTGGAAAGCGGCGGCCATGTCGAAGTCGCAGGCCTTCACGGCCTCGCCGAGCGTCACGGCGTCTTCGAGCGCCATGCAGGCGCCCTGCGCAAGGTACTGCATCATGGGATGCGCCGCGTCGCCCAGCAGCGTGGCCGGGCCGTCGCTCCAGCGCTCGACGGGGTCGCGGTCGGCAGTGCTCCAGCGGCGCCACGAGGTCGGGCGGTCGAGCAGCTGGCGCGGGCGCGCATGCACGCCCTCGAAGTACGACAGCACCTCTTCTTTGCTGCCGTCGGTGACGCCCCACTCTTCTTCTTCACGGCTGTGGAAGGTGACGACCAGGTTGTATTGCTCGCCGTGACGCAGCGGGTAGTGCACGAGGTGGCAGTTGGGGCCGGCCCAGACCACGGGCGCGTTCCATTGCAGGTCGGCGGGCATGTCGGCCGCGGGCACCACGGCGCGGTAGACCACGTGGCCCGACACGCGCGGCGCGTCGCCGATCAGCTTGGCGCGCACCACCGACTTCACGCCGTCGCAGCCGACGATGGCGTCAGCCTGGAAACGGCGGCCGTCGCGCGTGATAGCCGTGACGCCGTGCGCGCCGGTGTCGATCGCCTCGACCTGCGCCGAGGTGTGGAAGCGGATCAGCGGATGCTGCTTCACGGCCTCGTGGATCGCGCCGTGCAGGTCGGCGCGGTGGCTCACGGCATACGGATTGCCGAAGCGCGCGCGGAAGGCCTCGCCGACGGGCACCGAGGCCACTTCGCTGCAATCGACCGCGTCCATCATCACGAGCCGGTCGGTGAACACCGCGCTGCGGCGCACGGCCTCGCCCACGCCGAGTGCGTCGAGCGCCGCGAAGGCGTTCGGGCCGAGCTGCAGGCCGGCGCCGATCTCGCCGATGACGGCGCTCTGTTCGAGCAGGTCGATGGCCACGCCCAGGCGCGCGAGCGCGAGCGCGGCGGCCATGCCGCCGATGCCGCCGCCGACGAGCAGCACGGAGGGAGGATGCTTCGAGAGGGTCATGCGCGGGCCGGGGAACTCAGTCGATGCGCACGGTGAGGGACGGCAGGCGCTCGATGCTGACCTTGATCGTCTGGCCCGGCTTCACCGCGCCCACGCCTTCGGGCGTGCCGGTGAAGATCAGGTCGCCGGGCTGCAGCGCGAACAGCGTCGAGAGGTTGGCGATGACTTCGTTCACCGACCAGATCAGGTGCGTGATGTCGCTGTTCTGGCGCACCTGGCCGTCGACCTCGAGCGTGATGGCGCCGGCGTTGATCTCGCCCACGTCGGCCAGCGTGCGCAGCGGCGCGATGGGGGCCGAGAAGTCGAAGGCCTTGCCGATCTCCCAGGGGCGGCCGGCTTCGCGCATCTTCATCTGCAGGTCGCGGCGCGTCATGTCCAGGCCCACGGCGTAGCTGTGGATGTGGCTGGCGGCCTGGTCGACCGGGATGTCCTTGCCGCCCTTGCCGATGGCGACGACCAGTTCGGCTTCGTAGTGGTAGTTGCTCGTGAGCGGCGGGTACGGCACGGCACCGGTGGTGCCTTCGGCCACGGGCACGACCGAGGCGTCGTCGTTGGGCTTGCAGAAGAAGAACGGCGGTTCGCGGTCGGGGTCGAAGCCCATCTCGCGCGCATGCGCCGCATAGTTGCGGCCCACGCAGTAGACGCGGCGCACGGGGAACTGCTGGTCGGAGCCCACGATGGGCAGGCCGACGATGGAAGGGGGCGTGAAGACGAAGGACATGGAAGCTCCTGCCGCGTGGGACGGCACATCAGACAAACAAGAAAAAAGAAGGAAAGAAGGTCGCCGCGCTTTCAGGCGCCTTCGAGAAAGGCTTCGCGCAGGATGCCCATGGCCTGCTGCACGGGGCGGTCGGAAAAACTGAAGAGCACGGTGTCTTCGGCCGGCGACAACAGGCGCAGCGGCGCCCACGAGGGCACGACGAAGGTGTCGCGCGGGCCGAAGTCGAAGCGTTGGCCGGCGATCTCGGCCGTGCCGTGGCCTTCGACCACGCTGTAGACGGTGCCGTCGGTGGCGCGGTGCGCCTGGCCCGCGAAGCCCTGGGGCAGCAGTTGCAGCTGGGTCGAGATGGTCGGCATCGGCGAGCCGCCCGTCAGCGGGTTGATGTAGCGCAGCTTGTGGCCGAGCCAGGCATCGGGCGCCTCCTGCTTCTGCAACTGGGCCAGCGCCTCGCGGCTGCGCAGGTAGGGGTAGTTGAAGATCGGCGAGGTGGCCGAGGTGTGGTCGTGCCGCACCGGCACCATGTTGTGGCCGAAGCGCGCCAGGCTGTGGCCTTCGGGGCGCGCCACGTGCTGCACCTTGGCGTCGTCGTTCTCGGCGAAGCCGGCGTCGAAGAAGCGCAGCATGGGAATGTCGAGGCCGTCGAGCCAGACCACCGGCTCGGTCACGCCTTCGATGCCTTCGTTGCCGTGGTCGTGCCAGGCCCACGAGGGCGTGATGATGAAATCGCCGGGGTGCATCGTCGTGCGCTCGCCGCCCACGGTGGTGTAGGCGCCCTTGCCGTCCACGATGAAGCGCAGCGCCGACTGCACATGGCGGTGCGACGGTGCCACCTCGCCCGGCATGATGAGCTGCAGGCCGGCGTAGATCGACTGCGTGATCGACGCGTTGCCGGGCAGCGCCGGGTTCTCGAGCACGAGCACGCGGCGCACGGCCTCTTCGGCGGTGATGAGGTCGGCCGATTCCATGAGCAGCGGGCGGATCTCGTCGTAGCGCCACAGCGCGGGCACGCACGGGCTCTTGGGCTCGCGCGGCACCAGCACGTGCAGCGACTCCCACAGCGGCGAGAGGTTCAGCGGGCGGATGCGGGCGTAGTAGTCGCGGCGCTCGGCGACGTTGGCCGGTGCGCCGGCGGCATGGGAAGAAGCGGGGTTCATGGGGTCGGTGTCTCCGTTGGCGGCATTGTTGACCCGCACCACTATTTCCTCAAGACCGCGTACCAATACACGGAATTCGAAATTTCGATAATGGTGTCTTTCGCCTTCAGGGCTCCGTCCCGCCTCACCCCACCTCACCCCATGTCCAAGCTCGATCTCGAATGGCTCGCCGTGTTCGACGAGGTCTACAAGACCGGCAACGTCACCAAGGCGGCCGAGCGCCTGGGCATGGCGCAGGCGGCGGCCAGCACGGCGCTGAACAAGCTGCGCGCGCACTTCGACGACCGCCTGTTCACCCGCACCGCGCAGGGCATGCAGCCCACGCCCCACGCCGAACGCATCTACCCGAACCTGCGCGAGGCGCTGGCGCAGCTGGCCCAGGCGCAGGGCAACCGCAGCAGCTTCGAGCCGGCGCGCGCGCAGCGGCGCTTTCGCATCTGCATGACCGACATCAGCGAGGTGGTGCTGCTGCCCGGCCTGCTCGACCACCTGCGGCATGCGGCGCCGGGCGTGCACATCGAGACCGAGATCATCTCCACCCACAGCGGCCGCCGGCTGCAGGACGGCGACGTCGACCTGGCCGTGGGCTTCATGCCGCAGCTGGACGCGGGCTTCTACCAGCAGGTGCTGTTCATGCAGAACTTCGTCTGCCTGGCGGCGCAGAACCATCCGCGCATCGGCGCCAAGCTCACGCGCAAGCGCTTCGAGGAAGAGGCGCACGCGGTGGTGTCCAGCTCGGGCACGGGGCACGCCATCGTCGACACCACCATCGCGCGCCTGAGCCTCAAGCGCAACGTGGTGGTGCGGCTGTCGAGCTTTTTGAGCGTGGCGCGCATCGTGGCCCACACCGAGCTGATCGTGGTGGTGCCGCGCATCCTGGGCAACGTGCTGGCCACGCAGGAGCCGGTGAAGGTGCTGGCGCCGCCCTTCACGCTGCCGGCCTACGCGGTCAAGCAGCACTGGCACGAGCGCTTTCATGCCGACCCGGGCAACGCCTGGCTGCGCCGCACGCTGGCGCAGCTGTTCAGCGGCAGCTGAACGGCGCCGGGCAGACGCCAAAGGGCGCCCGGGCGCTCGCATAATCGCGGCTCCCCACCCACAGCCCACAGAAAAAAGGCGCCCCATGTCTTCCATCACCCTCCGATTCCTGGCCGAACCCAGCACCGTCAACTTCGGCGGCAAGGTCCACGGCGGCACGGTCATGAAGTGGATCGACGAGGCCGGCTACGCCTGCGCCACCAGCTGGGCCAAGCGCTACTGCGTCACCGCCTTCATCGGCAGCATCCGCTTTCACCGGCCGATCATGATCGGCGACCTGGTCGAGGTCGAGGCCCGCCTGGCCTACACCGGCAAGACCAGCATGAACATCTCGGTCGAGGTGCGCAGCGGCGACATGAAGGGCGGCGTGATGGAAAAGACCACCGAATGCCTGATCGTGTTCGTCTCGGTCGACTCGCACGGCCGGCCGCTGCCGGTGGAGGCCTTCGTGCCCGGCACGCCCGGCGAAATGGCGCTGGCCGAGCGCGCCAAGGCGCACCTGGACGCCAGCCGCGCCGCTGGCGGCACGCCCTGATCACGGGCGCGGGGATAGGCGGCGCGCCCTAACCACGGGGCGCCCGGGCGGCTAGAGTCGTGCGATTGCATCCCAAGGAACACATCGCATGGCCACCTCCCGAGACGACGACAGCAACGACAAGACCGACCGCATCAAGGACTCGGCCCAGCAGATCTGGCTGGCCGGCCTCGGCGCCTTCGCCAAGATGCAGCAGGAAGGCAGCAAGGCCTTCGAGGCGCTGGTCAAGGACGGCGCCGGCATGCAGAAGAAGACCCAGCAGGCCGCCGAGGAAACCCTGGCCCAGGCCCAGCAGCGCATGGCCGGCTTCGCCAGCGAGTTCGGCACCAAGGCCGCCGGCCAGTGGGGCAAGCTCGAGAACATCTTCGAAGACCGCGTGGCGCGCGCGCTCGAAAAGCTCGGCGTGCCCTCGGCCGCCGACGTGGCCGCGCTGCAGGCGCGCATCGAGGCGCTCGAAGCCCAGCTCAAGCAGCGCGATGCCAAGACCTCGCCCGTGCGCGCCTCGCGCAAGGCCGCGCCGGCCCCCGCCGCCAAGAAGACCCTGCGCCGCACCAAGGCCGGCTGACATCGTTCTGTAATTGCGGCACTGCACAAAAAATCAGCGCCGCAAAACATGCCCCGCACCGTTCATGGTGCAGCGCACATGCGCTAGAGTGCCCCCAGAGACCAAGAGAAACCACGGGGGCACCGACATGGCAAAGAAGGCGCCACGCCGCACTGCGCAACGCATCCTCGAAGCTGCATTGGATTTGTTCAACCGCTTCGGGGAACCGAACGTGTCGACCACGCTGGTGGCCGGCGAACTGAACATCAGCCCCGGCAATCTCTACTACCACTACCCCGCCAAGGAAGAGCTGATCAACAAGCTCTACGAAGGCTACGAAGCCGAGCTCAACGAGCTGCTGCACGCCAGCGAAGGCGTGCACGACGTGGAGGACGCCTGGTTCTTCATGCACAGCCTGTTCGAGCTGATCTGGCGCTACCGCTTCCTGTACCGCGACCTCAACGACCTGTTGAGCAAGAACCGGCACCTGGAGACCCAGTTCCAGCTCGTGCTCAAGAACAAGGCGCGCGCCATCCGCCAGCTGATCGCCGGCCTGAGCCGCGCCGGCCACCTGGACATCGACGCGCACGAGGTCGACACGCTGGCCCAGAGCATGGTCGTGGTGCTGACCTACTGGCTCAGCTACGAGTACGTGCGCAACCCGCGCCAGGCGCTGGAGCCCGCGCACGCGCAGGGCGCGCTGATGCGCGGCGGCCACCACACGCTGCACCTGCTCGCGCCCTACCTCGCACGCGACCAGCGCCGCCACCTGCTGGCGCTGAGCAATGCCTACAACGGCGAGAACGCCGCCAGCAACCCCAGCCACGTGCCACCGACGGTCGATATGGCGGCCTAGAACATCCATGCCCCACTCCGATTTCAAACCGCTCTCGCTGCTGTCCGCCGGCCCTGCCGCGGCCACGGCCACCGCCGGCACCGAACCCTGGACGCCCCTTCCCTACCCCGACGTGCCCCGCTACGACGCGCGCAGCCTGCTTACGCACTGGCCGCGCCTGCACGCCGGCCACGCGCTGCCGCCGCCTTCAGCCGACGCGCCGCTGGCCGAAGGCTGGGCGCTGTACCACAGCGGCGAGTTCGAACGCGCCGCCGTCCTCGGCCTGCGCCACGGCCCTGACGGCCTGGCGCTCGCCAACCAGGCGACCGCGATCTACGCCAACTACCTGGAACCGCGCGAGGCCGTGCGGCTTTCGCTGTTCCGCCAGGTGATCGAGCGCGCCGGCGCACAGGTCGCGGCCGAGCCCGACAACTGCCAGGCGCTGTACTGGCAGGCCTACGCGCTGGGCCGCTACAGCCAGGGCATCAGCGTGGCACGCGCCCTGGCGCAGGGCCTGGGCACCAAGCTCAAGGGCGCGCTGGAGCACGTGATCGAACTGCAGCCGGAGCACGGCGACGCACACCTCGCGCTTGCCGCCTTCCACGCCGAGGTGATCGACAAGGTCGGCGCACTGGTTGGGCGCATGACGTACGGCGTGCGCGCCGAAACCTCGATCGAGCTGTTCGAGCGCGGGTTGACGCTGCACCCGCAGTCGGCGGCCGGGATGATGGAGTACGCGCGTGCGCTGCTGATGCTGCACGGCGAGTCGCGCCTTGGCGAGGCGAACGGGCTGTACGAGAAGGCGGCGGCGCTGACACCGGCGGATGCGCGGGAGCGGTTGGATGTGGAGTTGGCGCGCGCCGGCCTGACGGACTGAAGGGCCTGGATGCTCGCGATTGGTACCACTTGGTACCAATCCATTTAAGATGCGCGGTTTCTGACCTTCTTCCCGACCGCCATGTCCGACCTCAACGCCCAATTCGAAGCCGCCCAGGCCAACTCCAAGCTGCTGGCCGAGCGCCCCGACAACCCGACGCTGCTGAAGATCTACGCCCTGTTCAAGCAGGCGACCGAAGGCGACAACACCGCCAAGAAGCCCAGCTTCAGCGACATCGTCGCGCGCGCCAAGTGGGACGCGTGGACCGCCCAGAAGGGCGCCACGGCCGACGAAGCCAAGCAGAAGTACATCGACCTGATCGAGTCCCTCCGAGGCTGACCGATCAGCCGACGATCCCGCGTTCCTGCAGCGCGGCGATCTGCTCGGCGCTCAAGCCGATCTCCTCCAGCACCGCCTGCGTGTCCGCCCCCAGCGCCGGCGCATTGCGCCGGTGGCCGGCCGGCGTGAGCGACAGCTTGGGCACGAAGCCGGGCACCGCGAGCGCGCTGCCGTCGGGCATCTTCACCTCCTGCAGCATGCCGCGCGCGGCGTAGTGCGGGTCGGCCGCGATGTCGGCGATGGTGTAGATGCGCCCGGCCGGCACGTGCGCCGCATCGAGCGCGGCCAGCACCTCGGTCACCGTGCGCTGCGCGGCCCAGTCGCCGATGGCGGCGTCGAGCATCCCGACCTGCGCCACGCGCCCGGTGTTGCCGGCCAGCGCCGGGTCGGCCGCGAGGTCCGGCCGGCCGATGCAGGCCATGAGCCGCTTGAAGATGCTGTCGCCGTTGCCCGCGACGATGGCGTAGCCGCCGTCCGCGCAGCGATACGCGTTGGTGGGCGCAATGCCCGGCAGCGCGCTGCCGGCGGCCTCGCGCACCGCGCCGAATTCGGCGTACTCGGGCAGCAGGCTTTCCATGCAGTTGAAGACCGCCTCGTACAGCGCGACGTCGACCACCTGGCCCCGGCCCTTCGGGAATTCGGCGCTCACGGTGGCGTGGCGGTGCTGCATGGCCATCAGCACGCCGATCACGCCGTGCAGCGAGGCCAGCGTGTCGCCGATCGACACGCCCACGCGCACCGGCACGCGGCCCGGCTCGCCCGTGAGGTGGCGCAGCCCGCCCATGGCCTCGGCCACCACGCCGAAGCCGGGGCGGTCGCGGTAGGGGCCGGTCTGGCCGTAGCCGCTGATGCGCAGCATCACGAGCGCGGGGTTGGCCGCCAGCAGCGCGTCGGGCCCGAGGCCCCAGCCTTCCATCGCGCCGGGACGGAAGTTCTCGACCAGCACG
The DNA here is from genome assembly GCF_059418385.1 of Variovorax sp. GW821-FHT09A10. Classification (NCBI taxonomy): domain Bacteria; kingdom Pseudomonadati; phylum Pseudomonadota; class Betaproteobacteria; order Burkholderiales; family Comamonadaceae; genus Variovorax; species Variovorax sp. GW821-FHT09A10. The sequence goes on from NZ_JBWKPT010000006.1 coordinate 207,303, forward strand.
TCGGCCTCGGCCGCGAGCTGGCGCACGATGGCCTGCGCCTCTGGCTGGCGCAGGTCCAGCGCCAGCGAGCGCTTGTTGCGCGACTGCACCTGCCACCAGACGGAAGTGCCGTCCTTCAGCAACCGCCAGGTGCGCAGCGGGTCGCCCGCGCCGGGCGGCTCGATCTTGACCACGTCGGCGCCGAAGTCCGCCAGCGTGCGCGCCGCGAACGGGCCAGCGATCAGTTGCCCGAGTTCGACGACCTTGAGGCCGGCCAGCGGACCCGCGGCCAGAGGGGAAAGAGAGCTTTGCGTCATGGTTTCCGAGTGTGCCGTGCCGCCCGGAGTACCGCGTCGGGCCGGGAAAACACCTATGAAATCTTGACACGGCGCGACGCGGCTCTTTTGCACTGCAGCAATTGCACTCCCGCAAGCGCCACGCCCCGAGGAGAAAGGGGTTTGCTGCAGCGCAGCGCGTCGCCGCACCCTTCGCCACCGGGCAGGACCGAGACTCAAAAAAGTATCAGTTGTGAGCGCCAACGCTGGTTGTTGGCGTCCGGAGCGATTCGTACAGTCCGCCTCACCCCACCCGGGCCACCACCACAGAGGAAAGACCACCGGCCATGCAACCCGATCTGGAAATCGTCGAAGTCCAAGGTGACGAATCGTTCACCGCCTGGGCGCACGGCTATCCGTATCGCACGGTGCGCTGGCACTTCCATCCCGAGTACGAGATCCAGCTGATCGTCGAGACCCAGGGCGTGTACTTCGTGGGCGACCACGTCGGCCACTTCGAGCCGGGCAACCTCGTGTTCATGGGCCCCGACCTGCCGCACAACTGGATCAGCGACGTGCCCGCCGGCCAGAGCGTCGAGCGCCGCGGCATCGTGATCCAGTTCCCGGCCGCGCTGGTGCGCAACATGGCGGCCACCTTCCCCGAGTTCCGCCGCATCGAGCCGCTGCTGGCCGAGTCGGCCTCGGGCCTGCTCTTCTCGGCCGCCACCGCCGCCGCGGCCAAGCCGATCATGGAAGCGCTGCTCGAGGCGCGCGGGCTGCGCCGCGTGGTGCTGCTGCTGTCGCTGTTCGAGCTGCTGGTGGCCAGCGACGACCGCCAGCGGCTGGCCAGCCCCGCGTTCACGCCCGACCCCAAGGCCTTCATGTCGCACGCGATCAACAACGTGCTGGCCCACATCGCCGCCAACCTGGGCGACGAGCTGCGCGAGCCGATGCTGGCCGAGCTGGTGGGCCAGAGCCCGAGCGCGTTCTCGCGCTCGTTTCGCAAGCACACGGGCCAGTCGTTCGTGCGCTACGTGAACCGGCTGCGCATCGGCCGCGCCTGCGAACTGCTCGCCAACAGCGACAAGCCCGTGCTCGACGTCTGCATGGACGTGGGCTTCAACAACGTGTCGAACTTCAACCGGCAGTTCCTGCTGCACAAGCGCATGCCGCCGACCAAGTTCCGCCATTTCCATCGCATGCAGCTCGCTGCATCGCGCGCCGCCAACCCGCCGTAGCGCGCCGCTCCCGTGTTCCCCGCGTCGTTCCTGGCGCGGCGCCTTGCGCGCCGCGCGGGGCGACCCTTTGCCCGCGTTTTTTTGCCGACCGTCACACCACCGACCTCAAGGAGACAACCCCATGAAGCGCCTTCTCAAAGCCACCGCCCTCGTCGCCGCTCTCGCCTGCGGCACCACCGCCGCACTGGCACAGGCGCCCAAGCAGCCGCTGCGCATCGGCATGACCTTCCAGGAATTGAACAACCCCTACTTCGTGACGATGAAGCAGGCCCTGGAAGAAGCCGCCGCCAGCATCGGCGCCACCGTGGTCACCACCGACGCGCGCCACGACGTGGCCAAGCAGATCGGCGACGTGGAAGACATGGTCCAGAAGAAGATCGACATCCTGCTGCTGAACCCGACCGACTCGGCCGGCGTGCAGTCGGCGGTGCGCTCGGCCAAGAAGGCCGGCGTGATCGTGGTGGCGGTCGACGCCAACGCGCAAGGTCCGGTCGATTCCTTCGTGGGCTCCAAGAACCTCGACGCCGGCCGCCTGGCCTGCGAGTACCTGGCGAAGAACATCGGCGAGAAGGGTGACGTGGCCATCCTCGACGGCATCCCGGTCGTGCCGATCCTGGAGCGCGTGAAGGGCTGCCGCGAAGCGCTGGCCAAGTACCCCGGCATCAAGGTCGTGAGCACGCAGAACGGCAAGCAGGAACGCGCCACCGCGCTCACCGTGACCGAGAACATCCTGCAGGCCAACAAGAACCTCAAGGGCGTGTTCAGCGTGAACGACGGCGGCTCGATGGGCGCGCTCGCGGCCATCGAGGCCAGCGGCAAGGACGTGAAGCTCACCAGCGTGGACGGCGCGCCCGAAGCCATCAAGGCGATGCAGAAGGCGGGCTCGAAGTTCATCGCCACCACCGCGCAGTACCCACGCGACCAGATCCGCCTGGCCATCGGCATCGCGCTGGCCAAGAAGTGGGGCGCCAACGTGCCCGCGGCCGTGCCGGTCGACGTGAAGCTCATCGACGCCGAAGGCGCCAAGACCTTCAGCTGGTAAGCCACCGCAGGCACCGCCCGTGACGCTCACGTACGAACCACCCCGGGAGATGCTGCGGCTGGAGGGCGTGTCCAAGCGCTTCCCGGGCGTGAAGGCCCTGTCGAACATCGACCTCTCGGTGCGCCAGGGCGAGGTGCACGCGCTGCTCGGCGAGAACGGCGCGGGCAAGTCGACGCTGATGAAGATCCTCGGCGGCATCCACCAGGCCGACGAGGGCCGCATCGTCATCGACGGCACCGAGTGCCACTTCGCCGGCTACGGCGACGCCATCGCGGCGGGCATCGGCATCATCTTCCAGGAGTTCAGCCTGGTGCCGTACCTGAACGCGGTGGAGAACATCTTCCTGGGCCGCTACCTCACGAACCGCTTCGGCCTCATGGACACAGCCGCCATGCAGCGCGAGGCCCGCGCGGTGTTCGACGAGCTGGGCGTGCAGATCGACCTCGGCGTGCCGATCTGCCAGCTCTCGGTGGCGCAGCAGCAGTTCGTCGAGATCGGCAAGGCGCTGTCGCTGAAGGCGCGGCTGCTGGTGCTCGACGAACCCACCGCCACGCTCACGCCCAACGAAGCGGAGCACCTGTTCAAGGTGATGCGCGCGCTGCGTGCCAAGGGCGTGGCGATGATCTTCATCTCGCACCACCTCGATGAAATCTTCGAGGTCTGCGACCGCATCAGCGTGCTGCGCGACGGTGCCAACGCCGGGCATGCCGAGGTGGCCGCCACGACCGTGGACGCGCTGGTCGAGATGATGGTGGGCCGGCGCATCGAACAGAGCTTTCCACCCAAGCCGCAGCCCGCGCCGAACGGCCGCAAGGTGCTCGAGGTGCCCGAGATCCAGCTCGTGAAGGACGGCCCGGTCAACCGCTTCGACCTGCACGCGGGCGAGATCCTCGGCTTCGCGGGGCTGGTGGGCTCGGGGCGCACCGAACTCGCGCTGGGCATGATGGGCGCCGACCGCGCGCACCGCAAGACGGTGCTGCGCAACGGCCAGCGCGTGCGCCTGGACGACCCGACGCAGGCGCTCGCGCACGGCATCGGCCTGCTGCCCGAAAGCCGCAAGGTCGAAGGGCTGATCACCGACTTCACGATCCGCTTCAACATCTCGCTGAACAACCTCGGGCGGCACCGCCGCGCGGGCGTGGTCGACACGGCATCGGAGAAACGCGCAGCCGACGAACTCTCGCGCCGCGTGGGCGTGAAGGCGCCGGGCATCGACACCCGCGTGGCCACGCTGTCGGGCGGCAACCAGCAGAAGGTGGTGATCGCGCGCTGGCTCGGCCACGACTGCGAGGTGCTGATCTTCGACGAGCCCACGCGCGGCATCGACGTGGGCGCCAAGGCCGAGATCTACCAGCTGATGCGCGAACTCACGCGCCAGGGCAAGTCGATCCTGATGATCTCCAGCGAGCTGCCCGAGATCGTCGGCCTGTGCGACCGCGTCGCCGTGTTCTCGGGCGGTGCCATCGTGGCCACGCTCACGGGCGACGCGATCAACGCGGGCGAAATCATGCGCCACGCGACGTCGTCCTCTCCCTCCCTTCCCTCTTCCTCCGGGAGCCCCTCATGACTGCCACCGCCACCCATCCCACGCCGCCCGTGCCCGCGGGCGGGTTCTTCACGCAGCTGCGCCGCTCGACAGCCTTCCTGCCGCTGGTCGGCCTGGTCGCGATCTCGGTCTTCATGATCGTGGCGACCGACAACTTCCTTTCGGTGAGCAACCTGCAGAACATCGCACTGCAGTCGTCCATCAACGCGATCATCGCGGTGGGCATGACGGCCGCGATCCTCACCGGCGGCATCGACCTCTCGGTGGGCGCGGTGGTGGCGCTGTCGGGCACGCTGGCCTCGGGGCTGATGGTGAACTTCGGCCTGCCGCCCGTGCTCGCCGTGCCGCTCGGGCTGGGCGTGGGCGCGGTGATCGGCCTGTTCAACGGCTACTGCGTGGCCTACCTGCGCATGCCGCCGATCATCGTGACGCTGGCCACCATGGGCATCGCGCGCGGCATCGCCCTGATCTACACCGGCGGCTACCCGATCGACGGGCTGCCCGAATCGTTCGCCTTCCTGGGCAGCGGCACGCTCGCGGGCCTGAAGGTGCCGATCCTCATCATGCTGACCACCTACCTCGTGGCCTACGTGCTGCTCAACATGGCACCTTTCGGCCGATACGTATACGCCATCGGCGGCAACGAGGAAGCCACGCGGCTGTCGGGCGTGCGCGTGTCGCGCTACAAGCTGCTGGTGTATGTGCTCAGTGGCCTCACGGCCGCTGTCGCAGGCATCGTGCAGGCCGCGCGCGTCACCAGCGGCCAGCCCGGCGTGGGCGTGGGCTTCGAGCTCGACGCCATCGCGGCGGTGGTGATGGGCGGCACGTCCATCGCTGGCGGCCGCGGCGCCATCGTGGGCACGCTGGTCGGCGCGCTGCTGCTGGCCGTGCTCAACAACGGTCTCAACATGATCGGCGTGTCGCCGTACCTGCAATTGATCATCAAGGGCGGCATCGTCTTGCTCGCCATCTTCATCAGCCGGGAAGCGAAACGCTGACCCTCTCTTGTCTTGCTCCTTCCCCCTCTGGGGGAAGGTTGGGATGGGGGCAGGCAGAGCGTGCCCAGCGGTGACGCCGCTTGCCCCCACCCCTGCCCTCCCCCAGAGGGGGAGGGAGAAAAACCAAGCCCCAACCCCAACACCCTCTCTGAACACAAGGAACCCATGTCTTATCAAAAGCTGCAACCAGGCACATCGGGCCTCGCCGCCATGCAGGCCGTCGTGTGCCACGGCCCCAAGGACTACCGCCTCGAAACCGTCGCGATGCCCGTCATCGGCCCGAACGAACTGCTCATTTCCATCGCGGCCTGCGGCATCTGCGCGTCCGACTGCAAGTGCCACTCGGGCGCGAAGATGTTCTGGGGTGGCGACGGCCAGCCCTCGTGGGTCAAGGCGCCGGTCATTCCCGGCCACGAGTTCTTCGGCTACGTCGAGGCGCTGGGCGAAGGCGCGGCCGAGCACTTCGGCGTGGAGAAAGGCGACCGCGTGATCGCCGAGCAGATCGTGCCCTGCGGCAAGTGCCGCTTCTGCACCAGCGGCAAATATTGGATGTGCGAGGTCCACAACATCTTCGGCTTCCAGCGCATCGTGGCCGACGGCGGCATGGCCGATTACATGCGCCTGCCGCCGACCTCGCGCGTGCACAAGATCCCCGACGGCATCTCGCTGGAAGACGCGGCCATCATCGAACCGCTCTCGTGCGCGATCCACACGGTGAACCGCGGCGAGCTCCAGCTCGACGACGTGGTGGTGATCGCCGGCGCCGGCCCGCTCGGGCTGATGATGACGCAGGTGGCGGCGCTCAAGACACCGAAGAAGCTGATCGTGATCGACCCCGTGCCCGAGCGCCTCGCACTCGCGAAACAGTACGGCGCCGACGTGGTCATCAACCCGAAGACAGAGAACGCCGATGCGCTGGTCAAGGGCCTCACCGAAGGCTACGGCTGCGACGTGTACATCGAGACCACCGGCGCACCCATCGGCGTGACGCAGGGCCTGGACATGATCCGCAAGCTCGGCCGCTTCGTCGAGTTCAGCGTGTTCGGTTCGGAGACCAGTGCCGACTGGTCGATCATCGGCGACCGCAAGGAACTCGACGTGCGCGGCGCGCACCTGGGCCCGTATTGCTACCCGGTCGCCATCGACCTGCTGGCGCGTGGGCTTGTCACCTCGAAGGGCATCGTGACGCACGACTTTCCGCTGACCGAGTGGGAGCACGCCTTCGCGCTGGCCAACTCGCTCGACTCGATCAAGGTGCTGCTCAAACCGCAGCCCCGCGCAGTGTCATGAAGTACGTCGTCGGCGTCGACATCGGCACGCAGAGCACCAAGTGCCTGCTGGTCGGCATCGACGGCAAGGTCCACGCGCAGGCGAGCGTGGCCTACCAGCCCGAGACGCCGAAGCCGCTGTGGGCGCAGCAGGACTGCGAGGTCTGGTTCGACGCCGTGTGCGAGAGCGTGCGTGCCTGCGTGGCACAAGGCGGCATCGCCGCGGCAGACATCGCCGCGATGTGCGTGAGCAGCCTCTACGGCGGCGCGGGCATCCCGGTCGACGAGGCCATGCGTCCGCTGCACCCCTGCCTGATCTGGATGGACCGCCGCGCCACCGCCGAGGTCGATGCAGTGAACGCAAAGGTCGACGTGGCACGGCTGCAGGCCATCACCGGCAACGGCGTCGACAGCTACTACGGCTTCACCAAGATGCTGTGGCTGCGCGAGCACCGGCCCGAGGTGTGGGCGAAGACGCACCACTTCCTGCCGCCCAACAGCTACATCAACTGGCGGCTGACGGGCCAGCTCGCGGTCGACCACAGCTCGGCCGGCAACATCGGTGGCGTGTACGACGCGGCGCGGCGGCGCTGGTCGGCGCAGGCGCTCGACATGCTCGGCATCCCGGCGCGCATGATGCCTCCGCGGCTCGTCGAATCGAGCGAGGTGGTGGGCCACCTGAGCGCCGAGTGGGCCGCGCAGCTGGGCCTGCGCGAAGGCATGCCGCTGATGGCCGGCGGCGTCGATGCGGCGGTGGCCACCTTCTGCGCGGGCGTCACCGGCAGCGGCGACCATGTCGCGATGATCGGCACCAGCATGTGTTGGGGCTTCGTGAGCCCGACGGTGGATGCGCGCCACCAGCTCATCACGATGCCGCACGTCTACCGCGGCGCGGACCGCAGCTACGTGTTCGGCGGCGCGATCACGGCCGGCGCGGCCGTCACCTGGTTCCGCGAAGCCTTCTGCCAGGCCGAAGTGGCCGAGGCCGCGCGCACCGGCGAAGACGCGCACGCCCTCATCGAACGCCGCGCGGTCGACGTGCCGCCCGGCGCCGACGGCCTGGTCTTCCTGCCCTACCTGATGGGCGAGCGCAGCCCGATCTGGGACGCGCAGGCCAAGGGCGCCTTCCTCGGCCTCTCGCTCGCCCACAGCCGCGCCCACCTGTACCGCGCCGTGCTCGAAGGCGTGAGCTTCGCACTGCAGCACAACATCGAGGCCGGCCGGCGCAGCGGCCAGCCGCTGGACGACCGCCTGATCGTGGTCGGCGGCGCCGCGCATTCCGACCTGTGGATGCAGATCGTGGCCGACGTCACGGGCTACCGCGTGTTCACGATCGAGGAAGAGGTCGAGGCCGCCCTCGGCGCGGCGATGCTCGCGGCGCTCGGTGCCGGGCTGGTCGATGCGGCCACCGCCGAGCGCGGCTGGGTCACGCTGGTGGAACGCGCGCGGCCCGAGCCTGCGGCGCAGGCGGTCTACCGGGAGCGCTTCGAGATCTACACCTCGCTGTACCCGGCGTTGCGTGATGCGATGCATCGGTTGGGATGACGCATCTGTCCGGGGCGCGATCACGCCGACGGGGCACCTTGCTCCGCGAATGTCCCCCGGGGCTTCGCCCCTCCTCCTTGATTTCGCTGCGCAAGGCACCCCGCCAGCGTGATCGTTATTCAGTGCAGTCGTTGATCGGCCGCAAACGCAGAGCGTGCCCTCGTGCGCAGGGCACTGGGTGCTCCCCGCAGCGAAATCAAGGAGGAGCGAAGCGGGGGACATTCGCGGAGGGGAGTACCCGGTGTCCTGTGCACACGCCCTGAACCCACAACACCCGATAGAGCAACCAACATGACCCCCACTTTCGACTTCTCAGGCAAGCGCGCCCTCGTGACCGGCGCCAGCAGCGGCATCGGCCGCACAGTCGCAGCGCAGCTCGCGGGCTCAGGCGCACAGGTCACCGCCGTGGGCCGCAACGCCGACGCGCTGGAAGCATTACAGGCCGAATCCGGTTGCCTGCCCTTGGCCCTGGACGTGGCCGACGTCGCCGCATTGGAAGAGGCACTCGCCCCTTTGCCCGCCTTCGACCTCGTCGTGAACTGCGCCGGCACCACGCGCATCGAGCGCGCCACCGATCTGCAGGCCGGGAGCTTCGACGCCGTGATGGCCGTCAACGCACGCGCCGCCGCGCTCGTGGCCGCGCGCTGCGGCCGGGCCATGATCGCGGCCGGCGTGCGCGGCAGCATCGTCAACGTGTCGAGCCAGGCCTCGCTGGTCGCGCTCGACGCCCACCTTTGCTACAGCGCCTCGAAGGCGGCCATGGACGCCGTCACACGCGCGCTGTGCCTCGAATTCGGGCCGCACGGCATCCGCGTGAACAGCGTGAACCCGACCGTCACGCTCACGCCGATGGCCGAGCAGGCGTGGTCCGATCCGGCCAAAAGCGCGGCAGCGCTCAAGAGCATTCCGTTGGGACGTTTCGCGCAGGTCGAGGAAGTGGTCGCGCCGATCCTGTTCCTGCTGTCCGACGGCGCGGCGATGGTCAGCGGCGTGGCGCTGCCGGTCGATGGCGGCTACACCATCGCCTGAAGAAAAACCTCCGCCTCAGGCGAAGCGGGTGCCGCCCTGCGGCGCGTCGAGCAGCGCATCGAGGTTGCGCGAGATCTTCTGCTCGATCTGGTCGCTGAAGCTGCTGAACAGGAAACCCAGCGTCGCTTCGAGCCGGAAGGTGTCGGCCGTGACCTCCACCGTGCCGTCGATGCCCGCGCGGCTGAACTGGGCCCGGTCGCAGTCGGTGCCCTCGGTGTAGGTGCATTCGAGACCGTAGTCCTGCTCGACCTGATGCACCCATTGGCGCGCGACTTCGCGGGCGCCGGCAATGCCCAGCGTGTGGTTGCGTTCGATTTGGATGTCAGGCACCGTGGTCTCCGTTGTCTTCGTGTGTGCGGCCTTGGCGCGCGTGGGTGTGCAGGATACCCGTGGCGGCTTGCAGGGCGCTGCGGCGCTCTTCCGTCGTGGGCAGCGCGGCAATGCGCCGCACCGCAGTGTAAAAGCGCGGCCAGTCGCGGCCCTCGCGTTCGAACAGGGCCTCGAAGCCCGGCACCAGGTCGTCATACGCGCCTTGCGCACCGAAGGCCGCGTTGTTGGCGCGCGCCACCCAGCCGTCGTAGGCGTTCTGGCGCGGGCCGGTCCATGCGGCCTTCAGCGCGGCATAGCGCGCGCGGAAGTCGGCCATGGCGGCCTGCTTCTGCGCTTCGACCTTCGTCCAGTCTTTCGCCTTGGCTTCGGGCGACTCGTACACCTGCGTGAGCGCGCGGCGCGTGTTGAGCGCCAGCGCACGGAAGTCCTGCCGCTGCGCATTGAACTGCGCGTACTCGGCACGCGCCGCCTCACCGGCCTCGCGCTGCAGCCACATCGCGCCGCCGATGCGCTCCACGGCCGTGGCGTACGACTCGTTGAACACCGTGTCGCCCGGCACATAGAGCACCTGGTGCGCCAGCTCGTGGAACACGAGGCGCGCCAGCTCGCCCTCGGGGTAGCCGATGAAGGTGGACAGCAACGGATCGCCGCCGGCCCAGTTCATCCAGCCCAGCGTGGAGTAGGCCGGCACGGGGTACACGGCCACTTCGAGGCCGTGGGTCTTCTGCGCCTCGGCTTCGGTTTTCGCGGCGGCCTCGTCGTAGTAACCGCGGTAACCCACGCAGCCCGCGACCGGGAAGCACCAGCTCTTGAGCGTGAGCGAGTACGGCGGCGCGGCCACCACGTTCCACACGGCGGCGGGGCGGTGCAGATCGGCGTACGAGGTGTAGCTCGCGTTGTCGGGCAGGCCGAGTTCGCTCGACGCGAAACGGCGGATGCGCTGCGCGAGTTCGAGCTTGGCCTTGAGCGGCGCCCCCACGGCCGGATCGGCCAGCCATTCGGGCACGGGCTTGGCCGCGCGCAGGATGTCGAGGTGGCCGTTGGCCGATTGCCAGTAGTAGCCGAGGTCGGCGCAGCCCGTCAGGAAAAGCGCGCCGGCCACTGCCAGCGCGGGCGTGCGCAGCCGCCGCATCACGCCTTTTCGACCTGCACCAGGCAGTCGTAGAAGGTCGGGCCGCGGCCGATGTCGGTCAGGCGCTGGCTGGTCAGCTCGTTGACGTTGGTGCCGTCCATGCCGAGCTTGCGCCACCAGATGCCCATGCCGTGCACCACGCCCTGGCGCGCGCGGCGCGACACCTCGGCGCGGCAGCGGTGCTCGCCGCGCTGGTTGAACACGCGCACCGTCGCGCCGTCCTCGATGCCGCGCGCGGCGGCGTCGTCGGCGTGGATCTCGAGCAGCGGCTCGACCTCGATGGCGCGCAGGCTGGTCACGTTGACGAAGGTCGAATTGAGGAAGTTGCGCGCCGGCGGCGAGATCATGGCCAGCGGGAACTCGGTCGAGCTGCCGGCCGGCTCCCAGTTGGGCACGTGGTCGGGCAGGCCGTCCATGCCCATGGCCTGCAGGCGCTCGCTGAAGAACTCGCAGCGGCCCGAAGGCGTGGGGAACGTGCCTTCGGCGAACGGCGCCTCGGCCAGCTTCAGGCTGGTGAAGCCTTGGGCGCGCAGCTGCTCGAAGTCGATCGTTTTCTCGGCGAAGGCGGTGCGGCACAGCGACTCGTCGCTCTCCGAGAAGCAGGGCTCGTCGAAGCCCAGGCGGCGCGCCAGTTCGCGGAACACCCAGGCGTTGCTGCGGGCCTCGCCGCGCGGCGCCACGGCCGGGCGGTTCAGCAGCACGTCGGTGTGGCCGTAGCTGCAGTGGATGTCCCAGTGCTCGAGCTGCGTGGTGGCGGGCAGCAGGTAGTCGGCGTAGTCGGCGGTGTCGGTGCGGAACTGCTCCAGCACCACGGTGAAGAGGTCTTCGCGCGCGAAGCCCGCCACCACCTTGGCCGACTCGGGCGCCACCGCCACCGGGTTGCTGTTGTAGACCACGACGGCCTTCACGGGCTTCGCGGTATCGAGCAGCGCATCGCCGATGGTGCTCATGTTGATGGTGCGCGGCTTGCGCCCGGCCAGCAGGTCGGGGCGCTGCAGCGCGGCGCGGTCGACCGGGTAGTGGCCCGAGCTGCTCAGCAGCAGGCCGCCCGCGCGGTCGCGCCAGGCGCCCACCAGCGCCGGCAGGCAGGCGATGGCGCGCGCCGCGTTGCCGCCGCCGCGCACGCGCTGCATGCCGTAGTTCAGGCGGATCGCGGCCGGCTTCGTGGTGCCGTAGGCCTGGGCCAGCGCCACGATCTGTGCTTCGGGAATGCCGCAGACCTCGGCCGCGCGCGACGGCGGCCATTGCAGCGCGCGCTCGCGCAGCTGCTCCCAGCCCAGCGTGTGGTTCGCGATGTAGTCGTGGTCGAGCCAGTCGTGCACGATGAGTTCGTGCATGAGCGCCAAGGCCAGGGCGGCGTCGGTGCCGGGCAGCAGCGCGATGTGCTCGTCGCACTTGTCGGCGGTTTCGGTCTTGCGCGGGTCGATGCACACCAGCCGTGCGCCGGCGCGCTTGGCGGCCTGGGCGTGGCGCCAGAAGTGCAGGTTGCTGGCGATGGAGTTGCTGCCCCAGATGAGGATCAGCTTGGCCTCGGCGAAGAACTCGATGCGCATGCCGACCTTGGCGCCCAGCGTGTAGACCATGGCCTCGCCGCCCGCCATCGAGCAGATGGTGCGGTCCAGCAGCGAAGCGCCCAGCTTGTGGAAGAAGCGCCGGTCCATCGATTCGCCCTGCACCAGGCCCATGGTGCCCGCATAGCTGTAGGGGAGAATTGCTTCCGGTTCGGTCTGCAATCCCCGAAGATGCGCGGCGATATCGTCCAATGCCGTCTCCCACGAGACGGGCTCGAAGCGGCCGCTGCCCTTGGGACCGACGCGTTTCAGGGGCTGCACGAGCCGCTCGGCATGGTCATTGCGTTCGATGTACCGGGACACCTTGGTGCACAGCACGCCGCCGGTGTGCGAGTGGGCGGGGTTGCCTTGCAGCTTCACCGCCACACCGTCCTTGACGGTGGTGACGAGCGCACAGGTGTCGGGGCAATCGTGCGGGCAGGCGCCCAGCACCGTGGAGGGTGCGGTGGCGTCGGGCGTGTCGAGGAGGGAATCCGTTGCGTGGGCCATCGGACAAGTCTAATTTGAGTATCAACACACAGGGCAGAGGGAGGATTTCACCATGACGATGCATCTGAATCGCAGGCATTTTTCGATCGCCACGGCGGCCGCCGCCACCCTGGGCGGCTTCGGCATCGTCCGGGCGCAGGGCGACACGCCGCTGGTGCTGGGCCAGTCGGCGCCGTTCACGGGGCCGGCCGCGCAGCTGGGCATCCAGTTCCACCAGGGCGCCAAGCTGTTCCTGGACCAGCACAACGCCCAGCCGGGCCAGCGCGACGTGGTCATCAAGAACCTGGACGACGGCTACGAGCCCGACCGCTGCGCGGCCAACACGCAAAAGCTGATCGGCGAGGACGTGTTCGCGCTGTTCGGCTACATCGGCACGCCGACCAGCCTGGCCGCGCTGCCGCTGGCGGTGAAGGACAAGGTGCCGTTCATCGCGCCGTTCACGGGCGCGATGTCGCTGCGCGAGCCTTTTCACCGCAACGTGTTCCATCTGCGCGCTTCGTACAACGACGAGACGGCATTGATGGTGAAACAGCTCACCCACCTGGGCATGAAGAAGATCGCGGTCTTCTACCAGAACGACGCCTACGGCAAGGCCGGCCTCGACGGCGTGACGCTGGCGCTGGCCCAGCAGGAACTCAAGCCGGTGGCGCTGGCCACGGTGGAGCGCAACTCGGCCGACGTGGCCGCCGCTGTGAAGACGATCATGGCGAGCCAGCCGGCGGCGGTGGTGCAGGTCGGTGCCTACAAGGCCTGCGCGGCGTTCATCCGCGAGATGCGCAAGGCGGGTTACGGCGGCGTGTTCTTCAACCTCTCGTTCGTGGGCACGCAGGCGCTGGCGGACGAACTGGGCAAGGAAGCGGCGGGCGTGATGGTCACGCAGGTGGTGCCCTCGCCCTACAACCAGGCGAATGCACTGGCGCGCGAGTTCACCGAGGCGGTGCGCAAGGCGGGCGGCGGCGCGAGCGCCAATTTCTCGAGCATGGAAGGCTACCTGGCCGCCAAGGTGCTGACCGAGGGCCTGCGCCGCGCGCCGGGCGGCAAGGGCACGCGCGACGGGCTGATCGCGGGACTGGAAAGCATCGAGCGGCAGCAGTTCGGCGGCTTCGAGGTGTCGTTCTCTTCGAAGAGCCATGTGGCTTCGAAGTTTGTCGAGCTGTCGATGCTGACGGCGGACGGGCGGGTGCGGACCTAGTTTTCCGGGGTGCGGTCAGGCCGAAAGGCCGTCCACCGCCTGGAACATCGCCTGCCGCGCCTGGCTCACGATCTGGCCGCGCCAGGCGTCGCTGTCCGTGTAGAACGCCTCCACCATGCGCGCGCGAATGCCATCGGCCAGGTCGGCCGGTGCGTCCGGGTGCTTGTGCAGCCAGTGGTCGGCGCGCAGGGCGCCGGTCACTTCGAGCATCGGCAGCGTGCCGTATTCGAGCGCGATGCCGGTGTACTCGGCCTGCGGGCATTCTTCGTACACGGCGTCCCACATCAGGCCGCGCAGCAGCGCCGAGGTCGAGGAGCCGTCGTAGATCGAGGTGACGGGCGCCGCCGGCGTGCCCCACCAGGCGTTGGCGCGGGCGTAGGCGACCTTGTCGTCGCGGCAGGCAAAGATGCGCTCGCCCAGGCCGTTGGGGCCGAGGCCCGTGTGCAGGTCGATCCAGGCCAGGCGCTTCGCGCTGCCTGCATGGCGGCGCAGCACGCTGCGGATGGTCTTGTTGCTCCAGGTCGGCGCCTTGCCGCCGAAGAAGAGGCCGTCGTCGAATTGGTACTGGCCACTCGTCACCGCCGCCTGGTAGGCCGTGGCGCCGTGCTTCTCGATCCACTTCTCGATCGCGGCCTGGTTGTCCGGCGTCGGCGGCCAGGTGTCGGGCAGCAGCAGCGGATGCAGCTTGGCGTAAGGCTCGTTCACCGGCACGGGCTTCGAGAAGTCGAGGAAGTTGCGGTTCAGGTCGACGTTCTCGTGCGTCACGCGGCGGCCGTACGAAAAGCCGTGCGGGTTCAGCGCATGCACGTACAGCACGGCCACGCCCTGCGCCTTGGCCTTCTCGCGCCATTCGGCGTCGTGCAGTGCGAACACCTGCACGCCGCTGCCGCAGTGGCCTTCGACGCCGTGGCAGGCGCTGGTGACGACGAGCAGCCGCTCGGCGTTGGCGTCGCCGTCGAGCGCCACGTCCATCGACAGCTCCTCGTCGTCGCGGCCCTTGAGCGGGTGCGCGTGCGGCTCGACCGTGAGGCCGGCGCTGACGCAGCCCTGCAGGAACTTCTGGCGCGCCTGGGCGTAGCGCGGCGAAAAGGCCTCGCCGATGCCGATCATGGGGCGGTGCCGCCGGGCTGGAGGAACTGCTCGGCGATCTGCACCCAGCAGGTGGCGCCCAGCGGAATGAGGTCGTCGTTGAAGTCGTAGCTGGCGTTGTGCAGCGTGCACGGGCCTTCGCCGTGGTGCACGTCGCGGTGCGAGCCGTCGCCGTTGCCGATGAAGGCGTAGGCGCCGGGCTTGGCCTGCAGCATGAAGGCGAAGTCTTCCGAGGTCATGGCGGCCTCCTGCTTGAGCACGTTCTCGGGGCCGACGATCCCGCCCATCACGCGGCGCGCGAAGTCGGCCTCGGCTTCGGTGTTGATGGTCGGCGGGTAGTAGCGCTCGAAGCGGAACTCGCAGGTGGCGTCGTGCGCGGCGCAGATGTGCTCGCTGACCTGCTTCATCTTGGCCTCGATCATGTCGAGCACCTCGAGCGAGAAGGTGCGCACGGTGCCCGACAGCTCGCAGTTGTCGGGGATCACGTTGTTGGTCTCGCCGGCGTGGATGGTGGTGACCGAGATCACCGCCGAATCGGTCGGCTTCATCTTGCGCGTGAGGATGGTCTGGAAGGCCTGCACGATCTCGCAGGCGATCGGCACCGGGTCGATGCCGGTCTGCGGCAGCGCGGCATGGCCGCCCTTGCCGACCACGTTCACATGGAACTTGTTGCCCGAGGCCATCACCGGGCCGGGGCTCACGGCGAACTGGCCGGCCTTCATGCCGGGCCAGTTGTGCATGCCGAACACGGCGTCCATGAGGAACTGCTCGAACAGGCCTTCCTTGATCATCTCGCGCGCGCCGCCGCCGCCCTCTTCGGCCGGCTGGAAGATCAGGTAGACGGTGCCGTCGAAGTTGCGGTGCTTGGCCAGGTGCTGGGCCGCCGCGAGCAGCATCGCCGTGTGGCCGTCGTGGCCGCAGGCGTGCATCTTGCCGTGGTGCTGGCTGGCGTGGGCGAAGGTGTTGAGCTCGGTGACGGGCAGCGCGTCCATGTCGGCGCGCAGGCCGACGGCGCGGTTGCTGGTGCCGTTCTTGACGATGCCGACCACGCCGGTGGTGCCCAGGCCGCGGTGGATGGGGATGCCCCATTCGGTGAGCTTGCCTGCCACCACGTCGGCGGTGCGGACTTCTTCGAAACAGAGTTCAGGGTGGGCATGAAGGTCACGCCGGACGGCCGCGATGCCGGCCGCCTGCGTGACGAGCGAGTCGATGAGTTTCATAGGACACAGTCTAGGCTTTGCGCCCAGCGCCGCAAAGACCGTGCCGGGTAATTACGCACGCCCCCAGACTGCGCGCACTTCGTGTCGCTTCGCCAACCCCCTCGCCGGGGGCAACACCTGCGGCCCGGCAAAGCCGGTTCCGCGGTGTTCCACGAACAGACTCAGCGGCCGATGCTCTTCAGGTACTCGGCGCGCGCGGCCAGCGCGGTGTCGGTGAAGTCGGTGAACACGCCGTCGACGCCGAGCTTGTAATAGACCGCGTATTCGTTCTTGCCGTCCTTGTTGTAGTCGGACGCGAGCCGGCGCGACTCGTTACGGAACGTGAAGGGGTGCACGAACAGGCCCGCCTTGTGGGCGTCGGCGATCAGCGTGGTGGGGGCCATCGAGGTGGCGTCGGCGTCGTTGATCTTGCCGTCCTTGTTGACGTCCACCACCTTGCCGTCGGCGCCCACGGTGCCCTTGACGCTCACGATGTAGCGCTTCCAGGGGCCGATGCCGTCGGCGTAGGTCTTGATCTCGGCCAGCCCGGCGGGCGTGACCATGACGTCGAAGTTGCGCTTGTCGCCGGCCTTGGTCCACTCGTAGGGGCGGTCGACCGGCACGGCGTAGGTCATGGCGCCGGTCTTCATGTCGATGCCGTCGCCGTCGATCAGCTGGATGAGCTTGGTGTTCAGGCCCTTGCTCTTCATGTACTTGAGGCTGCCGGGCTCGAACGACTGCACGTAGATGGGCGCGGTCTTGCTGTTCCAGCCGGCGGCGTTGATGGCGGCGATGACCTTGTCTTCCATGGGCATGCCCAGGTCGCGGAAGTAGGTCGGGTTCTTGGTCTCCGGGTAGATCGCGATGGTGCGGCCGGTTTCCTTCGACTTGGCCTTGGCGAAATCGATGATCTCCTGGAAGGTCACGACCTTGAACTTGCCGTTGAATTCCTGCGGACGCTCGGCGTCGGTCGAGATGCCGCCCAGGGTCTTGATCTCGGCCAGCGTGAAGTCGTTGCTGAACCAGCCGGTCTGGGTCTCGCCGTCGACCTGGATGGTCTTCTTGCGCGAGGCAAAACGGGGGTGCTTGGCCACGTCGGTGCTGATGCCCAGGTTGGGGTCGTGGCGGGCGATGAGCACGCCGTCCTTGGTGGAGACCAGGTCCATCTCGATGACGTCGGCGCCCAGCTCGATGGCGCGGGCATAGGCCTCCAGCGTCTGTTCCGGCAGGTAGCCCGAGGCGCCGCGGTGGGCGATGACCAGCGGCGGGTTGCCGTCCAGCGTGAGCAGCTTGCCCGCCGACGGGCCGGTGGTGCCGCAGGCGGCCAGGCTCAGGGCGGCCGCGGCGGTCAGGGTGATCTGCAGGGACATGCGCATGTTGTCTTCTCCATCCAAACAAAGAAAAAAGAGGAGGCAGGCTACCCGCTGCGCGTGACAACGCCGATACCCATCTGCGCGGGCGTTCAACTTCCCGGACAATCTGTTGCATGCAGCACACGCTTTCTCCCCAGAGCCTCTTGATGGCGCAAACCTTGGTTCGCATGAACACGGTGAGCGCAAACAGCAACCTCGAGCTGATCGACTTCGCCCAGGCGCACCTCGCGGCCCTGGGCGTGAAGAGCCGCATCACCTACAACGCCGAGCGCACCAAGGCGAACCTGTTCGCCACGCTGGGCGAGGGCAAGCCGGCCGGCGTGATCCTCTCGGGCCACACCGACACGGTGCCCTGGGACGGCCAGGCCTGGAGCGTCGATCCGCTGTCGGCCGTGGTGCAGAACGAGCGCCTGTACGGGCGCGGCTCGGCCGACATGAAGAGCTACATCGCGATCGCGCTGGCCAATGCCCAGCGCTTCCTCGAGGGCGACGCGCCCTTCGCCGTGCACTTCGCCTTCACCTACGAAGAAGAGATCGGCTGCTTCGGCGTGCGCGAACTCATTGCCGACATGCGCGACGCCGGCATCAAGCCGCTGGCCTGCATCGTGGGCGAGCCCACCAGCATGGTGCCGGCCATCGCGCACAAGGGCGTGTACCGCTACAAGTGCTGCGTGCGCGGCAAGGAGGCGCACTCGTCGCTCACGCCGAAGTCGGTCAACGCCATCGAGATGGCCGCGCGCGTGATCGGCAAGGTGCGCGACATGGCCGAAGACTTCGAGCGCAGCGAGCCGCGCTACGACGGCTTCGACGTGCCCTTCAGCACCGCCAGCGTGGGCCAGTTCCACGGCGGCATCGCCGACAACGTGGTGCCGCGCGACGCCGAGTTCCGCTACGAATTCCGCGACCTGCCCACGGCCGACGCCAAGCGCATGCAGTCCGACGTGCTGGCGTACGCCGCGAGCATCGAGCCCGCCATGAAGAAGGTGGCACCCGACGCGGGCTTCAAGTTCGAAACGATCTGCGAGATTCCGAGCTTCCTGGGCGCGGCCGGCGATCCGGTCACGCTGCTCGCGCAGCGCCTGGCCAGCGAAGACCGCACCACGCTGGTGGCCTTCGGCACAGAAGCGGGCCTGTTCAAGAACGCCGGCATCCCCACCGTGGTGTGCGGCCCCGGCAGCATCGAGCAAGCGCACCAGCCCGACGAGTTCGTGAGTCTCGAGCAGCTCGCGCGCTGCGAGCTGTTCATGGAGCGCCTCGCGACCTCGCACACCATTGGCTGAAGACCCCGGCAGCGGCGCACTGCAACGCATGAAACGCGTCGCGCTCGGCCTGCTGTGCGCGGCGGCGGCGCTGTATGCGCTGGCCAGCGCGCTGCACGGCCAGCATCCGGCCTGGGGCTACGTGGCGGCCTTTGCCGAGGCCGCGATGGTCGGCGCCATTGCCGACTGGTTCGCGGTGGTGGCGCTGTTTCGCCACCCGCTGGGCCTGCCGATCCCGCACACGGCGATCATCCCGAGCAACAAGGACCGCATCGGCGCCAAGCTCGCGGGCTTCATCTGCGACAACTTCCTGAGCACCGCCCAGGTGCTGGCCAAGCTGCGCCAGTTCGACGCGGCAGGGCGCATCGCCGAGTGGCTGGCCCGGCCCGCCAGCGGCGAGCGGCTCGGCGAATGGGGCGTGGCCGCCACGCGCTACGGCCTGGCCGCCTTCGACGACGAACGGGTGCGCGACTTCATGGGCCGCGCCGCCGCGGCCGGCCTGGCCAAGATCGATCTCTCGCGCCTCACCGGCCAGGCGCTCGATGCGCTCACGGCCGGCGGGCGCCACCAGGCGCTGCTCGACGACGTGCTGCAGCAGGTGGCCGAGCTGCTCGACGGCGACGAGGTGCAGGCGCACATCACCGAGGCCATCGCGCGCGAGATCAAGACGCTGCGCTATGTCGGCCTGGACCAGGTGGCGGCCAAGCTCGCCACGCGCAAGATCGTGGCCGCCATCGCACGCACGCTGGCCGAACTGGCGGCCGAGCCCGAGCACCCGATGCGCCGGCGCTTCGACCATTTCGTGGACGACTTCGTGGTGCGACTGAAGCTCGACCCCGAGTTCCAGCAGCGCGGCGAGCAGATCCGCGCCGAGCTCATCGCGCACCCGGCGCTGGGCGACTACCTGCACGGCCTGTGGGGCGAGCTGCTGGGCTGGCTGCACGACGACCTCGGGCGCCCCGACTCGACCATCCGCCAGCGCATCGCCACCATGGCCGGCGCGCTGGGCCAGCGGCTGCAGAACGACGCGGCGATCCGCGCCTGGATCAACGAGCAGCTCGAAGCCGCCGCGCCGGCGGCCATCGAGCGCTACCGCGAGGACATCCGCCGCTACATCGAGGAGCGCGTGGGCGAATGGAACGCGCACGAGATGACCGACGAACTCGAGCGCCACATCGGGCGCGACCTGCAGTTCATCCGCATCAACGGCACGCTGGTGGGCGGGCTGGTGGGGCTGCTGATCCACACGGCGACGCAGCTGCTGCGCGGCTGAACAATCACCGGGTGCTGCGGGTTATCCGCAGCGGACGAAAGTCCGCATCCAGTCTCCCGAGCGACTGCGCGGCCTCCTCCGGCTCCTAGACTGCGGGCGCACTGCCGCATCCACAACGCCAACCCCAGAGGAGATCGCCATGCCCCGTCGCTCGATCCGCGCTGCCGCGCTGACCGCCGCCCTCGCCCTGCTCGCCGCCTGCAGCTCGCTGTCGCCACCGCCCAAGCGCCCCGCCGCGTGGGCCGCGCCCGAGGTGCTCGTGGCCCCGTCGTCCTTCGCGGGCGTGCACGGCCTGGCCATCGATGCGAAGGGCCGGCTGCTCGCGGGCTCCGTGCTCGGCAACACGCTGTGGGAGGTCGACCGCCAGACCGGCGCCGCCAAGGTGCTGATCGACGCACCCGAGGGCCAGGCCGACGACATCGCGGTCGGCCCGAAGGGCGAGCTGGCCTGGACCAACTACCTCATGGGCATGCTGCGCTACCGCGAGAACGACAGCGCGCCGCTGCGCGTGCTCGCCAAGGACCTGCCCGGCCTGAACTCGCTCGACTTCGACCGCAAGAACGGCAAGCTCTACGCCTCGCAGGTGTTCCTGGGCGACGCGCTGTGGGAAATCGACCGCGACGGCAAGCAGCCGCCCCGGCTCATCAAGAAGGACATGGGCGGCTTCAACGGCTTCGAGGTCGGGCCCGACGGCCTGCTCTACGGCCCGCTGTGGTTCAAGGGCCAGGTCGTGAAGATCAACCCCGCCGACGGCGCGATGACGGTGATCGCCGACGGCTTCAAGATCCCGGCCGCCGCCAACCTCGACGGCAAGGGCAACCTGTGGGTCGTCGATGCGCGCAGCGGCGAGCTGGTGAAGGTCGATCTTGCGAGCGGCAAGAAGACCGTGGCCAAGCAACTGCGCCCGTCGCTCGACAACCTCGCCATCGCACCCGACGGGACCATCTACGTCTCGAACATGGCCAACAACGAGGTGCAGGCCTTCAACCCCGCCACCGGCGAACTGCGCACGCTCACCAGCGGCAAGGTGGCGGTGCCGGCGGGCCTGAAGATCGACGGCAACGACCTGTGGGTGGCCGACGTCTTCGGCTTCCGGCAGGTCGACGTGCGCACCGGCGAGGTGCGCGACGTGTTCCGCATGCAGCGCGACCCCGAGCTCGACTACCCCTTCGCGGTCGGGCTGTCGCCCCAGCTGTTCGCGCTGACCTCGTGGTTCACGGGCTCGGTGCAGCTGGTCGACCGCCAGACGCTGAAGACGGTCGAGACGATCCACGGCCTGAAGGCCCCGTTCGACGCGCTGCCCATGCCCGACGGCAGCGTGATCTACGCCGAACTCGCCACCGGCAGCATCACGCGCGCCAGCGGGCCGAAGTTTGCAGAGAAGTCAGTGCTGGCTAGCGGCCTGAACGGCCCGGTGCAACTGGTGGTCGGCCAGGACGGCGCGCTCTACGTGACCGAGGCGGCCGGCAAGCTGCTGCGCATTCCGCTGGACGCCAGCGCGCCGCTGCGCACCGTGGCCGACGGGCTGGCGCTGCCCGAGGGCCTGGCCCAGACGCCGTGGGGCAGCTTCATCGTGGCCGAGAGCGCGGCGCGCCGGCTGGTCGAGATCGACCCGGCCACCGGCACCCGCCGCACCGTCGCCGACAACCTGCCCATCGGCCTGGCGCCCGGGCCCGGCCTGCCGCCGCCCTACGTGGTGACGGGCGTGGCCGTGGGGCGCGACGGCACGGTCTACGTCTCGGCCGACAAGAACAATTCGATCTATCGAATTCGGCCTGTCATGCAGGGTAACAATTAGTACAAATTCCTGTTTACTTTTATAAACACATATTACAAACTGGCCGGGACGCTTCGCAGCGTGCCGATCGCATAGGGCAGTCGGAGGTCTGCGAAGCGCTCTTTCCGAAGGGACATCGCATGACTCCGCTCGTCGTAGGCCAGGTGCTATCGCCCGAATATTCCCTGGGGCTGGTTGCACTGTCGTTCGTCATTTCCTTCTTCGGCTCGCTGGTGGCCCTGATCTGTGCCGGGCGCATGGTCGGCGCCGACGGCAAGCCCAACCTGGCCATCGTGGCCTGCGCCGCGGTGGCGCTGGGCGGCATCGGCATCTGGTCGATGCACTTCATCGGCATGCTGGCCTACCGGCTGCCCTTCGGCATTTCGTACAACATGCCGCTGACCATCGTGTCGCTGGTGGCGGCCATCCTGATCTCGGGCATTGCGCTGTACCTGGCGGGCGGGCGAAAGAAATTCAGCCGCTCCGGCTGGCTGGCCGGCAGCCTGCTGGCGGGCCTGGGCGTGTGCGTGATGCACTACATGGGCATGTTCGCGATGAACATGCGGGCCACGATGAGCTTCGACGCCGGCATGGTCGCGCTGTCGGTGGTCATCGCCATCACGGCCGCCGCCGCGGCGCTGTGGCTGGCCTTCAACCTGCGCAAGCTGACCCACCAGGTGGCCGCCGCCGCCGTGATGGGCGTGGCGGTGTGCACCATGCACTACGTGGGCATGAACGCGGCCAGCATGATCTGCACGGCGGCCGCCCCGATCGACGCGCTCTCCCTGGGCGGCAGCTACATGGGCCTCACGGTGTTCGGCACGGCCGGCGCGGTGCTGATCTTCATCTACTGGGTGGTCACGGGCAGCAGCCTCGATGCGGCCCCGGCTGCACAGCAGCGCGTGCGCCCCAGCTAGTTGGCGCAAGCGGGCCGGGGGCCCGCCTCCTACAGTCTGTGCGAACGACACGTTGCGCTTCGCACAGACCCCCATGCCCTTTCTCGAATCCCGGCTGCAGACGGCCGCAGACACCTACCAGGCCAACCGCGCCAGCATGCTCTCGCTGCTGGCGCAGGTCCGGTCCCACGAAGCCCGCGCCGTGGCCGCCTCCAGCGCCTCGGCCGAGCGCTTCGCCAAGCGCGGCCAGCTGCTGCCGCGCGAACGCCTCGCGCTGCTGCTGGACACCGGCGCGCCCTTCCTGCCGCTGGCCACGCTGGCGGGCCTGGGCCAGGACAACCCCGACCTCGCCAAGAGCGTGCCCGGCGGCGGCCTGATCGCCGGCATCGGGCGCGTGGCCGGCGTGCGCTGCATGATCAGCGCCTCCGACTCCGGCATCGACGCCGGCGCGCTGCAGCCCATGGGTCTGGACAAACAGCTGCGGCTGCACGAGATCGCGCTGGAGAACAAGCTGCCCTTCATCCAGCTGGTGGAAAGCGCCGGTGCCAACCTCATGCAGTACCGCGTGCAGGACTTCGTGCGCGGCGGCAACATCTTCCGCAACCTCGCGCGGCTCTCGGCCGCGGGGCTGCCAGTCGTGACGGTGACGCACGGCTCGTCGACCGCGGGTGGCGCCTACCA
Organism: Variovorax sp. GW821-FHT09A10; assembly: GCF_059418385.1. NCBI lineage: Bacteria > Pseudomonadati > Pseudomonadota > Betaproteobacteria > Burkholderiales > Comamonadaceae > Variovorax > Variovorax sp. GW821-FHT09A10. The sequence goes on from NZ_JBWKPT010000006.1 coordinate 230,484, forward strand.
GACGGGCCTGTCGGACTACATCGTGATGGTGCGCGACCGCACGCGGGCCTTCCTGGCCGGGCCGCCGCTGCTGAAGGCCGCCACCGGCGAGATCGCCACCGAGGAAGAACTGGGCGGCGCCGTCATGCACACCCACATCTCGGGCCTGGGCGACTACCTGGCCGAGGACGACCGCGACGCGCTGCGCATCGCGCGCGCCATCCTCGGCGGCATCGACTGGGCGCGCGACGAGGCGCCGCGCACCTTCGCACCGCCGCGCCACGACGCCGAGGAGCTGATGGGCCTCATGCCCGCCGACGGCCGCCGGCCGGTAGACATGCGCGAGGTCATCGCGCGCATCGCCGACGGCTCGGAGTTCCTGGCCTTCAGTGAGCACTACGGCAGCGCCACCGTCTGCGGCCACATCCGCCTCGAAGGGCATGCGGTGGGCATCATCACCAACAACGGCCCGATCGACTCCGACGGCGCCACCAAGGCCACGCACTTCATCCAGGCCTGCTGCCAGTCGCGCACGCCCATCGTCTACCTGCAGAACATCACGGGCTACATGGTGGGCCGCGCGCACGAGGAGGCCGGCATCATCAAGCACGGCGCCAAGATGATCCAGGCCGTGACCAGCGCCAACGTGCCGCAGATCACGCTGCATTGCGGCGCCTCGTACGGCGCGGGCAACTACGGCATGTGCGGGCGCGGCTTCGCGCCGCGCTTCTGCTTCAGCTGGCCCAACGCGCGCACCGCCGTGATGGGCGGCGAGCAGGCGGCGCAGACCATGGCCATCGTGATGGAGGCCGGCATGGCCCGCAAGGGTGCCGTCGACCGCGACAAGATCGACGCGATGCAGCGCCAGATCGTCGAGCGCTTCGAACGCCAGATGAGCGTCTTCACCACCAGCGCGCTGCTGCTGGACGACGGCGTGATCGACCCGCGCGACACGCGCGCCGTGCTCGCCGAGGCGCTGTCGATCTGCCGCGACGCCGAGGCACGCGCCCCGCAACCCATGCAGTTTTCGGTGGCACGGCCATGAGCGAATTTCAAAAAATCCTGATCGCCAACCGCGGCGAGATCGCCGTGCGCGTGATGCGCACCGCGCGCGCCATGGGCTACCGCGCGGTCGCGGTGTACTCGCGCGCCGACGCAGACGCCGAGCACGTGCGCCAGGCCGACGAGGCCGTGTGCATCGGCGAGCCGCTGCCCGCGCAGAGCTACCTGAACATCGACGCGATCGTTGCCGCGGCCCGTGCCAGTGGCGCCGACGCGGTGCACCCGGGCTACGGCTTCCTCGCCGAGAACGCGGCCTTCGCGCAGGCCTGCCGCGACGCAGGGCTGGTCTTCATCGGGCCATCGCCCGAGGCCATCGTCGCGATGGGCGACAAGGCCGGCGCCAAGCGGCTCATGCAGGCGGCCGGCGTGCCCTGCATTCCCGGCTACCAGGGCGAAGACCAGCGCACCGCCACGCTGGCCGCCGAGGCCGAGCGCATCGGCTGGCCCGTGATGATCAAGGCCACGGCCGGCGGCGGCGGGCGCGGCATGCGGCTCGTGACCGCGGCCGGCGCCTTCGCCGAGCAACTGCAGAGCGCGCAGTCCGAGGCGCTGCATGCCTTCGGCGACGCCACCGTGATCCTGGAGCGCGCCATCGTCGCGCCGCGCCACATCGAGATCCAAGTGTTTGCCGACCGCCACGGCCACGCGATCCACCTCGGCGAGCGCGACTGTTCGGTGCAGCGGCGCCACCAGAAGGTGATCGAGGAAGCGCCCTCGCCGGCCGTCGACGCCGCGCTGCGCGCACGCATGGGCGCCACCGCCGTGGCCGCCGCCAAGGCCATCGCCTACGAGGGAGCGGGCACGCTGGAGTTTCTGCTCGACGCGCAGGGCCAGTACTGGTTCATGGAGATGAACACGCGGCTGCAGGTGGAGCACCCTGTGACCGAAGCGGTGACGGGCCTGGACCTCGTCGAACTGCAGCTGCGCGTGGCCGCCGGCGAGCCGCTGCCGCTCACGCAGGACGACGTGCGCATCACCGGCCACGCGATCGAAGTGCGGCTGTGCGCCGAAGACCCGCAGCAGGGCTTCCTGCCGCAAAGCGGCACGCTGAGCGCATGGCGCACGTCACCGGCTCTGCGCACCGAACACGCATTGCGCGACGGCGCCGAAGTGCCGCCCTTCTACGATTCGATGATCGCCAAGCTCATCGCGTCGGGCCGCACGCGCGACGAAGCGCGACAGCGGCTGCTGGCGGGCCTGCGCGACACCATCGCACTGGGCCTGCCGACCAACCAGGCATTGCTGCAGCGCGCGCTCGCGCACCCGGTGTTCGCGAGCGGCGGAGCGACCACCGCCTTCATCGGCGACCACCTCGATGCGCTGCTGGCCACCGACACCGCGAGCGACACGCGCGCCGCCCTGCTCGCGGCCCTGCTGCTGCAGACCGGCGCACGCGGCTGGCCCTCGCCGCTGGCGCACACGCTGCCCAACGCCTTGCGCTTTGCGCTCGACGGCGCCGTGCACACGGCGCGCGTGACGCCGCGCGGCGCGGCGCATTTCGAGGTCGTGCTGGACGACGCCGCGCCCGTGTCGCTCGCCTTGCTGGCGCTGTCGGACGACGGCCTGCTGCGCTTCGCCTGCGGCGGCGTGGCCGCGCAGGCGCGGGTCGTGCGGCGTTCCGAACGCGTGGACTTCCATTTCGACGGCCGCGCCTTCCAGCTCGACGACCTCACGCACGTGGCCGTTCCGCGCGCCGACACGGGCGGCGGCGACGGCCTGCTGCGCGCCTCGATGAACGGCCGCGTGGTCGCGCTGCTCGCCGCCGAGGGCGACACCGTCGCCGCCGGCCAGCCACTGGTCACGCTCGAAGCCATGAAGATGGAACACGTGCATTGCGCACCCCGTGCAGGCCGCGTCGCGGCGCTGCATGTGGCCGTGGGCGCGCAGGTGGCTGCGCGCCACATCGTGGCCGAGATCGCCGAGGCCTGACGGCTCCCCCTTTTGCCGAGAACCCATCGAATGAACGCATCCCACTACCGCTCCGTCTTCGCGCCCGGCCTGTTCGCCGGGCAATGCATCGTCGTCACCGGCGGCGGCTCGGGCATCGGCCGCTGCACCGCGCACGAACTGGCCTCGCTCGGCGCCCACGTGGTGCTGGTGGGCCGCAAGCCCGAGAAGCTCGACGCGGTGCGCGCCGAGATCGAAGCGGCCGGCGGCAACGCCAGCACGCAGGCCTTCGACATCCGCCAGGAAGAGGCCGTGCGCGAGGCCGTGAAGGCCATCGTCGCGGCGCACGGGCGCATCGACGGGCTGGTCAACAACGCGGGCGGCCAGTACATCACGCCGCTGGCCGCCATCTCGGCCAAGGGCTGGGAGGCGGTGATCCACACCAACCTCACGGGCGGCTTCCTGGTGGCGCGCGAGTGCTACCTGCAGAGCATGCAGGCGAACGGCGGCGCCATCGTCAACATCGTGGCCGACATCTGGGGGTCGATGCCGAACATGGGCCACAGCGGCGCCGCGCGCGCCGGCATGGTGAGCTTCACCGAGACCGCCGCCGCCGAATGGGCCGTGAGCGGCGTGCGCGTGAACGCCGTGGCGCCGGGCTACATCGCCTCCAGCGGCATGGACCACTACCCGCCCGAGGCCGGCGACATGCTGCGCGCCATGCGCAAGACCGTGCCCGCGGGCCGCTTCGGCAACGAGGCCGAGACCTCCGCCGCCATCGCCTTCCTGCTGGGCCCGGCCGCCGCCTTCATCAGCGGCACCGTGCTGCGCGTGGACGGCGCGCGCCCGCAGGCGCGCATGGGCTGGCCGATGGAACTTCCCGACGCGCAGGCGCAGCAACGCCCCGCGGTGCGGCCCTACGACGGCTTTCACCTCGCGCAGACACCGCGCGTGTTCCAGGACAAGTAACGAGCGAACGAACGAACGGAGACCCGCCATGCAGTACACCCATGAACACCTCGAGATGCAGAACACCCTGCGCCGGTTCATCGACGAGGAGATCAACCCCCACGTCGACGAATGGGAAGAGGCCGAGATCTTTCCCGCGCACGAGGTCTTCAAGAAGCTCGGCAACCTCGGCCTGCTGGGCCTGAACAAGCCCGAGGCCTTCGGCGGCGCCGGGCTCGACTACTCGTTTGCGATGGCCTTCGCCGAAGGGCTGGGCCACATCAGCTGCGGCGGCGTGCCGATGGCCATCGGCGTGCAGACCGACATGTGCACGCCCGCGCTCGCACGCTTCGGCAGCGACGAGTTGCGCCGCGAGTTCCTGGTGCCCGCCATCGCCGGCGACACGGTCGGCTGCATCGGCGTGAGCGAGCCCGGCGCGGGCAGCGACGTGGCGGGCCTGAAGACCTACGCGAAGAAGGACGGCGACGACTACCTCATCACCGGCCAGAAGATGTGGATCACCAACAGCCTGCAGGCCGACTGGATGTGCATGCTGGTCAACACCAGCGAGGGCCCGGTGCACCGCAACAAGTCGCTCGTGATGGTGCCGATGAACCTGCCCGGCATCGAGAAGGCCAAGAAGATCCGCAAGATCGGCATGGACTCGAGCGACACCGGCCTCATCTACTTCGACAACGTGCGCGTGCCGCAGCGCTACCGCATCGGCGAGGAGGGCCAGGGCTTCGTCTACCAGATGCAGCAGTTCCAGGAAGAGCGGCTGTGGTGCGCGGCCAGCTCGCTCGCGCCGATGGACGACTGCATCACGCAGACCATCGAATGGGCGCAGCAGCGCCAGATGTTCGGCGCCACGCTGGCCGACCAGCAGTGGGTGCAGTTCAAGCTGGCCGAACTGAAGACCGAAGTGGAGGCGCTGCGCGCCCTCACCTACCGCGCCTGCGACCTGCACGTGAAGGGCGAGGACGTGCTCGAGCTCGCGTCGATGGCCAAGCTCAAGACCGGCCGCCTCACGCGCCAGGTGGCCGACACCTGCCTGCAGTTCTGGGGCGGCATGGGCTTCACGCTGGAGAACCGCGTGTCGCGCCTGTACCGCGACGGCCGCCTGGGCTCGATCGGCGGCGGTGCCGACGAAGTGATGCTCGGCATCCTCGCCAAGACCATGGGCATCGCCAAGCGCCCACCGCGCGGCTGAGCGCCATGGACGCGGAACTGCTGGCCGACCGTGCGGCGCTCGCCGACACGGTGCGCCGCTTCGCCCAGACCGAGATCGCACCGAACGTGCAGGCCTGGGACGAGGCCGGCGAATTCCCGCGCGCGCTGTACGCCCGCGCGGCCGAGCTGGGCCTGCTGGGCCTGGGCTACCCGGAAGCACTCGGCGGCACGCCCGCCTCCTATGCGCTGAAGCTGCCCGCGTGGGTCGCGCTCGCGCGCCACGGCCAGAGCGGCGGCGTGCTCGCGAGCCTGTTCTCGCACAACATCGGCCTGCCGCCCGTGGTGCTGCATGCGAGCGACGCCGTGCGCCACGAGGTCGTGCCCGCGGTGCTGCGCGGCGAGAAGATCGCCGCGCTTGCGATCACCGAACCCGGCGGCGGCTCCGACGTGGCCGCGGTGCGCACGACGGCCAAGCGCGACGGCGATCACTACGTGCTCAACGGCGAGAAGACCTTCATCACCTCGGGCATGCGCGCCGACTGGATCACCGTGGCCGTGCGCACCGGCGAAGGCCGCGGCGCGGGCGGGCTCTCGATGCTGCTGGTGCCGGGCGACGCGCCCGGCCTCTCGCGCACGCGACTCGCGAAGATGGGCTGGCTGTGCTCCGACACTGCCACGCTGCACTTCGACCACGTGCGCGTGCCCGCGCGCTACCTGCTCGGCGAAGAAGGCGGCGGGTTCCGCATGGTCATGGGCAACTTCAACGGCGAGCGCGTCGGGCTCGCGGCCGGCGCGCTGGGCTTCGCGCAGGCCTGCCTCGACGAGGCGCTGGCCTGGTCGCGCGAGCGCAAGACCTTCGGCGCCGCGCTCATCGAGCACCAGGCGGTGCGCCACAAGCTGGTCGACATGCAGATGCGCATCGCCTCGACCGAGGCCTGGCTCGAGGCCGTGTCCGCCGAGGGCGACGCGCACGAGGCCGCGGGCCGCATCAACGCCCCCGAGTGGGTGGCGCAGGTCTGCCTGCTCAAGAACCACGCCACGCAGACCATGCAGTTCTGCGCCGACCAGGCCGTGCAGATCCTCGGCGGCATGGGCTTCATGCGCGGCACCGTGAGCGAGCGCATCTACCGCGAGGTCAAGGTGATGATGATCGGCGGCGGGGCCGAGGAGATCATGAAGGAGCTGGCGGCGCGGCAGCTCGGGTGGCTGTAGCGGCGGCACCGAGCTTTATTCCGGCCCGGCCGGAACGCCGCTGCGCAGCAGGTGTCCAACCGTTCAGCACCTTTGCTGAGTCGCGGGAGATCACCATGCTCTCTTTCACTTACGGCATCGGCGCCGTCGTTCTGGTCCTGCTGGCGGCGCTGCTCTTTTCGGCGATATGGATCTTCCGGGAGTACGAGCGCGGCATCGTGTTCACCCTGGGGCGCTTCTCGAAGGTGGCAGGGCCCGGACTGGTGTTCGTGATCCCGGCCATCCAGCAGGTGGTGCGCGTCGACCTGCGCACCGTGGTGCTCGAAGTGCCGACGCAGGACGTGATCTCGCGCGACAACGTGTCGGTGAAGGTCAGCGCGGTCGTCTACTTCCGCATCGTCGATGCGGCCAAGGCCATCATCGAGGTCAAGGACTTCTTCAACGCGACCAGCCAGCTGGCCCAGACCACGCTGCGCTCGGTGCTCGGCAAGCACCAGCTGGACGACATGCTGGCCGAGCGCGAGAAGCTCAACCTGGATGTGCGCGAATCGCTGGACGTGCAGACGGCCTCATGGGGCATCAAGGTGTCGAACGTCGAGATCAAGCAGATCGACCTCACCGAATCCATGATCCGCGCCATCGCACGGCAGGCCGAGGCGGAACGCGAACGCCGCGCCAAGGTGATCCATGCCGAAGGCGAGCTGCAGGCGTCCGAGAAGCTGTTCCAGGCCGCGCGCGTGTTGGCGCAGGAACCTCAGGCGATCCAGTTGCGCTACCTGGAAACGCTCACGGTGATCGGCGCGGACAAGAACACGACCATCGTGTTTCCGCTGCCGGTGGACCTCATCACGAGCTTTCTCGGCAAGCAGCACGCGTAGCGCGCAACGCACGAAAGCGGAAAACCGTTCGAAGCACCCGCCGGCCTCCTTGCATGCCGGCAGACGCCTGACGCGCGTCAGTCCGCGTCTTCCCCACCGCCCGCCTGTGCGGCCAGCGCGGTCGCCGCGCGCAGCTTGTCCTTCTTGCTCGGCCGCGCGCCCTTGATGCCGCCGTTGCCCGAGGTGTCGACCACCACCGGCGCCGTCTCGGTCGGCTCGAAGCCCGCGATGCGCTCGCGCGGCACGCGCTGGCCCTGGCGCTTCTCGATCAGGCGGAAGTGCGCCTCGGTGGTGGGGCTCACGAAGCTGATCGCCAGCCCGCTCGCGCCCGCGCGGCCGGTGCGGCCGATGCGGTGGATGTAGTCGGTCGGCGAACGCGGCAGGTCGTAGTTGATGACCACGGGCAGCTGCGCGATGTCCAGGCCGCGCGCCGCCAGGTCGGTGGCGATCACCACGTCCCAGCGGCTCTGCTTGAACTGCGCCAGGATGTCGCGGCGCGTGCCCTGCGCGATGTCGCCGTGAAAGGGCACGGCGTAGATGCCGTTGCGGTACAGCTTCTCGGCCACGGTCTGCGCGGCGTGCTGGGTGGCGACGAACACCAGCACGCGGTCCCAGGTGCCTTCGTTGTCCTTCAGCAACTGGCGCAGCAGCTGGGTGCGGCGCGCGGCGTCGACCTCGATGGCGCGCTGCACGATGTCGGGCCGGGTGCCGGGCTCGCCCTGCACGTCGACCAGCGCCGGGTCGTGCAGCATGTCGTCGGCCAGCGCCTGGATGGCGATCGGGAAGGTGGCCGAAAAGAGCAGGTTCTGGCGCCGCGCCGGCAGCAGCGCCAGGATGCGCTGCAGCTCCTCGGCAAAGCCCAGGTCGAACAGGCGGTCGGCCTCGTCGAGCACGAGCGTCGACACGGCGTCGAGCGCGAGCGCGTTGTGTTCGACCAGGTCGAGCAGCCGGCCGGGCGTGGCGACCACGATGTCGGCGCCGCCGCGCAGCCGCATCATCTGCGGGTTGATCGAGACGCCGCCGACCGCGACGACGATTTTCAGGCGCTCGGGCAGGTGCCGTGCGAAGTCTTCCAGCGTCTCGCCGACCTGGGCCGCGAGTTCGCGCGTGGGCACGAGCACCAGCGCGCGCAGGCGGCGCGACGCCGACGAGGCCGGCTCGGCGGCCAGGCGCTGCAGCAGCGGCAGGGAAAATGCGGCCGTCTTGCCGGAGCCGGTCTGTGCCGAGCCCCGCAGGTCGCGGCCCTGCAAAATGGCAGGGATGGCCGCCGCCTGGATGGCGGTCGGCGCGGCAAAGCCGCTCGCGGCGGCCGCTTGCGCGAGTGCGGGGGTCAGGCCCAGGGTATCGAATGGCATGGAACGGGCACCGGGAAAAAAAGAGAGATCGAAAGAAAGACGGATCGAATGGGAACGATGAAGAACAGCCGCACCGGCAGCACGCTGGTGTACTCCACCGAGGCGGGCGGGCGCATGTGCCCCGACTGCGGCGCCCCGATGGCGCAATGCCGCTGCAAGGAACTCGCGAAGGCCCGCACGGCGGCCACGGACGGCATTGTCCGCGTATCGCACGAGACCAAGGGCCGAAAGGGCAAGGGCGTGACCGTGGTCAAGGGCCTGCCGCTCGACGCGGCGGCGCTGGCGGCCGTGGGCAAGCAGCTGAAAGCGGCCTGCGGCACGGGCGGCACGGTGAAGGACGGCACCGTGGAGATCCAGGGCGATCACCGCGAGGTGGTCATCGCCGCCCTCGTGAAGCAGGGCCACACGGTCAAGCGCGCGGGCGGCTGAACAGCGCATGAACCCCGAAGACCTGCAGCGCCTGGTGACGCTCCAAATGCCTTTTGGCAAGCACAAGGGCACGCTGATCGCCGATTTGCCCGGAAATTACCTGACCTGGTTCGCGCGCGAGGGTTTTCCCGCGGGAGAAATTGGCCGGCTGCTCGCTTTGATGCATGAAATAGACCACAACGGCCTGTCCGACCTGCTCAAACCGTTGCGAAACCGCCCGTCGGGTCGGAATGTTTCTCGATAACACAAGATTTCCCCCCTTTTTTAGGAAATCGGGCCGGATAATCCGGCTCACGTGTCTGCGAGCCTCGGCTCCCGTGCACGTAATTTGGTGATCGGTCAGTTTCGCGCCACAGCGCATTAGTTTGTTGTGATTCTGGGACTCCATCGCTTTGTGTTTTTTTGGTTTGAATTAGGAGTCCCTCCATGGGCAAGAAACTTTACGTGGGCAACCTCGCCTACTCCGTGCGTGACAACGACCTGGAACAAGCTTTCGGCGAATTCGGTTCGATCGTCAGCGCCAAGGTCATGATGGAACGTGACACCGGCCGTTCGAAGGGCTTCGGCTTTGTCGAAATGGGCACCGACGCTGAAGCACTCGCTGCAGTCGAAGGCATGAACGGCGCATCGCTGCAGGGCCGCGCCCTGACGGTGAACGAAGCCCGTCCGATGGAAGCACGTCCCCCCCGCACCGGCGGTGGTGGCGGCTACGGCGGTGGTGGCGGCGGCGGCTACGGTGGTGGCGGCGGCGGCGGTTACGGCGGCGGCGGTGGTGGCCGCAGCGGTGGCGGCGGCGGTGGTTACGGCGGCGGCGGCGGTGGCCGCGGCGGCTACTAAGCCCTCCCCCACACACTCATGAGCGCCCCGGCGCTCTGAATGAATAAAAAGCTCCTTCGGGAGCTTTTTTCGTTTCCGGCCCCCACACGATCCCTGCCCCTTCGTGGAACACCGCGGAACCGGCTTTGCCGGGCCGCTGGTGTTGCCCCCGGAGGGGGTTGGCGTAGCGACACGAAGTGCGCGAAGCCTGGGGGAGAGCCAGTGCTAACCCTGTAAGCATTAGTGCGTACCGTGGTGGTCAGCCTATGGTCAGCCGCCGGCGACGACCCTCGTCCCTTCGAAAACAGAGGGTCGAGACAATGAAAATCAAGAGACAGGCGGACTTCTTCTCAGGAGTCATGTTCGCCGCCGTCGGTGGCGCGTTCGCCATCGGCGCCACCACCTACACCATCGGCGACGGCGCCCGCATGGGGCCAGGGTACTTTCCGCTGATGCTGGGCATCCTGCTGGCGCTGCTGGGCGCGCTGATCATGTTCCAGGCCATGGTGGTCGAGAGCGCCGACGGCGACAAGATCGGCAAATGGGCCTGGAAGCCGCTGGCCTTCGTGCTCGGCGCCAACCTGGCCTTCGGCGTGCTGCTGGGCGGCCTGCCCAGCGTCGGGCTGCCGGCGATGGGCATGATCATCGCGATCTACGCGCTGACGATCATCTCGAGCATGGCCGGCGAGCACTTCAAGCTGCGCGACGTGCTGGTGCTCTCCACCATCCTGGCGGCCGGCAGCTATGTGGCCTTCATCTGGGCGCTCAAGCTCCAGATCCAGGTCTGGCCCACCTTCATTTCGGGCTGAGGAGCACACCGCCATGGAACTGTTCCACAACCTGGCGACCGGCTTCGGCGTCGCCTTCACCTTCACCAACCTGCTGTACTGCCTGGTCGGCTGCATCCTGGGCACGCTGATCGGCGTGCTGCCGGGCATCGGCCCCGTCGCGACCATCGCGATGCTGCTGCCCGCCACGTACGCGCTGCCGCCCGTGTCGGCGTTGATCATGCTGGCCGGCATCTACTACGGCGCCCAGTACGGCGGCTCGACCACGGCCATCCTGGTGAACCTGCCCGGGGAGTCGTCCTCGGTGGTCACCTGTATCGACGGCTACCAGATGGCAAGGCAGGGCCGCGCAGGCCCCGCGCTGGCCGCGGCGGGCCTGGGCTCGTTCTTCGCGGGCTGTGTCGGCACTTTGATTCTTGCGGCTTTCGCGCCCCCGCTGACCGAGCTGGCCTTCAAGTTCGGCCCCGCCGAGTACTTCTCGCTGATGGTGCTGGGCCTGATCGGCGCGGTGGTGCTGGCCTCGGGCTCGCTGCTCAAGGCGGTGGCGATGATCGTGCTGGGCCTGCTGCTGGGCATCGTGGGCACCGACGTGAACTCGGGCGTCGCGCGCTTCAGCTTCGACATTCCCGAGCTCACCGACGGCATCGGCTTCGTGGTGATCGCCATGGGCGTGTTCGGCTACGGCGAAATCATCGGCAACCTCTCGCAGCCCGATGACGAGCGCGAGGTGTTCACGCACAAGGTCAAGGGCCTGTGGCCCACCAAGGACGACTTCAAGCGCATGACGCCCGCCGTGCTGCGCGGCACGGCGCTGGGCTCGGCCCTGGGCATCCTGCCCGGCGGCGGCGCGCTGCTGGCGGCCTTTGCGGCCTACGCGCTGGAGAAGAAGATCAAGATGCGCCCGGGCGAAGTGCCCTTCGGCAAGGGCAACATCCGCGGCGTGGCCTCGCCCGAGTCGGCCAACAACGCCGGCGCGCAGACCTCCTTCATTCCGCTCTTGACGCTGGGCATCCCGCCCAACGCCGTGATGGCGCTGATGGTGGGCGCGATGACGATCCACAACATCCAGCCCGGCCCGCAGGTGATGACCAGCAACCCCGAGCTGTTCTGGGGCCTGATCGCCTCGATGTGGATCGGCAACGCGATGCTGATCATCCTGAACCTGCCGCTGATCGGCATGTGGATCAAGCTGCTGACGGTGCCCTACAAGTTCCTGTTCCCGGCGATCGTGCTGTTCTGCGCGATCGGCGTGTACTCGACCAACAACAACACCTTCGACGTGTGGATGGTGGCGATCTTCGGCTTCATCGGCTACCTGTTCCTGAAGCTGCGCACCGAGCCGGCCCCGCTGCTGCTGGGCTTCATCCTGGGGCCGATGATGGAAGAGAACCTGCGGCGCGCGCTGCTGCTGTCGCGCGGCGCGTGGAGCGTGTTCGTGACGCGGCCGCTGTCGGCGGGCCTGCTGATCGCTGCGGCGCTGCTGCTGGCCATCGTGCTGCTGCCGGCGATCAAGGCGAAGCGCGAAGAAGCGTTCGTCGAAGACTGACCTCGGCGCCCCGAAAAAAAGCCCCTGGCCAGATGCCAGGGGCTTTTTTTATTTCAGGAACGCGTCGTAAGCCGTCTTCAGGATCAGTGCACTCACCACCACGATGAACACGATCCGCACGAAGCCCGCCCCGTGCTTCAGTGCCACGCGCGTACCGACCAGGCTGCCGGCCACGTTGGCCACGGCCATCACCAGCCCGTAGTGCCACCAGACGTGGCCCTTGGCGGCCAGCAGGATCAGCGCGGCGGCGTTGGTCAGCGTGTTGATGACCTTGGCCGAGGCCGAGGCGTTGAGGAAGTCGTAGCCCATCCAGCGCACGAACAGGAACACCAGGAAGCTGCCCGTGCCCGGCCCGAAGAAACCGTCGTAGAAACCGATGGTCAGGCCGATGGTGCTGGCCGCCAGCGTCTCGGCACGGCCGCTGAAGCGCGGCGCGTGCAGCCGACCCATGTCCTTGCGCGCCAGCGTGTAGATCAGCACGCCCAGCAGGATGACCGGCAGTGCCCGGCGCAGGAAGTCGCCCGGGAAGACCGTGACGGTCCAGGCGCCGAGCATCGAACCGCCGAAGCCCAGCAGCGCAGCCGGCCACATGGCGCCCCAGCGCATCTGCACCCGCTGGCTGAACTGGGCCGCCGAGGCCGCCGTGCCCCAGATGGACGCGCTCTTGTTGGTGCCCAGCAGCGTGGCCGGCGGCGCGCCCGGAAACACCGCAAAGAGGGCCGGCACCAGGATCAACCCGCCGCCGCCCACGATCGCATCGATAAAACCCGCGAGCAGTGAGGCGCCCGTGACCACCAGCATTTCCATGCGGGCGATTGTCTCACCGGAATCGCTATCGAAACGATAGCTGTGGTGGCCGGTACCGGCTGGCCAGGAGGCTTGTTTGGCTTGGAAGAAAGCGCCCGCATTTGCGCTGCGAACAGGCAAAAAAAAGCGCCGACCAGCGGCGCTTTTCAAATATCAGACAGGCATCTCGTGCGGAGCCTTTGAAGAATGTTCTTGTTGATCGATCGGAAGCTTGTCTCCTCGGACCCTCGGCAGTACGAGCAGGGCCCGTCGCGAGTGCGCAGATTGTGCAAGCGCGCACCCGCCCGGTGCATTAGGAATTACCCGCTTCGTGTTACTTCGACCCCCCGGTTGGGAAACCAAAGTGTTTCAGGCAGTTAACAAGATGGCATGACTCGTGCACACAGGCCTCTTGTCCACCACTCCAAGAAGAAACGGTCATGGCCCTGCTGGCACCCCAAGCCTCCCTGAACGCGGCCGACACCGCCTGGATGATGACCTCGACCGCGCTGGTGCTGCTGATGACCCTGCCCGGCATCGCGCTCTTCTATGCCGGCATGGTGCGGCGCAAGAACGTGCTGGCCACCATGGCCGGGGTGGTGGCGATCGCCGCCGTGGTCTCGCTGACCTGGTTCGCGCTCGGCTACTCGCTGGCCTTCACGCCCGGCTGGCCCTGGCTGGGCAAGCTCTCGCGCATCGGCTTCTCGGGCTTCGAGTACCTGAAGGAGGCCGGCCAAGTGGCCGTGAGCCACGTGGCGCCGAACGTGCCGGAATCGGTCTACGCCATGTTCCAGCTGAGTTTCGCGATCATCACCACCGCGCTGGTGCTCGGCGCCTTTGTCGAGCGCATGCGCTTCTCGGCGCTGCTGTGGTTCGCGCTGCTGTGGAGCCTGCTCGTGTACGCACCGGTCGCGCACTGGGTGTGGGAGCCGGGCGGCTGGCTCGCGCAGATGGGTGCGCTCGACTTCGCGGGCGGCTCGGTGGTGCACGTCAACGCGGGCATCGCGGGGCTGGTGTGCGCCTATGCGCTCGGGCCGCGCCGGGGCTACGGGCGCGAGGCCTTCGAGCCCTACAGCCTGGCGCTCACCATGACGGGCGCGGGCCTGCTGTGGGTGGGCTGGTTCGGCTTCAATGCCGGCTCGGCGGTGGCGGCCGACGGGCGCGCCGGCCTGGCCATGCTGGTCACGCACATCGCGGCGGCGGCTGGCGCCATGAGCTGGATGATCGGCGAATGGATCGTGCGCCGCAGCCCCTCGCTGCTGGGCCTGTGCTCGGGCCTCGTGGCGGGGCTGGTGGCGATCACGCCGGCGGCCGGCTTCGTCACGCCGCTGTCGGCGCTGGCCATCGGCGCCATCGCCGGGCTGGCCTGCTACTGGGGCGCCACGGGCCTGAAGCACCTGCTCGGTGCGGACGACTCGCTCGACGTGTTCGGCGTGCACGGCATCGGCGGCATCGTGGGCGCGCTGCTCACGGGCGTGTTCGCCGACCCGCGCATCTCGGGCGCGGCGGGCAATGTGCTGACGCAGGCGATCGCGGTCGCCAGCGTGGCGATCTACAGCGCGGCGGGCACGGCCATCGTCTTGTTCCTCGTGCATGTGCTGGTCGGATTGCGCGTCGACCCCGAGAGCGAACTGGTGGGCCTCGATCTTGCTCAACATAAAGAACACCTGGGAGCTTGACCCGTCGACGCCGGAGACCCCGCCATGCCCTCCATGTCCGAAAGCGAACGCATCGCCCTCGCCGCCCGCCTTCACGTGGCACTGCGGCGAAAGCACGGACGCGTGACCGACACCGAATGGATGGCCACCAACGCCGAGTACGCCGCCGAGATCGTGCGCATGACGCGCCAGCACGCCGCCGAGACGAAAGACGACGAACTCGACCAGCTCGCCACGCGGCTCGAGCAGGCCATGGAGCCGCTGGCCCGCGCCGCGCGGCTGGCGGCGCGCCAGCCCGACGGCCTGCCGCCCACGCCGCCGCCGCGCTACGTCGGCGGCCTGCGCTGACGGCGCCTCAGTTCGCGGCCAGCGCCGCCTTGCGGATCGACGCCAGCGTGCTCGCGGGCGTGATCGCCTCCGGGTCCAGCAGGCAATGCAGGATCGCCGGCTTGCCGCTGGCACGCGCACGCGCCAGTGCGGGGCCGAATTCTTCCGTCGTGGTCACGCGCTCGCCGTGGCCGCCGAACACCTCGGCGTAGCCGCGGAAGTCGGGGTTCTTCAGCTGCGTGGCGCTGATGCGGCCGGGGTAGTGCTTTTCCTGGTGCATGCGGATCGTGCCGTACATGCCGTTGTCCAGCAGCACCACGAGGATCGGCAGCCCGTACTGCACGGCGGTCGCGAACTCCTGGCCGTGCATCATGAAATCGCCGTCGCCTGCGAACACGACCACCTCGCGCTCGGGCCACAGCCGCTTGGCGCCGACGCCGGCGGGCAGGCCGTAGCCCATCGAGCCGCTGGTCGGTGCGAGTTGGCTCGCGAACGCGCGGAACGGCCAGAAGCGGTGCACCCAGGTCGCGAAGTTGCCCGCGCCGTTGCAGAAGATGGTGTCGGCCGGCAGCACCGCGCGCAGGTGCTGCATGACCTCGCCCATCTGCAGCGGGCCGGGAATGCGGACCGCGGCCGGGTCGCTCCAGCACAGGAAGTCTTCGCGCGCGGTCTTCGTCTCGGCCTGCCACACGGGCGGTGACGCCGGACGCAACGCGGACACCGCTTCGGCGAACGCCTGCGGCGTGGCGTGGATGCCCTGCGTCGGGCGATAGAGCTTGCCGAGCTCGTCGGCATCGGCGTGCACATGCACCAGCGCCTGCTTCGGCTGCGGGATCGCGAACAGCTCATAGCCCTGCGACGGCACTTCCGACAGACGCCCGCCGACCAGCAGCACCAAGTCCGCATTGCGGATGCGTTCCAGCATGCGCGGGTTGGCGCCGAGCCCCAGGTCACCCGCATAGCAGGGGTGCTCGGCGGACATCAGCATCTGGCGGCGGAACGAGCAGTACACGGGCAGCGCATGCGCCTCGGCGAACTGCGCGAACTGCTGCGTCGCGGCTTCCGACCAGCGGCTGCCGCCCAGGATGACGACGGGGCGCTGCGCCTGCGACAGGCGCTGCTGCAGCTCGGCGATCTGTGCCGCGCCCGGATGCGTTTCGGTGACGGCATACGGCAGCGCATCGGCCACCACGGCGGCTTCGGTCAGCATGTCTTCGGGCAGCGCGATCACCACCGGACCGGGCCGGCCCGAGGTCGCGACATGGAAGGCGCGCGACACCAGCTCGGGCACGCGCGCCGGATCGTCGATCTGCACGACCCACTTGGCCATCATGCCGAAGACCGCGCCGTAGTCCAGCTCCTGGAAGGCCTCGCGGCCCATCGCGTCGCGCGCGACCTGGCCGACGAACAGCAGGAGCGGCGTCGAGTCCTGGTGCGCGATGTGCACGCCCGCCGCCGCGTTGGTGGCGCCGGGGCCGCGCGTGACGAAGCAGATGCCGGGCTGGCCCGTGAGCTTGCCCTGCGCCTCGGCCATCATCGCCGCGCCGCCTTCCTGCCGGCACACCGTCACGTCGATCGATGCGTCGTGCAGCGCGTCGAGCACGGCCAGGAAGCTTTCGCCGGGCACGCAGAAGAGTTGCTTGACGCCGTGGGTGATGAGCTGGTCGACCAGGATCTGGCCGCCGGTGCGGGAGGAAGTCATGAGGGTTCCAGTGGAATGAAGAGGAGAGGTCAGGAGAGCGCGGCGCAGGCGGCGGCGATGCGCGCGCACGCATCTTCGAGCTGCGCCATCGACGTCGCATACGAGATGCGGAAATACGGTGCGAGCCCGAAGACGCTGCCCGGCACCACCGCCACCTCGAAATCCTGCAGCAGGTAGCGGCAGAAGTCGCTGTCGGTCTGCAGCAGTGCGCCGCTGCGGGCGCGCTTGCCGAGCACGCCCGCGCAGCTTGCGAAGGTGTAGAAGGCGCCCTCGGGCACGCGGCAATGCAGGCCCGGCGTGCGGTTGAGCGCGGCCACGACGACATCGCGGCGCTGTTGAAAGGATGCGCAGCGCTCGGCCACGATGCCCTGCGGCCCGGTGAGCGCCTCGATCGCCGCAGCCTGGCTCACCGACGACGGGCACGAGGTCGACTGGCTCTGCACCACGGCCATCGCCGCGATCAACGCGCGCGGTCCCGCGCCGTAGCCGACACGCCAACCAGTCATCGCATAGGCCTTCGACACGCCGTTCACCGTCAACGTGCGTTCGCGCAAGCGCGGCTCCACCGCCACCGGCGTTGCGAACGCGAGGCCGTCATAAAGGATGTGCTCGTAGATGTCGTCCGCCAGCACCCAGACGTGGGGATGGTCGAGCAGCAGGTCGGTGATCGGCTTCAGTTGTGCCGCGCTGTAGGCCGCACCGCTCGGGTTCGACGGCGAGTTGAGAAACAGCCAGCGCGTGCGCGGCGTGATGGCCGCCTGCAGCTGCGCGGCGGTCAGCCGAAAGCCGTTCTCTTCGCCGCACGCCACCGACACCGGCACGCCGCCGCAGATCTGCACGATGTCGGCGTACGAGGTCCAGTACGGCGCGGGCAGGATCACTTCGTCGCCTGGGTTCAAACTCGCCATCAGCGCATTGAAGATCACCTGCTTGGCACCCGCGCTCACGCTGATCTCGTCGAGCGCGAAGTCCAGCGCGTTGTCGCGCTTGAACTTCAGTTGCACGGCCGCCTTCATCGCCGGGCTGCCGTCGAGCACCGTGTAGCGCGTGTCGCCGCGCGCAATGGCCTGCGAGGCCGCATGCCGGATGTTCTCGGGCGTGTCGAAGTCGGGCTCGCCCGCGCCCAGCACGATCACCGGGCGGCCGGCGCGCTTGAGCGCCTGCGCGTGGTCGGTGATGCGAAGGATCTCCGAGACGTGGATGGCGCGCACGCGTTGCGCCGGCGAGAACACGGCGGCGTCTGTCACTTGGCGTAGGTCTCCAGCGGCTTGTCGTTGGGTTCGAGAATCAGCTGCTTGAGCGCGGGGCTCATCGGCAGGTTGAGGCTGGTGTTCTTCGGCGGGATCGCGGCCACGAACCACTTGGTGTAGATCTTCTCGAGCTCGCCGCTCTTCATGAGCTTGCGCAGCGAATCGTCCACCGCCGCCTTGAAGGCCGGGTCGTCCTTGCGGAACAGCAGCGCGATCGGCTCGGAGCCCAGCGCCTCGCCGGTGATGCGGTAGGCCGTGGGGTTCTTCGAGTTCGCGATGATGCCGGCGAGCAGGTTGTCGTCGAGCACGAAGGCATCGGCGCGGCCCGACTCCATGAGCAGGAAGCTCTCCAGGTGGTCCTTGCCGAGCATGGTGTTGTACGAGACGTTCTGCGCGCGCTCGCGCTTGCGCAGCAGCTGCACGGCGGTGGTGCCGGTCGAGGCCGACACGTTGCGGCCCGCGAGCTGGTCGAGCGTGGTGATGCCCGAGTCGACCTTGGTCGCCATGCGCACTTCGCTCACGTACGTGGTGAGCGCGAAGGCCACCTGCTGCTGGCGCGCGGTGTTGTTGGTGGTGGGGCCGCAGCCGATGTCCAGCGTGCCGTTCTGCACCAGCGGGATGGTGTTCTGCGCGGTCACGGCCATGTACTCGAGCTTGGCGTTGGGCGTGATGTCCTTGAGCACGCGCTCGCAGAGCTCGACGTGGTAGCCCACGTACTTCTCGCCCGCGCCCAGCATGTAGGCCATGGGCGGCGAGGCTTCGCGCACGCCGAGCACGACCTTGCCGCTCGCCTTGATCTTGTCGAGCGTGCCGCCCGTGGGCGCCTGCTGCGCGGTGGCGGTGGTGCCGAAGGCGAGCGCAAGCAGCGCGGCGGTGGCGAGGGTCTTCAGTTGCATCTTCATCTTTGCTGTCTCCTGGTGGTTTTTCTGGGGGGATAGGTGCGGCCGCTGCCTGGCCGCTGCGGCGAAATGCCGCGCAGCAGGCACCATGGACCGGGGTTGTTCAGTCGCCGATATCGAAGGTCACGCCCTGCGCAAGGGGAAGTGCCGTCGAGTAATTGATGGTGTTGGTGGCGCGGCGCATGTACGCCTTCCAGCAGTCCGAGCCCGCTTCGCGCCCGCCGCCGGTTTCCTTCTCGCCACCGAAGGCGCCGCCGATCTCGGCACCGCTCGGGCCGATGTTGACGTTGGCGATGCCGCAGTCCGAACCCGCGCTGGACATGAAGCGCTCGGCCTCGCGCACATTGAGCGTGAAGATCGACGACGACAGGCCCGCGCCCACCGCGTTGTGCCATTCGATGGCTTCGTCGAGCGAGCTGTAGCGCACCACATAGAGGATGGGCGCGAAGGTCTCACGCAGCACCGGGCCGGCGTGCGACTTCAACGCCACCAACGCCGGGCGCACATAGAACGCGTCCGGCGTGCCGATGCCCTCGACGCGCTGGCCGCCGTGCACCGTGGCGCCGGTCTCGCGGCTTTCGTTCAGGGCCTTCTGCATGCCGTCGAAGGCCGCGCGGTCGATCAGCGGACCGACCAGCGTGCCGGCCTCGCGCGGGTCGCCCACCTGCACGTTGCCGTAGACCTTCACGAGCTGGGGCACCAGCTGGTCGTACACGCTCTCGTGCACGAACAGGCGCCGCAGCGTGGTGCAGCGCTGGCCGGCCGTGCCCATGGCCGCGAAGGCGATGCCGCGCAGCGTGAGGTCCAGGTCGGCCGAGGGCGTGACGATGGCGGCGTTGTTGCCGCCCAGTTCGAGGATCGCGCGGGCGAAGCGCGCCGCCAGCTTCGGGCCGACCTGCCGGCCCATCGCCGTGGAGCCGGTGGCCGAGAGGATCGGCACGCGGGGGTCGTCGACCAGCACCTCGCCGATGTCGCGTCGGCCCAGCAGCAAACCGAGCAGGCCTTCGGGCGCGTCGCCGAAACGCTCGATGGCGCGCTGCGCGATGGCGTGCACGGCCAGCGCGGTGAGCGGCGTCTTCTCGGACGGCTTCCACACCACCGGGTCGCCGCACACCAGCGCGAGCGCCGCGTTCCACGACCACACGGCCACGGGAAAGTTGAAGGCCGAGATCACGCCGCACACGCCCAGCGGATGCCAGGTTTCCATCATCCGGTGCTCGGCGCGCTCGGTGGCCAGCGTGAGGCCGTAGAGCTGGCGCGAGAGGCCGACCGCGAAGTCGCAGATGTCGATCATTTCCTGCACTTCGCCCGCGCCTTCGGACGGGATCTTGCCGGCCTCCAGCGTGACGAGGCGGCCCAGGTCGCGCTTGGCGGCGCGCAGCTCTTCGCCCAGCAAACGCACCAGTTCGCCACGGCGGGGCGCCGGCACCAGGCGCCAGGCCTTGAAGGCCTCGTGCGCGCGGCCGATGGCGCCGGTGGCTTCCACGGCCGTGGTCTGCGGCACCTGCGCGATCACCTCGCCGCTGACCGGCGAGCGCACCGTGAGGTCGCCGCCGGTGTGGGCGGTGCGGGGCACGCCCAGGCGATGCAGCAGTTGCTCGACCTCGGCGGGGAGGGACACGGGGGTCTGGGCTTCTGGCATGGACGCTCCAGGGAGAAGGAAGGACAGAAGAAGAAATGCGACGGCGGGAACGGGCCAATATGTGCGAAACCCGCGCCCTTGCCTAGCGAAAAATTGGAAGGACTTGGTGCGTTTTGCGAATGAACTTCGCGGCGACACCTTCCTTCAACGCACGACAAACGCCCACCCGCACAATGCGCACGTGCCCCGAAAACCGCCCGATCCCTCGCCGCCCCGACCCTATTGGCTCTACCTGCTGGAATGCGAAGGCGGCGTGTACTACGCGGGCATCGCGCTCGACGTGGAGCAGCGCTTCTTCCAGCATGTCTTCGGGCTGGGCGCCAAGTTCACGCGCGCGCGTCCGCCGCAGCGCGTGCTGGCGGCGCGCCAGTACCCCGACAAGGGCGCCGCGCTCCGGGCGGAGATCGCGCTCAAGGCGCTGCCTCGCGCCCGCAAGCTGGCGTTCTTCGAGAGCTAGCCCCCCGCCGCAGGCGACCTGCGCAGCATCACCGGCAGGCACAGCAGATAGAGCACGGCGCCGGCCAGCCACACGATGCCCGGAAAGCGCACGCGGAACGCGAAGTAGACCGCGCTGATCACCAGCGGCCCGACCACCGAGGCCAGGCTGGAGAGGCTCGCGAGCACGCCCTGCAGCCGCCCCTGCTCGGCCTCGCCCACGCGCCGCGAGAGCGTCGCCTGCAGCGCGGGCTGGCCGATGCCGCCCATGCACAGCAGCGGCAGCAGCGCGAGCGCCATCCAGCCCTGCGTGGCGAAGGCGATCAGCGCGTAGGCCGTGCAGTCGGCCAGCGTGCCGAGGGCGATCGCCGCGCGCTCGCCCCAGCGCTCGACCACCGGGCCCGCCACGAAGCCCTGCACCAGCGCATGCAGCAGGCCGAAGCACGCGAGCGACAGGCCGACCGTGGTGGCGTTCCAGGCGAAGCGGTCCTCGCCGTAGAGCACCCAGGTCGTGCCGGCGACCTCGCCCACCATCACCAGCACCCCGAACACGCCCAGGATCGGCAGCAGCGCGGGAATGCCCATGGCCCAGCGCAGCGGCGCCAGCGGATGCAGCACGCCGCGGTCGAAGGGCCGGGCCGCGAGCGCCGGCGGGCGCGACTCGCGCAGCACCAGCAGGCCGACCAGAAAGGTGATGCCGTTGAGCACCGCGGCGGCCACGAACGGCAGCCGCACGCCGTGGTCGCCGAGCACGCCGCCGATGGCCGGCCCGGCGATGAAGCCCAGACCGAAGCAGGCGCCCATGCGGCCGAACCAGCGCGCGCGCTGCTGCTCGGGCGTGAGGTCGGCGATGGCCGCCGAGGCCACCGCCATGCTCGCGCCCGTCATGCCCGCGAGGGCGCGGCCCACGAACAGCATCCACAGCGAGGGCGCGAAGGCCATGAAGAGCGCGTCGATCGCCGCGCCCGCCACCGACACCAGCAGCACCGGGCGACGGCCGAAGCGGTCGCTCAGCGCGCCGAGCACGGGCGCGCACAGGAACTGCATCAGCGCGTAGAGCGACAGGAAGGCGCCGAAGCGCCAGCCGAGGTCGCCGGTGTGGCCGACCTCGCGCAGCAGGCCCGGCACGATGGGCATGACCAGGCTGATGCCGACGGCGTCGAGCGTGACGATCGCGAGGATCACCGCCTGCGCGTGGCGCCCGCCCGCGACGGCGGACGGAGAAGAAAGATCAGAATTTATCATTGATAAGGAATTATCAGCGATAAATTCCAGGCTGTGAAGCACCCCTCATTCGCCCGACTCCGGGCACGCACACCGACATGAAACTGGACAGTGAAGTGATCCTCGAAGCCGCGCTCGCGCTGCTCGACGAGGTCGGCATGGACAAGCTCAGCACCCGGCTGCTGGCCGAGCGGCTCGGCGTGCAGCAGCCTGCGCTGTACTGGCATTTCAAGAACAAGCGCGCGCTGCTCGACGCGATGAACCGCGAGATCCTGCGCCGCGCGCACGACCGCCGGCTGCCGCTGGAGGGCGAGTCGTGGGAGACCTTCCTGCGAGAGAACGCGCGCAGCTTCCGGCGCGCATTGCTCGCGCGGCGCGACGGCGCACGCCTGCATGCCGGCTCCGAGCCCGACCCGGGCGACCTCGAGATGGTGGAAGCCCAACTGGCCGCCGTGGTCAGCCGGGGCCTGCCGGCGACGCAGGCGATGGCGCTGCTGATCGCGCTGGGCCGCTACACCGTGGGCTGCGTGCTCGAGGAGCAGGCCGCGCCGCCCGATGCGGAAGTTCGGCAGCAGGCGCTCGATGCCGCCGCAGCCTCGCGCCCGCTGCTGGCCGAGGCCTTCGCCAGCTACCGCAAGGCAGGCCCCGATGCGATGTTCGAGGTCGGCGTGGACCTGATGCTCGAAGGCGCAAAGGCGCGCCTGGAGGCCGACACCAAGAGCCGCGCCACGCCGCGCCGCTGAGCCGCCTCAGCGGTTGCGGTTGTCTTCCAGAATCCAGCCCGCCGCCTTCTCCGCCATCATCAGCGTCGGACTGTTGGTGTTGCCGCTCGTGATGGTGGGCATCGCGCCCGCATCGACCACGCGCAGGCCGCGCACGCCGCGCACGCGCAGGCGCGCATCGAGCACCGCCATCGGGTCGCCGTCGGCGCCCATCTTGGTGGTGCCGACCGGGTGGAAGATGGTGGTGGCGATGTCGCCGGCCAGCCGCGCGAGGTCTTCGTCGGTCTGGTACTGCACGCCGGGTTTCCACTCCTGCGGCTTGTACTTCGCGAGCGCGGGCTGCTGCGCGATGCGGCGCGTCACGCGCAGCGAATCGGCCGCGACCTTGCGGTCTTCCTCGGTGCTCAGGTAATTGGGCGCGATGGCGGGCGCGTCTTCGAAACGCGCGCTCTTGATGCGCACCGAGCCCCGGCTCGTCGGGTTCAGGTTGCACACGCTCGCGGTGAAGGCCGGGAAGCTGTGCAGCGGCTCGCCGAAGGCGTCGAGCGACAGCGGCTGCACGTGGTACTGGATGTTGGGCCACGCGCGGTCGGGCGAGCTGCGCGTGAAGGCGCCCAGTTGCGAGGGCGCCATGCTCATCGGGCCGCTGCGTTTCAGCAGGTATTCGAGACCGATCTTCGCCTTGCCGACCAGCGACGAGGCCAGCACGTTGAGCGTGGGCGCGCCCTCGATCTTGTAGACCGCACGGATCTGCAGGTGGTCCTGCAGGTTGGCGCCGACGCCGGGCGCGTCCAGCGCCACGTCGATGCCGTGCTGGCGCAGCAGATCGGCCGGGCCGACGCCCGACAGCTGCAGGATCTGCGGCGAGCCGATGGCGCCCGCGCTCAGGATCACTTCGCACTCGGCGTGCGCCGTGGTCATCTCGGTGCCGTCCCACACTTGCGCGCCGGTGCAGCGTTTGGTGCCGTCGGGCAGCGTCTCGAACAGCAGGCGCGACACCTGCGCGCCGGTCCACAGCTCGAAGTTGGGGCGGCCGTAGCAGGTGGGCCGCAGGAAGGCCTTGGCGGTGTTCCAGCGCCAGCCGTTCTTCTGGTTGACCTGGAAGTAGCCCACGCCTTCGTTGCTGCCGCGGTTGAAGTCGGCGGTGTGCGGCACGCCGGCCTGCACGGCCGCGTCGGCGAAGGCGTCGAGGATGTCCCAGCGCAGCCGCTGTTTCTCGACACGCCATTCGCCGCCCGCGCCGTGCATCTCGTCTGCGCCGAGGTAGAAGTCTTCGTGCTTGCGAAAGGCCGGCAGCACGTTCTCCCAGCGCCAGCCCTCGTCGCCCGTGAGTTCAGCCCAGTGCTCGTAGTCGCGCGACTGGCCACGCATGTAGATCATGCCGTTGATGCTCGAGCAGCCGCCCAGCGTCTTGCCGCGCGGATAGCGCAGCGTGCGGCCGTTGAGGCCCGCATCGGGCTCGGTGTTGTAGAGCCAGTCGGTGCGCGGGTTGCCGATGCAATACAGGTAGCCCACCGGAATGTGGATCCAGTGGTAGTCGTCCTTGCGGCCGGCCTCGATGAGCAGCACACGCTTGGTCTTGTCGGCGCTCAGGCGGTTGGCGATGAGCGAGCCGGCGGTGCCGGCGCCGATGATGATGTAGTCGAAGGTGGTGTCGCTCATGGCGGCTGGCTTTTTGTCTCTCGTTGTTCTTCGGATGGAAGCAGCGCCGCGCGTACGGCGCCCCTTTTTACTTCGCGGTGGGCATTACGAACTCGGCGCCCTTGCCGATGCTCTCCGGCCAGCGCTGCATGATCGACTTCTGCTTCGTATAGAAGCGCACGCCCTCTTCGCCATACGCGTGCATGTCACCGAACAGGCTCTTCTTCCAGCCGCCGAAACCATGCCAGGCCATCGGCACCGGGATCGGCACGTTGATGCCGACCATGCCGACCTGGATGCGGCGGCCGAACTCGCGCGCCACGTTGCCGTCGCGCGTGAAGCAGCTCACGCCGTTGCCGAACTCGTGCGCGTTGATGAGGTCCACCGCCTCCTTGAAGGTCGCGACGCGCAGGCAGCCCAGCACGGGGCCGAAGATCTCTTCCTTGTAGATGCGCATCTCGGGCGTGACGTGGTCGAACAGCGTGCCGCCCATCCAGAAGCCGTCGCCGCAGCCTTCGCCCGCGGTGTTGCCGTCGAACTGGCGGCCGTCGACCAGCAGCTTCGCGCCTTCCTTCTCGCCCTGCGCGATGTAGCCGGTGATGCGCTCGTGCGCGGCGCGCGTGACGATCGGGCCCATCTCGGCCGCAAGGTTCTCGCCATTGAGCACCTTCAGCGTCTTCGTGCGCTCGATGAGCTTGGGCAGCAGCCGGTCGGCCACGTCGCCCACCAGCACCGCGACACTGATCGCCATGCAGCGCTCGCCGGCCGAGCCGTAGCCGGCGCCGATGAGGGCGTCGACGGCCTGGTCGATGTCGGCGTCAGGCATGACGACCATGTGGTTCTTCGCGCCGCCCAGCGCCTGCACGCGCTTGCCGTGGCGCGCGCCGGTCTCGTAGATGTAGTTGGCGATGGGCGTGGAGCCCACGAAGCTCACGGCCTTGACATCGGGGTGCTCCAGCAGCGCGTCGACCGCAGCCTTGTCGCCCTGCACCACGTTGAACACGCCGTCGGGCAGGCCGGCCTTCTTGAGCAGCTCGGCCATCAGCAGCGACGGGCTCGGGTCGGTCGGGCTGGGCTTGAGCACGAAGGTGTTGCCCGCGGCGATGGCCACCGGGAACATCCACATCGGCACCATCACCGGGAAGTTGAAGGGCGTGATGCCCGCGACCACGCCCAGCGGCTGGCGCAGCGTCCAGTTGTCGATGCCGGTGCTCACCTGGTCGGTGAAGTCGCCCTTGAGCAGCTGCGGAATGCCGCAGGCGAACTCGACGATGTCGATGCCGCGGCTGACCTCGCCCTGCGCGTCGGTGAAGACCTTGCCGTGCTCGGCGGTGATGAGGTGGGCGAGCTCGTCCTTGTGCTGGTTGAGCAGCTCCAGGAACTTGAACATCACGCGCGCCCGGCGAATGGGCGGCGTGTCGGCCCAGGCCGGGAACGCGGCCTGCGCGGCGGCCACGGCGGCCCCGACCTGCGCGGCGTCGGCCAGGCCGACCTTGCCGGTGACGGCGCCGGTGGCGGGGTTGGTCACGTCCTGCGTGCGGCCGGAGGTGTTGGCGGCGGGGGCGCCGGCGATGTGGTGGTCGATATTTCGGGTGCTGATGGACATGTGCGGGTCTCCTGAAGGCAATTTGGCCCAATCCACGAAGAGAAAGCCAATGAATTCGCGTCGATGGCGCTATAAATCAGTCTTATATGACTACGTCGTCGATGGACCTCCAGATTCTGCGCGCCTTCATCCTGGCGGCGCGCGAGGGCAACGTCTCGCGCGCTGCCGAAAAGCTGCACCTCACGCAGCCCGCGGTGAGCCTGCAGCTCAAGCGTTTCGCGGAAGAAACCGGGCTGGTGCTGTTCACCCGCACGCCGCACGGGCTGGCGCTCACGGCCGACGGCGCGGCCATGCTGCCGCAGGCCGAGCGCGTGCTGGCGGCCGTGGGCGACCTGCAGCAGGCCGCGCGCAACCTGCAGGTCACGGTGCGCGGGGCGCTGCGCATCGGCACCATCCTCGACCCCGAGTTCACGCGACTGGGCGTGTTCCTGCGCGAGCTGGTCGAGGCCGCGCCGCAGATCGAGACCGAGCTGCGCCACGGCATGAGCGGCAGCGTGCTGGCGCAGGTGCTGCGCGGCGAGCTCGACGTGGGCTTTCACCTCGACCCCGGCAATCCGGACGACACACCCGACGCCGCCGCGCCGGCGCCGCTGGCGGTGCGCACGCTCACCCGCTTCAGCTACCGCGTGGTCGCGCCGGCCGGCTGGGGCCCGCAGGTGCTGGGGCGCGACTGGAAGGCGCTGGCCGCCCTGCCCTGGCTCGCCACGCCGCCCGAGTCGGCGCACCACCGTTTGCTGGAACGCGTGTTCGGCCCGCTCGGCCTGGCGCCCCGGCGCGTGGCGCTGGTCGACCAGGAGGCCTCGATGCTCGACCTGCTGAAGTCGGGCGTGGGCCTGAGCCTGGTGCGCGACTCGATCGCGATCCGCGAAAGCCAGGCCCACGGCCTCGTGCTGGCCGACCGCGTGCGGCTGGATTGCGCGCTGCGCTTCGTCTCGCTGGCCGCGCGCCGCGACGAGCCCGTGATCGCCAGCGCATGGAACGCGCTGGCCCGCGCCTGGAGCTGAAGGGTTCCTGAAAAAAACGGCGTCTGGCCCTACGCAAACGAAGGGCCAGACGCACACAAGCCCCGGATGCACGCGGTTACGATGCGCCCTCTCACCTGAACCTTTGTTTACGTTCTGTTCCGCACGCCTGCCCATGCCTTCCAACCCGTCGCCCGCTGACGCCTCCGCCATCGACGACGCCTCTGCGCCGCCGCGCGCGCGAACGCAGGACGTGGACGGTCGCAGCTGGGCCGTGGCCAGCGGTTGCTGGACCACGCTGGCGATGTCGTCGCGGTCGGCCTGGGACGCCTTGGCCGCAGACCTCGCGGCCCTGCCGCCCGCGGACGACCGGGCCTGGGACCTGCGCCCCATCGGCCAGCTCGACCACATCGGCGCGCAGCTGCTGTGGGACCACTGGGGCCACGGCTGGCCGGCCACGCTCGAGCTGGCGCCGCAGCAGCAGGCGGTGCTCGACCATGTGGCGAAGTTCACGGTGGCCACGCCCGACGAGCCGCCCAAATCTCTGAGCGACCGGTTGCGCGAACTCGCGCACAACGGCCCGCGCGCGATGGTCGTGCTGCGCGACTTTGTCGGCCTGATCGGCCAGCTCGCGCTCGACCTGTGCACGCTGGCGCGCGCGCCGCACCGCGGGCCGTGGCGCGACTTCTCGGGCCATCTCTATCAGTTCGGCGCCACGGCGCTGCACATCACGGCGCTGGTCGGTCTCTTGATCGGCGTGGTGCTGGCCTACCTGATCTCGCAGCAGCTGCGCCAGTACGGCGCCGAGACCTTCGTGGTGAACATCCTCGGGCTGTCGCTGATCCGCGAACTCGGGCCGGTGCTGGCCGCCGTACTGATCGCGGGCCGCTCGGGTTCGGCGATCACGGCGCAGATCGGCGTGATGCGCGTCACCGAAGAGCTCGACGCCATGCGCGTGATGGGCATCCCGCACGGCTTTCGTCTCGTGATGCCGCGCGTGCTGGCGCTGGCCATCGCGATGCCGCTGATCAGCCTGTGGACCTCGATGGCGGCGCTGGCCGGCGGCATGCTCGCGGCCGACGCCGCACTCGGCATCTCGCCGGCGTACTTCCTGTCGGCCCTGCCGCGCGCGGTGCCCATCGCCAACCTCTGGCTGGCGCTGGCCAAGTCGGCGGTGTTCGGCGTGCTGATCGCGCTGATCGGCTGCTACTTCGGCATGAAGGTCAAGCCCAACACCGAGAGCCTGGGGCGCGGCACCACGTCGTCGGTCGTGACCTCGATCACCGCGGTGATCCTGGTCGACGCGCTCTTCGCAGTGCTCTTCAAGGGCATAGGATTCCGCGGATGAACGCCGCCGTGACGTCCCCGTCGAACACCGTGGTCGACATCCGCAAGCTCTGGACCGTGTTCAAGAGCCCCGATGGCGAACAGGTGGTGCACCGCGACCTCGACCTGCACCTTGACCGCGGCGAGGTGCTGTCGCTGGTCGGCGGCTCGGGCACCGGCAAGACGGTGCTGCTGCGCCAGATCCTCGGGCTGCAGAAACCCACGAAGGGCGCGGTCGAGGTGCTGGGCCGGGCGCCGGGTGAACTCAGCGCGGCCGGCGCGGCCAACGTGGGCATGCTGTTCCAGCACGGCGCGCTGTTCTCGGCCTTCAGCGTGCTGGAGAACATCGCCTTTCCGCTGCGCGAACTCAAGCTGCTGCCCGACGAGCTGATCCGCCATGCCGCGCTCGTGAAGCTGCAGATGGTGGGGCTGGAGCCGCAGCATGCGAACAAGAGCCCGTCGGACCTGTCGGGCGGCATGATCAAGCGCGTGGCGCTGGCGCGCGCGCTCATCATGGACCCGCCGCTGCTGCTGCTCGATGAACCCACGGCCGGCCTCGACCCCGAAGCGTCGGACAGTTTCTGCGACCTGCTGCGCGGCCTGCACCGCGAGCTGGGGCTGACGGTCGTGATGGTCACGCACGACCTGGACACCCTGTTCGACCTGAGCACCCGCATCGCGGTGCTGGCCGACCAGAAGGTGATCGTGAGCGGCACGGCGCGCGAAGTCATCGCCTACCCGCATCCCTTCATCCACGAATACTTTCTCGGCGGGCGCGGCCAGCGCGCCCTGGAGGCGCTGCACGACAAGCCCGCCGCCGGCACACAACCATCCGCGCCGCGGCCCGAGGCCGCGCGCGCTGACGAAAGGTAGGTCCCCTCATGGAAAACAAGGCCCACGCCCTCACCGCCGGCGCCTTCGTGCTCGGCCTGATCGCCGCGCTCGTCGCGCTGGTGGTCTGGTTCACGCGCGACAACACCGTGCGCAACGTCTACGAACTCTCCACCCGCGACGCCGTGAGCGGCCTGCAGCCGCAGGCCCAGGTGCGCTACCGCGGCATCTCGGTCGGCAAGGTGACCTCGATCGACTTCGACCCCAAGACCAAAGGCAACGTGCGCGTGCGCATCACGGTCGACGAGCGCGTGCCGCTCACCACCTCCAGCTTTGCCACGCTGAGCTACCAGGGCGTGACCGGCCTGGCCTTCATTGCGCTGGACGATGAAGGCGAATCGACCGTCGCACTCAAGCCGAACAACGACAGCCCGCCGCGCATTCCGCTCAAGCCCTCGATGCTCGCGAAGCTGCAGGACCGCGGCGAGGAAATCATCGACCAGGTGGAAGAAGTGACCAAGCGCGCCAACGCGCTGCTGGCCGACGCCAACCAGAAGCGCGTGGCCGACGCGCTGGAGAACATCGCCGCCGCCTCGGCCAGTGCCAACGCGCTGATCAAGCAGCTCGACAACACCGTGAAGACCGGCCTGAACCCGACGCTGGCCGCCATGCCCGAGACGCTGACGACAGTGAAGAAGGCGGCCGGCGACGTCTCGCGCGTGGCCAACAACTTCAACACCACCGTGGGCAAGCTCAACGCACCCGACGGCCCGGTCGAGCGCCTGGGCGAGGGCACCAAGGCGCTGGCGCAGGCCGTCGATTCGTTCAATGCCGCCACCCTGCCGCGCGTGAATCGCGTGGCCGACGACACCGCCCACGCGGTGCGCCGCCTGGGCCGCGCGGCCGACAGCATCAACGACAACCCGCAATCGCTGTTGTTCGGCAACGGCGGCACGACCGCGGGCCCGGGCGAGCCCGGCTTCGTCGCGCCCGCCGCACGCCACTGACCGGGAGCAGAAAAACCATGCGCATGAAGAACACCCTCCTCGCCCTCGCCAGCCTCGGCTGTGTGCTGCTGGTCGCCGGCTGCGGCATGCTGCCCGACAAGCCGGCACGCGCCACGCTGTACGACTTCGGCCCCGGCCTTTCGTCCGCCGCACCTGCCACCGCTGGCGCGCCGGCCGCCGCGCTGCCGGCGCTGTCCCTCGCGGAGTTCGACAGCAACGCGCGCCTGGACGGCACGCAGATCCTGTACCGCATGGGCTATGCCGACGCCAACGAGCTGCGCCCCTATGGCCAGTCGCGCTGGAGCCTGCCGCCCGCGCAGCTGCTGCGCCAGCGGCTGCGCGACACGCTGGCCGAACGCCGCACCGTGCTCGGCCCCGAAGAAAGCGCGACGCTCGCGCGCACCGAAGGCATCGTGCCCGACACGCTGCGCATCTCGCTCGACGAGTTCAGCCACTACTTCGACGCGCCCGCCAGCAGCACGGGCCTGGTGCGCCTGCGCGCCACGCTGGTCCGCACCGCCACCGGCGGCGATCGCGTGATGGGCCAGCGGACCTTCACCGTGCGCCGCCCCGCCGCCAGCGCCGACGCGCCGGGCGGCGTGAAGGCGCTGGTCGCGGCGAGCGACGCGGCCATGGCCGAGGTCGTGCAATGGGTCGACCAGCTGCAGCAGCAAGACCCGCCGCAGCCGCGTGCGGCGGCGCCACGGCGCTGAACGGCTTTTCATTCCACCCCACCCTGAGGAGACCCGTCCCATGAACGCAACGCGCATCGTCGGCATCCTGCTGGTCGTCGCCGGCATCGCCGGGCTCGGCCTGGGCGGCTTCAGCTTCACCAAGGAAACCCACCAGGCCAAGCTGGGCCCGCTGGAGTTCTCGGTGAAGGAAAAACAGACCGTCAACATCCCGGCCTGGGCCGGCGTGGCGGCGATCGTGGTGGGCGGCGCGCTGGTGCTGCTGGGTGGCAAGAAGGGCTGAGCGCCCGACCACCGCCATGGCCGACGCCTTCGTGCCGCTGGAAGGCGGCTGCACCTGCCGGCAGGTGCGCTACCGCCTGAACGCCCCGCCGCTCTTCGTGCACTGCTGCCACTGCCGCTGGTGCCAGCGCGAGACGGGCTCGTCCTTCGCGCTCAATGCGCTCATCGAACCGGAACACGTGCAGATGCTGCAGGGCACGGTCGATCGGGTGCTCACGCCGTCTGCCAGCGGACGCGGCCAGACCTACGCACGCTGCCCCGCTTGCCACGTCGCGCTGTGGAGCCACTACGCGGGCGCCGGCGACGCCGTGAGCTTCATCCGCGTGGGCACGCTCGACACGCCCGACCGGCTGCCGCCGGACCTGCACATCTTCACGATGTCCAAGCAGCCCTGGGTGGTGCTGCCGCCCGGCGCACTGGCAGTGCACGCGTACTACGACCGCAAGGACTACTGGCCCGCCGAGAGCCTCGCGCGCTGGCGCGTGCTGCGCGAGAAGATGCGGGCCGGCTAGCGTGCTCGGCGAGCCTCAGCGGCTCGCGTACCCGGACAGGAACGCATCGACCGCCGCATTCGCGTAGCGTTCCAGTTCGGCGGGGTCGCTCGCGTGGTCGCCCGTGAACATGGCCCGGTTCAACGGAATCCACAGCAGCAGCCCGGTGAAGTGGTTGGCCGCGAGCAGCGGGTCGTCGACCTTGAGCAGCCCGCGCTGTGCATAGCGCTCGAAGCTCGTGGCCAGCGTCGCGAGCACCCGCTCGAAGCCTTGCGCGAACCAGGCCCGCGCCACGTCGGGAAAGCGCTCCGCATTGGCGATCACCAGGCGCCGCAGCCGCAGCAGCTCGGGTTGCATCAGCGCGGTGACGAGCTTGCGGGCCAGCCCCTGCAACGCCTCCCGGGGGTGGCTGGCGTCCACTAGCGAGCCGGCCACCAGCTGGATGACCTTGTCGACGTCGTCGGCCGTGAGCTGAATGATCGCGGCGTAGAGCCGCTCCTTGTCGGTGAAGTGCCGGTACAGCGTGGGCTTGGACACGCCCGCCAGCGTGGCGACCTCGTCCATGGTCGTGCCGTTGTAGCCCCGGTCGAGGAAGACCGTGGACGCGGCTTCCAGGATGAGCCTGCGCTTGCGGTCGGATCGTTTTTCTGCGGGCTGTTCCATCACCGGACTCCGGGGTTTCTTGACAATCAACAACGAAACTATACAGTTTAGTTTCCATTCACTTGCACCCATGCCACCATGGAATTCCAGACGACAACGCGCACCGCAGGCGCCTCCTCGCAGCGGGCGCTGCTGGCCTGCGGCATGTGGGTCGCGCCCGTGTTCTACGGGCTCGCCGTGCTCCAGTTGCTGCTGCGCCCCGAGTTCGACATCCGCGCGCTTCCGATCAGCTACCTCGCGCTGGGCGAGCTCGGCTGGATCCAGGTGGGCAGCTTCATTCTCTCGGGATTGTTCGCAATTCTTTGCGCCGTCGGGCTCAAGGCCTGGCTGAAGGGCCAGCGCGGCGGAACCTGGGGACCGATCCTGGTTGGGCTGTTCGGCGTCGGCACGGTGCTGGCGGGCCTCTTTCCACCCGACCCGTTCCCCAAGGCCGGCGAGACGCCCACGATGAGCGTGCCCGGCGCGCTGCACATGCTCGCGTTCTTCCTGGCGTTCCTGTCGCTGATTGCGGCCTGCTTCGTTTTCGCGCGCCGCTTCTTCGCGCTGAAGCAAGGCGGGTGGGCGCTCTATTCGATGGCCACGGGCATCCTCGTGCCCGTGCTGATCGGCCTGGGCATGAGCAACCCGGCCTCGGCCAGCGTGATCGTGGCCGGGGCGGGGCTGGTGCTCTTCGGGTGGCTGGGCGTCCTGTCGTGGCGGATGCGCTCGGGCGGAATCGTCAGGCCCGCGGCGTGACCGCGTCGTCGGTGCCCGCCATCCCGGCGACCAACTTCGGCAACAGGTCTTCCGACGCCCCCCGCAACACCACCGCTGCCGCATCGTCCAGATGCGGCAGCGGCTCGATGTTCAGCGTGACCAGCCGCGCACCGCGCGCCATCGCCAGCCTGGGCAGCTCGGCCGCCGGGTAGACGATGGTGGTGCTGCCGACCACCAGGAACAGGTCGGACTCCTGCGCGGCCACCTGCGCGTCGAGCAGCACGCCGGCGTTCAGCATCTCGCCGAACATGACCACATCGGGCCGCGCGTGCGAGCCGCAGCGCAGGCAGCGGTGGAAGGGCCAGGGGCCGCTGCGGTTGCCGCAGTGGTCGCAACGCCAGCGGCGCAGCGAGCCGTGCAGCTCCAGCACGTCCTGCCCGCCGGCCTTGCCGAGCAGGCCGTCGACGTTCTGCGTGATGAGCCGGGTCGCGGGGCGCAGCCGCTGCAGCTGCGCGAGCCCGAGGTGGCCGGGGTTGGGCGACGCGGCCTCGATCAGCGTCAGGCGCTGGGCCCAGAACTTCGTGAAGCCGCCGGGGTCGCGCGCGAGGTCGTCGGCATGCGAGAACTTGAGCGCGTTCTGGCTCATCCAGAGGCCGTCGGCGTCTCGGTAGGTCGGAATGCCCGAGGCCTTGGACAGCCCCGCGCCCGAAAAGACCACGATGCGACGCGCGCCGCGCAGCAGCGCCACGGTGCGGTCGATGCGCAGCGCGAGGTCGTCGGAAGAAGAGAAAGAAGACAAGGCGGAAGAAAACAGGGTCATCGATCGGAAACGGAGGGCACCACGGCGCCGGTGGCGCTTGCCCCCAGGCGCTGCGACACCGTGCCCGCGCAGGCCTTGAGCGCGCGCGCGATCTCGCCGTCCCAGGCGGTGTGGAAGATGCCGGCCGGGCCGATGGCGGTCACGGCCAGCACGATGGCCCCAGTGTGGTCGAACACCGGCGCGGCCATGGCGCTCACGCCCTCGATCACCTCGCCGTCGGAGCGGCTGATGCCGTGGTCGCGCACTTCCTGGCACTGGCGTTCGAAGTCGCTCCACGAGGGCAGCGGTTGCACCGGCGGCATGCCGGCCGGCGGCGCGGGCTCGGCGGCGCCCTTGCGCTGCTTCTGCCGCTGGCGCTCGTCCTCGAGCTGCGCACGCACCACCGCCGGGTCGAGGTAGGCGGCAAAGACGCGGCCCGAGGCCGTGTTGGTGAGCGAGAACACCGTACCGTGGCGCATGTTCACGTGCACCGGCGAGGGCGACTCGGCCGTGCGCACGATGGTCGCGCCGCGCGCGCCCCACACGGCCAGCGCCACGGTGTGGCCGATCTGCTGCGCGAGCTGGCCGATCAGCGGCGTAGCGATGTGCACCGGGTCGGCCTGCTGCAGGCTGATCAGCCCCAGTTGCAAGGCCAGCGGGCCGAGCAGATAGTGGCCGCTGGCGCGGTCCTGCTCGATGAGGCCCAGCCGGCCGAAGCTCACCATGTACGGGTGGGCCTTGGCGGCCGTCATGTCCGCTTCGCGGGCAAGGTCTTTGAGCGCCATCGGGCGGCCGTGGTGCACCAGCGCGCGCAGCAGCTGCCCGCCGACTTCGATGCTCTGGATGCCGCGCTGGGCGCGGTCGGTGTCAGTCGCTGCCATGGCCGCCTTGCCGTCTGGTTGTTCGTTCATGAAGAAGGCATTAGACATGAACTGATCTCGGGCTTACACTCCGCGCATTCGTTATCTGCAAACTCGTTCGCCCTAAACGAATTCAGAGAATTCGAAACCACCCCACCGGAGACACACGATGAGCCAAGCCAAGAAATTCGCCAGCCAGGCCGACCTGGAAGAAAAGAAGATCACCTTCAGCCAGATCTCGGAGCACGCCTGGGCCTACACGGCCGAGGGCGACCCCAACACCGGGATCATCATCGGCGACGACTGCGTGCTGGTGGCCGACACCCAAGCCACGCCCGCCATGGCCGCCGACGTGGTGCGCCGCATCCGCGAAGTGACCGACAAGCCCATCAAGTACGTGGTGCTCACCCACTACCACGCGGTGCGCGTGCTGGGCGCGGCAGGCTACGGCGCCGAACACATCCTGGCCAGCCAGGACACGCGCGACCTGATCGTCGAACGCGGCGAGGAAGACAAGGCCAGCGAAATCGGCCGCTTCCCGCGCCTGTTCCAGAACGTCGAGACCGTGCCCCCGGGCCTGACCTGGCCCACCATGACCTTCACCGGCAAGATGACGCTGTGGCTGGGCAAGCTCGAAGTGCAGCTGCTGCAGCTGGGCCGCGGCCACACCAAGGGCGACACGGTCGTCTGGCTGCCGCAGGAGCGCGCGCTGCTGTCGGGCGACCTGGTCGAGTTCGGCGCCACGCCGTACGCCGGCGACGCCTACTTCCAGGACTGGCCGCAGACGCTGGACAACATCGCCGCCCTGAAGCCCCTGGCCCTGGTGCCGGGCCGCGGCGCCGCGCTGACCACGCCCGAGGACGTGGCCAAGGGCCTGCAGGAAACGCGCGCCTTCATCGCCGACGTGTACGCCAGCGTGCAGGACGGCGTGAAGGCCGGCCGCGACCTGAACGCGGTCTACAAGGAGACCTACGAGAAGCTCAAGCCCAAGTACAGCCAGTGGGTCATCTTCGACCACTGCATGCCTTTCGACGTGAGCCGCGCCTACGACGAGGCCTCGGGCCACGCCGACCCGCGCGTGTGGACGGCCCAACGCGACATCGACATGTGGAAGGCCCTGGAAGGCTGAACCCGCATTGCTCCCTCCCCCGCTGGGGGAGGGCTGGGGTGGGGGCAGGCAGAGCGCCGGTTTCGAGCGCCGCTTGCCCCCATCCCCGCCTTCCCCCGGAAGGGGAAGGAGCAAGACAAAGACAGAAGACAAGACACGGAGACAACACGTGATCGACTATCAAAGTCTGCGCTTCGACTACCGACGCCACGCCGACCAGGACGCCGCGACGCCCGCCCGCCACCCGGTGGTGATCGTCGGCGCCGGCCCCGTGGGCCTCACGCTGGCCATCGACCTCGCCCTGCGGCAGATTCCGGTGGTGCTGCTCGACAACGACAACAGCCTGTCCAGCGGGTCGCGCGCGATCTGCTTTGCCAAGCGCACGCTCGAGGTGTTCGACCGCCTCGGCTGCGGCGACCGCATGGTGGACAAGGGCGTGTCGTGGAACGTCGGCAAGGTGTTCTTCCATGACGAGCAGGTCTACCGCTTCGACCTGCTGCCCGAGCCCGGCCACGAGCGCCCGGCCTTCATCAACCTGCAGCAGTACTACGTCGAGGGCTACCTCGTCGAACGCGCCGCGGCGCTGCCGCTGATCGACCTGCGCTGGAACAACAAGGTGATCGGCATCGAGCAGCGCGATGACGGCGCGATGCTCACCATCGAGACGCCTGAAGGCAACTACGAACTGGCCGCTGGCTACGTGGCCGCCTGCGACGGCTCGCGCTCCAACCTGCGCCAGATGCTGGGGCAGGAAGCCAAGGGCCGCGTGTTCCGCGACCGCTTCCTGATCGCCGACATCACGATGGACGCGCAGCTGCCCACCGAGCGCCGCTTCTGGTTCGACCCCTCGTTCCACCCCGGCCAGAGCGTGCTGCTGCACAAGCAGGCCGACGGCATGTGGCGCGTCGACTTCCAGCTCGGCTGGGACGCCGACCCGGTGGAAGAGCGCAAGCCCGAGCGCATCACGCCGCGCGTGCGCGCGCTGCTGGACAGCATCGGCTTCGAAGGCGTGCAGTTCCAGATCGGCTGGGCCAGCGTCTACACCTTCGCCTGCCAGCGCATGGAGCGCTTCCGCCACGGCCGCGTGCTGTTCGCGGGCGACTCGGCGCACGGCGTGTCGCCCTTCGGCGCGCGCGGCGCCAACTCGGGCGTGCAGGACGCCGACAACCTCGCCTGGAAGCTCGCGGCCGTGCTGGCCGGCGACGCGCCCGATGCGCTGCTCGACAGCTACGCGAGCGAGCGCGAATTCGCGGCCGACGAGAACATCCGCAATTCGACGCGCGCCACCGACTTCATCACGCCCAAGAGCGAGGTGAGCCGGCTGTTCCGTGACGCGGTGCTCGAGCTGACCAAGCGCCACGCCTTCGCCCGCTCGCTGGTCAACAGCGGGCGGCTGTCGGTGGCCACGGTGCTGCGCGACTCGCCGCTCAACACGCCCGACGCCGCCCCCTTCGCCGGCGCGATGGTGCCCGGCGCGGCCGCGGCCGATGCGCCCGTGCGGCGCGCCGACGGCAGCACCGGCTGGCTGCTGCGCGAATGCCATGTGGCGCACTTCACCGCGCTGGTGTTCGGCACAGGCGACGCCGCCGAGCGCAGCCTGCAGGCGCTGAAAAGCAGCGACCTCGCGCTGCATGTGGTGCGCGTGGAAGGCACCGGCGCCGACGCCGAACTCGCCACGCAGCGCTACGACGCGCAGCCCGGTACCGTCTACCTGCTGCGGCCCGACCAGCACGTGTGCGCGCGCTGGCGGCAGCCCACGGCGGCGAACCTTCGCGCGGCCCTCGACCACGCACTGGCAAAGGCATGACCCCGATGCAACCGCAACTGATCACCACGCCGAACCTCGACGCGCCCGACGATTTCTACGAGGCGCTCATCGAGGCCCACCAGGGGCTTTCCACCGAAGAAAGCCACGCCTTCAACGCACGGCTCGTGCTCGTGCTGGCCAACCACGTCGGCTCGCTGGCCGTGCTGCGCGAAGCCTTCGACGCGGCGCGCGCCGGCTGAACGGCCGCACGTTCCCACCTCATCGCGACTTTCGAAAGACAAGCCCATGACCCAAGCAACACCCGCCGCCGAACGGCGCTACCAGAGCGGCTTCGGCAACGAGTACGCCTCCGAGGCCGTGCCCGGTGCGCTGCCGCAAGGCCGCAACAACCCGCAGCGCGGCCCCTTCGACCTGTACACCGAGCTGCTCTCGGGCACCGCCTTCACGGCGCCGCGCCACGAGAACCGCCGCACCTGGCTGTACCGCCGCCAACCCTCGGTGGTGTCTGGCCGCTACCAGCCCTACGCGCAGGCGCACTGGACCACCGGCGCCGACCGCGAGATCGCGCTGCCGCCCGAGCCGATGCGCTGGGGCCCGTTGCCGTTGGACGGCGCGGCCGACGTCGACTTCATCGACGGCATGCACACGCTGGCCGCCAACGGCGACGCCGAGTCGCAGGTGGGCATCGGCTCGCTGATGTACATGGCGGGCCGTTCGATGGACAAGCGCGCCTTCGTCAACGCCGACGGCGAGATGCTGGTGATGCCCCAACAAGGCCGCCTCGTCGTCACGACCGAACTCGGCGTGCTCGACGTCAAGCCCGGCGAAATCGTGGTGCTGCCGCGCGGCATGGCCTTCAAGGTGGCCCTGCCCGACGGGCTCTCGCGCGGCTATGTGTGCGAGAACTACGGCGCGCACTTCCGCCTGCCCGAACTCGGCCCGATCGGCTCGAACGGCCTGGCCAACGCGCGCGATTTCCAGGCGCCCGTCGCAGCCTTCGAGGCAGACGGCGGCGCCTACGAGCTGGTGAAGAAATTCGGTGGCCGCTTCTGGACCGCACCGACCAAGCAATCGCCCTTCAACGTGGTCGCCTGGCACGGCAACCTCGCGCCGGTGAAGTACGACACGGCCAACTTCATGGTCATCGGCTCGATCAGCTTCGACCATCCCGATCCGTCGATCTTCACCGTGCTGACCTCGCCCAGCGACACGCCCGGCACGGCCAACTGCGACTTCGTGATCTTCCCGCCGCGCTGGATGGTGATGGAAAACACCTTCCGTCCGCCGTGGTTCCACCGCAACCTCATGAGCGAGTTCATGGGCCTGGTGCTGGGCGAGTACGACGCCAAGCCGGGCGGCTTCAAGCCCGGCGGCGCGAGCCTGCACAACTGCATGGTGCCGCACGGCCCGGACGAGGAAGCCTTCGACAAGGCCACGCACGCCGACCTCAAGCCGCACAAGCTGGACAACACGCTGGCCTTCATGTTCGAGAGCCGCTACCGTTTCATCCCGACGAACTTCGCGCTGCAAAGCCCGGCGCTCGACACCGACTACACCGACTGCTGGGCCGGTCTGAAAGACCAATTCAAGGCATGACGCACGCTCTCACCCTCACCCGCCGCGCCGCGGCCCTCGCGCTGCTGGCCGCGCCCCTGCTGGCGCACGCGGCCGACTTTCCGTCCAAGCCCATCAAGTTCATCGTGCCCTATACGGCCGGCGGCACCACCGACCTGGTGGCGCGCACCGTGGGTCAGAAGGTGTCGGAGAAGCTGGGCCAGCCCGTGCTCATCGACAACCGCGGCGGCGCGGGCGGCAACATCGGCATGGACGCCGTGGCCAAGGCCGCGCCCGACGGCTACACGATCGGCTTCGGCGCCATCTCGACCAACGCGCTGAACCCGCACATCTACAAGTCGATGGCCTTCGACCCGCGCAAGGACTTCACGGCCATCAGCCTGCTGGGCATGTCGACCATCGTGCTCGAAGTGCCGGCCACCTCGGCCATCAAGACCGTGCCCGAGCTCATCGCGGCCGCGAAGAAGAACCCCGGCCTGCCCTACGCCACCGCGGGCGCCGGCACCTCGATGAACCTGGCCGGCGTGATGTTCGCGCAGATGACCGGCACCGAGCTCACGCACGTGGCCTACAAGGGCAGCGGCCCGGCCATCACCGACATGCTGGGCAACACCATCGGCGTGATGTTC
This sequence comes from Variovorax sp. GW821-FHT09A10, assembly GCF_059418385.1. Classification (NCBI taxonomy): domain Bacteria; kingdom Pseudomonadati; phylum Pseudomonadota; class Betaproteobacteria; order Burkholderiales; family Comamonadaceae; genus Variovorax; species Variovorax sp. GW821-FHT09A10. The sequence continues at coordinate 270,114 of NZ_JBWKPT010000006.1, forward strand.
GACAACCTGCCGGCGTCGCTGCCGCACATCCAGGCCGGCAAGCTGCGCGCGCTGGCCGTGGCGGGTTCCACGCGCTCGCCCTCGCTGCCCGACGTGCCGACGATGGCCGAAGCGGGCCTCAAGGGCTATGCGCTGGAGCCGTGGTTCGGCGTGTACGGGCCGGCGAAGCTGCCGGCACCGATCGTGAAGGCGCTGAACGAAGCGTTCGTCGAAGCGCTCGCCATGCCCGACGTGAAGGCCAAGCTGCAGCAGGCCGGCTTCTCGCCGCGCGGCTCGAGCGCGCAGGAGCTCACCACGCTCACCGACACCGAATACAAGCGCCTGGGCGATGTGGCCAAGAAGGCCGGCATGACCGCCGACTGATCCGACTCAAGAACCGAAAGACCTCCATGACCGCACTCAACGCCACCCACGACCCGAAGCTGCGCAGCTGGGTCGCCGCCGCCAACGTGGCCGGCACCGACTTCCCGATCCAGAACCTGCCCTTCGGCCGCTTCCGCACGGCCGGCAGCAGCGAGGCCTTCCGCATCGGTGTGGCCCTCGGCGACCAGATCCTCGACCTGCGCGCCACCGGCCTCATCGACACCGACGACATGAACGTGCTGATGAACGCCTCGGTGAAAGACCGCCAGGCGCTGCGCGCCGCGATCTCCGCCGGCCTGGCCGAAGGCAGCAGCCAGCAGGCCGCATGGTCGAAGGCGCTGCTCGCGCAAGCCCAGGCCGAGATGACCGTGCCCTGCCGCATCGGCGACTACACCGACTTCTACACGGGCATCCACCACGCCACCACCATCGGCAAGCTGTTCCGCCCCGACCAGCCGCTGATGCCCAACTACAAGTGGGTGCCGATCGGCTACCACGGCCGTGCCTCGTCGATCGGCGTGAGCGGCCAGGTCTTCAAGCGCCCGCAAGGCCAGACCAAGGCACCCGACGCCGTGGCGCCGAGCTTCGGCCCCTCGAAGCGGCTGGACTACGAACTGGAGCTGGGCTTCCTCGTGGGCCGCGGCAATGCGCTGGGCGAGCCCATCGCCATCGGCGACGCGGAAGACCACCTGTTCGGCGTGACCCTGCTCAATGACTGGTCGGCGCGCGACCTGCAGGCCTGGGAATACCAGCCGCTCGGCCCCTTCCTGGCGAAGAACTTCGCGAGCACGCTGTCGCCCTGGATCGTGACGACCGAAGCGCTGGCGCCGTTCCGCGCCAAGTTCGAGCGCCCCGCCGAAGACCCGCAACCGCTGCCCTACCTCGATGCGCCCTCGAACCGCGCCAGCGGCGCGCTCGACATCACGCTCGAAGTGCTGCTGCAGACCGCGAAGATGCGCGCCGACGGCATGGCGCCCGTGCGCCTCACGCTCGGCAACACCACCGAGGCCGCCTACTGGACCGCCGCGCAGCTCATCACGCACCACACGGTGAACGGCTGCAACCTGCAGCCCGGCGACCTGCTGGGCTCGGGCACGCTGTCGGGCCCGCAGCCCGACCAGGCCGGTTCGCTGATGGAGCTCACGCTGGGCGGCAAGCAGCCGATCACGCTGCCGAACGGCGAGAAGCGCACCTTCCTGGAAGACGGCGACACGCTGGTGATGCGCGGCTGGTGCGAGCGCGATGGCGCGGTGCGCATCGGGCTGGGTGAAGTCACCGGGACCGTGGTGGCCTGAGGTCCGGTGTTATCCCCTCTCCCCTTGCGGGGAGAGGGTTAGGGTGAGGGCAAGGGCTTCACAACATCGCGCGGCGTCGATGGCCGCTCACCCTCACCCCCGCCCTCTCCCCCAGAGGAGAGGGAGTCAACCCTTCAGGGCGTCGGCGCCGCCGACGATGCCGCGCCCGCAGGCGCCGGCGCAGCCACCGCCGTGGGCCACGCCACCTCGCTGCCCACGCGCGGCTTGCCCATCGGCGCACCCGCGCGACCGATGCGCACGGCGGCCATGTCGGCCTCGCTCGGGTACTGGTCCATGAGCCAGTAGTCGAACACGCGGCGCGCCAGGGGCGCCGCAGCGCCCGCACCCCAGCCCGCGTTCTCGACGATGACGGCGAGCGCGATCTTCGGGTTGTTGGCCGGTGCGTAGGCCATGAACAGGGCGTGGTCGCGCTGGTGCTCTTCGAGCGCGCGCGCGTTGTACTTGGTGTTCTTGGCCTGCGTCACGGCCTGCGCCGTGCCGGTCTTGCCGGCCGCCTGGTAGCCCGCGCCCGCGAACACGCCGCGCGCGGTGCCGCTGGTGACCACGCTGGTCAGGCCCTCGCGGATCACCGCGACGTTGGCCGCCGTGTAGCCGAGGTTCTCGGCCGGCGGCTGCGGCAGCGGCACGATCTGCCCGCTGACCGTGTTGCGCATCGCCAGTGCCACGTGCGGGCGGTGCTTCATGCCGCCGTCGGCCACGATGGCCGTCGCCTGCGCGAGCTGCAGCATGGTGAAGGCGTTGTAGCCCTGGCCGATGCCCAGCGAGATGGTCTCGCCCGCGTACCATTTTTTCTGTTCGGGCCGCTTGTAGGCGTTGCGCTTCCACTCGGTGCTCGGCAGCACGCCGCGCACTTCGCCGCCCAGGTCGATGCCGGTGATCTGGCCGAAGCCCATGGGCTTCATGAAGTCGTGGATGAGGTCCACGCCCATCTCGTTGGCCAGCGAGTAGTAGTAGATGTTGCTCGACAGCTGGATCGAACGGCGCATGTCGACGCCGCCGATGTTGCCCTCGGGGCTCCCGAAGCGGTGGCCGCCGAAGTTGAAATAGCCGGGGTCGTTCACCACCACGTTGGCCGCGCGCTTGCCGGTCTGCAGCGCCGCCAGCGCCATGAAGGGCTTGTAGGTGGAGCCCGGCGGGTAGGTGCCGCGCAGCGCGCGGTTGAGCAGCGGCTTGTCCAGCGATTCGGTGAGCGCCGCCCAGCTTTCGGTGTCGATGCCTTCGACGAACAGGTTGGGATCGAAGGTGGGCTTGCTCACGAAGGCCAGCACCTCGCCGGTCTTGGGGTCGATGGCCACGAGCGCACCGCGCCGGTCGCCGTACATGTCTTCGATCAGCTTCTGCAGCTTGATGTCCAGCGACAGCATGACGGTGTTGCCCGGCGTGGCCGGGTGGCTCGCGAGCCGGCGCACGGCGCGCCCGCCGGCCGAGGTTTCCATCTGCTCGACGCCGGTCTGGCCGTGCAGCATCTTCTCGTAGCTCTGCTCGACGCCCAGCTTGCCGATGTAGTCGGTGCCCTTGTAGTTGGCCTGGTCCTCCTCGTCCCAGTCTTCCATCGCGGTTTTTTCGCGCTGGTTGATGCGGCCGATGTAGCCCAGCACGTGCGAGGCCAGCTCGCCCTGCGGGTAGTTGCGGAACAGGCGCGCCTTGATCTCCACGCCCGGGAAGCGGTAGCGCTGCGCCGCGAAGCGCGCAACCTCTTCGTCGCTCAGGCGGGTGCGGATCGGAATGGAGTCGAAGCTGCGCGAGTCTTCGCGCAGGCGCTTGAAGCGGCGGCGGTCGCGCGGCGACACCTCGAGCACGCTGGTCAGGCTGTTGATGGTTTCCTCGACATCGCCGACCTTCGAGGGCGTGATCTCCAGCGTGTAGGCCGAGTAGTTGGAGGCCAGCACGATGCCGTTGCGATCGAGGATGAGCCCCCGGTTCGGCACCACCGGCACCACGGCCGTGCGGTTGCTCTCGGCCTGCTCGGCCAGGTCTTCATGGCGCACCACCTGCAGGTACACCAGGCGCGAGCCCAACAGACTGAAGGCGAACAGCACCGCCAGGCCGATGACGATCACGCGGCGCTTGAAGCGCGCCAGATCGGCGGCAACGTTGCGGATTTCAGTCATGGCATCAGGAAGCTTAGGCGTGCGCAGGTGCGATGGCAAATGCGACGGAAAGAAGAACTTAGAGGGGTCGGTTCTCGTCGGGTTCCGGCGTGCGGCGCTGCGGTGCGAGCAGCAGCGCGGTGGCCAGCGGCCAGAGCGCCGCCTCGAGCGCCGGCGAGATCAGCACGCCCCAGCCCGGGAACACGCCGCCGCCGATCATGCGCGTGATCACCTCGATGAACTGCGACAGCGCAAACAGCGGCAGCACCTGCAGCGCCTGCGAGAGCACCGGGTACCACAGCAGGCGCCGGTGGATCATGATCGCGAAGAAGCCCAGCGTGGTGTAGGACAGCGCATGCTGGCCCAGCATCGACGACTGGTGCACGTCCATGAGCAGGCCGAACATGAAGGCCGCGCCGATGCCCACGCGCGCAGGCTGGTGCACGCCCCAGAACACGATCACCAGTGCCAGCAGGTCGGGCATCCAGGCGGCGCGGCCGATGGGGATCATGTTGACCAGCAGCGCGACGAGCAGGCTGGTCCACATGAAGACGGGGCTGACGGGCAGCAAGAGCTGCTGCTGGCCGGGGCGCTTGATCATCGCGTGGCTCCCGCGGGCTTCTTCTCGTTCTTGCCGGCGCCTGGCTTGCCGTCGGGGCGCTTGCGCTGGGTGGACGCGGCCTCGACGTGCGGCGGCGCCACCGGGGCGCCGGAGGGCTCGAGCACCAGCACGTAGCGCGCCGCGGTCACGCGGGCCAGCGGCACGCAATAAATGCGCGCAAAGGCCGAGTCGGCGCGGCGCTCGATGCGCTCGATCTTCGCCACCGGCAGGCCGGCCGGGTAGATGCCGTCGACGCCGCTGGTGGAGAGCAGGTCGCCTTCCTGCAGGTCGGCATTGGCCGCCATGAAGCGCAGCTCCATGCCGCCGCCGTGGGCCGAGGCGTCGCCGAAGGCCACGCTGCGCACGCCGGTGCGGGTGTTCTGCACGGGAATGGCCAGGTCGCGGTCGATCACCAGCGTGACCTCGCTCGTGAAGGGCAGCACCTGCGTGACCTGCCCCAGCACGCCGCGCGCGTCGATCACCGGCGAGCCGGCCGCCACGCCCTGCGTGAGGCCCTGGTCGATGACGATCTTGCGCGTGTAAGGGTCGGCCGCGTCGTACAGCACCTCGGCCGGGCGGCCCGGCGTGGTGGTGGTCTGGCGCAGCTCGAGCAGCTCGCGCAGGCGGGCGTTGTCTTGCGCGAGCGTGTCGGCGCGGCTGGCGGTCTCGGCCTGCAGCATCAGGGCCTTGCGGGCCTCGTCTTCGTTGCGCTGCGCGGTCTGCAGCTCTTCGAAGTAGCGGCTGCCGCCCATCACCAGCATGACCGGCTTGAGCGCCGCCATCTGCACCGGGTAGAGCGCCGCGCCGATGGCCGAGCGGATCGGCTTCACGAGGTGAAAGCGGGCGTCGGCGACCATGAGGAAGAGCGAGAGCGCGCCGAAGAAGATCAGCTTGCTGAGTGCCGATTGCCCCTGGTTGAACAGGGGTGGCGCTGTGCGATCGAGCGTGCCCAGAGGCATGTAGTCAGACCCGGCGGTGGTGCGGCATCAAATAACAAAAAGCCGGCCTGCGCAAGCAGAGGCCGGCCGATGATGGCTTTCGCCTTTTACTCGCTCGTGAAGATGCTGCCCAGACGGTCCATGCGCTCCAGGGCGATGCCGCAGCCGCGCACCACGCAGGTCAGCGGATCTTCGGCCACGAGCACCGGCAGGCCGGTTTCCTCGGCGAGCAGGCGGTCGAGGTCGCGCAGCAGCGCGCCGCCGCCGGTGAGCATCATGCCGCGCTCGGCGATGTCGGCGCCCAGTTCGGGAGGCGTCTGTTCCAGCGCGTTCTTCACGGCCGAGACGATGTTGTTCAGGGGGTCGGTCAGGGCTTCCAGCACTTCGTTGCTGCTGATGGTGAAGCTGCGCGGCACGCCTTCGGACAGGTTGCGGCCCTTGACTTCCATTTCCTTGACTTCGGAGCCCGGGAAGGCCGAGCCGATGTTCTTCTTGATGACTTCGGCCGTCGGCTCGCCGATCAGCATGCCGTAGTTGCGGCGGATGTAGTTGATGATGGCTTCGTCGAAGCGGTCGCCGCCCACACGGACCGAGCCCTTGTAGACCATGCCGCCCAGCGAGATCACGCCCACTTCGGTGGTGCCGCCGCCGATGTCCACCACCATCGAGCCCGAGGCTTCGCTGACGGGCAGGCCGGCGCCGATGGCCGCGGCCATGGGTTCTTCGATGAGGTAGACGGCGGTGGCGCCGGCGGCTTCGGCCGCGTCCTTGATGGCGCGGCGCTCGACCTGGGTCGAGCCGCAGGGCACGCAGATGATGATGCGCGGGCTCGGCGTGAGCAGCGTGCGCGGGTGCACCATCTTGATGAACTGCTTGATCATCTGCTCGGTGATCACGAAGTCGGCAATGACACCGTCCTTCATCGGGCGGATGGCCTCGATGTTGCCGGGCACCTTGCCCAGCATGGCCTTGGCTTCGCGGCCGACGGCCTGGATCACCTTCTTGCCATGGGGGCCGCCTTCGTGGCGGATCGCGACCACGGAGGGCTCGTCCAGCACGATGCCCTTGTTGCGGGCGAAGATCAGGGTATTGGCGGTGCCGAGGTCGATCGCCAGGTCGGTGGAGAAGTACCGACGGAAAGCTCCAAACATGTGCGGAATCCTCTGAGCACGGCCTGCGCATCGGCAGGTCGTCGCTCTATTTTTGGGTCGTTTGACGGGGTGAATTGATCGTTTTTGGCGCAAAAGCCGGCGCGTTCGCGGGGGTTGCGGCAAAGGCGGGATAATAACCGAATCCCCTCTGAATCCCGTGTCGGCACCCTCTTCGGCGTGCGATTGCCTCCGGTTTTTTCGACCCGTCAGCCATCTATGTCTCTTTCCGCTTCCGATATTGCACGCATCGCCTCCCTGGCGCGGCTGCAGCTTGCCCCTGATGAAAGCGAGCGCATGCTCACTCAAATCAACGGCTTCTTCGATCTGGTCGAACGCATGCGCGCGGTCGACACCACCGGCGTCGAGCCGCTGGCGCACCCGGTGGCCGCGCTCGAAGACGTGACGCTGCGCCTGCGCGACGACGTCGTGAGCGAACCGAACAACCGCGAAGCCAACCAGAAGAGCGCCCCGGCCGTCGAAGCCGGCCTGTTCCTCGTGCCCAAGGTGATCGAATGATGAGCAGCGGTGAACTGCACCAATTGAGCGTGGTCGCGCTGGCCAAGGCCCTGGCCGACCGCAAGGTTTCGGCCGTCGAGGCCTCGCAGGCGTTCCTGGGCCGCATGAAGGCCCACGAGTCGCTCGGCACCTTCGTCGACGTCAACGAAGAAGTCACGCTGGCCCAGGCCCGCGCGGCCGACGCGCTCATCGCCAAGGGCAACGCGCCCGCGCTGGCCGGCGTGCCGATCGCGCACAAGGACATCTTCGTCACCACCGATTTCGCCACCACCGCCGGCTCGAAGATGCTCGCGGGCTACCGCTCGCCCTTCGACGCGACCGTGGTGCGCCGCCTGGCCGAAGCCGGCGCGGTCACGCTGGGCAAGCTCAGCTGCGACGAGTTCGCGATGGGCTCGGCCAACGAGAACGTCGCCGTGCCCGCCGTGGGCCACGACCAAGCCGTGCCGGTGCGCAACCCCTGGAACCTCGAACGCATTCCGGGCGGCTCGTCGGGTGCCAGCGCGGCGGCCGTCGCGGCACGCCTGGCCCCCGCGGCCACCGGCACCGACACCGGCGGCTCGATCCGCCAACCGGCCTCGTTCTGCGGCGTGACCGGCATCAAGCCGACCTACGGCCGCGCTTCGCGCTACGGCATGGTGGCCTTCGCCTCCAGCCTCGACCAGGCCGGCCCGATGGCCCGCTCGGCCGAAGACTGCGCGCTGCTGCTGTCGGCCTTCTGCGGCCCTGATCTCGACCGCGATTCGACCTCGCTCGACAAGCCCGCCGAAGACTTCGGCCGCTCGCTGAACGACTCCCTCGAAGGCCTGCGCATCGGCGTGCCCAAGGAGTTCTTCGGCGACGGCGTGGCGCCCGGCGTGCGCGCCGCCATCGATGCGGCGCTCGCGCAGTACGAGAAGCTCGGCGCCAAGCGCGTCGAGGTCTCGCTGCCGCGCACCGAGCTGTCGATTCCCGTGTACTACATCCTGGCCGCGGCCGAAGCCTCGAGCAACCTGAGCCGCTTCGACGGCGTCAAGTTCGGCCACCGCGCCAAGCAGTACAAGGACCTGGCCGAGATGTACGAACGCACGCGCGCCGAAGGCTTCGGCGACGAGGTGAAGCGCCGCATCATGATCGGCACCTACGTGCTCTCGCACGGCTACTACGACGCCTACTACCTGCAGGCGCAGAAGGTGCGCCGCATGATCGCGGACGACTTCCAGCAGGCGCTGACGCAGTGCGACGTGATCGCCGGCCCCGCCGCGCCGACCACCGCCTGGAAGATCGGCGAACACGGCGACGACCCCGTGGCCGACTACCTCGCCGACATCTTCACGCTGCCCGCCTCGCTGGCCGGCCTGCCCGGCATGAGCGTGCCCGCGGGCTTCGACGCAGGCATGCCCGTGGGCCTGCAGCTGATCGGCAACTACTTCGGCGAAGCGAAGCTGCTCAATGCAGCGCACCGCTTCCAGCAAGCCACCGACTGGCACACGCGCACGCCGGAGGGCTTTTAGCAACGCGTATGGACGACCTGTCTACCCTGTTGGCTCAACTGGCGACGCTGGTAACTCAAGCTCGTTTCGAGGAGCTTGAGAGCGACACGATCGAGTTCAAGTCATGCCCATCGAACAACCAGGACTGGTCGGAGTGCTACAAGAGCGTCAACGCGTTTCTCAACACTCGTGGCGGCATGCTCATCATGGGCGTCAAGGAAATTGGACAAGGGCCCGACAGAAAGTACGTTTTTTCCGGCTACGACGCAGCTGCCGAGTCCAAACTCGTCGAGATGCGCAAGGCATTCGCCGACTCAGAGAAGCGCATCCTGGACCTGACGGAATATTTGCCGCCTACGGAGATCCGTTCATTCATGGGTGGCCGTATCGCAGTTCAGCGCGTTGATGAACTACCGGCAGACAAGCGTTTTGTTTTTCTGAAAGGCACGGCCTACAAGCGACAACTTACCGGCGACCACGCGATAAAGCAGGGTGAGCTTGATCGGCATGCTGAATTCTTGGAGGAGATCGCACAAGCACGGGAACTTGATCCTCTAGGCAGTGAAGGGGTCGAAAGCGTTGATCTGGATCGAGTCAACGAGTACATATTGCAGTTGAATCGCCTTCAAAAGATTGAGAGCTTGAAGCCGTCTGCAGAAGATGCCATCCCTTTCTTGACGCGCAAGCGTTTTCTTATCGATGGGAAGCTCACCGTACTGGGCGGCTTGGTTTGCGGTGCGTTCCCAGGGGATTTACTTGGCTTCAGGGCTCACGTTCACGGCTACGTGAATGCTCCTGGGAGCGAGACGGTAGTCGTCCAAGACAAACAAGACATGATCGCGAACGTGCTCTCGCTCTTGGAGCAGGCGAATGCGTATGTCCTGAGGAACATCCAAACTGGGGTCTCAACCGCTCAAGGTGGCGTCGTCAATGCACAGTATCCGGAAGCCGTGCTTCGGGAAACGATCAACAACGCGTTGGCACACCGCGACTACTCGATTAACAAACAAGTAGTTATTTCGATCACTCCCGGGAAGCAACTGGAAATCTCCAATCCAGGTCGCTTTCGAGATCAGTTGCTACTTACCCACCCTCAGACCCCGCCCTCTCAAGCAACATCGCTCCTGCGCGTGGTCCCAGAGACGAAGCCACGCAATCCTCGTTTAGCTGACGTACTGCGCGTCTATCGCAAATGGGAAGGCAGGGGCATTGGCATGTCGACGCTGGTAAATCTCAGCCTCGAGAACAAACTCAACCTTCCGTATTTCAAGTTCAAGTCAGATGAAGTTACCTTGGTCTTGCAAGCCGGCGCTCTGCTTGACGCTCGGATGGCGGAGTTATTTGAATCTCGTGACGCGTACATCGCAAAGAAACTTGGCTCTTTCGAGGAGCTATCGACTGAGAAAAAATCAGTCCTTGCCTATCTCATCAAAAGCGAATGGGCAAACCTCGAAGGCAAATATTGCGTACTGCTTACGCCCGACAACAACCATGCTCAAGCGATCAAGACACTAGAGGCAGCTGGCCTGATTGCTCGCGATCCGCGAAGCACTGATCTTTATCCAATTTACGTTGCCGATCGCAGCTTGATGTCGGACAACTTCGAGACGGAGCTGCGTCAACGCTTTGGTAGTTCGATCGACGAGTTGGCCCTGCTATGGCGCAAGGCACTTGCGGTCGTCTATCGCTACAACCACTTCAGTTCTCGCCGTACCGTGAGCGCTAAGCAAGCCAGCTTCGCACTCTGGGCCTCGGAGGGACATGATCAGAACGATATTCGGGCTTTCGACAGCTTTAATCGAAATATCCGCCGAGTTTTCAATCATCTGGAAAATCAGGGATTCATAGAACGCGAAGCGGGTAGTGGCTCCAGGGGTTACGTGCTCTCCCCCAGCTTGAGAAATACACAGAAAACATTGTTTTGAGCCGTTTTTTTTGACATGAGCGAAACCGTGAACACATTCGAAGCACAACAACAAGGCCGCCCGACCGGCCCGCTGGTACGCGGCTATGAAGTCATCATCGGCTTCGAGACGCATGCGCAACTCTCGACCGCGAGCAAGATCTTCAGCCGCGCCTCCACCGCCTTCGGCGCCGAGCCCAACACGCAGGCCTGCGCGGTCGACCTGGCACTGCCCGGCACGCTGCCCGTGATGAACAAGGGCGCGGTCGAACGCGCCATCAAGCTGGGCCTGGCGCTGGGCTCGCACATCGCGCCGCGCAGCGTGTTCGCACGCAAGAACTACTTCTATCCCGACCTGCCCAAGGGCTACCAGATCAGCCAGTTCGAGATTCCGGTGGTGCAAGGCGGCGCGGTGTCGTTCTTCCTCGGCGAAGAAAAGAAGACCGTGCGCCTGGTGCGCGCCCACCTCGAGGAAGACGCGGGCAAGTCGCTGCACGAAGACTTCATCGGCCAGAGCGGCATCGACCTGAACCGCGCCGGCACGCCGCTGCTGGAAATCGTGACCGAGCCCGACATGCGCTCCACCGCCGAGGCCGTGGCCTATGCAAAGGAGCTGCACAAGATCGTCACGTGGATCGGCATCTGCGACGGCAACATGCAGGAAGGCAGCTTTCGCTGCGACGCCAACGTGTCGGTGCGCAAGCCCGGCGACAAGCTCGGCACGCGCCGCGAGATCAAGAACCTGAACAGCTTCAAGTTCATGCAGCAGGCGATCGACTACGAGATCAACTCGCAGATCGACGAGCTCGAAGAAGGCCGCGCCATCGAACAGGCCACCGTGCTGTTCGACCCCGCCACCGGCGAGACGCGCACCATGCGCACCAAGGAAGACGCCGCCGACTACCGCTACTTCCCCGACCCGGACCTGCCGCCGCTCGTGGTGGCCGCCGAGTGGATCGAGCGCGTGCGCGCCACCATGCCCGAGCTGCCGCGTGCCACGGCCGAGCGCTATGTGCGTGACCACGGCCTGTCGGAATACGACGCCGCGCAGCTCACGCAGAGCACGGCACTCGCACGCTACTTCGATGATGCCGTGGCAGCCGGCGCCACGCCGAAACTCGCGAGCAACTGGATCACCGGCGAAATGGCGCGCCGCCTGAACGCCAGTGGGGCAAGTGTCAGTGATTCACCGGTTCAAGCGGTTGCGCTCGCTGGTCTTATCAGGCACATCTCTTCTGGTGCCATAAGCAATAGCGCGGCGCGCCAAGTCTTTGATGCACTTTGGAATCGCGAGTTGAACCCAACCTTGGTCGGGGGAAGCTTTGAGCAGATGGATGCGATGTTCACGGCGTACTTCGAGGCCAAAGGTCTGACGCAAATGAACGACGCCGGTGCGCTCGACAAGATCCTCGACGAGGTGATTGCCAAGAACGCGAAGAACGTCGAGGAATACCGCGGCGGCAAGGAGAAGGCGCTCAACGGCCTCGTGGGCCAGGTCATGAAGGCCAGCGGGGGCAAGGCCAACCCTGCGCAGGTCACCGAGCTGCTGAAAGCCAAGCTGGGCTGATCGCGAACGAGCCCGGGGCCTTGCGCCAGCAGGCCCCGGCGGGTTCGTTCAGCGCGGGTTGCCGCCGTTCTGCGGCGACCAGAGCGTCTTCAGGCGCCCGCGCTCTTCGTCGAAGCGCGCATTCACGCGCTTCTTCTCGTCTTCCTGCTCCGCGATGAAGCGGTTCTGCACGGCCACGCTCTGCGTGTTGTCCTCGATGCGGCGGCGCACCGCGCCGGGCGCCTTGCTCGTGTCCTGCTTGTAGAACTCGAGTTCTTCGTCGATCTTCTTGCGGTCGTCGGCGAGCTCGGCGATGCGCTTCTTCGCGGCCTGGATCACGGCATCGATCTGCGACAGCGCCTCGACGCGCTCGCGGTCGTGCGTGGTGGCGTTGGGGTAGCGCACCAGCAGCGCGCGCTCGCGGCGGCGCTCGTCGATGAGCCGTGCGGCCTGGATGGCGGCTTCGCGCGCGCGGTCCTCGCGCTCCTGCTGCTCGCGCGCCGTGTAGGTCGGCTCCAGCTTGCGGCGCACCGTGCCGCTCGGGCCCAGTTCGCGCTGCTCGCGGTCGCTGCACTCGGCGATCGGCCGGTCGGCCGTGAGCGTGCGCCCGCGCGCATCGACGCAGGTGTAGATGCCGACACCGGGCCCGTCCGTCCTGGCGGGCTGGGCCAGTGCCGTTGCGCACGACGACAGGGCCGCCAGGCCCAGCCACAGCGACGCCACGGCGGCGGCGGAAGAAGGATCGCGCGCGGGGCGTCGCATCGGCGCTGCGTCTCAGGCGCCGTAGCGCGTGCGGTAGGCCAGCACGCGCTCGCGGTGCGCGCCGAGGTCGGCGGCGGCGTTGCCCGAGAGGTAGCTCAGCAGGTCGTCCAGCGTGGCGATGGGCACCACCGCGAGGCCGAGCTGGTTGCGCACGTACTGCACGGCGCTGTGGTCCACGTCGACGCCGTTCTCGGTGGCTTTTTCCTGCCGGTCCAGGGCGATGGCCACGGCATGCGGCGTGGCGCCGGCGGCCTGGATCGCGGCGATGGATTCGCGCACCGCGGTGCCGGCCGACATCACGTCGTCGACGATCAGCACGCGGCCCTTGAGCGGCGCGCCCACCAGATTGCCGCCTTCGCCGTGCGCCTTGGCTTCCTTGCGGTTGTAGGCGAAGGGGTAGTTGCGCCCGCGCCGGGCCAGCTCGGCGGCCACGGTGGCGCCCAGCGGGATGCCCTTGTAGGCGGGGCCGAAGATCATGTCGAACTCGAGGCCGCTTTCGACCAGGCGGTCTGCATAGAATCCGGCGAGCCGCGCGATCTTGGCGCCGTCGTCGAAGAGGCCCGAATTGAAGAAATACGGGCTCATGCGACCGGCCTTGGTCTTGAATTCGCCGAAGCGAAGCACGCCGGCGTCGAGCGCGAACTGGACGAAGTCCTGTGCCACCGCGCTGCTTGTCTGACCGTCTACAGCCATTGGAAATTCCTTGTGTTCAAACTGACCAGTCTCAATCTCAATGGCCTGCGCTCGGCGGCCACCAAGGGCGTCGCCGACTGGGTGGCCGAACTCGCGCCGGATTGTATTTGCATGCAGGAGATCCGCGTCCAGGCCAGCGATGTCGAGGGCCGCTTCGAGCAGATGGCCGGCCTGCAGGGCCACTTCCACTTTGCCGAGAAAAAAGGCTACGCGGGCACCGCCGTCTACACGAAGCATGCGCCCAGCGCCGTGGTGGTGGGCTGGGGTGATCCCGAATTCGACGCCGAAGGCCGCTACCTCGAGCTGCGCTTCGACACGCCCAAGCGCAAGTTCTCGGTCATCAGCTGCTACTTCCCGAGCGGCAGCTCGGGCGAAGAGCGCCAGGCCGCCAAGTTCCGCTTCCTGAAGGGCTTCTTCCCGCACCTGGTGGCGCTGAAGAAGGAGCGCGAGTTCATCCTGTGCGGCGACATCAACATCGCCCATCAGGAAATCGACCTGAAGAACTGGCGCGGCAACCAGAAGAACAGCGGCTTCCTGCCCGAGGAACGCGCCTGGATGACGCGCCTGCTCGACGCCGGCACCGAAGGCGCGGGCCTGGTGGACGTGTACCGCCGCCTCAAGCCCGACACCACGGGCGACGCCTACACCTGGTGGAGCAACCGCGGCCAAGCCTACGCGAACAACGTGGGATGGCGGCTGGACTACCACCTCGCGACCCCGGCCATGGGCGCACTGGCGCGCACCGAGGCGATCTACAAGACGGTCAAGTTCAGCGACCACGCGCCGATCACGGTGGAGTACGACTTCACGCTGTAAGTCGCCCGCCCGTCGATGCCCATCCCGACTCCGTCTCCTTCCACGAGCCCCTCCGCGCCACCTGCCGCGACGGCGGTCTATCTGCCGCGCGACGTGGTGAACGCGCCCGAGGTCAAGGCCGCGATCGCGCGCCGCAGCGCCGAGCGCGGCGACGACGCCGACATGGCGGCCTGGCTGCTGAACCACTTCTTCCGCTGGGCCATCGGCAGCTTCGGCAACGTGCTGCCGGTGCAGTCGCCCGCCGACTACCTGGCCGCGGCCGGGCCCGACAAGCCGCTGCCTGAGTGGCTGGCCAGGCAGCTGCAGCCGCGCGCCCCTGTCGCGGTGAACGCGGCGTCCGCACAGGACAAGGAAAAGTCCAAGGGCCACAAGGCCGAATCGCCCGCCGCCGAAGCCGCCCCGAAAACTTTCTACTACCTCGACCCCGATCACCTGCTGCTGGTCGACCGCGAACGCATGCTGGTCGAGTTCCTGCGCTCGCGGCGCGGCACGCGGCTCGAACAGAAGCTGCAGCGCATCACCTGCTTCATGGCCATGGCCCTGTGGGAGCAGGAGCACCAGCGCATGCAGGCCAAGCGCAACAAGGGCTGGGTGCCCAGCAGCGGCCTGGCACTGAAGGAAGTGCTGCGCACGCCCAACGGCGTGATCTTCGAGTTCATCGGCAGCCATGCGGCCTTGCGCGAGGAAATGGCCTACGAGTCGTTCCACATGCAGCACTGCCTGGGCCAGTTCGCCAACATCAAGAAGCTCAATGGCGGCTACGGCGAGCAGTACGCCAGCGCCGCGCAGAGCGGCCGGCTGCGCCTGTTCACGCTGCGCAGCGCGGGCAACCTGCCGCACGTGACCATCAGCCTCGAAGTGCATGCCGACGGGCTGCGGGTCGACCAGATCAAGGGCAAGCAGAACCGCCACCCGATCCGCAAGTACGCCGACGACGTGCTGCAGTTCCTGCGCACGCTGCCGCCACGCGGCGAGCGCCACAGCGACTGCGAGGGCATGGGCCTGGTGTTCGAGCCCGAGGCCTCGGACACCGCCCGGGGTGAATGGAAGTTCGTCACCGACGTTCAGAGCCCCGATTTCCTGCTCAGCGTGATGAGCGGCAACTTCCACCTGATCGAGCACTTCGAGCAGCCGCCGCCGGCGCTGCAATGGCTGCTGCTGCGCATCGCGCCGCACGAGCTGGCGCGGCTGCGCCAGATGGACGTGGCGGTGGCCGCCGCCGCCCGGCTGACGCTGCCCGCGAACCGGTTGCCGCCGTCGCTGCAGGCGGCCCCCACGCAGGCGCCCGCCACGATGCTGGAGATCGAAGGCATCTCGCTGAGCGCCGCCGTGTGCGCGCCGCCGCTGGGAGCGGCATTGCCATGACGCAGGCTATCGTCATCGTTGTGTTCCTGGGCCTGCTGTACCTCGGGGTGCGCATCGCGTGGTTCGTCGTGCGCACGGCATTCCGCATCGTCGTGCGCGGCTCGGGCACGGCGATCGGCCACATGGAAAAGGCCAACGCCGACCTCGCAGTGCGCGCGGCGCAGGCCAAGGCCGACGCCGGCAAGGTGGTGCCCAACCGCCGCCGCTGGGCGCTGGCGCTCGGCGACATCCTGCTGCTGCGCAATGGCCTGCGCTGCGACAGCGACACGCTGGCGCTCGACGTGCCCGCCGAGCAGCGCCAGCGCCTGGCCAAACAGGTGCTGCGCGAAATGAACATGGCCGCCGACCTGCCCGAGCGCGACATCGCCACGCAGATGCAGGCCGCGCTGGTCGGCTGGGTCGGCGGGCTCGGCCGCACCCACGCCAATTTCTACGAACAGCTCGCGGCCGAAGGCCAGGTGCGCGACGCGCTGGCCTTCGACTGCGCGCGCACCGCCTTCCTGGTGCGCTGCATCGCGCTGCTGGGCTGGGTGCCCGAGTCGCAGGCCTGGCTCGTGCTGTTCCTCAACGCGCAGCGCGCGCAGGACAGCTTCGAGAGCTGGGAAGACTTCGGCCACGCCTATGCGCGGGCTCGGCTGCACTGGCTACGCATCAGCAGCCAGGACGGCCCCGCCTCGTCGCGCGCCACGCTGGAAGTGCAGGAGCACCTGCAGAACACCCAGGGCAACTGGCTCACGCTGCCCTGGAAGCGCTACCGCATCTTCGATCCCCAACCCGTCACTCTCGCCCCCGCCGCGTCGGCCTGACGCGCGAGCCCCGCCCATGACCACACACACGCCCTCCGCCGCAGCGACCGTGATTCCCCCCGCGCCCGCGCGCTGGAAGCTCTGCGACATCGACGCCCTGCTGCGCGCCGGCGATTACGCCGCACTCGACCAGCGGCTCGACGACGCGCTGGCCGCCAGCTTTCAAGACCGCGACGAGGAAGAGCGCTACTACGGCGCCTTGCCCGACGACCTGGCCGGCTGCACCGCCGACGGCGCCGAAGGACTGGCCCGCCTGGCCGCGTGGCAGGCCGCCAACCCGCAATCGGCCCACGCCTGGCTCTGCGAAGCGCACTACTGGTACCACTGGGCCTACGAGTACCGCGGCTCGGGCTGGGCCAGCACGGTCACCGCGCTCGGCTGGGAATGCGCCCATGCCTGCGCCACGCGCTGCGCCGTGGCCGCGCTGCGCGCCCTCACGCTCGCGCCCACGATGTGGACCGCCTGCGCCCTGCTGCTGCAGAGCACCTCGGCCTTCAACGAGCCCGACTGGCTGACCGAGCTGGTCCGCAGCGGCCGCTGGCCCGACAAGCCGCTGCAGCACGACTTTTCGCTGGACGACGATGCGGCCACCCGCGACGAGTTGCTGGCGCAGCTCGCGCGCTCTGGCCTGGCGCACGACGAGCGCGTCGCCTGCCCCGAGGCCGTGCCCACCGCCCTGCCCTCGCCCGTGCAGGGCCGCAAGGTGATCAGCGGCACGTCCTACTGGATCCACGCCACGCTGCACGTGCACCCGCGGCTGTTCTTCTTCATGCGCCAGTGCGTCTGGTTCCAGCAGCCGCGCTGGGGCGGCAGCCACGAGCGCGTGCGCGCCTTCATCGCCTCGCCCGCCTGTGCCCATCTGAACGAGGTCGAGAAAGACCGGCTGCGCCACGAGATCTGGCGCGACGACTACCAGGGCAACAGCGTCGACAAGGACGAAGACCCGGCCGCAGCGCAGCAGCGCATGGCCGCCACGCGCCAGCGCGCCCAGGAGGCGCTCTACCCCTACCACCGCTGGGAAACCCTGCGCTGGCTGGCCGTGAGCCACTACATGCTCGACCAGCATGCCGAAGCGCTGGCCTGCCTGCGCGAGGCCGAGAGCCACCACCCCATCGACGACGACTACGCCATGAACATGGCGGTGCACGTCGCCCTGGAGCAGGACCCCGGCGGCCAGTGGCTGGGCCAGGCCATCTGCAACAGCGCCAACGCCTACGAATGCAACACCGCGCTGATCCTGCACGGCTACTGCAGCCTGAAGGGCGCCTTCGGCTTCGTGCCCAACGCGGCGACCGGCAACGCCTGGCTGGCGGCCGCGCGCGAACGCAACGCCGGCACCGAGAACTGGGACGACCTGGCGCGCGCACTGTGGCGCGTGCCGCGCAACCAGGAAGCCTTCGAGATCCTGGAGATGGGGCTGGCCGCCGGCGACAAATCGTGCCTGCTCACGCTCGGCCTCTTTCATGCCGGCGGCGTGCACGGCCCGAAAGACCGGCAACAGGCGATGCACTTCTACGGCCAGGCGGCACAGGCCGGCAACAGCGTCGCGGCCTACAAGCTCGGCTACCTCTGCCACGACATGGCCTGGGAAGACGCCACGCCCGCGGCGCAGCGCCCCGCGCTGCAGGCGCAGGCCGTCGAAGCCATGCTGAAGGCCCGCGAGTTGGGCCACGACGACGCCACCGAGGGCGCGTTGATGTTCATCAGCGACCTGTCCAACATCCCCGTGCGCCACCGCCACCTGGACTTCGTGCGCGAGCACGCCACCAACGGCGACGCCATCGCCATGGCCGCGCTGTCGACCCTGCTGGCCGACGCCAGCGACAAGGTGCTCTACAACTACCGCGAGAGCGTGCGCTGGATCATGGGCGCGCAGGCCGTGGCGCCCGAGGACGAGTTCGTGGTGAACGTCACCAAGAACACCCACCAGGACGGCTTCCTGTCGTCCACGCTCTACAAGCTCACGCGCCGGCAGATCAAGGCGCACGAGATCCCCGGCGGCGACAACGCGATGGTCTGAGGGCTAACGCGACAGCGCCGGCAAGGCCTTCGCCAGCGTCTCGCTGAAGGCGCGCATCGCCTCGGTCTCGTGCGTGCCGCGCTTGGTCAGGCGAAAGAAGTCCATGCCCACGCGCGGCTTCAGCAGCACGTCGGTCTTCACGCGGTGACGGCGGCAGGCCGCGAGCGCGAAGGTGGGCATCACGGCGGTGCCGAAGCCGGCCTCGACCATCGAGATCAGCGTGCCGAAGAAGTTGAAGGCGGGCCGTTGCGCATCGGCCAGTCCGATCTCGCCGAGCTGGCGCTCGATCACCTTCTGGATCGGGTTGCCGGGCGGCAGGCCGATCAGCGTGGCGCCGCGCAGCGCGGACCAGGGCGCGGTGCCGACCGGCTCGCCGTCGGCCACGGCCTGCGTGACGCGCATCAGCTCGAAGCGCCCCACGGGCGTGCGGTCGAGCCCCGCCGCGGCCTTGAAGAAGAAGCCCAGGCCGAGGTCGGCCTCGCCCGCGGCCACCATCGCTTCCACGTCGCGCAGGTCGGCGTCGAAGAGGCGCAGCGCGACCTGCGGATGCGCCTGGCGAAAGCTCGCGAACACCCACGGCAGCAGGTGCGAGGACACCAGCGGCGTGGCCGCGATGCGCAGCGTCTGGCGCGCCGCGTCGCCCTCGGCGCCGAGTTCGGCGGCCACGTCATCGAGGTCGGTGACGAGCCGCTCCACCACCGGCAGCAGGCGGCGGCCGGCCGGCGTGAGGCTCACCATGCGCGTGGTGCGGTCGAACAGGCGGCAGCCGAGCTGCTTCTCCATCTCGCGGATCAGGATGCTCAGGCCGGCCTGGGTGATGTGCGCCTGCTCCGCCGCGCGGGTGAAGTTGCCGATGCGCGCCACCTGCAGGAAGGCGCGCATCTGGCGCGTGGTCAGGTTCATAAGGATTCATGATAAATCCATATCACATCTAAATTTCCCATATGCCTCGTTTGCGGTCCCAATACGGACCCCATGAGCACCGCACCCCACGAAGTCATCATCCTCGGCGCCGGCATCGGCGGCCTGACCCTCGCCCTGAGCCTGCACCAGGCCGGCATCGCCTGCCGCGTGTACGAGGCCGTGCCCGCGCTGCGCCCGCTCGGCGTGGGCATCAACCTGCTGCCCCATGCGGTGCGCGAGCTGTCCGAGCTGGGCCTGCTCGACGCACTCGACGCCGTGGGCGTGCGCACGCAGGAGGCGGTCTTCTTCACCGAGCACGGCCAGCTCGTGTTCCGCGAGCCCGCCGGCCAGCACGCGGGCTACGACTGGCCGCAGTACTCGATCCACCGCGGCGACCTGCAAACGGTGCTGCTGAACGAAACACGCAAGCGCCTGGGCCCCGACAGCGTGCAGTGCGGCCACCGCTGCACCGGCGTCGAACAGGACGCCAACGGCGTGACGGTGCACTTCGCCGATGGCCGCGCGCCGGTGCGCGGCGCGGTCGCGGTGGGCTGCGACGGCATCCACTCGGCGCTGCGCAAGCAGCTGTATCCGAACGAGGGCGCGCCGCGCTATTCGGGCATCAACATGTGGCGAGGCACCGCGGCCTGGAAGCCCTTTCTCTCGGGCGGCAGCATGGTGCGCGCGGGCTGGCTCACCGTCGGCAAGATGGTGATCTACCCGATCCGCAACGACATCGACGAGCAGGGCCGCCAGCTCGTGAACTGGGTCGCCGAGATCCACGCGCCCCAGCCCGCGATGCGCGACTGGAGCCGCGCCGGGCGCCTCGAGGACTTCCTGCCCGCCTTCGCCGACTGGCACTTCGACTGGCTCGACGTGCCCGCGCTGATCCTGGCCTCCGACACCATCCTGGAGTACCCGATGGTCGACCAGGACCCGCTGCCGCGCTGGAGCCACGGCCGCCTCACGCTGCTGGGCGACGCCGCGCACCCGATGGTGCCGCGCGGCTCCAACGGCGCGGGCCAGGCGATCATCGACGCGCGCTTTCTCGCGGGTGCGATGAAGCGCGAAGGCGTGGGCATCGCGGCGCTCGAGACCTACGACCGCGTGCGCGTGAAGGCCACCACCGACGTGGTGCTGACCAACCGCAGCAACCCGCCCGACACCATCCTGCGCGAGGTGTTCGAGCGTTCGGGCGGCAAGCGCGTCGAGAACCTCGACGAGCTCGTCACGCAGCAGGAACTGCAGGCGATCTCGGACCACTACAAGCGCGTGGCCGGCTACGACCCGGCGGCGCTGAAGGCGCGCGCGTCGTACCTCTGAGCGCCGGCACATTCACCGAACAAAACGGAGACAAGACCCCATGAGATTTCTGACCCGGACCTTCGCCACCCTGCTGGTCGCGGCCAGCGCCGCCGCGGCCCACGCCTGGCCCGACCAGCCGGTGACGCTGGTGGTGCCCTACACGCCCGGCACCGGCATCGACCTGATCGCGCGCCAGCTCTCGGCCCGCCTGCCCGCCGTGCTCGGCCAGCCGGTGATCGTGGAGAACGTCGCCGGCGCCAGCGGCAACATCGGCAGCGAGAAGGTGGCGCGCGCCAAGCCCGACGGCTACACGCTGCTGGTGCAGGTCAACACGCTGGTGATGAACAAGGGCCTGTACAAGTCGCTCGCCTACGACCCGGTGGCCGACTTCACGCCGGTGTCGCAGACCTCATGGGGCACGCTGCTGCTGGTGACCAACCCGTCCACCCAGAAGGCGGGCTCGCTCGCGCAGCTGGTGGCCACCGCCAAGGCCAACCCCGGCAAGCTGACCTACGCCACGCCCGGCGTCGGCACGCCGCACCACCTGTCGATGGCGCTCCTGATGCAGGGCACCGGCACCGACCTGCTGCACGTGCCCTACAAGGGCACGGCCGGCGCCGTCACCGACCTGCTCGGCGGGCGCATCGACGCGATGTTCCTGCCGGTGCACGTGGCGCTGCAGCACATCCAGGCCGGCAAGCTCAAGGCGCTCGCCACCGGCAGCAGCCACCGCCTGCCGCAGCTGCCCGACGTGCCCACCCTGGCCGAGGCCGGCGTGACCGCCGACAACGTCGACATGTGGTACGGCGTGCTCGCGCCCAAGGGCACGCCGGCCCACGTGGTGGCGCGGCTCAACACTGAGATCGCCGCGGTGCTGAAGTCGCCCGAGGTGGCGAAGTCCTTCGAGTCGCAGGGCATGGTGCCCGCCAGTTCGACGCCAGCGGCGTTCGGCGCGCTGATCCAGAAGGACGCGCAGCGCTGGGCGACGGTGGTGAAGAAGGGGAACATCACCGCCGACTGAGCGGGGCGAGAAACGCAGCGCGGCTACTTGCGCGCAGCCGCCCGGTACAGGTTCTCGACCTTCGGCACGTTCGCCTCGAGCTTGGCGATGCGGTCCGGCCCGCTCGGGTGGGTCGACAGGAAGCTCAGGCCGCCCTGGTTCTTGGAGGCCGTGGCCATCTTCTTCCACAGCGACACCGAGGCCTGAGGGTCGTAGCCCGCGCGCGCGGCGAGCTCCAGGCCCACGAGGTCGGCATCGGTCTCGTCGCTGCGGCTGAACTTCAGGGTGATGAGCTGCGTGCCGGCGCGCGCCGCGAGGTCGCCCACCTGGCCGAGCCCCAGCAGCTGCGCGCCGATGGACAGCGCCGCGCCGGTGCCGGCGCTCTTGGCCATGCGCGCGCGGGCGTGTTCGCGCAGCGCGTGCGCCATTTCATGGCCCATGACCATCGCGACCTCGTCGTCGCTCAGCTTGAGCTGCTCGAGGATGCCGGTGAAGAAGGCGATCTTGCCGCCGGGCATGCAGAAGGCGTTGATCTGCTTGCTGCCGATCAGGTTGACCTCCCACTTCCATTCGCGCGCCCGGCTGTTCCACGGCAGGGCGAAGGGAATGAGCCGCTGCGCGATGGTGCGCAGCCGCTGCAGCTGCGCATTGCCGTCACCGGCCAGCGCGCCCTTGGCGCGTGCCTGTTCGAGCAGCTGGCCGTACTGCTGCACGCCGGCCGCCTCGATCTGCTCGGCGGGCACGAGGTTGCGCGCCACCGAGGCATTGCCGACATTGACCTGCGCCAGCGCCGGCGCGCTCAGCGCCGCACCGGCGGCGGCCAGCAGGAAGGCCCGGCGCGGGTTCCATGCCGAGGCTTCGGAGAGGGCGGAAAGGGGGCGTTCGCATCGTGTGCACATAGGTGCCCGGATGATAGGAACAAATGGAGACGAGCGGGCGCGCCGATGTCCCCAACACTCCACGAAAACCTCCGCCTTCGGCTGCGGTGCGAGTGCCTTCGGGCGGCCGGGCGGCACTCATGGACAATCCCCCACTCATGTCCGCACCGCCCGCCGAACCCACCCAAGCCCCCGCGAGCGCCGCGCTGCCCTGGCGCGACGCGCTCAAGGTCTACCTCGAACCCGCCACCCTGCGCATGCTCGCGCTGGGCTTCTCGGCCGGCCTGCCGCTGCTGCTGGTGCTGGGCACGCTGAGTTTCCGGCTGCGCGAGGCGGGCATCGACCGCACCACCATCGGCTACCTGAGCTGGGTCGGGCTGGCCTATGGCTTCAAGTGGGTCTGGGCGCCGCTGGTCGACCGGCTGCCGCTGCCGCCGCTGACCACGCTGCTCGGGCGCCGGCGCGGCTGGCTGCTGCTGGCGCAGGGCATGGTGATCGTCGGGCTGGTCGGCATGGCGATGAACGACCCGCGCCTGGGGCTGCAGCCGCTGATCTGGTGCGCACTGCTGGTGGCCTTCGGCTCGGCCACACAAGATATCGCGCTGGACGCCTTCCGCATCGAATCGGCCGAGACGCGCAAGCAGGCCGCGCTGGCCGCCGCCTATCAAACGGGCTACCGGCTGGCGATGATCTGGGCCGGCGCCGGCGTGCTGTGGGTCGCGGCCTGGGCCGAGGTGGCGCCCGCCGTGGCGGTCACCGGCGCGGCGGCCTACCAGAACGGCGCCTGGAAGACGGCCTACCTCGTCATGGCGGCCTCGATGGCGGTCGGCGTGCTCACGGTGCTGCTGTCGCCCGAACCGGTGCGGCGCGCGCTGCCGAAGGCGAAGAACGCGGGTGAATGGCTTCGAAGCGTGCTGATCGAGCCTTTTGCCGACTTCATCCGCCGCTACAAGTGGCAGGCGGCGCTGATCCTGGCGCTGATCGCCATCTACCGCATCAGCGACGTGGTGATGGGCATCATGGCCAACCCCTTCTACGTGGACATGGGCTTCACCAAGGACCAGGTGGCCACGGTCAGCAAGATCTACGGCGTGATCATGACGCTGGTGGGCGCCTTCGTGGGCGGCGTGCTGTCGATGCGCCTGGGCGTGATGCGGGTGCTGATGCTGGGCGCCGTGCTGAGCGCCGCGAGCAACCTGCTGTTCGCCTGGCTGGCCACGCGCGGGCACGACCTGACGGCGCTGATCGCGGTGGTCTCGGCCGACAACCTGGCCGGCGGCATCGCCTCGGCGGCCTTCATCGCCTACCTGTCGAGCCTGACCAACGTCAGCTACTCGGCCACGCAGTACGCGCTGTTCAGCTCGCTGATGCTGCTGCTGCCGAAGTTCATCGCGGGTTATTCGGGCGCCTTCGTGGACGCCTACGGCTACAGCACCTTCTTCACCGCCACCGCGCTGCTGGGCCTGCCGGTGCTGGTGCTGGTGGCGCTGGCCTCGCGCATGGCGGCCCGCACAGGCGACGGCGAGCGTCAATAGGGCCTGCGCCGGAGCTGTCATCTATAGGAAACAGCCGACGCAACCCGATACGTAACGCTGGTAGGCTGCGACATTCATTGCGTGAAAATTGCGCTTTTCCGCTTTTTCCTCTGTCGTCGACGCCTTTTTCCTTGTCGCGCGCTCCCATATCCATCGTGCCGTCCCGAATTTCTCCCCTTCAAATCAGTGCCTACACGGCCACCTCGGCCGTCGGCGTCGGCAAGGAAGCGCACGCCGACGCGCTCGCGCACTCGCGCAGCGGCCTGCGCGCCAACGATTTCGGCGAGGCGCCGCTGCCGACCTGGATCGGCCGTGTCGACGGCCTGGAAGACGTGCGCCTGCCCGAATCGGCCGCGTTCTGGGACTGCCGCAACAACCGGCTGGCCTGGCTCGGCCTGCAGGCCGACGGCTTCCTCGAGGCGGTCGCGGCCGCGCGCCAGAAGTACGGCGCGGCGCGCATTGCGCTGGTGCTCGGCACCTCCACGGCCAGCATCGGCGAGACCGAGCTGGCCTACACGCAGCTCGACGCCGACGGCAACTTTCCACCGGACCAGCGCCGCGCGGCCGTCCACACGCCGCATTCGCTGGCCATGTTCGTGCAGCAGGTGCTGGGCATCGACGGCCCGAGCGAAACGATTTCGACCGCCTGCTCGTCCAGCGCCAAGGTGTTCGCCTCGGCCGAGCGCCTGATCCGCCTGGGCCTGGCCGACGCGGCCGTGGTCGGCGGCGCCGACACGCTGTGCGGCAGCGTGCTGTTCGGTTTCAACTCGCTGGAACTGGTCTCCACCGAGCCCTGCCGCCCCTTCGACGCCGCCCGCAAGGGCATCAGCCTCGGTGAGGCAGCCGGCTTCGCGCTGGTCGAGCGCGTGCAGGCCGGTGACAACGCCACGCAGCTGCTGGGCTACGGCGAAGCCAGCGATGCGCACCACATGTCGACGCCGCACCCCGAGGGCCTGGGCGCCGAGCGCGCACTCGACGACGCGCTGGCGCGCGCCGGCCTGGCCGCCGACGCCATCGACTACATCAACATGCACGGCACGGCGAGCCAGAAGAACGACGAGGTCGAGGGCGCGCTGGTGGCGCGCCGCTTCCCGGCGCGCACGCACGCCAGCTCGACCAAGGGCTTCATGGGCCACACGCTGGGCGCAGCCGGCATCGTCGAGGCCGTCGTCTGTCTGCTGGCGATCGAGCGCGGCCTGATGCCGGGCACGGTCAACACGCGCACGCTGGACGAAGGCTTCGGCCCGCAGATCAAGCTCGAACCTGCGACGGGCGAGGTGCGCTACGCGCTGTCCAACTCCTTCGGCTTCGGCGGCAACAACTGCGCGCTGGTCTTCGGCAAGGCGGTGACGGCATGAGCACCCCCACGCTCTACATCGAAGGCCCCGCCTTCTGGACCCCCACGCTGCCCGGCTGGGACGCCGCGCGCGCGGCCTTCCGCGGCGAAGGCGCGCTGGCCGATCCGCCCGCCAAGCGGCCCTCGCCGCAGGTGCTGGCCCCGGCCGAGCGCCGCCGCGCGCCCGACACCGTGGCGCTGGCGCTCGAAGTGGCCGCCGCGGCCATCGCGGGCGCCGACCGGCCCGCGGCCGACGTGCCCTGCGTGTTCACGTCGGCGCACGGCGACCTGTCGATCAACGACTACATGTGCAGCACGCTCGCGGGCGACCCGAAGATGCTGTCGCCCACCAAGTTCCACAACTCGGTGCACAACGCGGCCGTGGGCTACTGGACCATCGGCACCGGCTGCATGGCGGCCAGCAACGCCGTCTCGGCCTACGGCCACAGCTTTGCCGCCGGCCTGCTCGAAGCGGCCGTGCAGTGCGCGGCCGACCAGACGCCGGTGCTGCTGGTGGGCTACGACGCCCCCACGGTCGGCGCACTGGCCTCGGTGACCGACAGCCGCGGCCTGCTGGCCGTGGCGCTGGTGATCGCGCCCGAGCGCACGGCCCGCACCGTGGCCAGCCTCGACTGGTCGCTGGTCGGCGACGCCGCCGGCACAGCGACTGCGCCACGCTCGGCCGCCGCCGCCACGCTGAAGGACATCAACCCGATGGCCGACGCCCTGCCCCTGTTCGAGGCGCTGGCCCAGGCCCCGGGCAGCGCCAATGCGCCCATCGACCTGCCGCTGTCGGCCGCGCTGGCCCTGCGGCTGCGCCTGCAGGCCGCGGGCTGACCGGCCCCCGCCGGGGTCGGCGGTGCGTGTTGACACACACGAACCGCGCGGGTGGCGCCCCGGTACGTCATCATTGCCGCATGGCGCCCACGCAACCTGGGCGAGGCGCCATGTTTTCCGCAGCGATCCAGGTTGACAGGGCGATGCTGCGTTTACCCAACTTTACGGAGCGTTCAAGCCCGCTTGCTCCCGGTGAACGACCATGAAGCGCATGAGCACCCCCCAACTCCTGATGATCGAAGACGACGCCCGCCTGGCGCAGATGGTGGGCGAGTACCTGACGCAGTCGGGTTTCGCCTTCAACCACGCCGGCGACGGCGCCACCGGCCTGGAGCAGCTGCAGCAGCACGCGCCCGACCTGGTGATCCTCGACCTGATGCTGCCCGACACCGACGGCCTCGAGGTCTGCCGCCGCATCCGCGCCCTGCCCGGCCCGCTGGCCAAGGTGTCGGTGCTGATGCTCACGGCCAAGGGCGACCCCATGGACCGCATCATCGGCCTGGAGATCGGCGCCGACGACTACCTGCCCAAGCCCTTCGAGCCGCGCGAGCTGCTGGCACGCATCCGCGCCGTGCTGCGCCGGCGCAGCGAGAACGCCACCGAGGCCGAAGCCTCCACGGTGATGCGCTTCGGCACGCTGGAGATCGACCGCAACGCGCGCACCGTGTCGGTGGCCGGCGCGCTGGCCGACCTCACCTCCTACCAGTTCGACCTGCTGGTGGCGATGGCCGAGCGCGCGGGCCGCGTGCTCACGCGCGACCAGATCATGGAAGCCGTGCGCGGCCGCGAGCTCGAGGCCTTCGACCGCTCGATCGACGTGCACATGGGCCGCATCCGCGCGGCCATCGAGGTCGACGCGAAGAACCCCAAGCGCATCCTCACCGTGCGCGGCGTGGGCTACGTGTTCGCCAAGCAGCAGGATTAGGACGCGCCCCGCGATGCTGCGCAGCCTCTACCGCCGCCATCTCTACGTCCGCATCTGGCTCGCGGTGGTCGGCGGCGTGGTCATCCTCACGCTGATGGCCAACTGGATCGTGCGCGTGGCCGCCGAGGCCGAGCGCGAGCGCCTGGCGCCCGTGCCGCGCGAGGTGGTCGTGCTCGACAGCCAGGACCGCACCATCGGCACCGGCAAGGCCATGCGCGTGCCGGGCCAGGGCCTGGAGTTCGACGTGCAGCTGAGCGACGGCCGCGACATGACGTTGCGCGTGGCGCCGCGCGAGCGCCCCACCGGCACCGGCGGCTTCGCGCCCTGGCGCACGCCGTTCGGGCTGGGCTGGATGATCGCGCTGGTCGGCGTGGCGGTGGCATTGGGCGTCTACCCGATCGTGCGGCGCATCACCCAGCGCCTCGAGACCCTGCAGCGCGGCGTGCAGCGCTGGGGCGAGGGCGACCTGTCGGCGCGCGTGCCCGAGGAAGGACAAGACGAAGTGGCCGATCTCTCCAAACTCTTCAACGCCTCCGCCGAACGCATCGAACAGCTGGTGCGTTCGCACAAGTCGCTGCTGGCGAACGCCTCGCACGAACTGCGCTCGCCGCTCACCCGCATCCGCATGGGCCTGGAGCTCATGGGCGATCGGCCGAGCCCGACGGCGCGCGAAGAGATTTCGCGCAACATCGGCGAGCTCGACCAGCTCATCGACGAGATCCTGCTGGCCAGCCGGCTCGACGCCAGCGAGGCCGACATGGGCACCATCGAAGCCGTCGACCTGACGGGCCTGGCCGCCGAAGAGTGCGCGCAGGTCAACGCCGAACTCGACCTGGCCGAAGGCACCGACAACGCCACGCTCACCGTGCAGGGCGTGTCGCGCCTGCTGCGCCGCGCGATCCGCAACCTGCTCGAGAACGCCCGCCGCTACGGCGCGGGCGAGATCAGCGTCGAACTCGGTAGCGCCGGCGGCTACGCCACGGTGCGCGTCAACGACCGCGGGCCGGGCGTGCCGGCGGCGCTGCGCGAACGCATCTTCGAACCCTTCTACCGCCTGCCGGGCGCCAGCGAGCGCAACGGCGGCGTCGGCCTCGGGCTGGCGCTGGTGAAGTCGATCGCCGAACGCCACGGCGGATCGGTGCAGTGCGAAGACCGGCCGGGCGGGGGCGCGAGCTTCGTGATCCGCCTGCCGGCCAAAGGCCCTGCCGCCGCAGCGCACTGAGCGCCTTCGGGTGCAACCGGCGCGCAGGGGCAAGTCAGGTTCGGCCGAGGGGCCGCACCTAAAATCCCGCCCCTATGCAGAGATCGCACATCGTTCGGCCCGCGGCCATGTTCTGGGGGCTGGTGGTGTTCATGCCGGTCGGCGTCACCTACCTGTCGGCCATCGTGCTGCTGCTCACCCTGCTGGTGGCCGGCGGCCTGCGCGAGCGCTACGCGCGGCTGCGCGCCAACCCGCTGTGGTGGCCGGTGGTCGCCTACGTGGCGTGGACCTTCATCGTGCTGGCCGTGCGGCCGCACTACCCCGAGACCCCTTCCAACCTGTTCCACGGACTGCGCATCGCCCTCACCTTCCTGATGGCGATGGCGCTCACGCGCGAGGAGGCGCTGTGGGCATTGCGCGGCTTCCTGCTGATCGCGGCGCTCAACATCGCGCTCATCGTGCTGCACTACAGCCTGGGCTTTCCGGTGCCGGGCGCGCTGCGCGGCGTGGTGATGGAGGTGGGCAACAAGTCGATCAGCAACGCGCTGCTGTTCAGCATCGTCGCGGCCAGCGCCGCGGTCTGGGGGCTGTCGCAGATCGCCGGGCACCGCCCCTGGCGCGCGCTGCCGGCCTTTGCGCTCGTGCTCGGGTTGGGCGCCGTCGTCGCGCTGCCGCTCACGTCGCGCACCTCGGTGCTCGCGCTGCTGCTGGTGATTCCGGTGGTCTGCCTGCACCAGTGGAAGAACCACCTGAAAGCGCTGTCGGCCGCGCTGATCCTGGGCGCGGTGGTGATCGGCGCGGGCCTGTACCAGCTGCCGCAGCTGCAGCAGAAGGTCGAGACCGGCATCGAGGAACTCGAGAAGGCGCAGACCGGCGCCGTGTTCCATGGCAGCTGGATCATCCGCTACTACATGTACCGCGACACCGGCGCCATGATCGCCGACCAGCCCGTCGCGGGCTGGGGCATCGGCGGCTGGACCGAGCAGTGGCACAAGCGCGGCCCGGCGCTGTTCGCCGACTCCAACATGCCGCACAACGACTTTCTCTGGGTGGGCGCACAAGGCGGGATCCCGGGCATCCTGAGCCTGCTGGCGATCATGCTCGTCGCCGTCTGGCAGGCCTGGCGCCGGCCCGACATCGCCGGCCGCTACGCACTGGCCGCGACGCTCATTGCGCTCATCGCGTCGAGCGTGAATTCGGCGATGCGCGACGCGCAGATCGGGCTGGCCGTGCTGTGGATCGCGATGGTCTACCTGCGGCTGGCGCAGGAATCGCAGGACCCCGATCCGTGGCGCGGCCTGTGGCCGCGGGCCCGGCCAAGCTGAAACGAAAAAACCGGCCGCAAGGGCCGGTTTCTTTTTTCCGCCTGGCCGCTCAGTGGCGGCTGGACACGGTCTCGCCCGCCTTCAGGCGGTACACCGTGCCGCAGTACGGGCACTTGGCTTCGCCGGTGCGCGCCACGTCGAGGTAGACCTTCGGGTGGCCGTTCCAGAGCTTCATGTCGGCCTTGGGGCTGGGGCAGAACACGCCGCCCTGGTGATTGAGCTCCTTCGCGAGGAGTTCGACGACTGCATTGGTGGACATGTTTTCTCTCAGACCTTCGTGAGCCAGTGGGCGTACTTGGGATTCTTGCCGTTCACGATGTCGAAGAAGGCCGATTGGATCTTCTCGGTGACCGGGCCGCGCGAGCCGCCGTCGCCGCGGTTGCCGATCTCGATGCGGTCGAGTTCGCGGATGGGCGTCACTTCGGCGGCGGTGCCGGTGAAGAAGGCTTCATCGGAAATGTAGACCTCGTCGCGCGTGATGCGCTTTTGCACCAGCTCAATGCCCAGGTCCTTGCAGATGTGCAGGATGGTATTGCGCGTGATGCCGTTCAGGGCGCCGGCCGACAGGTCGGGCGTGTAGACCACGCCGTTCTTGACCACGAACACGTTCTCGCCCGCGCCTTCCGACACGAAGCCGCTCGCGTCGAGCAGCAGCGCTTCGTCGTAGCCGTCGTCCAGCGCTTCCATGTTGGCCAGGATCGAGTTGGTGTAGTTGCTGACCGACTTGGCCTGCGTCATCGTGATGTTCACGTGGTGGCGCGTGTAGCTCGAGGTCTTCACGCGGATGCCGCGGCGCATGCCTTCTTCACCGAGGTAGGCGCCCCAGGACCAGGCGGCGACCATGGCGTGGATCTTGTTGCCCTTGGGGCTCACGCCCAGCTTCTCGGAGCCGATCCAGATGAGGGGGCGCAGGTAGCAGCTTTCGAGCTTGTTCTCGCGCACGACCTGTTTCTGGGCTTCGTTCAGCTGTTCCTGCGTGAAGGGGATCTTCATGCGCAGGATCTTGGCGCTGTTGAACAGGCGCTCGGTGTGCTCGGCCAGGCGGAAGATGGACGTGCCGCCGTCGGCCGTCTTGTAGGCGCGCACGCCCTCGAAGGCGCCGCACCCGTAGTGCAGCGTGTGGCTCAGCACGTGGATCTTGGCGTCGCGCCAGTCCACGAGTTCGCCGTCCATCCAGATCTTGCCGTCACGGTCGTCCAGCGAGGGGGGGATCGAGCTCATTTCCTGATTCCTTTGGGAGCGGTGTGGGGTGCGACCCGGGGGGAAGTCGCAAAAGCTTTCGATTTTACGGCGGAGCCCGGAACCCAGTACCCGACAATGGCCGGTTGTGCCAACCAGTGGAAAAAGGGTTCCCGTGTCCGTATTCAAGAACGTCATCGTCTATCGCATCGAACCTGCCTGGTCCCAATCACTGACCGAGGCAGAAGAAGGGCTGGCCAAGCAACGCTTCGTGCCTTGCGGCCCCTCGCAGGAAAAGTCCGCCGGCTGGGTCGAGCCGCGCGGCGAGGCCAACGGCCCGCTGGTGGAGTCCATCGACGGCCAGTGGCTGGTCGAGTACATGATCGAGAGCAAGCAGGTCCCCGGCTCCGTGGTGCGCCGCAAGCTCGACGAGCGCTGCGCCCAGATCGAGACGACCACCGGCCGCAAGCCCGGCAAGAAGGAAAAGAAGGAGCTCAAGGAAGACATCACCCTCGAGCTGCTGCCCATGGCCTTCACGCGCAGCGCGCGCGTCACGGTGTGGATCGACAAGGCCGAGAACCGCCTCGTGATCAACTGCGGCAACGCGGCGCGCGCCGACGAAGTGGTCACCAGCCTCGTGAAGTCGCTCGACGGTTTTGCCGTGGCGCTGATCAACACGCAGATCGAGCCGGCCGCCGCCATGGCCAACTGGCTGCTGACGCAGGAGCCGCCGGCCGGTTTCAGCATCGACCGCGAGTGCGAGCTCAAGGCCTCCGACGACTCGAAGGCCGTGGTGCGCTACGCCAAGCACGCCCTGGACATCGACGAGGTCAAGCAGCACATCACCGACGGCAAGCGTCCGACACGCCTGGCGCTCACCTGGGACGACCGCGTGTCCTTCGAGCTCACGCACGGCCTGCTGATTCGCAAGATCACCTTCCTCGAAGGCACGGGCGACGGCGCGGCGGGCGGCAAGAAGGAAGACAACTTCGACGCCGACGTGGCGATTGCGACCGGTGAACTCGGTCAGCTGGTGCCGGCGCTGCTCGACGCGCTGGGCGGTGAGGCGGCGTTCTCGGCAGCGGTGCCGGACGAAGCACCGAAGGCTGCGGCCACGGCGCCTGCGGCGCAGGCCGACACACCCGAAGAAGAAGACGCGCCGTTCTAAGCAAGGCGAAGGCGAAACGCCCGCGCCGCCGTCAGGCCGCGGGCGTTTCTTCGTCCGCCGGCGTCTCGGGCCGCGTGAGCGTCCAGCTCTGCAGCTTGCCGCCGTTGAACACGGTATCGACGTAGGAGCCGCCGGCATCGGTCCAGCGGTACAGCTCGGGCTGCTCGTTCTCGGGCGAGCGCAGCTCGCCGAGCGCGCGCGTCATCGCAATGACGTGCATCAGCGTCACGCCGGGCTTGAGCTTGGCATTCAGCATCACCGAGCTCGCCACCGTGCCCATGGGCCGGTCGGCGGCGCGCTTGAGCACCTGCATCGTGCGGTTGAAGTGCATCAGCAGGAACATCACGATGGCGCCGCCGGCGAACGCCACGCCGCCCCATCCGTATTGGTGCCACGACAGGCCGAGGAGAACGACGGCCCCCACGGGCACCAGCAATTTCTGGAAATTCATGGGCCGCATTGTCGCCGCCCGGTGGAAGGCCCCCGCAGGCCGATGCAGTTGCCCCAGGGGTCGCGCACCTGCGCCATGTGCTCGTCGCCCTCGCGCCGCAGCGATGAATTTCATTCGGCGACAGCGGGAAACGGGCCGCGATTGTGCAGCCCTGACCGCGTCGCAGTAGCGACCGTGGCTACCGCCGGGCGCAGAAAGCGGTACTCACCCCGAAAAGCGCTGGGTGCGGCGATGGGTGCGGGCACATTTCGCCGCACGGGCATCTGCCCGGGCCACCGAGAAACGCATGAACATCCAGCGCTCCGTCAGCATCGTTCGACTCACCCTTGCCGCCGCACTCGCGGGCACCGTCCTCAGCGGCTGCTACGTGGTGCCGCTCGGGCAACCCGCTCCCATCGCGCCGTCGCAGCAAAGCTATGCCGTCGCACCGGGGCCTGTGTCACAGACCTTCAGCGCGCGGCTCTATCCGTCGAATGCTGAAGCCGCGCGCTACGGCGCCGTCGGGGGCACGGTGACCAACGACATGAACGGCCGCGGCCACTTCAATGCGCAGATCGGCGCCGAACAGTTTCAGGGAGAGGCGACCCGCGTGGCCGGCTCGCGCACCACCGGCGTGGCGAACGCCACCGGCAGTCGCGGCGGCAACCTGAGTTGCCAGTACACGATGAACTCCGCCACCTTGGGCAGCGGCCAGTGCGTGCTCAACAACGGGCCGGCGTTCACGATGCACATCGGAAGCTAAGCAACGCATCAGAGAAGGCCAGGGAGGCCAGGGAAGGCAGGGAGGGTCTGCCCGGCGCGTCCACCACGCGCCGGGCATTTTTTTCTTCGGCTTGCCGGTTCACCAGTTCACGAGCTGCCGCATCTTGCGTCGCAGCTCGCGCTCGCGTTTCTGCTCGGCGTTCCAGTCGTCGCGGATGGCCAGCGTGACCGACAGCGCCATCAGCAGGATCACGAACGCAAACGGCAGCGCGAACACGATGGTCGCCGTCTGTATCGCCTTGATGCCGCCCGCGAACAGCAGGCTCAGCGCAATCGCCGCCACCAGCACGCCCCAGGTGATCTTCACGCGGGCAGGCGGGTTCGGATTGCCCTTCGTGCTCATGATGCCCAGCACCAGCGTCGCGGAATCGCCCGAGGTCACGAAGAACACGAACACCAGCAGCGTGGCCACGATCGACAGCAGCCCGCCCATGGGCATCGCCTTGAACATCACGAACATGGTGGTCGACACGTCGGCCTTCACCGACTCGACCAGCGGCACGCCCTGGAAGATCTCGAAGTTGAGCGCCGCGCCGCCGAACACCGAGAACCACGCGAAGCCCACCAGCGTGGGCGCGATCACCGTGCCCAGGATGAACTGGCGGATCGTGCGCCCGCGCGACACGCGCGCAATGAACAGGCCCACGAACGGCGACCACGCCAGCCACCAGGCCCAGTAGAAGAGCGTCCAGTCGGCCACCCACGAGCTGTTGCGGAACGGGTTCATGCGCAGGCTCATGCGCACGAACTCGGCGAGGTACGAACCCAGCGTGTTGGTGAAGGTCTCGACGATGGCGATGGTCGGCCCCACCACCAGCACCGTGAGCGCCAGCAGCGCCGCCAGCACCAGGTTGCCCATCGACAGCCACTTCACGCCGCGCTCGACGCCCGTGACCGCCGAGGTGATGAACAGCACCGTCGTCACCACGATGATCACCGCCTGCGTCCAGCGGCCGATGTCCGTGCCGAAGGCCGCGTGCAGCCCGCTGTTGATCTGCGTGGCGCCCATGCCCAGCGAAGCCGCCACACCGAAGGCCGTGGCCACCACCGCCAGCACATTGAAGGCCGGCGACAGCCGCTGCACGAAGCGCCATGGCAGCGCCTCGGTGGCCGAGCTGACCAGCGGCAGCGCCTTGCGGCGGAAGCTGAAGAAGGCGATCGACAGGCCCACGATGCCGTAGATCGCCCAGGGGTGCAGCCCCCAGTGGAAGAAGGCATAGCGCATGGCCACGCCGGCTGCATCGGGCGTGCCAGGGATCACACCCGGCGGCGGGTTCGCGTAGTGCGAGATCGGTTCGGCCACGCCCCAGAACACCAGGCCGATGCCCATGCCGGCCGCGAACAGCATCGCGAACCAGGCGCCGATGGAGAACTCGGGCTCGTCGTCCTCGTCGCCCAGCTTCAGGTCGCCGAAGCGGCTGAACGCCAGGAAGACGGCCAGCACCACCAGCCCGAGCACCACCCACAGGTAGAACCAGCCGAAGTTGCGTGTGATGTCGGCGAGCGCGGTGCTGAACACGCGGTCGAGCGACGCGGGAGAGATCAACCCCCACAGCACGACCACGGCGATCAGCCCGGCGGAGACGATGAGTTGCATGGGGGGTCTCCTGGTGGGGGTGTTGTCGTGCGGGTGCGCGTCAGTCGAGCCGTCGCACCACGTCCATCGCTTCCTCGATGCGGTCGACCGGGTGAATGGTCAGGCCTTCGATCTCCTTCGTGCCCTTGCGCGGCGCGTTCGCCTTCGGCACCACGGCCACGCTGAAGCCCAGCTTGGCGGCTTCGCGCAGGCGCTCCTGGCCGCGCGGCGCGGGTCGCACCTCGCCGGCCAGGCCGACTTCGCCGAAGGCGATGAAGCCCTTGGGCAGCGGCTTGCCGCGCAGGCTCGAGGTGATGGCCAGCATCACGGCCAGGTCGGCCGCGGGCTCGCTGATGCGCACGCCGCCCACCGCGTTGACGAACACGTCCTGGTCCATGCAGGCCACGCCCGCGTGGCGGTGCAGCACGGCCAGCAGCATCGCGAGGCGGTCGCGGTCCAGGCCCACCGACAGCCGGCGCGGGCTTGGCCCGCCGTTGTCGACCAGCGCCTGGATTTCCACCAGCATCGGCCGCGTGCCTTCGAGCGTGACCAGCACCACGCTGCCGGGCACGGGCTCGGCATGCTGGCTCAGGAAGATCGCGCTCGGGTTGGTCACGCCCTTCAGGCCGCGTTCGGTCATGGCGAACACGCCGATCTCGTTCACCGCACCGAAGCGGTTCTTGATGGCGCGCACGAGGCGAAAGCTCGAGTGCGTGTCGCCCTCGAAATACAGCACCGTGTCGACCATGTGCTCGAGCACGCGCGGGCCGGCCAGCGCGCCTTCCTTGGTGACGTGGCCCACCAGCACCACGGCCGTGCCGCTGGTCTTGGCGAAGCGCGTGAGGTGCGCCGCGCATTCGCGCACCTGCGCCACCGAACCGGGCGCGGAGGTGAGCTGGTCGGAGTACACGGTCTGGATCGAGTCGATCACCGCGATGGCCGGGCGCGTGGCGTCGAGCGTGGCGATGATTTTTTCGAGTTGGATCTCGGCCAGCACCTGCACCTGCGAATGGTCGAGCCCGAGGCGGCGCGAGCGCAGCGCGACCTGCGAGCCGCTTTCTTCACCCGTGACGTACAGCGCGTTCTGCCCCGCGCGCTGCAGCGCGTCGACCGCCTGCAGCAGCAGCGTCGACTTGCCGATGCCCGGGTCGCCGCCGATCAGCGTGACGCCGCCCGACACGATGCCGCCGCCGAGCACGCGGTCGAGTTCGTCGATGCCGGTGGGCGTGCGCGCGATATCGGTGGCTTCGATTTCCGACAGCGTGGCGAGTTCGGAGGCGCCCGCGAGCGACGCGAACTGCGTGCCGAAGCGATTGTTGGCCGGTCCGTTGGCCGCGCCGGCGACCTGTTCGATGAGTGTGTTCCATGCACCGCAGCTGGGGCACTTGCCGAGCCACTTGGGGCTGGTGCCGCCGCATTCGCTGCAGACGAAAGTTGTTTTGTCCTTGGCCATGCAGCGAGTTTAGGGGGCGCGGTTCAGGCGATGGCGAATTCGCGCACCAGCAGGTCCGCGAACGCCGCCGCGGCCGGCGACAGCGATCGGCCCTGCCGCGTCACGACCGCGATGTTGCGCGCCACCGTCGGGCGCATGAGCCGCCGCGCCACCAGCCGCGTGTGGTCGGCGTGCGCGAGGATCGACGCCGGCAGCAGCGCCGGGCCGAGGCCGCTGGCCGCCATCGCGAGCGCCGTGGTCAGGAGCGTCACCTCGTAGGCGATGTCCAGCCGCACGCCGGCGGTTGCCGCGGCAATGTCGATGCTGCTGCGCACGCCGTACCCGGGCTTGACCGTGATCAGCGGATGGCCCGCGAGCTGCCGCCAGGTGATGCGGTCGGTGCCGGGCAGGCGCTGGTCGCGGTCGGCAATCACCGCGAGGTGGTCGTGCACGAACACGCGCTGGTCCAGCCCCGGCGTGCGCGCCTGCAGCGTGCCCACGCCGAAGTCGACCTGCTCGCCGAGCACCTTCTCCACGAACTGCCCGGGCGCGCAGTCTTCGATGGCCACCTTCACGTCGGGGTGCAGGTCGAGGTAGCGGCGCAGGGCCTTGGGCATCAGCGTCTGCGCGATGGTGGACGTGGCCGCGATGCGCACGCGCCCGCGCCGGCCCGCCGCCAGCTCGGCCATGCCGGTGCCGAGTGCGTCGAGTTCGGCCAGCACGCGCTCGGCGTAGACGATGGCTTCGTTCGCGGCTTCGGTGCGTTGCAGCGAACGCGTGGT
The DNA here is from genome assembly GCF_059418385.1 of Variovorax sp. GW821-FHT09A10. Lineage (NCBI taxonomy): Bacteria > Pseudomonadati > Pseudomonadota > Betaproteobacteria > Burkholderiales > Comamonadaceae > Variovorax > Variovorax sp. GW821-FHT09A10. The sequence goes on from NZ_JBWKPT010000006.1 coordinate 307,064, forward strand.
GCGATCGAACAGGCGCACGCCGAGCCGCGCTTCGAGTTCGCGCAGCAGCACGCTGACGGCCGGCTGCGTCAGCGACAGCGACGCCGCCGCGCTCGACAGCTGGCCGCTGTGGTACACGGCCGCGAACGCGCGCAGCTGCCGCACAGAAGGCACGCCGCGCATTGATAGTGGTTTTTTATGAATGGCCATGAAAGTTTCACTTTTTCCGCGAGCCGGTTCGGCACTGTAATGGCGCCTCACAAGAATCTGGAGACAAGCGACCCATGACCGAGCAACTGCAAGCCCAGGTGCTGATCGTCGGCGCTGGCCCCGTGGGGCTGACGCTGGCCATCGACCTGGCGCAACGCGGCATCGACGTGCTGATGACCGAGATCCGCCACCGCGGCGAGCCACCCAACGTGAAGTGCAACCACGTGGCCGCGCGCTCGATGGAGGTGTTCCGCCGCCTGGGCGTGGCGCAGGCGCTGCGCGACGCGGGCCTGCCGGCCGACTACCCGAACGACGTGGCCTACCGCACGGCCGTGACGGGCATGGAGCTGTCGCGCATTCCGATCCCCGCGCGTCGCGAGCGCTACACCGCCACCGGCGGCCCCGACACCTGGTGGCCCACGGCGGAGCCGCCGCACCGCATCAACCAGATCTTTCTGGAGCCGGTGCTGTTCGCGCATGCCGAGGCCACGCCCGGCCTGCGCATCCGCAACCGCACGCGCATCGACGACTTCGAACAGGACGACGAGGGCGTGTGGGCCACGGGCGTGGACCTGGACGACGGCCGCACGGTGCGCATCCGCTGCCAGTACCTCGTCGGTTGCGACGGCAGCCGCTCGACGGTGCGCAAGAAGATCGGCGCCAGCCTGCACGGCACCGACGTGGTGGGCCGCGTGCAGTCGACCTACTTTCGCGCGCCCGCGCTGCTGGGCCTGCTGAAGCACCCGCCGGCCTGGGCCACCTTCGCGCTGAACCCGCGCCGCTGCGGCAACGTATACGCCATCGACGGGCGCGAGACCTGGCTGCTGCACAACTACCTGCTGCCCGAGGAGACCGACTTCGATTCGATCGACCGCGACTGGGCGATCCGCCAGATCCTGGGCGTCGGCGACGACTTCGACTACGAGGTGATCTCCAACGAAGACTGGATCGGCCGCCGGCTCGTGGCCGACCGCTTCCGCGACCGCCGCGTGTTCATCTGCGGCGACGCGGCGCACCTGTGGATTCCGATGGCGGGCTACGGCATGAACGCCGGCATCGCCGATGCGATGAACCTCTCGTGGCTGCTCGCGGGCCGGCTGCACGGCTGGCTGGCCGAGGGCGCGCTCGCGGCGCACGAGGCCGAGCGCCAGCCGATCACCGAGCAGGTGTCGCGGTTCGCGATGAACCATGCGCTCGCGCTCCAGCGCCAGCGCGAAGGCGTGCCCGAGAACATCGAGGCGCCCGGGCCCGAGGGCGACGCGCTGCGCGCCGCGCGCGGCCAGGCGCTGTACGACCTGAACGTGCAGCAGTACTGCTGCGGCGGTCTCAACTTCGGCTACTTCTACGAGGGCTCGCCGCTCATCGCCTACGACGGCGAGGCCGCGCCCGCCTACACGATGTACGAGTTCACGCCCTCGACCGTGCCGGGCTGCCGCACGCCGCACCTGTGGCTGGACGACGGGCGCTCGCTGTACGACGCGATGGCGATGCCCGGCGAGGGCTACACGCTGCTGCGCTTCGACCCCGCGATCGATGTCGCCCCGCTCGAAGCCGCCGCCGCGGCGCGCGGCCTGCCGCTGCGCACGCTCGACATCCGCGCCTCGGCCGCTACCGCGGTCTACGACCGGCCGCTCGTCATCTCGCGCCCCGACCAGCACGTGGCCTGGCGCGGGCATGCCGTGCCGGCCGACGCGCTCGCGCTGGTCGACCTGCTGCGCGGCGCCACTGCAGTGGCCGCACCGACTTCCGAAAGAGAAAGAGAGACAAGCCAATGAACCGTCGCCATGCCTTGCGCCATCTGGGCGCGCTGTCCGCCGCCGCCTGCGCCGCAGGTCCCGCCCTCGTGCGGGCACAAGGCGAGAAGCCCATCACCCTCGTCGTGCCCTACGCGCCCGGCGGCACGACCGACATGCTCGGGCGGCTCATCGCGCAGCAGCTGGGCTCCGCGCTGGGCCGCACCGTGATCGTCGACAACCGGCCGGGCGCCGGCACCGCCATCGGCGCCTCGCAGGTGGCGCGCGCCGCGCCCGACGGCTCGACGCTGCTGGTCGCGACCAGCACCACGCTCGCCATCAACCCCTGGCTCTACAAGAAGCTCTCGTACGACCCCGCGAAAGACTTCGCACCGGTCGGCCTCATCGGCGCGGTGCCGCTGATGGTGGTGGTGCATCCGTCGGTGCCGGCGACCACGCTGGCCGAGCTGGTGGCGCTCGCCAAGTCGCGGCCCGATGCACTGAGCTACGGCTCCGCCGGCAACGGCAGCCCGCAGCACCTGGGCGCGGAGATGTTCAAGGTCGCGACCGCGGCGAACATGGTGCACGTACCCTACAAGGGCAGCGCACTCGCGCTGACCGACCTGCTCGGCGGCCAGCTGCAACTCATGTTCACCGACATCGCGCCGGCCCTGCAGCACGTGCGCAGCGGCAAGCTGCGCGCGCTGGCCGTGACCTCGCGCAAGCGCCAGCCGACCTTCCCCGCCGTGCCGACCGTGGCCGAATCGGGCGTGGCGGGCACCGCCGAATTCGAGGCGGTGGCATGGCAGAGCGTGGTCGCGCCCGCGGGCACGCCCAAGGCCTTCATCGACCGCTGCAGCCAGGAGATCGCCCGCCTCGTCGCGCAGCCCGCGCTGCGCCAGAAGCTCGAGAGCGAGGGCTTCGAACCGGCCGCGCCGGGGGCGCACGGCGCGGGCGCGCCAGAGCAACTGGCCGCCTACATCCGCAGCGAAACCGAGCGCTGGGGGCGGGTGATCCGCGCCTCGGGCACGACGATCGACTGAGCACCCGACGGCCCGCAAGGGTTATCCCGCAGGCGTGTTTTCTCGGCATTCATTTAACATGTTAAATAATTCTGAGAGGCACAGCTTTTGAGCACCACCTTCACGCACCGCAATTTGCCGCGCCTGCTGCTGCAGGCCCGCGAAGCCGTGATGGCCCACACGCGGCCCAGCCTGCGCGAGCACGCGCTGTCCGACCAGCAATGGCGCGTGCTGCGCGTGCTCGGCGAGCACGGCGCGGTCGACACCGGCCGCGTCGCGCGCGAGGCCTTCATCCTCGGTCCCAGCCTCACGGGCGTGCTGGCACGCATGGAGCGCGACAACCTCATCACCCGCGCCCGCGACCCGGCCGACCAGCGCCGCACCGTGGTCGAGGCCACGCCGTACGGCATGAAGCTCGTGAAGCGCCTGGGCACCAGCATCGAGGCGCACTACGACTGGATGGAACAGTCGCTGGGCAAGGCCAAGCTGACGCAGCTCTACGGCCTCTTGGACGAACTGATCGCGCTGGAGCAACCCGAACCATGACCACCTCCTCCTTTCTCCCCACCGGCACCGTGTACGGCACGCTGCTGAACTTCCGCGCCGAGGCCGCGGCGCTCGCGCCGCAGATGACCGAGGCGCCCTACAAGGCACCGCCGAAGGCGCCCGTGCTCTACGTGAAGACGGCCAACACCTGGAGCCCGCATGGCAGCACCGTCACCGTGCCCGCCGCGGTGTCCGACGTGGAAGTCGGCGCCAGCATCGGCATGGTGATCGGCGCCGAGGGCGACATCGAAGGCTTCGTGCTGCTGAACGACCTGTCGATTCCGCATGCGAGCTTTTTCCGCCCACCGGTGAAGTTCAAGTGCGTCGACGGCTTCCTGGGCATCGGCCCGGCGCTGCGCGACGCGCAGGAGGTGGCCGACCCGGCGCAGTTCCGCGTCGAGGTGCGCATCAACGGCGAGCTGAAGCAGTCGATCGACTTCTCACAGCTCGTGCGCCCCGCGCCGCAGCTGCTGGCCGACGTGGGCGAGTTCATGACGCTGGCGCACGGCGACGTGCTGATGCTCGGCTGCGACCTGGGCCGTCCGCTGGCCCGCGCGGGCGACCGCATCGACATTTCCGCGCCGGGGTTCGAGACCCTGAGCAACACGCTGGTGAAGGAAGCAACGGCATGAAGCACGCACGCGTCATCTTCGAAGGCCGCGAGCACACCGGCACCGCGCACGAATTCAACGGCCAGGCCGACGCCGCCGTGCGGCTGGACGACGGCCGCATCGTGCCGCAGGAGCAGCTCGTGTGGCTGCCACCGCTCGCACCCACGGCGCGCCCGCGCACCATCCTCGCGCTGGGCCTGAACTACGCCGACCACGCGAAAGAGCTGGAGTTCAAGGCGCCCGAGGAACCGCTGGTGTTCGTCAAGGGCCAGAGCACGCTCATCGGCCACCGCCAGCTCACGCACCGCCCGGCCGACGTGAAGTTCATGCACTACGAGTGCGAGCTGGCCATCGTGGTCGGCAAGACCGCCAAGCACGTGAAGCGCGACGACGCGTACGACTTCATCGGCGGCTATACGGTGGCCAACGACTACGCCATTCGCGACTACCTCGAGAACTGGTACCGCCCCAACCTGCGCGTGAAGAACCGCGACACCTGTACGCCGCTGGGGCCGTGGTTCGTCGATGCGGCCGACGTGACCGACCCGATGGCGCTCGCGCTGCGCACCACGGTGAACGGCACCGTCACGCAGCAGGGCAACACGCGCGACATGATCTTCGACGCGCCCTTCCTCATCGAGTACTTCAGCCGCTTCATGACGCTGTCGCCGGGCGACCTGATCCTCACCGGCACGCCCGACGGCGTGGTCGATTGCCAGCCGGGTGATGTGGTCGTGACCGAGATCGACGGCATCGGCGCGCTGGTCAACACCATCGCCGCGCGCTGATCGGCTGACTGCGCTACCCCCTTTCAAAAAAACGGAGACACACCGCCATGACGACCGCCAGAACCCGGACCTTCCGCCTTGCTGCCGCCTTCGTGGCGGCCAGCGCCGCCACGCTGCTGCTCGCACCGGCCGCCACCGCACAGACCGCCTCGGCCTACCCGACCAAGCCCGTGCGCTGGGTCGTGGGCTACCCGGCCGGCGGCGGCACCGACTACCTCGCGCGCACCGCCGGCGCGCAGCTCTCGCAGCAACTCGCACAGCCCGTCACGGTCGACAACCGCCCCGGCGCGGGCGCGATCATCGCGTCGGAAAACGTGGCGCGTTCGCCGGGCGACGGCTACACCGTGTTCTCGGCCGACAACGGCGTGCTGGTCTACAACCCCGCGCTCTACAAGAAGCTGCCCTACGACGCCGAGAAAGACTTCGCGCTGCTCGGCATGATGGGTCGCTCGCCGCTCATCATCACGGCCGCGCCGGGCGCGGGCTTCAGCGACGCCAAGGCGCTCATCGCGGCGCTCAAGGCCTCGCCGGGCAAGTACAGCATCGCCACGCCGGGCACCGGCAGCCCGCACCACCTGGCCTACGAGCTGTTCCAGCGCGAAGCCGGCGTCTCGCTGCTGCACATCCCCTACAAGGGCGGCGCACCTGCGCTGCAGGACCTCATGGGCAACCAGGTGCCGCTGATGATGCTCGACCTGCCCAGCGGCATCAGCGCCGTGAAGGCCGGCAAGGTCATTCCGCTGCTGGCCATGTCGTCCGAGCGCGTGCCGCAGCTGCCCCAGCTGCCCACGGCCAAGGAGCTCGGCTACGCCGTCGAGGCCTACACCTGGCAGGGGCTGGTGGCACCGGCCGCCACGCCCAAGGACATCCAGGCGCGCCTGGGCGCCGACCTGCTGAAAAGCATGAACGACACCGGCGTGAAGCAGAAGCTCTACGACGCCGGCTGGGAAGCCCGCCCCACGGACGCCGCCGAGATGGCCCGCTTCGTGGACACCGAACGCAAGAAGTGGCACGCGCTGATCAAGGCGCGCGACATCAAGCTCGACTGACGACACACCGCCGCAAGGCCGCAACACCTTCACGCCCATGCAACAGATCCATCACCTCATCGACGGCAAGCCAGTTCAAGGCGCCGACTACTTCGAAACCGTCAACCCCGCCACGCAGGAAGTGCTGGCCGAAGTCGCCTCGGGCGGCGAGGCCGAAGTGAACGCCGCCGTGGCCGCCGCCAAGGCCGCCTTCCCCAAGTGGGCCGGCCTGCCCGCGCCCGAGCGCGCCAAGCTCATTCGCAAGCTCGGCGACCTGATCGCCAAGCACGTGCCCGAGATCGCGCAGACCGAGACCAACGACTGCGGCCAGGTGATCGCGCAGACCGGCAAGCAGCTCATTCCGCGCGCGGCCGACAACTTCTACTACTTCGCAGAGATGTGCACGCGCGTCGACGGCCACACCTACCCCACGCCCACGCACCTGAACTACACGCTGTTCCATCCGGTGGGCGTGTGCGCGCTCATCAGCCCCTGGAACGTGCCCTTCATGACCGCCACCTGGAAGGTCGCGCCCTGCCTGGCCTTCGGCAACACGGCGGTGCTGAAGATGAGCGAGCTGTCGCCGCTCACGGCCGCGCGCCTGGGCGAGCTGGCGCTCGAAGCGGGCATTCCCGCCGGCGTGCTGAACCTCGTGCATGGCTACGGCAAGGAAGCCGGCGAGCCGCTGGTGGCGCACCCCGACGTGCGCGCGATCTCGTTCACCGGCTCCACCGCCACCGGCAACCGCATCGTGAAGAGCGCGGGCCTGAAGAAGTTCAGCATGGAGCTGGGCGGCAAGAGCCCCTTCGTGATCTTCGAGGACGCCGACCTCGACCGCGCGCTCGACGCGGCCGTGTTCATGATCTTCAGCAACAACGGCGAGCGCTGCACGGCCGGCTCGCGCATCCTGGTGCAGCAGTCGATCTACGCCGACTTCGCCGCGAAGTTCGCCGAGCGCGCGAAGCGCATCGTCGTGGGCGACCCGCTCGACGAGAAGACCATCGTCGGCCCGATGATCTCGCAGGCCCACCTGGCCAAGGTGCGCAGCTACATCGAGCTCGGTCCGAAGGAAGGCGCGACGCTGCTGTGTGGCGGCCTCGAGGCGCCAAGCAACCTGCCCGACCGTGTGAAGAAGGGCAACTACGTGATGCCCACCGTGTTCGCCGACGTCGACAACCGCATGAAGATCGCGCAGGACGAAATCTTCGGCCCGGTCGCCTGCCTGATCCCGTTCAAGGACGAGGCGCACGCCATCGAACTGGCCAACGACATCGCCTACGGCCTGAGCAGCTACGTCTGGACCGAGAACATCGGCAAGGCGCACCGCGTGGCCGCCGCAGTCGAAGCCGGCATGTGCTTCGTCAACAGCCAGAACGTGCGTGACCTGCGCCAGCCCTTCGGCGGCACCAAGGCCTCGGGCACGGGCCGCGAAGGCGGCACCTGGAGCTACGAAGTGTTCTGCGAGCCGAAGAACATTGCGGTGTCGATGGGCTCGCACCACATTCCGCACTGGGGCGTGGCATGACGCTGCAACGCCGCATGCTGCTGCAGGGCGCGGCCGCACTCGCGGCCCTGCCCGCACTGGCACGCGCGCAAACGGCGTGGCCCGCCAAGCCGGTGCGCATCGTCGTGCCCTTCACGCCCGGCGGCACCACCGACTTCGTCGCGCGGCTCGTCGGCCTCGAACTCGGCAAGGCGCTGGGCCAGCCGGTGATCGTCGAGAACAAGCCCGGCGCCGGCACGGTGATCGGCGTCGACGCGGTCGCCAAGTCGGCGCCCGACGGCTACAGCTTCGTGTGCGTGGCCAACAGCTTCACGGCCAACCAGACGCTGGTGCGCAAGCTGCCCTACGACACGCTGAAAGACCTGCGCCCGGTCGCGCTCATGGGCATGTCGGAGCACGTGCTCGCCACGCACCCGGGCAGCGGCCTGAAGACGCTGGCCGACCTGCGCAACCAGGCCAAGGCCAAGCCCGGCACGCTGAGCTTCGCCTCCTTCGGCAACGGCACCTCGGCGCATCTGTCGGGCGAAATGCTCAAGCTGCAGATGGGCCTGGACATCGTGCACGTGCCCTACAAGGGCCAGGGCCCCGCGCTGGCCGACCTGCTCGGCGGCCAGGTGACCGTCATGTTCGGCAACTGGCCCGAGTTCCGTGGCCATGTGCAGGCCGGCAAGCTGGTGGCGCTGGGCATGGCGACCGCGCAGCGCTCGCAGTACGCGCCCGCGATACCCACACTGGCCGAACAGGGCGTGGCCATCGAGTCCAATTCGTGGAACGGCCTGCTGGCCCCGGCCGGCACGCCCGACGCCATCGTGCAACGCGTGAACGCCGAAGTGAACCGCGCGCTCGCCTCTCCGGCCGTGACCGAGGCCTTCCACAAGGGCGGCATCGCGTCGCTGTCGGGCACGCCCGAGCGCTTTGCCGAGTTCATCCGCAGCGAGATCGCGAAGTACGGCGACGTGATCCGCAAGGCCAACATCCAGATCGAGGGCTGACCCATGAGCCTCTACGCGATGCAGAAATTCTTGTTCGCGCTGAACCGCGACGCCGAGGTGCAGCGCCGCTTCGGCGAAGGCGGCGACACGCGCGCCACGCTGCTGGCCGGCTACGACCTGAACGACGAAGAGCGCGAAGCCATCGGCACCGGCGACATCGGCAAGCTCTACGTGCTCGGGTGCAACGGGCAATTGCTGATGCACTTCGCGCCGTTGCTCGGCGTGGCGTGGGCCGACTACTTGGAAGCCATGCGCGAAGGCGTGCGCAAGTACGGCCCCGTGCGCGCCGGCATCTACGCAATGACAACAGGCACCGACGAGAAAGTGGCAGGCGTATGAGTCTCGTATTCGCAGGCGTGTGCAGCCACGCCCCCGGCATCACCGGCCGCGCGCACCTGGCCGACCCGGCGGTCAAGGACGAGTTCCACGCACAGTTCCATCGCTTCGGCGAGGCGATGCGCGCCACGAAACCCGACGCGGTGATCGTCATCGCGGCCGAGCACTTCGCGAACTTCTTCATGAACAACATGCCGGCCTATGCGATCGGCATGGCCGACAGCTACGAGGGCCCGATCGAAGACCCGAAGTGGCTGGGCATCGAGAAGCACACCATCCCCGGCGACGCCGCGCTGTCGCAGCGCCTGATCCGCGAGGTGATGCAGACGGTGGACGTGGCCTACGCGGAAGAATGGAAGTTCGACCACGGCATCATGGTGCCGCTGAACTTCCTCACGCCGAACTTCGACACCAAGGTCATTCCCGTGAACATCAACTGCCAGGGCCCGCCGCTCACGCCGCTGCACCGCGCGTGGGCCTTCGGCGAAGCCCTGCGCCGCGCCTGCGACAAGGTGCCCGAGCGCATCGCGCTGGTGGGTACGGGCGGCATCTCGCACTGGCCGGCCACGCCCGATTCGGGCAAGGTCAATGCCGAGTGGGACGCCGAGTTCATGCGCCGCTGGTGCGCCAACGACCGCGAGGCGCTGCTCTCGCAGGCCGACTACGGCGACGAGGCCACCTACCGCGAAGCCGGACAGGGCGGCTTCGAGATCCGCACCTTCCTGAGCGTGGCCGCGGCCGCGCGCGGCAAGGGCGAGATCTTCCACATGAAGGCCATTCCGATCTTCGCGGTGACCTGCACGGCCGCGACGATGTCGGTGGTTTGAACGGAGCACGACCATGCCGCACCTGGTGATCCTGTACACGCCCAACATCGAGGCCGAGACCGACGTGTCGGCGCTGTGCCGCACGCTGGCCGACACCATGCTCGAACAGCGCGACGAGGCCGGCAAGCCGGTGTTCCCCACCGGCGGCACGCGCGTGCTGGCCTACCCCGCCGCGCACTATGCGGTGGCCGACGGCCGGGCCGACTACGCCTTCGTGTACCTGAACCTGCGCATGGCCTCGGGCCGCTCCGAGGCGGTGAAGAAGAAAGCCGGCGACGAACTGCTGGCCGCCGTGCGCGCGCACTTCGAACCCGTCTTCACGCAGCGCCACATCGGCATCACGCTGCAGATCGACGAAGCGCCAGGGCAGGTGTACGACGGCAAGCACAGCAACCTGCATCCCCTGTTCAACAAGCCATAAAGAAGAAGCGAGCCCCCATGCTCTCCACCGCCACCATCGCCCAACTGGCCGCCGAACTGCACGAGAGCGAGAAGTCGCGCGTGCAGGTCGAGCATTTCTCCAAGCGCTTTCCCGAGATGACGATCGAGGACGGCTACGCCATCTCGCGCGAATGGGTGAAGCACAAGATCGCCGAAGGCCGCATCGTCAAGGGCCACAAGATCGGCCTCACCTCGCGCGCCATGCAGCAGGCCAGCCAGATCACCGAGCCCGACTACGGCACGCTGCTGGACGACATGTTCTTCGAGCAGGGCGGCGACATCCCGTTCACGCGCTTCATCGCGCCGCGCATCGAGGTCGAGCTGGCCTTCGTGCTCGGCAAGAAGCTGCAGGGGCCGAACGTGACCATCTTCGACGTGCTGGCCGCCACCGACTACGTGGTGCCCGCCATCGAGATCATCGACGCGCGCATCGAGCAGTTCGACCGCCACACCAAGGCCATGCGCAAGGTGTTCGACACCATCGCCGACAACGCGGCCAATGCGGGCATCGTGCTCGGCGGCCGGCCCGTGAAGCCCGAGGCGGTCGACCTGCGCTGGGTGAGCGCGCTGCTCTACAAGAACGGCGTGATCGAGGAGTCGGGCGTGGCCGCGGCCGTGCTCAACCACCCGGCCACCGGCGTGGCCTGGCTCGCGAACAAGCTCGCGCCGTGGGACGAATGCCTCGAAGCCGGCGAGATCGTGCTGGGCGGCTCGTTCACGCGGCCCACCAACGCGGTGCCGGGCGACACCTTCCACGCCGACTACGGCCCGCTCGGCTCCATCGCTTTTCGCTTCGTCTGACGAGTTCTTTCATGCACACCCCACTCAACACCTTCAAGCAGGCCCTGCAGGCCGGCCAACCCCAGATCGGCCTGTGGGTCGGCCTGGGCGACGGCTACGTGGCCGAGCTGCTGGCCGGCACCGGCTACGACTGGCTGCTGGTCGACGGCGAGCACGCGCCCAACGACGTGCGCTCGGTGCTCGCGCAGCTGCAGGGCATCTCCAGCGCGTGGTCGGCGCAGCCCGACGCGCAGCGCTCGCACCCCGTCGTGCGCATTCCGGTCGGCGACACCACGCTGATCAAGCAGTACCTGGACATCGGCGCGCAGACGCTGCTGGTGCCGATGGTCGACACCGCCGAGCAGGCCGCGAAGCTGGTGCAAGGCATGCGCTACCCGCCCGAAGGCATCCGCGGCATGGGCAGTGCGCTGGCGCGCGCCTCGCGCTGGCAGGCGTACCCGAACTACCTGCACGAGGCCAATGCGCAGACCTGCCTGCTGGTGCAGGCCGAGACGGTCGAGGCGATGAAGAACCTCGACGCCATCGCGGCCACGCCGGGCGTGGACGGCGTGTTCATCGGCCCGGCCGACCTGTCGGCCTCGATGGGCTTCGTGGGCCAGCCCAACCACCCCGAGGTGCAGGCCGCGATCGCCGACGCCATCGCGCGCATCCGCAAGGCCGGCAAGGCGGCCGGCATCCTGTCGACCACCGAGGAGCAGGCACGCAAGTGGCTCGCGGCCGGTGCGCTGTTCGTAGCCGTGGGTGTCGACACGATCCTGCTCGCAGCCGCCGCCAAGCAACTGCTCGCGAAGTACAAGGCCGCGCCGGGTGCGACCGCGCCCAACGGCTACTGATCCACTGCCAAGGAGCCCTCCGATGCGACGCACCACCCTCGCGGCTTTCGCCTCTGCGGCAGCCCTGTTCCTCGGCGCCTGCGCCCAGACCGGCCCGGCCTCGACCTCGCAGGCCCGGCAGGAAGCCAACCGCCAGACCGTGCTCGCCTTCTACGAAAAAGGCCTGAACCAGAAGGACGCCGACGCGGCGCTGCAGTACGTGGGCAACCGCTACGTGCAGCACAACCCGACGGCGGCCGACGGGCCCGAGGGCTTTCGCAAGTTCATCGCCTTCCTGCGCGAGAAGTTTCCGAACTCGAAGAGCGAGATCAAGCGCAGCTTCGTCGACGGCGACTACGTGATCCTGCACGTGAACGCAGTGCGCGAGCCGGGCACGCGCGGCAGCGCCATCGTCGACATCTTCAAGCTCGAGAACGGCAAAATCGTCGAGCACTGGGACGTGGTGCAGCCCGTGCCCGAAACCGCCGCGAACAAGAACGGCATGTTCTGACGCCCCGCCCTTTCACGAGCCAGCCTTCGCCAGCCGCATGACCACGCCCACCGACCCCACGAAACGCTTCCGCTCCGCGACCATCCGCGAGGGCACGATCCGCGCGACCACGCGCAGCTTCCTGCACGCGCTGGGCCAGGACGACGAGGACATCGCGCGCCCGCACGTCGGCGTGTTCCACACGGGCGGCGAGATGAGCCCGTGCAACCTCAACCTGCGCGAGCAGGCGCAGCACGCCAAGACCGGCATCTACGCCGGCGGCGGCACGCCGCACGAATGCCCGGTGGTGTCGGTGAGCGACGGGCTGACGATGGCGCATTCGGGCATGCGCTTCTCGCTGATCTCGCGCGAGCTCATCGCCGACAGCGTGGAGGCGTCCACGCGCGGCCACCAGTGGGACGGCATCTTCGCCATCGGCGCCTGCGACAAGAACCTGCCCGGCCTGATGATGGGCATGGTCCGCTGCGACGTGCCCAGCGTGTTCGTGCACGGCGGCTCTGCCCTGCCGGGGCAGATGCCCGGGCCCGATGGCCGCGACCTCAACGTGGTCGACACCTACGAGACCATCGGCAAGGTGCTGGCCGGCACCGCCACGCACCACGAGCTCGACGCCATGAGCCGCGCCTGCCTGCCCACGGCCGGCGCCTGCGCGGGGCAGTTCACGGCCAACACGATGGGCATGGTGTCGGAAGCACTGGGCCTGGCGCCCATCGGCTCGAGCATGGTGCCCGCGGTGTTCAGCGAACGCGCGCCGCTGATGCGCCGCGCCGCGAAGCAGCTCATGAAGGCGGTGATGGGCGACGGCCCGCTGCCGCGCGACGTCGTGACGCGCAAGGCGCTCGAAAACGCCTGCGCCGTGGTCTCGGCCACGGGCGGCTCGACCAACGCGGCGTTGCACCTGCCGGCGATCGCGCACGAGGCCGGCATCAAGTTCCACCTGGACGACGTGGCCGAAATTTTCGCGCGCACGCCGCTCATTGCCGACCTGCGTCCGGGCGGCCAGTACCTGGCGCGCGACGTGTACTACATCGGCGGCGCGGGCGTGATCCTGCGCACGCTGCTGGAGCAGGGCTTCCTGCATGGCGACGCCCTCACCTTCACCGGCCGCACGCTGGCCGAGGAAGTGGCCGACGCCGCCGCGCCCGACGGCCGCGTGGTGCGCGCAGCGGGCAACCCGATCACGCGCGACGGTGGGCTGGCCGTGCTCAAGGGCAACCTCTGCCCCGACGGCGCGCTGCTCAAGACGGCGGGCCTGAAGACGCTGGTGCACCGCGGTCCGGCGCGCGTCTTCAACTCGGAAGAAGAAGCGCAGGCCGCCGTGCAGAACCGCCGCTACGAAGCGGGCGACGTGATCGTCATCCGCAACGAGGGCCCCAAGGGCAGCCCCGGCATGCGCGAGATGCTGGGCATCACCGCGCTGCTGTATGGCCAGGGCATGGGCGACAAGGTGGCGCTGCTCACCGACGGGCGTTTTTCGGGCGCCACGCGCGGCCTGTGCATCGGCTACGCGGGGCCCGAGGCGGCCGACGGCGGGCCGATCGCGGTGCTGCGCGACGGCGACATGGTGGCCATCGATGCACGCGCCGCGGCGCGCAACATTTGTGTTGAATTGACTGCAGAAGAAATCGCGTCGCGGCTGGCCGGACGTGAGGTAAACGCGGGGGTGGCGCACGGTGGTTTGTTGGAAAAATACGCGCTCACCGTGCGCCCTGCCCACCAGGGCGCCGTGACCCACTCGGGCGCGGTCACCTGGCTGCGCGACGAGTCGTGATCCTGTTGACTCCTCACCCACCCGAAAAGAGACAGACATGACCTTCACCCGCCGCCACATGCTGCAGTCCACCGGCGCCTCGGCGCTGCTCGCCAGCCTCGGCCAGCAGGCCTTTGCGCAGGCTGCCGCGCTCGAGAACGCCACCATCGTCACCGGCTTCGCGGCCGGCGGCACCTCGGACACCACCTGCCGGCGCCTGGCGCTGAAGCTGAGCCCCGACTACGCCAAGACCGCCGTGGTCGAGAACCGCACCGGCGCGGGCGGCCAGATCGCCGTGAGCTACGTGAAGGGCCGTCCGGCCGACGGCACCACCATCCTGCAGACGCCCACGTCGATCCTCACGATCTACCCGCACATCTACAAGAAGCTGCCCTACGACCCGATGGTCGACCTCACGCCCGTGAGCCTGGCCTGCATCTTCGACTTCGGCTTCGCGGTCGGCCCGGCCGTGCCGGCCACCATCAAGACGGTGCCCGAGTTCCTCACCTGGGCCAAGGCCAACCCGGCCGGCGCCAACTACGGCTCGCCGGCCGCGGGCTCCACGCCGCACTTCATCGGCGCGCTGCTGGGCAAGCAGGCGGGTGTCGAGCTCAAGCACGCGGCCTACCGCGGCACGCAACCGGCCATGCTCGACCTGCTGGGCGGCAACATCTCGGCGGTGTCGGGCCCCATCGGCGACATCACGCAGCACCTGCAATCGGGCAAGGTGCGCATCCTGGGCGTGTCGGGTGCCAAGCGCAGCCGCTTCGCGCCCGATGTGCCGACCTTCGGCGAGCAGGGCATCAAGAACATGGCGCACAGCGAATGGTTCGCCTTCTTCCTGCCGGCCAAGGCCTCGCCCGAGCTGGTGACGAAGCTCAACACGGCGATGAAGAACGCGCTCGCACAGAAGGACGTGATCGACGGCCTCGGCACCTTCGGCCTGGAAGCCATGTCTTCCACGCCGGCCGAGCTGGCCGATCTACTGAAGAAGGACACCGCCAAGTGGGCGCCGATCGTGAAAGAGGTCGGCTTCACGGCTGAAGGTTGATCACATGAAGGAACTGCCATGAACACACTCGCCACCACCGCGCCGTCGGCGCTGGTCCATCCCTCGATCCATCCCGACGAGCGCGCCGCGCGCGAGGAGCTCGCGGCCTGCTACCGCGTGTTCGCGATGCTGGGCTGGACCGAGATGATCTACAACCACATCACGGTGCGGCTGCCTGACAGCGTGACCGGTGGCGAGAAGCAGTTCCTCATCAACCCCTTCGGCCTGCACTACAGCGAGGTGACGGCCAGCAACCTGGTGAAGATCGACCTGCAGGGCAAGGTGCTCGACGGCTCGACCTACCCGGTGAACCCGGCCGGCTTCGTGGTGCACGCGGCCATCCACGACGGCCTGCCCGGCGCGCACTGCGTGATGCACACGCACACCACGGCCGGCGTGGCCGTGGCCTGCCTGCAGGGCGGCCTGCAGCAGACCAATTTCTATACCGCCCAGCTGCACGGCATGGTGGCGTACCACGACTTCGAGGGCATCACGATCCATGCCGACGAAGGCCCGCGTCTGCTCAAGAGCATCGGCGATCGCAACGCGGTGATCCTGCGCAACCACGGCCTGCTGGCCTGGGGCCAGACGCTGCCGCAGACCTTCGCGATCCTGTGGACGCTGCAGCGCGCCTGCGAGATCCAGATGGCGACCTTCTCGATGGGCGCCGCGATTCCGGTGAGCGAAGAGATCGCGCAGCGCTGCACGCGCGACGCGCTGCAGTTCAGCCCCGCGCACGGCGCCGGGCAGGACGTGTTCAATGCGCTGGTGCGGCAAGTGGACCGCATCGACCCGAGCTACCGCAACTGAGGCGCCTGTTCCCATGAAGATTTGCATCTACGGCGCCGGCGCGATCGGCGGATGGATCGGCGTCGGCCTCGCACAGGCAGGCCAGCGCCTGAACGTGGTGGCGCGCGGCGCCACGCTCGACGCGCTGCAGAAGGACGGCCTTTCGCTGATGCGCGGCGACGTGCGCACGCGCGTGCCGGTGAACGCGGTGGCCGACCCCGAGGCACTCGGTGTGCAAGACCTGGTGGTGATCGCCGTGAAGGCGCCCGCGCTGGCCGGCGTGGCCGAACGCATCGGGCCGCTGATCGGGCCCGACACGATCGTGCTGGTGGCCATGAACGGCGTGCCGTGGTGGTTCCTCGAAGGCGGCTTCGGCGGCGAGATCACGGGGCACCGGCTCGCGGCCGTCGACCCCGAGGGCGCCATTGCCAAGGCCATTCCGTCGCGCAACGTGATCGGCTGCGTGGTGCACGCCAGCTGCTCGCTCGACGGGCCGGGCGTGGTGCGGCACCACTTCGGCAACGGGCTGATCGTGGGCGAGCCGTCGGGCCAGGCCACGCCGCGGGTGCAGAAGCTGGTCGAGCTGCTCAAGAGCACGGGCATCGACACCACGCTGTCGCCGCAGATCCAGAAGGACGTGTGGTTCAAGCTGTGGGGCAACATGACGGTGAACCCGATCAGCGCGCTCACCGGCGCCACCACCGACCTGATCATGGGCGACGACTACGTGCGCGGGTTCATCTCGGCGGTGATGCTCGAGGCCAAGGAGATCGGCCGACGCATCGGCATCGAGATCACGCAGAGCCCCGAGGACCGGCATGCGGTGACGATGAAGCTCGGTGCGTTCAAGACCTCGATGCTGCAGGACGTGGAGGCGGGCCGTTCGGTCGAACTCGACGCGCTCGTCACCGTGGTGCGCGAGCTGGGCGAGCTGACGGGCGTGGCCACGCCGTTCACCGATGCGCTGCTGGGGCTGGCGCGGCTGCGCACGCGGCAGCTCGGGTTGTACTGAGCCGTCTGCCGCCGATTACCAGCGGTTTTCGGGCGCGGCGCCGATGGCCTCGACGCAACGGGCCACGATCTTCGTGCGTTCCTCGCGCAGCCGCTGCCAGCCGTCGGCCTGCCACTGGGTCCAGGCCAGCGGCTCCGATTCGTAGCTGCAGCCGATCGGCGGGCGCATGAAGCCCGCGCGTCCCAGCGAGGCGCCGTACTTGAGCCGGAACAGTTCGTCCGAGCCCATCAGGTTTTCGTAGACGAGGTGCCACGACCCCGGGACCAGCGGCGAGTCGGCCTCCTTCGGCGTCTGGCGCGCGGCCTCGATCTCTTCGGGCGTGGAGCCGTCGGTCAGCGCGGTGGCGAGGGCGGTCTCGGTGCGGCGGCGGTAGATGTCGGTGGCGATCTTGCTCAGGGCCTCCTGCAGGTCGCTCATCGCCGGGTTGACGCTCACCGGGTCGTCGCGCAACGCTTCGAGCGTGGTGCCGCCAAGGCCGTCCTTCGAGAAGCCCTGCACGGCCGCGCCGGTACCGAGCACGGCGAACGCGACGTTCAACGCGACCTGGCCGGCCACGCGGCCCACCGTGTCTTCGCGCCGCACCACGCGCAGGTGATCGGCGCCGCTCTGCTGGGGCATGCGCAGGTAGCGCACGCGGGTTTGGGATGGGGTTGCGGCTGGGGTGGCTTCGGCGGGTGCCGAGGCTGCGGCCATGGGCGGTGCGGCCGCTTCGGTCTGGGCTTGTGCCGAGAAGCCGGCGATGGCCAGTGCCAGGCCGAGGGCATGCCGTGTGGCACGCGACGGCGTTCGTTTCTTCGTCGAATGGGTCATTGAACTGTTTTCCTCCGGCGCGGATTGTCTCCGCGCTGGAGGGCTCCGTTCATTCGAAGATGTTCGGGACGCGTGCACAGGACACCGGGTGCTCGCGGAGCAAGGTGCCCCGTCGGCGTGATCGCCGCCCCGAACCTCAGGCGTTCAGCTCAACCCGCCAACCCGACGTACACGTTCTGCACGTCGTCGTTCGCATCGATCGCGGCAAGAAACGCCTCGACCTCTTCCAGGTCCGCCGCACTCAGGCTCGCCGGATCAATGGGGTTCTTCGGCCGGTAGCCCAGCTTGGCCGACAGCACGGTGAAGCCCTGGGCCGGCAGTGCGCGGCTCACCAGGTCGAGGTCGGCGGGCTCGGTCAGGAACAGGGTGGTGCCGTCGTCGGCGCCCGGCTCGAAGTCCTGGGCGCCGGCTTCGATGGCGGCCACTTCGGCGTCGGCGTCCTTGCTGGCGGGCTCGGCCTCGATCATGCCGAGGTGGTCGAAGTCCCACGAGACCGAGCCGGAGGTGCCGAGCTGGCCCTTGCGGAACAGCACGCGCATTTCAGGCGCGGTGCGGTTCACGTTGTCGGTCAGGCACTCGACCATCACGGCCACGCGGTGCGGGGCGAAGCCCTCGTACATCACGTGGTCGAAGTGCACCGCCTCGCCCGTGAGGCCGGCGCCCTTCTTGATGGCGCGGTCGAGCGTGTCCTTCGGCATCGAGACCTTGCGGGCCTGCTCGACGACCAGCCGCAGCCGCGCGTTCGAGGCCGGATCGGCGCCGTTGCGCGCGGCGATCATGATTTCCTTGGCCAGCTTGCCGAATAGCCGGCCCTTGGCATTCGCGGCCACGTCCTTGTGCTTGGCTTTCCATTGCGCGCCCATGTCTGCATTCCTTGGTGTGGTGGGGGGCGGCGAAACGCCGCAGCCCCCGAGGATGCCACGAGCCGGGGGCCGCGCCCAGCCGGCCCCCTTCCGCCGTCAGGGGCGCCCCTGCGGCCCGCCCTCCTCCGGCGCCAGGCTGACCCACAGGGCCGCGCCCACGATCAGCAGGCCGCCGGCCCAGCCCCAGGCGCCGATGCGCTCGCCCAGCCCGAGGGCCGCGATGGCCGCGCCGAACACCGGCTCGCTGCCCATGAGCAGCGACACCCGGCTCGGGCTGCTGCGCGAGGCCGCGTGGTTCTGCGCGAAAAAGGCGAACACGGTGCACAGCAGCACGAGGTACGCCATGCCCCACCAGAAGCCGGCCGTGGCGGGCGGCAGGTGCCAGGCGCGCCCGCCCGACGCGGCCAGCAGCGACAGCGCCGCCGCGCCCAGCGCCATCACGCCCGACTGCACGGCCGTCAGCGTGAGCGCCGGCAGGGTGTGGCGGCCCGCCAGGCGGCGGGTGAGGCACACCATGACGGCGCGCAGGAAGGCGGCGGCGAGCATGAGGGCGTCGCCCCACCCCATCGACAGGTCGGCGAGCGAAGGCGCCGACAGCAGGGCCGCGCCCACGGCCGAGAGCCCGGCCGCCCAGAACACGCGCCGCGCGGGCCGCCGGCCCAGCAGCCACCATTCGACGAACGGCGTGATCGCCACGCACAGGCTGATGAGGAAGGCGGCGTTGCTCGCCAGGGTCAGCGAGACGCCGAAGGTCTCGCACAGGAAGATGGCGAGCAGGTTGGCGCCCAGCAGGCCGCCCACGGCGAGCCCCTGGCGCCACTGCGGGTCGCGCCACAGCGGCCGCAGCGCGGGCAGCAGCACGAGAAAGGTGAGGCCGAAACGCAGCGCGACGAACTCGAGCACCGGCAGCTGCTGCGTCGCCTGCTTGGCCACCGCATAGCTGCCGCCCCAGACCGCCGCCACGAGCAGCAGCATGAGTTCGGCCGGGCCGAAGCCGGCCGTCCACGACCCGCGCCCCGCCGGGACCGCACCTTGCAACGCCTTTGAATCCATACTGTCTGCCCGCGGCCCGGGGCGCCTGAAAGAAGAAGAGAAGGCGCATTGTTCCGGGCGGCACCAGGGCCGCACAGCCGTCGGCCGGAACAGGACTCTTGCGTGGTCGGAACTAATTCATTTCTCAAGGTGCTGCCCGAGATGGTGACCTTCGTGCGGGTCGCCGAACTGGGCAGCTTCTCGGCCGCGGCCGACCTGCTGGGCATCACGCCCTCGGCCGCGAGCCGGCAGGTGAAGCGGCTCGAACAGGAGATCGGCGTGCAGCTGCTGCAGCGCACCACGCGCCAGCTGCGGCTCACCGAGCCCGGCGCCGAGGCTTTTGCGCGCTGCCGCGAACTGGTGGCGGCGGCGCAGGGCGCGATGGACATCGGCGCGCAGTTCGCGCGCACGCCCACCGGCCGGGTCCGCCTGAGCGCGCCGAAGGCCTTTGCGCGGCGCGTGCTGCATCCGCACCTGCTCGATTTCCTGCGCCAGTACCCGGCGGTGGACGTGCAGCTGATCGTGGCCGACCGCGACATCGACCCGATCCGCGAAGGCGTCGACCTCGTGGTGCGCCTCACCACGGCGCCGCCCGAGGGGCTGGTGGCGCGGCAGCTGATGGCGGTCGAGCACATCCTGTGCGCCACGCCGGCCTACCTGGCGCGCCACGGCGCCATCGCGCACCCGCACGACCTGCGCGCGCACAGCTGCCTGTCGCTGGGCGAGCACGAGCGCGACAACCACTGGCGCTTCCGAAAGGAAGGTGAAGACGAGGTCGAGGTGGTGGTGGACGGCCGCTACGTCTGCAACCACAGCGAGATGCGGCTCGACGGCGCGCTCGCGGACCTGGGCGTGGCCTGCGTGCCGGCCTTCACGGCGCGCGAGGCGCTGGACGACGCCCGCGTGGTGCGCGTGCTGCCCGACTGGGCGCTGCAGGGCAGCTACCAGGGGCACGCGTGGCTGATGTACCCGCCCAGCCGCTACCTGCCGCCCAAGTGCCGGGTGCTCGTGGAGCACATGCTCGGCGCGCTGGCCGGCAGCGACTATTCGTCGGCCGGTGCGAAAGGCACCCGCGGCGCGACCGCGCACATGAGTTCGTAGCCGACGGTGCCGGCGGCCTGGGCCACCTCGTCGATCGGCAGCACCGCGCCGGTCAGGGCCGAGCGGCCCCACAGCGTGACCTCGGCGCCGAAAGCGGCGTCGGGCACGGGCGTGAGGTCGACGGTGATCATGTCCATGCTCACGCGGCCCACCATGCGAGTGCGCACGCCGTTCACGAGCACCGGGGTGCCGGTGTCGCAGTGGCGCGGGTAGCCGTCGGCATAGCCGACCGCCGCGATGCCGATGGTGAGCGGGCCCTCGGCCGCGAAGCGCGAGCCGTAGCCGATGGTGTCGCCGGCCTTCAGCGTCTGCACCGAGATGAGCCGGGTCGACAGCGTCATGGTCGGCTGCAGCTGCCAGTGCGCCGCGTCGTGCTCGGGGAAGTCGGGGGCGCTGCCGTACAGCACGATGCCGGGGCGCACCCAGTCGCCGCGCGTGCGCGGCGCATGGCGCAGCGTGGCGGCGCTGTTGGCAATGGAGCGCTCGCCGGGCAGGTCGCGCGTGGCGCGCTCGAACACCTCGAGCTGGTGCTCGATGCCGCGCGGGCCGTCGGCGTCGCTGAAGTGCGTCATGAGCGAGATCTCGTCGACCTGCGGGAGCGCGTTCAGGCGCGTCCAGGCCGAGCCGAAGCGCTCGGGCGAGAAGCCCAGGCGGTTCATGCCGGAGTTCATCTTCAGGAACACGCGCTGCGGCTTCAGGGTCTTGTGGGCCGCGAGCATGTCGATCTGCTCGTCGCAGTGCACCGAATGCCACAGGTCCAGGCGCGAGCACAGCTCCAGGTCGCGCGCGTCGAACACGCCTTCGAGCAGCAGCACCGGGCCGCGCCAGCCCAGCGCGCGCACGCGCTCGGCCTCGGCCAGGTCGAGCAGCGCGAAGCCGTCGGCGCCGCGCAGGCCCTCGAAGACACGCTCGATGCCGTGCCCGTAGGCATTGGCCTTGACGACGGCCCAGACACGGGCGTCGACGGCCGAGCGGCGGGCCCGGTCGAGGTTGTGGCGCAGGGCGGCGGTGTGGACGGTGGCGAGAATGGGGCGCGGCATGGCGGGTGTTGGGGTGGTTTCAGACCACGTTTTAGCATCTTCGGGAATGGGGTCGAATCCCGTGGGGATGCCTGAATTCGCGTCGTACCCCCATGCTATAACCGCCCATTCGCGCCTGACGCGACACTTTTTCACTACCGCCAGCAGACCCTCTGGCCAGCCAGCCCATCGATGAAGCGCGGTTTTTACACGATCATGTCGGCCCAGTTCTTTTCGTCGCTGGCCGACCAAGCGCTTTTCGTCGTTGCCGTCGATCTCATGCGAAGTTCGGGCGCCCCCGAATGGCAGCGGGCCGCCCTGGTGCCGATCTTCGCGGTCTTCTATGTGGTGCTGGCCCCGCTGGTGGGCGCCTTCGCCGACGCATTGCCCAAGGGCAAGGTGATGTTCATCAGCAACGCGATCAAGGTCGTGGGCTGCCTGATGATGCTGTTCGGTTCGCACCCGCTGCTGTCGTATTCCATTGTGGGCCTGGGCGCGGCGGCCTACTCGCCGGCCAAGTACGGCATCTTGACCGAGCTGCTGCCGTCGTCGCAGCTGGTCAAGGCCAACGGCTGGATCGAAGGGCTGACCATCGCCTCGATCCTGCTGGGCATCGTGCTCGGCGGCATGCTGGTGGGCCACGCGGTGTCGAGCCACCTGCTGCTGATCGACCTGCCGTTCATCGACACCGGCATCGACTCGCCGGCCGAGGCCGCCATTGCGGTGCTGATCTTCGTCTACGTGCTCGCAGCCTGGTTCAACACCCGCATCCCGCACACCGGCGTCGAGATGCGCCCGCTGCGCTCCGACCCCGCGCAGAGCATGGTGCGCAACCTGGCCGGCCTGCTGCCCGACTTCTGGCATTGCAACGCCCGCCTGTGGCGCGACCGGCTGGGCCAGATCTCGCTGGCGACCACCACGCTGTTCTGGGGCGCGGGCGGCAACCTCAAGTACATCGTGCTGGCCTGGGCCGCCGTGGCGCTCGAATACAACACCACCCAGGCCTCGGCGCTGACCGGCGTGGTGACCATCGGCACCGCGGTGGGCGCCATCGTGGCCTCGATGTACATGCGCCTGGACATGGCCACGCGCGTGATCCCCATGGGCATCGCGATGGGCCTGATGGTGATCTGCATGAACTTCATCGGCAACGTCTGGCTGGCGGTGCCGTTCCTGATCATCCTGGGCGGCCTGGGCGGCTTCCTGGTGGTGCCGATGAATGCGCTGCTGCAGCACCGCGGCCACAACCTGATGGGCGCGGGCCGCTCCATTGCCGTGCAGAACTTCAACGAGCAGGCCTGCATTCTTCTGCTGGGCGGCTTCTACAGCGTGTGCACGGGCCTGGGCCTGTCGGCCTACGGCGCGATCAGCGCCTTCGGCCTCGTGGTGGCGGGCTGCATGTGGCTCATCAAGCGCTGGCACGAGAACAACCTCAAGAAGTATCCTGAAGAGGTCGAGCACCTGTTGGCCATCGCCCGCAGCGACAAGCACCACTGACCTTGCGCGACCGCGTTGGTGAATGGCCGGCGCGCCGAGCGCCCCCACTCCAACGCCCCCATGCCCGCACTTGCCCTGATGTTCAACGCCTTCGTGTGGGGCGTTTCGTGGATTCCGTTCCGCCAGATCGCCAGCCACGGCTTGCATCCGCTGTGGACCACCTGCCTGATCTACCTCGTCATCGCCACGGCGATGGGCCTCCTGCGCCGGCACGCCTGGAAAGCCTTCGCCGCGTTCCCGATGCTGGCGGCGCTGGGCCTGGCGGCCGGCTTCACCAACGTGGGTTTCAACTGGGCCGTGACGCAGGGCGACGTGGTGCGCGTGGTGCTGCTGTTCTACCTGATGCCGCTGTGGAGCGTGCTGCTGGCCTGGCTGCTGCTGGGTGAGCGGCCCACGGGCGGCGCGCTGGCGCGGGTGGCACTGGCGCTCACTGGCGTGGTCGTGGTGCTGAAGGCGCCCGGCACCGACTGGCCCGTGCCCTCGAGCCTGCCCGACTGGCTGGGCGTGGCGGCGGGTTTCGGCTTTGCCGTGACCAACATCGTGCTGCGCCACCTGCGGCATGCGCCGGGCGAGTCGCGCGCGCTGGCGATGTTCTGGGGCTGCACCGTGGTCGCGGGCGTCGGCGCCGTGGGCGGCACCGCGTTCGGCGGCATCGATTCGCCGCTGCTCGCCTCGCCGGGCTGGCTGGGCTGGGCCGCGCTGCTGGGCACGGGCTTCATCGTCGCCAACGTGTGCCTGCAGTACGGCGCACCCAAGCTGGCGGCCAGCGCGACCTCCGTGATCATGCTGTCGGAAGTGCTGTTCGCGAGCGTCTCGTCGGTGGCGCTGGGCGCGTCGACCATGAACTCGCGCATCCTCGTCGGCGGCGCGCTGATCGTGCTGGGCGCGGTGTGGTCGGCGTTTGCGCGAACCCCGCCCGCGCGCGATGATGGCGTTTCCGCGTCCACCTGAGGAACTCCCCCATGACCAGCGTCTACGACTTCGAAGCCACCCGCATCGACGGCAAGCCGGTGAAGCTCTCGACCTTCCGCGGCCAGGTGCTGCTGATCGTCAACACGGCGAGCAAGTGCGGGTTCACGCCGCAATTCGAGGGCCTGGAAGCGCTGCACGAGAAGTACGCCGGCCAGGGCCTCACGGTGCTGGGTTTTCCGTCGAACCAGTTCGGCGGCCAGGACCCGGGCAGCAACGAGGAAATCGGCGCCTTCTGCATGACCAACTACGGCGTGAGCTTCCCGATGATGGAGAAGATCGACGTCAACGGCAGCAATGCGGTGCCCCTGTACCAGTGGCTCACCAAGGAAAAGCCGGGCCTGCTGGGCAGCACGGCGATCAAGTGGAACTTCACCAAGTTCCTCGTGGGTCGCGACGGCGCGGTGCTCAAGCGCTACGCACCGCTGGACACGCCGGCCTCGCTCACGCGCGACATCGAGGCGGCGCTCGCCGCCGGCTGATCAGAAGCGAAAGTCGGCCGTCTTCGGCGCGCCGCCGACCGTCACGGTCTGGCTCCTGGTTTCGCCCTTCGACGTGCTCACGTCGATCACATAGCGTCCCGCCGGCACGTCGATGAGGCACACCGGCCCGTTGGCGGTGAAGGCCATGGCGGCGGAGCTGTTGGCGTCGCCGCCCTTGATCGCGACATTCAGGTTGGCCAGGTAGGCGCCGTCGGCGCGCGCGAACAGCAGCGACAGCGGGTGGTTCTTCATGGCGGCGCGCATGGCGTCCGACTCGTCGGAGCCGATGCCGCCGCACACATAGCGCGTGGTGCCGATGCCCTGCCAGGGCGGCAGGGCCGAGGGCGGCTGCTGCGCCTGCGCGGCGACGGTGCCTGCGATGCAGGCGGCGGCCAGCAATGCGCGGCGCAGCGGAAAAGCAGAAACGAAAGACATGGCACGAACTCCTTGCAGCGTCTTCGGTCCGCCATGATGCGCCCGAACACGCCAGGCGCACGTCGGACGGTAACGTGCCCTGCCGTGCGCGTGCGCCCTACCCTGCGGGCGCCTGCAGCGCCGCGTCGAGCAGCTCGACCCAGTGCCGCACGGGCGTGTCGCCGCTGCCGCTTTGCAGGTGCGTGATGCAGCCGATGTTGGCCGAGGCGATGGTCGTGGGCTGCAGCTGCTTCAGGTGGCCGAGCTTGCGGTCGCGCAGCGGGTAGGCCAGCTCGGGCTGCAACACCGAGTAGGTGCCGGCCGAACCGCAGCACAGGTGCGATTCGTTCATCGCCACGCGCACGTCGAAGCCGAGCGCGCGCAGGTGCGTCTCGACGCCGCCGCGCAGCTTCTGGCCGTGCTGCAGCGTGCACGGCGGGTGGTAGGCGACCACGCCTTCGGGCGCACGCACGCGGCCCTGCAGCGCGGGCACGAGCTCGGGCAGCAGTTCGCTCAGGTCGCGCGTGAGGGCGCTGATGCGCGCGGCCTTCGCGGCATAGGCCGCGTCGTGCTGCAGCAGGTGGCCGTACTCGCGCACGGTGACGCCGCAGCCCGAGGCGTTCATCACGATGGCCTCCACCTCGCCGCGTTCGACGAAAGGCCACCATGCGTCGATGTTGGCGCGCATCTGCGCCTTGCCGCCGTCCTGGTCGTTGAGGTGGAACTTCACCGCGCCGCAGCAGCCCGCCTTGGGCGCGACCACGGCCTGGATGCCGGCCGCATCGAGCACGCGCGCGGTGGCGCTGTTGATGTTCGGCGCCATCGACGGCTGCACGCAGCCCGCGAGCATCAGCACCTTGCGCGCGTGCGTGGCGGTGGGCCAGCGGCCGGCGTCCTGCTTGACGGGCACCTTGGCCTTCAGTGCTTCGGGCAGCAGGCCGCGCACCGATTGGCCCAGCGCCATCGCGGGGCCGAACAGCGGCGACGGCAGCGCTTCCTTGAGCAACCAGCGCGTGGCCGACTCCATCGCCGGGCGCGGCACTTTCTCGTCGACGATCTTGCGGCCGATGTCGACCAGGTTTCCGTACTGCACGCCGCTCGGGCAGGTGCTTTCGCAGTTGCGGCAGGTGAGGCAGCGGTCCAGGTGCAGCTGCGTGCTGCGCGTGGGCGCGTGGCCTTCGAGCACCTGCTTGATGAGGTAGATGCGCCCGCGCGGCCCGTCGAGCTCGTCGCCGAGCAGCTGGTAGGTCGGGCAGGTGGCGGTGCAGAAGCCGCAGTGCACGCACTTGCGCAGGATGGCTTCGGCTTCGCGGCCCGCGTCGGTGTCGCGGAATTCGGGGGCTAGTTCGGTTTGCATCGCGGGGTGGGTGTTTCTTTTCTTATTGGTCGCCTGCGAAGAGCCGGCCGCGGTCGAAGACCCCGTGCGGATCGAACTCCTGCATCAGCGCGCGATGGATGCGTGCCACCGGCGCGCTCAGTGCGTCGAAGCGCGGCACGTCGCAATCAGCCGCTTGCGCCGCGGGCACGCGGAACAGCGTGGCATGGCCACCCGCTGCGTGCGCGGCCTCGCGCAGGCGCGCGGCCTGCGCGGGCGGCGCGAGGTACCAGCGCTGCCCACCGTGCCATTCGACCAGCGGCGCGGCGCAGCCCTCGATGGCGATCACCGGCGCGGTCTGCGGCACCGACAGGCGCCACAGCGCCAGCGCACCGTCGGCATCGAGCGCGAACCACGGCATGCGCTGATCGCGCAGCGCGGCCCAGCCGGCGGCCGCGCGCACCGGGTCCTGGCGTTCGCCGCCGAGTTGCGCGCAGGCGGCTTCGACGGCCGCCACGGCGCCGCGCAGCCGCAGGCGCAGCACGCCCGCGCCGGGCGCGTGTTCGAACCAGCTGCTCGCGTTCAGCGGCAGCGGGCGTCCGCCCCACTCGTTGAGCAGGCGCAGCGCATCGGCCTGGCTGCAGGCGAAGGCGAGCGTGGCCTCGGCGGGCGCCACGGGCAGCACCTTGAGGCTCACTTCGGCGATCACGCCCAGCGTGCCGAGCGAGCCGGCCAGCACGCGCGAGACGTCGTAGCCGGCGACGTTCTTCATCACCTGGCCGCCGAAGCTCAGCACCTCGGCGCGGCCGTTGATGAGCGTGGTGCCGAGCACGTAGTCGCGCACTGCGCCCACGCTGGCGCGCGACGGGCCGCTGAGGCCGGCGGCGACCATGCCGCCCACCGTGCCGCCTGCATCGAAGCACGGCGGCTCGAACGGCAGGCACTGGCCTTGTTCGGCGAGCGCGGCCTCGAGCTCGGCCAGCGGCGTGCCGGCGCGCACGGTGACGACCAGCTCGCTCGGTTCGTAGCTCGTGATGCCGGCGAGCGCGCGCAGATCGAGCAGCTCGCCGCGCGGCGGCTGGCCGTAGAAATCCTTGGTGCCGCCGCCGCGCAGGCGCAGCGATGTGGCATCGGCCGCGGCGGCGCGCACGCGCTCGACGACCTGCTGGAGGGCGGTGTCCATGTTCATCACGTTCTCAGAATCTCGGCAGGTCGGAGTGCGCCAGCCGGCCGCCGCGCACCACTTCCTTGCCGTACTCGGCGCAGCGCTGCAGCGTGGGGATCACCTTGCCGGGGTTGAGCAGCCCGGCGGGGTCGAAGGCGCGCTTGATGCCGAACATCTGCTCGTTCTCGGCCGCGGTGAACTGCACGCACATGCTGTTGAGCTTTTCCACGCCCACGCCGTGCTCGCCCGAGACGGTGCCGCCCATGGCGACGCTGGTCTCGAGGATGTCGGCGCCGAACAGCTCGCAGCGGTGCAGCTCGTCGGGATCGTTCGCATCGAACAGCACCAGCGGATGCAGGTTGCCATCGCCCGCGTGAAACACGTTGCAGCAGCGCAGGTTGTACTTCTTCTCCATCTCCTGGATCGCCAGCAGGATGTCGGCAAGCCGCTTGCGCGGGATGGTCGAGTCCAGGCACATGTAGTCGGGGCTGATGCGGCCCGACGCCGGAAAGGCGTTCTTGCGGCCGCTCCAGAACTTCATGCGCTCGTCTTCGCTGGTGCTCACGGCGATGGCGGTGGCGCCGCAGCCACGCAGCACCTCGGTCATGCGGCCGATTTCTTCCTCGACTTCTTCGGGCGTGCCGTCCGATTCGCACAGCAGGATGGCGGCGGCGTCGAGGTCGTAGCCGGCGTGCACGAAGTCTTCGACGGCGGCGGTCATGGGCTTGTCCATCATCTCCAGTCCGGCCGGGATGATGCCCGCCGCGATCACCGCCGCGACCGCGTCGCCGGCTTTGCGCACGTCGTCGAAGCTGGCCATGATGCAGCGCGCCAGCTGCGGCTTGGGCACGAGTTTCACCGTGACCTCGGTGGTCACGGCCAGCATGCCTTCGCTGCCGATGGCCAGCGCGAGCAGGTCGAGCCCCGGCGCATCGAGCGCCTCGCCGCCGAACTCGATCGCTTCGCCCTCGGCCGTGAAGCCGCGCACGCGCAGCACGTTGTGCAGCGTGAGGCCGTACTTCAGGCAGTGCACGCCGCCCGAGTTCTCGGCCACGTTGCCGCCGATGGTGCAGGCGATCTGGCTCGATGGGTCGGGCGCGTAGTACAGGTTGAAGGGCGCGGCGGCTTCGCTGATGGCGAGGTTGCGCACGCCGCACTGCACGACAGCCGTGCGGCTCACGGGGTCGACCTTCAGGATGCGGTTGAACTTGGCGAGCGACAGCGTCACGCCCAGCGCGTGCGGCATGGCGCCGCCCGAGAGCCCGGTGCCGGCGCCGCGCGCCACCACGGGCACGGCCAGCGCATGGCAGGCGCGCAGCACGGCGGCCACCTGCGCCTCGGTCTCGGGCAGGGCCACCACCAGCGGACGCTGGCGGTAGGCCGTGAGGCCGTCGCACTCGTAGGGCGTGGTGTCTTCGGCGTGCCAGATGAGCGCATGCGCGGGCAGGTGCGCCTGCAGCGCCCGCACCACCTGCGCCTGGCGCTCCGCCTTCGACAGCTGCGCGTGCTGTTCGGTCGTGACGGGAGCATTCATGGCGGGAGCAACTTTCAGCGGACGACCATCAGGGTGAATGGCCACACATAGGCCTGCAGCGTCACGTACAGGCCGACCAGCGAGGCCAGCGCGATCGAGTGGAAGAACACGTAGCGCAGGATGTCGCCTTCGTGATTGAACCACCGCGTGGCGGTGGAGGCCACCACGATCGACTGGGCGTCGATCATCTTACCCATCACGCCACCCGAGCTGTTGGCCGCGCCCATGAGGTTGGGCGCCAGGCCGAGCTGGTCGGCCGCGACCTTCTGCATGCCGCCGAACAGCACGTTCGAGGCCGTGTCGGAGCCGGTCATGGCCACGCCGATCCAGCCCATGAGCGTGCCGAAGAAGGGATAGAACACGCCGGTGTTGGCGAACGCCAGGCCCAGCGTGGTGTCGGTGCCCGAGTAGCGCGTGAGCGTGCCCAGCGCGAGCATCAGCACGATGGTCATGAGCGAGTAGCGCACCATCCAGAGCGTGCGAAGAAAGGTACGCGCGATCTCGACGGGGTTGTACTTCATGAACAGCGCACTCACGATCGCCGACAGGAGGATGCCGGTGCCCGTGGCCGACAGCAGGTTCAGCACGTACACCGCGCCCTCCTTGGTGGGCGCGGACACCACCGGCGGCATCTTCTCGATCAGGTTGTGCAGCCCGCCCATCGGGAACGCGGGCGCGAACACGCCGTTGAGCGCGGTCTTCACCGCCGGCAGGCCCCAGATGAAGACGAACACCGAGAGGATCACCCAGGGCATCCACGCGCGCACCAGCGCCTCGCGGCTGTGCACGACGATGGCGGCCGGCGGCTTGGCCTCGTGCGCGCTCACGTCCTTGCCGCGCAGCGAGGGCGAGCGCCACACGTTCTTGGGCTGCCACACGCGCAGGAACAGCACCAGGCTGGCCATCGACACGATGGCCGCGATGATGTCGACCAGCTCGGGGCCGATGAAGTTCGACACCAGGTACTGCGGCACCGCGAACGACACGCCCGTGACCAGGATGGCCGGCCACACTTCCATCATCGCCTTGCGTCCGGCGAAGGCCCAGACCAGCCAGAACGGCACCAACAGCGAGAAGAACGGCAGCTGGCGCCCGATCATCGCGGTGACTTCCATCAGGTCGTAGCCGTGCACCTTGGCCAGCGTGATCACCGGCGTGCCGAGCGCGCCGAAGGCCACCGGCGCCGTGTTGGCGATCAGCGAGAGGCCCGAGGCGGCCAGCGGCGAGAAGCCCAGCCCGATCAGGATGCCGGCCGTGACCGCCACCGGCGTGCCGAAGCCCGCCGCGCCCTCGAAGAAGGCGCCGAAGCAGAAGGCGATCAGCAACAGCTGGATGCGGCGGTCTTCGGTGATGCCCGAGAGCGAGTCCTGCAGCACCTTGAAGCTGCCGTTCTGTTCGGCCAGCTGCTGCAGGAAGATGATGTTCAGCACGATCCAGCCGATCGGCAGCAGGCCCGTGAAGCCGCCGAAGAGCGCGGCGCGCCCGGCCATCTCGGCCGGCATGCCGTAGGCGAACACGGCGACGGCCAGCGCCGCCAGCAGGCCCAGGCCGGCGGCGATGTGGGCCTTGATGTGGAAGAAGCCGAGGCACGCGAGCATCACCACCACCGGGATCGCGGCGAGCGCGGTGGAAATGATCATGTTGCCGAACGGGTCGTAGATCTGCTGCCAGGTCATGCGTTGTCTCCGGGGAGGCTGTTGTTGTGCCCCGCACTCTAGGGAGATGCGCACCGTCCGGGTTGAAGGATTTTTGCCCGGACCTTGATAAAAATTTGTCGCGCCGACCTGTCGGTCAACCGCGCATCAATGCAGCATCTGTGCGAGCCAGTCGACGAAGGCGGCGCATTCCCAGCGCTCCAGCGTGCCCGGCTGCCAGCAGATGTAGTGGCGGTGCGGCGAGGGCACGGGCCGTTCCGACAGCGCCACCAGCCGGCCCGATTCGAACCAGGCGGCGCCCAGTTTCTGTCGCACCAGCGCCACGCCGAAGCCGCTGGCCGCCGCGTCGTAGACCAGGCCCAGGTCGTTGAACTGCGAGCCCAGGTGGGGCTCGGGCTGGTCGATGCCGCAGCTCGCGAACCAGGTGCCCCAGGGCTCGAGCGGGCTGCGGATCAGCCGCGCGCTGGCGATCTCGGCCGCGGTGCGAAAGCCGTCGAAGGGCCCGAACTCGTTGAGGTAGCTCGGGCTGCAGGCGGGCACCACGTCCTCGGCGATGAGCAGGCGGTGCTCGCAGTCAGCGTAGGCGCCGATGCCGTAGCGCACCTGCAGGTCGGTCTGCTCGGCCGTGACGTCGAGCAGCGGAATCGACACATGCAACGCCAGCTCGATGTCGGGGTAGAGGTTGCGAAACAGCTCCAGCCGCGGCATCAGGAACTGGCGGCTGAAGGTCGGCGTGACGGCCACGCTCAGGCGCGGCGCACGCAGCGCCGCGTCACGGCTGCCGGGCGTGGCCTGCTGCAGCGCGGCCAGGCCGACGCGCACGTTCGCCAGGTAGGCCGCGCCGTCGGCCGTGAGGCTGAAGTCGCTGCGCCCGAAGAGCTTGAAGCCCACGTGCGCCTCGAGCTGGCGGATGCGGTGGCTCACGGCGCTGGCCGTCACGCACAGCTCGTCGGCCGCGCGGCCCGCATGCCGCAGCCGCGCGACGGCCTCGAAGGTCAGCAGGCATTGGATCGGGGGGATGTGGTGCAACGCCATCCGCAAGCAGCCGGAAGGCTCAGTCTTCGAAGAAATTCACGGGCAGGCCCGGCGTGTCGACGCGCATCGAGAGCACGGTGCCCGAGGCCGGGCGCTGCACCAGCTCGTCGGCCGGACGGCCCTTGCGCCCGCTGGTGACGAACAGGGTGCGCAGGTCGTCGCCGCCGAAGCAGGGCATGGTCGGGCATTGCACCGGCACTGCGATGGCCGCCACGCGCTCGCCCGTGGGCGCAAAGCGCAGCAGCTGCGCGCCTTCGAACATCGCGACCCAGTAGTGGCCCGCGGCGTCGACGGTGGCGCCGTCGGGGCGGCCGTCGTAGTGCGTGGGCGCGCCCGGCACCCAGCCCGCGGGCTTGGCATCGAACTGCTGGAACACGCGCGCATGCGACAGCGTGTTGGCCTCGGCGTCCCAGTCCCAGGCGCGCACCACGTGCGCGGCGGTGTCGGCCCAGTACAGGGTGCCGTTGTCGGGCGAGAACGCCAGGCCGTTGGCGGTGGTGACGTGTTCCAGCATCGACGTGATGGTGGGCGAGACGTCTCCCGGGCGTGCGTCGAAGCAGTAGAGCGCGGCGTTGGCGCGGTCCTTGGCCTCGTTGAGCGAGCCGGCCCAGAAGCGGCCGAGCGCGTCGCACTTGCCGTCGTTGAAGCGCATGGTGCGCACGTCGTGCTCCGCGCGTGCCATCGCGACCAGTTCACCGCCCCATTCGCGGGCGCGGTAGATGCCGTCACGCAGCGCGATCACGAGGCCGCCGCTGCGTGCCGGCGCCATGCAGCCGGGCTCGGTGGGCAGGGCCCAGCGCTCGACCATGGCCGTGGGCGATCCGATGTCGCCGCGCGTGCGCAGCACGGCGCGGCCCGGAATGTCGAGCCAGTAGAGCGCGCGTTCGTGCGGGTGCCAGAACGGCGATTCACCCAGTTCGCAGAGGCTGTCTTCGATGGAGGTCCACATGGTGGGGCGATTGTGCCCCCGGCCATGCGGGCTGCGGGCAAAAAAAAGCCCGCTGACGCCGAAGCGCTCGCGGGCTGAACATCCAAAGGAGACTCGCCTGAAAAAACCGGGAGCTGTTGTTCTTCTTTGTGTCGAAAAGGGTGGTGGTGGTCTTTGAAGCGCGGGGGTCGGCGCCGTGCCGGACCACCCGCTGTCTGTCTGTGTGCGAATCAGCGGTTGTAAGCTGTTTCGCCGTGTGACGAGATGTCGAGGCCTTCGCGCTCTTCTTCTTCCGACACACGCAGGCCGAGGGTCAGGTCGGCGATCTTGAAGGCGATGAACGCCACCACGCCGGACCACACGATCGTGAACAGCACGCTCTTGACCTGGATCCAGACCTGGCCGCCCATCGTGAAGGTGTCGGGCGTGAGGCCGCCGGTACCGCCCAGGCCCTTGGCTGCGAACACACCGGTCAGGATGGCACCCAGGATGCCGCCCACGCCGTGCACGCCGAACACGTCGAACGCGTCGTCGGCACCGAGCATGCGCTTGAGGCCGCCCACACCCCACAGGCAGACCAGTCCGGCCAGCAGGCCCAGCACGATCGAACCCATCGGGCCGACGAAACCGGCGGCGGGCGTGACGGCCACGAGGCCGGCGACGGCACCGGACGCGGCGCCCAGCATCGAGGCCTTGCCCTTGTGCAGGCTCTCACCCAGGATCCACGACAGGGCCGCGGCGGCGGTGGCGAGCACCGTGTTCACGAAGGCCAGGCCGGCGGCGGCGTTGGCCGCACCTGCCGAGCCGGCGTTGAAGCCGAACCAGCCGACCCACAGCAGCGAAGCGCCGACCATGGTGAGCGTGAGCGAGTGCGGCGTGAAGGCTTCCTTGCCGTAGCCGACGCGCTTGCCGATCATGTAGGCACCGACGAGGCCGGCGATACCGGCGTTGATGTGCACCACGGTGCCGCCGGCGAAGTCGAGCGCGCCGTCCTTGCCCAGCAGGCCGCCGCCCCACACGATGTGGGCCATCGGCACGTAGCTGAAGGTGAACCAGATCACCGAGAACAGCAGCACGGCCGAGAACTTGGCACGCTCTGCGAAGGCGCCGACGATCAGCGCCACGGTGATGGCCGCGAAGGTGCCCTGGAAGGCGACGAACACGTATTCGGGAATCGTGGTCAGCGCGCCGAAGGTCTCCTGCGTGATGCCCTTCATGAAGATCTTGTCGAAGCTTCCGAAGAAATTGCCGTCGCCCGTGAAGGCCAGGCTGTAGCCGTAGATGGCCCACAGGATGCTGATCAGCGAGAAGATCACGAAGACCTGCATCAGCACCGACAGCATGTTCTTGGAGCGGCCCAGGCCGCCGTAGAACAGCGCCAGGCCGGGGATGGTCATCAGGATCACGAGCAGCGTCGAGGTGAGCATCCAGGCGGTGTCGCCGGAGTCGACCTTGGGCGCGGGTGCCGCAGCCGGGGCGGCGGGTGCAGCTTCGGCAGCAGCGGGTGCTGCAGCCGCTGCAGGCGCGGGTGCAGCCGCGGCAGGTGCCGACGCAGCCGGTGCCTC
Organism: Variovorax sp. GW821-FHT09A10; assembly: GCF_059418385.1. NCBI lineage: Bacteria > Pseudomonadati > Pseudomonadota > Betaproteobacteria > Burkholderiales > Comamonadaceae > Variovorax > Variovorax sp. GW821-FHT09A10. The sequence goes on from NZ_JBWKPT010000006.1 coordinate 341,191, forward strand.
AGGGGTGGCGGCGGGTGCCTGGGCCAGCGCCGACGTGCCGGCGACGAAGACGCTCAAACCGAGCGCAAGAGAGACAAGAAGTTTTTTCATAGTCGTTGTTCTTTCGGGCCAGGACTCGATCAGAGGGCTTCGCGGCCCGTTTCGCCGGTGCGGATGCGCACGACCTGCTCGAGGTTGTAGACAAAGATCTTGCCGTCGCCGATCTTCCCGGTGCGCGCAGCGCCCTCCACCGCCTCGATCACGCGATCGACGAGGTCGTCGGAGATGGCCGCCTCGATCTTCACCTTGGGCAGGAAGTCGACCACGTACTCGGCGCCGCGGTACAGCTCGGTGTGGCCCTTCTGGCGACCGAAGCCCTTCACTTCCGTGACGGTGATGCCCTGCACGCCGATGGCCGAGAGTGCTTCACGCACCTCGTCGAGCTTGAACGGTTTGATGATGGCTGTGACCAGCTTCATGATGAGTTGCTCCTTCTGGATGGATGAAAGGTGGCGCGGCAACGTGGGCCGCGCCTGGTTGTTGTGTCGATTACAGCGTCTTCGTCAGCGTGACGATGAAGCGTGCCTTGTTGGGCGAGTACGTCGTCTGGCCGAAAGTGCCGAAACCGAAGTCGTAGCCCGGGTTGGCCACGGCGAGGTACGAGCTCTTCTTGTTGGCGCCCTGCACCGAGCCGGTGAGCGTCAGGCCGCTGCCGAAGTCGTAGGTGGCGCCGATGTTGTAGTCGACGTAGCTCTTGTAGCCCAGGCTGCGGATGTCGCTGGACATGTTGGTGAAGCCGACCGCCGCCTTCAGCGTGACCTTGGGCACGATCTCCTTGCTGTAGGCCAGGTTCAGGTAACCGGTGTTGGTGCCCTTCAGGCCCGAGCCGGCCTTGTTGCCCGCGTAGCCGAAGTAGTCCTTCGACACGGTGTGCGAGTACTTGGCCGTGAACGAGCCGAAGCTGTCGTTGGCGTAGGTGGCGCCCACGTAGAGCTCGGTGGTGTTGCCTGCCGAGTTGCCCGGGTAGATGTAGGTCAGCGCACCGACGTCCATGTCGACCGGGCCGGCCTTGAACTTGTAGCCGCCGTAGATGTCGCTCTCGATGCTGTTGCCCTTGAGCCAGTTGACGCTGGAGTTCCAGTTGCCGACGTAGAAGCCGCTCTCGCCGAAGGCGTAGTCGAAGCCGCCCTGGATGGCGGGCTTGAAGCCCTTGGTCTTGGCGTAGTCGTTCTTGCCGATCATGTCCTGGTCCTGGCCGCGGAACTTGTAGTTCGAGGTCAGGGAGACATTGCCCGTGAGCAGGGGCGCGGGTGCCGGGGCTGCGGCGTCGGCGGCCTGGGCCATGGCGGCGCCCGAGGCGGTCAGTGCAGTGGCCAGAACGATCAACGCCTGGGCGGCGGTACGGTGCGTCATCAGGGAACTCCTCGCAAGTGTGTTGTTGGACCTGAGCACCCTCAAAGCAGGGAGCGTGCCAAAGTGCACAAATACCGCCCCGGCCAGAGGGCGGCGATGCGCGGCGGTGAGCGCCAAATCGTTACAAGCCCTGTTTCCGGCAGTTGCACACGCTTGCACGCTGCACGGTCCTGGGCCTGCATGTCGCAGGCGCACCAACTTGGGGAGAGGGAGAGCAATGAGTCTGTCTTTGGTGCAAAGCCGCGCCTTGCTCGGCCTGGAGGCCGCCGCCGTCACGGTCGAGGTGCATCCGGCGAACGGCCTGCCGAGCTTCACCCTGGTGGGGCTGGCCGAGACGGAGGTCAAGGAGGCGCGCGAACGCGTGCGCTCGGCGATCCAGAACGCCGGGCTTGAATTTCCTACCAACAAGAAGATCCAATGTAGTCAACATGTTTTTTGAGTAAGGTAGTGCTTTTCAGCACCCGCTGATCGCGCTCATCTATTCCCCTCTACTTGACGCCCAAGGTCCTTGCCTGTTGATTGCCGCCGAAAATTGACCCAGCTAACGCAGTAATTTCCGTCTAAGACTGACCCACGTAAAACCCTACC
>NZ_JBWKPT010000007.1:0-314965 GCF_059418385.1 Variovorax sp. GW821-FHT09A10
TGAAGCCTTCAGGCTCACAAAGCGGGTGGGTCAGTATTCGACGGAAATCTAGGGTCAGAGATTGGCGGAATCCAACACCTTGCGATGACGCAGGTCCTTTTGGGGCTCGCCCTGGCACTTGCCTCCGCAATGAAGGCTAAAAAAAAGACTTACGAAACCGTATGGTCTCGTAAGTCCTTGATTTTATTACCTAAATACTGGTGCCGGAGAGATGAATCGAACACCCGACCTTCTCATTACGAATGAGCTGCTCTACCGACTGAGCTACACCGGCGAAGCCTCAGATTATAGCCAAGAAATCAAGGCTTCTCGGCGTGGTACTGCGTCAAACGCTCCACTTCGTGACGCGAACCCAACATCACGCTCACGCGCTCGTGCAGTTTGGTGGGCTTCAGGTCGAGGATGCGCTGCTTGCCGTTGGTGGCGGCGCCGCCGGCCTGCTCGACGAGCCAGCTCATGGGGTTGGCCTCGTACATCAGGCGCAGCTTGCCGGCCTTTTCGGGCTCGCGCTTGTCCCACGGGTACATGAAGACGCCGCCGCGCATCAGGATGCGGTGCACGTCGGCCACCATGCTGGCAATCCAGCGCATGTTGAAGTCCTTGCCGCGCGGGCCTTCCTTGCCGGCCAGGCATTCGTCGATGTAGCGCTTCACGGGCTCGTCCCAGTGGCGCATGTTGCTCATGTTGATGGCAAATTCCTTGGTGTCGGCCGGAATCTGGATGTCTTCTTGCGTGAGCACGAAGCTGCCTTGCTCGCGGTCGAGCGTGAACATGGCCACGCCGTTGCCCACGGTGAGCACCAGGGTGGTCTGCGGGCCGTAGATGCAGTAGCCGGCGGCCACTTGCTGGGTGCCGGGCTGCAGAAAGTCGGCTTCCTGCACGCCGGGGGTGTCGTCGGGCTTTTTCAGCACGCTGAAGATGGTGCCGATGCTCACGTTGACGTCGATGTTGCTGCTGCCGTCGAGCGGGTCGAACATCAGGAGGTATTCGCCCTGCGGGTAGCGGTTGGGCACCACGTGGATGGTTTCCATCTCTTCGCTGGCCATGGCCGCGAGGTGGCCGCCCCATTCGTTGGCTTCAATGAGCACTTCGTTGGCGATGATGTCCAGCTTCTTCTGGATTTCGCCCTGCACGTTCTCGCTCTCGGCGGTGCCGAGCACGCCACCCAGCGCGCCCTTGTTGACGGCCTGGCTGATGCTCTTGCAGGCGCGGGCGACCACTTCGAGCAACAGGCGCAGCTGGCCGGGAATGAGGCCGTCGGCGCGTTGCTGCTCGACGAGGTAGCGGGTGAAGGAGATTTTTTGTTGAGCCATGGATCTTGTGGGGTTCGGTGGGTTCAGTTTCCGGCAAGGGCGCGGGTGACGACTTCGTGGGTGTCTTTGCTGAGATCGGGCTTGGCGGCCACGCGGGCAATGGCTTCGCGTGCGGCGCTGCGGTAGGGCTCGGCCAGCTTGCTCCAGCGGTCGAGCGCGCGCGCCAGGCGGGCGGCCACCTGGGGGTTGATGGCGTCGAGCTCGATCACGCGGTCGCTCCAGAACACGTAGCCGGCGGCGTCGGCGCGGTGGAAGGCGCCGGGGTTGCCGCTGCAGTAGCTGAAGATCACGCTGCGCGCGCGGTTGGGGTTCTTCAGCGAGAAGTCGGGGTGCTTCATGAGCTGCTTGACCAGCGGCAGGATGTCGCCGCCGCGGTCGCTGGCGCCGGCTTGCAACGAGAACCACTTGTCGATGACCAGCGCCTCGTCCTTGAACATGGCGTGGAAGCGCGCCAGCGCCTGCGCCGCCAGGGTGTGGCCCGACGCCACGAGGGCGTTGAGCGCGTTGAAGCGGTCGGTCATGTTGCCCGCGTCCTTGAAGCGCTGCAGGGTCTTGCCGGGCCACACGGTGTCGCCCGAGGCGCGCGCCGCCAGGCACAGGAAGTTGAGCGCCATGCCGGCCAGCGCGCGGCGGCCCGACGAGGTCGGGTCGGGCGTGTAGGCGCCGGTGTCCTTGTTGTCTTCGTAGGCCTGTTCCCAGTCGGCGAAGAGGGCGGTGGCGAGCTGGGCGCGCATGGCTTCGCGCACGAGGTGCACGCGCTGCGGATCGACCACGTCGAGCTGTTCGGCAATGTAGGTTTCCGACGGCAGCGTGAGCACCAGCTCCTTGAAGGCGGCGTCGAGCTGCGGGTGGCGCAGCACGCCGCGCATGGCGTCGAGGTAGGCGTCGTTGAGCACCGGCGTGGTGTCGGTGGCGTGCGCGGCAATGGCTTGCAGCGCGGCGCGCAGGCCCAGGCGCTGGCCGGCTTCCCAGCGGTTGAACGGGTCGGGGTCGTTGGCCAGCAGGGTGAGCAGCTGGGCGTCGGTGTACGCAAAGTCGAGGATCACCGGCGCGCTGAAGCCGCGCAAGATCGACGGCACGGGCTCGGCGTCCAGGCCCACAAAGGTGATCTGCTCGCCGGCGCGCGACAGCACGATGGTGCGGGTGCCGCGTGCGACGTCGCTCTCGCCCTCGAGCTGCATGGGCAGTTCGCGGCCGGTGGCGGCGTCGAGCAGGCCGATGTTCAGCGGAATGACGAAGGGTTCTTTTGTCTGCTGGCCCGGCGTGGGCGGGCAGCTTTGCACCACGCTCAGGGTGTAGCTGCGGTTCTGCGCGTCGTACACGCCGTGCGCGGCCAGGCGGGGCGTGCCGGCCTGGCTGTACCAGCGCTTGAACTGGGGCAGCAGGCGGGCCAGTTCGGAGTCGGGGTTGGCGTCGGCAATGGCCTGGGCGAAGTCGTCGCAGGTCACGGCCTGGCCGTCGTGGCGCTCGAAGTACAGGGTGATGCCCTTTTCGAAGCCCTTGCGGCCGACCAGCGTCTGCATCATGCGAACGACCTCGGCACCCTTTTCATAGATGGTGACGGTGTAGAAGTTGCTGATCTCGATGTAGCTGTCGGGCCGCACCGGGTGCGCCATGGGGCCGGCGTCTTCGGGGAACTGGGCGGTGCGCAGCACGCGCACGTCCTCGATGCGCTTGACGGCGCGGGCCGAGGCGTCGGCGCACAGGTCCTGGCTGAACTCCTGGTCGCGGAAGACGGTGAGGCCTTCTTTCAGCGACAGCTGGAACCAGTCGCGGCAGGTCACGCGGTCGCCGCTCCAGTTGTGGAAGTACTCGTGGCCGACCACGCTTTCGATGTTGCTGTAGTCGGCGTCGGTGGCGGTGGCCTGGTTGGCCAGAACGTACTTCGTGTTGAAGATGTTCAGGCCCTTGTTCTCCATGGCGCCCATGTTGAAGTCGCTGGTGGCCACGATCATGAAGCGGTCGAGGTCCAGCGGCAGGCCGAAGCGGGCCTCGTCCCACAGCACGGAGTTGACCAGCGAGTTCATGGCGTGCTCGGTCTTGTCGAGGTCGCCGGCGCGCACGTACACCTGCAGCAGATGCTCCTTGCCGCTGCGCGCGGTGATGCGCTGCTCGCGCGCCACGAGCTTGCCCGCCACCAGGGCGAACAGGTAGCTGGGCTTCTTGAAAGGGTCGACCCACTTGGCGAAGTGGCGGCCCTCGGGCAGCTCGCCCTGGTCGACGAGGTTGCCGTTGGACAGCAGCACCGGGTAGGCGGCCTTGCTGGCGCGCAGCGTGACGGTGTACATCGCCATCACGTCGGGACGGTCGAGGAAGTACGTGATGCGGCGAAAGCCCTCGGCCTCGCACTGCGTGAAGAAGGTGTCTTCGCTCACGAACAGGCCCATCAGCTTGGTGTTCTTGATGGGGCAGCAGGTGGTGAAGAGCTCGAGCTCGAACGCATCGGGCAGGCCGTCGATGACGAGCTGGTCGCCTTCCATGCGGAACGAGGCGCCCTGGCCGTTCACGAGCACGCGCGCCAGGTTGAGCTCGTCGCCGTCCAGGCGCAGCGGCTGGGCCGGCACCTCGGGGTTGCGGCGCAGCTGCATGCGGTTGAGCACGCGGGTCTTGGCGGGGTCGAGGTCGAAGGTCAGGTCGACGGTGTCGATCCAGAACGCCGGCGCGGCATAGTCTTCGCGGCGGATGGCAATGGGTTGCCCTTGGGCGTCACGCTGAAGCAGCATCGAGGGTCTCCAGAAAATTCGAATGGGCCAGTTCGTTGTAGTCGCGAACGGCGGCGATCACGTGGGGGCCGGCCAGCTCGGCGGCCGTATGGGTGCTGCACACGGCCACGGCGCGCATGCCGCCGCGGCGGGCGGCTTCGATGCCGAAGGGCGCGTCTTCGAAGACGATGCAGCGCTCGGGCGCCACGCCGATGCGGCGCGCGGCTTCCAGGAAGATCGCGGGCGTGGGCTTGCCCGAAAAGCCTTCGTCGCCGCCGACGATGGCCAGCGGCAGCGGGTCCATCTTCAGGCGCGACATGGCGAACGCGATGTTGTGCCGGTCGCCGGCCGTGCCCACCGCCACCTTCAGGCCGCGTGCCACCGCGGCCTTGGCGAAGGCGGTGAAGCCCGCCACCTCGGTGAAGTTGTCGTGAAAGAGCTCGCGGTAGATCTCTTCCTTCTCGTGCACCATCGCCTGGCACTCGGCATCGGAGAGCTCGCGTTCGAACAGCTCGCGCATGCTCTCGGTGCCGGTGCGGCCCGTGGTGCGCGCGAGGATCTCGCTCACGTCGAGCTGCACGCCGTGGCGCTGCGCGAAGGTCACCCACGAGCGCGCATGCCAGGGCATGGAGTCGATCATGGTGCCGTCCATGTCGAAGATCAGGGCTTCGACCCTGCCGGTGTTCAGGCTCATCGGTCAGACGCCTTGCTTGAGCGAGGCTTCGATGAACACGTCGAGGTCGCCGTCGAGCACCTTCTGCGTGGCCGAGACTTCGACGTTGGTGCGCAGGTCCTTGATGCGGCTGTTGTCCAGCACGTAGCTGCGGATCTGGTGGCCCCAGCCCACGTCGGTCTTGCTGTCCTCGAGCTTTTGCTGTTCTTCCTGGCGCTTGCGCATCTCGTGGTCGTACAGGCGCGAGCGCAGGCGCTTCCACGCCACGTCGCGGTTGCTGTGCTGGCTGCGGCCGTCCTGGCACTGCACCACGATGCCGGTCGGGATGTGCGTCAGGCGCACGGCCGAGTCGGTCTTGTTGATGTGCTGGCCGCCGGCGCCCGAGGCGCGGAAGGTGTCGGTGCGCACGTCCGAAGGGTTGATCTCGATCTCGATCGAGTCGTCGATCTCGGGGTACACGAAGATCGAGGCGAAGCTGGTGTGGCGCCCGCCCGACGAGTCGAACGGCGACTTGCGCACCAGGCGGTGCACGCCGGTCTCGGTGCGCAGCAGGCCGAAGGCGTAGTCGCCCTCGACCTTGATGGTCGCGCCCTTGATGCCGGCGGTGTCGCCGGGCGTTTCGTCTTCGATCTGCGTCTTGAAGCCCTTGCGCTCGGCGTACTTCAGGTACTGGCGCAGCAGCATGCTGGCCCAGTCGCAGGCCTCGGTGCCACCGGCGCCGGCCTGGATGTCGACAAAGGCGTTCAGCGGGTCGGCCGGGTTGTTGAACATCCGGCGGAATTCGAGCTGCTTGATGTCGGCTTCGAGCGTGGCGGCGTCATCGGCAATGGCCTGCAGGCCATCGAGGTCGCCGTCTTCCTTCGACATCTCGAAGAGCTCGGTGTTGTCCGACAGCCCGTTGGTGAGCCGGTCGAGCGTGACGACCACGTCGTCGAGCGACTTCTTTTCCTTGCCCAGTTCCTGGGCCTTCTTGGGGTCGTTCCAGACGTTCGGGTCTTCGAGCGATGCGTTGACTGTCCTCAGTCGTTCAGCTTTGGCATCGTAGTCAAAGATACCTCCGTAAATCGACCGTACGGACGCTCAGGTCCGCGAGCATTGCGCCGATTTGGTTGATCTGTTCTGCGTCCATGGGGTGTCCTGACTGTGTGAGGTTGGTGTTCGGGGGAACCCGTCATTTTCTCACGCTCGGACCACCCGCCCCGCAGAGTCCCTGGATTGCTCCTTCCCCCTCTGGGGGAAGGCCGGGATGGGGGCGGGCAGGGCGCCCCTGGCGAGTGCCGCTTGCCCCCACCCCGGCCCTCCCCCGGGAGGGGAGGGAGAAAGTCCCGGGATCAGAACGCGGGGATGAGCGACCCCTTGAACTGCGTCTCGATGAAGCTGCGCACCTCCGGCGACTGGTAGGCCGCCACGAGGCGCTTGGCCCACGGCTTGTCCTTGTCGGCGCGGCGCACGGCGATCAGGTTGGCGTAGGGGCTCTGGGCCGATTCCTTGATGACGGCGTCCTTGCCGAAGGACAGGCCGGCCTTCTCGGCGTAGTCGTTGTTGATGGCCGAAATGGCCAGGTCGTCGAGCGAGCGCGGCAGCTGGGCGGCGTCCAGCGACACCAGCTTGAGCTTCTTGGGGTTGGTCACCACGTCCAGCGGCGTGGCGTTGTTGTTCTTCACGGCCTCGGGCTTGAGGGTGATGAGCTTGGCCTGTTGCAGCAGCAGCAGGGCGCGGTTGCCGTTCGAGGGGTCGTTCTGGATGCCGACCGAGGCGCCGTCGGCCAGCTGGTCGATCGACTTGATCTTGCGCGAGTAGAAGCCCAGCGGCGCGGTGATGGTCAGGCCCACGGGCACGAGGTCGAAGCCGCGCGCCTTGATCTGGTTGTCCAGGAAGGGCTGGTGCTGGAAGGCGTTGGCGTCCAGGTCGCCGGCGGCCAGCGCCGCGTTGGGCAGCTGGTAGTCGTTGAACACCACGACCTGGACGGTCAGGCCGTCCCTGGCGGCGACCTTCTTGACCACCTCGAACACCTGCTCGGCGCTGCCGACGGAAATGCCGACCTTGACGGTGTTCTTGTTGTCCTGCGCAAAGGCGGTGCCGCCAGCGAAAAGGGCGGTGACGAGGGTGGCGAGCACGAGGCCGCGGCGGCGGAAAGTGGAATGCATGGTGGCGCGAAATCGAAGAAATGAAGGCGCCGAATGTGGCATTGCCGCCGCGGATCGGGAACGAACCAATCCTCATATCGATATGGCGTCCACTCGCCTCATGTGGTCTTTCTTATCTGATTTTTCATATAAGCACGAGCCGATTTGTTCGTTCCCTTTCGGCTCGTTTCTTTTCATACTCGGCACCTTTTTGCGAACCTGCGCGATCGCGCCTGTGCGGCCCGCGCCTTCTTTCATGACCTTCCCTTCGCCTGATGCGGCACGCGGCAACGCGGCGCCGGTCATCCGTCTTCAATCGGTGCAGAAGTCTTTCGCTTTGCCCAGCGGCGAGGTGTTCGACGCCGTGCAATCGCTCTCGCTCGAGATCCAGCAGGGCGACGTGTTCGGCCTGATCGGCAAGAGCGGCGCCGGCAAGTCGACCTTGCTGCGCCTCATCAACCTGCTCGAGCGCCCCGATGCGGGCCAGGTGTTCGTCGGCGGGCGCGACCTCACGACGCTCTCGCGCCGCGAGCTGCGCGACACGCGCCAGAACATCGGCATGATCTTCCAGCAGTTCAACCTGCTGCAGAACGCCACAGTGTTCGACAACGTGGCCTTCCCGCTGAAGATCCACGGCCGCCACTCCAAGGCCGAGATCAACGAGCGGGTGCGCGAGTGCCTCGACCTCGTCGGCCTGGCCGAAAAGATCGACACCTACCCGGCCCAGCTCTCGGGCGGCCAGAAGCAGCGCGTGGCCATCGCCCGCGCGCTGGCGCCGCGCCCGCAGGTGCTGCTGTGCGACGAGCCCACCTCGGCGCTCGACACCGAAACCACCCGCGCGCTGCTCGAGACGCTGCGCGACATCAACCAGAAGATCGGCGTGACCATCGTGATCGTCACGCACGAGCTCTCGGTGGTCGAGGTGCTGTGCCGCAACGTGGCCATTCTCGAAAAGGGCCGGCTCATCGAGCAGTTCGCCGTCGATGCGCCGAGCGAGGAACGCAAGACCGCGCTCGGCCGAGAGATCGACGAACTGGTGCGCCGCCGCGAACGCGAGGCGCGCGAACCCGTGGCGCCGCGCGTGGCGACCGCGCAGCGCAACGCGCAGGAGCTGGCCTATGTTTGAGAACATCACCCCCATCCTTCCCGAGCTGTGGACGGCCACGGGCCAGACCTTTTTGATGTTGGCGATCGGCCTGTCGGCGGCGGTGCTCATCGGCGGGCCGCTGGGCATCCTGCTGTTCCTGCTGGGGCCGGGCCAGTCGCTCGAGAACAAGCCGGCGTTCCACATCCTCAACTGGATCGTGAACACGGTGCGTTCCTTCCCGTTCATCATCCTGCTGGTGGCGCTGGTGCCGTTCACGCGGATCATCGCGGGCACCTCCATCGGCCCGCTCGCGGCCGCGGTGCCGCTGTCGTTCGCGGCCATTCCGTACTTCGCGCGGCTGGTCGACCAGTGCCTGCGCGAGGTGCCGCGCGGCGTGATCGAGGCGGCGCATGCCATGGGCGCCTCGGAGCTGCAGATCGTCTGGCGCGTGCTGGTGGTCGAGGCGCGCTCGGGCCTGGTGCTCGCGCTCACCGTGCTGGCCGTGAGCTTCCTGTCGTACTCGGCCATTGCCGGCGTGGTGGGCGGCGGCGGCATCGGCGACCTGGCGATCCGCTACGGCTACTACCGCTTCCAGACCGACGTGATGGTGCTCACCGTGGCGCTGCTCGTGGTGCTGGTGCAGATCCTGCAGTTCGTGGGCAACACCACGGCGCGCCGGCTCGACAAGCGTTGATTTCCCCTTCTTCTTTTTCTTCTCTCATCTTTCTGTCCATTCCATGAAAACCGCACTGCTGCGCCGTTCTGTCCTCGCCGTTTCCCTCGTCGCGCTGTCGCTCGGCGGCCTCTCGCTGTCGGCGCAGGCGCAGGACGCCAAGAAGAACCTCGTGATCGGCGGCACCGCCGGCTCCAACGCCGACCAGCTCAAGGCCGGCATCATTCCGATCCTCGAGAAGAAGGGCTACAAGGTGAAGCTGGTCGAGTTCAACGACTACGTGCAGCCCAACCTCGCGCTGGCCCAGGGCTCGCTCGACGCCAATTTCTTCCAGCATCGGGTCTACCTGCAGAAGTTCTCGGCCGACCAGAAGCTGGACCTCGCCGAGCTGGTGCAGGGCCCGATCGCGCCCATGGGCGTGTACTCGACCAAGCGCAAGACGCTGGCCGACGTGAAGGAAGGCGACCGCGTGACGCTGCCGAACGATCCGAGCAACCTGGCGCGCGCGCTGGTGCTGCTGGAGCAGAACAAGCTGGTCACGATCAAGGCCGGCATCGATCCGCTGCGCGCGTCCGAGAAGGACGTGGCCGAGAACCCGAAGAAGCTCAAGTTCATTCCGCTCGAGGCCGCGCAGCTGCCGCGTTCGCTGGGTGACACCGAGTACGCCATCGTCAACGGCAACTTCGCGATCTCGTCGGGCCTGAAGCTCACCGAGGCCGTGGTGCTCGAGAAGACGCCCGACTACTACCTGAATGTGGTCGCCGTGAAGAGCGCCGACAAGAACGCCGCCTGGGCCAAGGACATCGCCGAGGCCTACCGCTCGAAGGAATTCAAGGCGGTGGTCGACAGCAAGTTCCAGGGCTACGCCAAGCCCAGCTTCCTGCAGTAATCCACCACGCTTCAGCGAAGGACGCCCCATGCCCGTGCTCGCCGTATTCGATGGCCAGGCCAATTGGCGCGACACGCACGTGTGCGACGGCTGGATCAGCGACCACCTCGCGCGCCACGGCGTGCGCTGGGGGCGCGGCGAGGCCGAAGGCCAGCGCACGCTCGACAGCGCGGGGCTGTTCTATCTGCCGACGGCGGAGGGGTATCTGGGGTTGCTGGTCGAAGGCGGGGAATGGGTCGCCATGCCCGCCGATGCGCCGCATTTCTTCGATGCGGGCGAGGCCGCTTCGCTCGACGGGCTGCCTGCCGCGTTGCCGCGCTTCGAGGCCTTTGTCGAAGAGGTGCTCGCGATGACGGGCAACGACGCGAGCGACGAGTAGGTCAGCGCGGGCCTGCGCGGCCCGTCGCAGCCCAGGCGTCGCTCAGGCCGGCGCCGTCGTCGGGTTCGGGCGCGCCGAACGCGACGGCCCTTGCGTGTAGCGGTCCATCGCCAACCCGTCCGTGCGGATCTCCGGCCGCTGGCCTGTCACCAGGTCCGAGATCAGCTTGCCCGAGCCGCAGGCCATGGTCCAGCCCAGCGTGCCGTGGCCCGTGTTCAGGAACAGGTTGGGGTAGCGCGTGGCGCCGACGATGGGCGTGCTGTCGGGCGTCATGGGGCGCAGGCCGGTCCAGAAGCTGGCGTTGGGCAGGTCGCCGCCCGGGAACAGGTCGCTCACGACCTTCTCGAGCGTGGCGCGGCGCGCCGGGTTCAGTCGCAGGTCGAAGCCGCCGAGCTCGGCCATGCCGCCCACGCGGATGCGGTTGTCGAAGCGCGTGACGGCCACCTTGTAGGTTTCGTCGAGCACCGTCGATTGCGGCGCGAGCGATTCGTCGAGCAGCGGCACGGTGAGCGAGTAGCCCTTGACCGGGTACACGGGGATGTCGAGGCCCAGCGAGGCGATGGCGGCGCGCGAGTAGCTGCCGAAGGCCATCACGTAGCGGTCGGCCGTGAGGATCTTGCCGGCACGCGTGCGCACGCCGGTGATGCGGCCGCCGTCGGTCTCGAGGCCGTCGATGGTCTGGCCGAAGCGGAAGTCCACGCCCAGGCCGCGTGCGATCTCGGCGAGGCCGCGCGTGAACAGGTGGCAGTCGCCGGTTTCGTCGTTGGGCAGGCGCAGGCCGCCCGTGAGGCGCTCGCGCGCGCCGGCCAGGCCGGGTTCGACGCGCGCCAGGGCGTCGCGGTCGAGCAGTTCATAGGGCACGCCGCATTCCTCGAGCACGGCGATGTCGCGCTGCACCGCGTCGAGCTGCGCTTGCGTGCGGAACAGCTGCAGCGTGCCGCCGGTGCGGTGCTCGTACTGCAGGCCGGTGTCGGCGCGCAGCTGCTGTAGGCAGCCGCGGCTGTATTCGGCCACGCGCATCATGCGTTCCTTGTTGACCGCGTAGCGCTCGGGCGAGCAGTTGCGCAGCATGGCGGCCATCCAGCGCAGCTGGAACAGCGTGCCGTCGGGGCGGATCGACAGCGGCGCATGCTTCTGGAACATCCACTTGATCGCCTTCAGCGGAATGCCGGGCGCGGCCCACGGCGTCGAGTAGCCGGGCGACACCTGGCCGGCGTTGCCGAAGCTCGTTTCCTCGGCCGGACCGGCCTGCCGGTCGAGCAAGGTGACTTCGGCGCCGGAGCGCGCGAGGTAGTACGCCGTGGTGGTGCCGATCACGCCGCCGCCGAGAACGATGACTTTCATGGTGTATCCGCTGATCTGAATGGAATGATGTGAATCTAAAGTGCACAATGCAGTGGATTCCATTGTTTTTAGGTCTTTGGCCGTGAAAATCGCTGCCGAAAACCGTCCAAGACCCCGCGCGGAGTGAAATGCCCGAACTCGACCGAATCGACCGCAAGATCCTCGACCTGCTGCAGCGCCAGGGCCGTATTTCCATGACCGAACTGGCCGAGCGCATCGGCCTGTCGGCCTCGCCTTGCGCCGAGCGCGTCAAGCGCATGGAGCGCGACGGCGTCATCAGCGGCTACCACGCGCACGTGTCGCCCGAGGCGCTGGGCAAGACGCTGCTGGTGTTCGTGGAGATCAAGCTCTCGGCCAAGTCGGGCGACGTGTTCGACAAGGTGAAGCAGGAGCTGCTGCACATGCCCGAGGTGCTCGAATGCCACCTGGTGTCGGGCAGCTTCGACTACCTCGTGAAGGCGCGCCTGAGCGGCATGAGCGAGTACCGGCACCTGCTGGGCGACATCCTGAAGAAGCTGCCGGTGGCGGCCGAGTCGCACAGCTACGTGGTGATGGAAGAGATCAAGGAAACGCTGATGCTGGCGGTGGACCGGTGAGCGCCGCCGCTATCGTCATCCGGCCCTGGCGCCTGGCCGACTTCGACGCGGTGAAGGCCATCCTCGACGACACCTTCGCGAGCACCTGGCTGCCGCAGCTCACGCCCGAGGCCGCGAAGGCCTATGCCGACAGCGGCGAGCCCGCGGGCTACATCGACGAGAGCGGCCCGGCCTTCTTCGTGGCGGAACTCGAGGGCGAGGTGGTCGGCATGGTGCACTGGGAACACGACTTCGTGCAGGCCCTGCACGTGCCCGCCGCGCACCAGCGCAAGGGCATCGCCCGCGCGCTCATGGCCTTTGCCGAAGCCGGCATGCGCGCCGACGGCGTGGTGCAGGCGCGGCTGGAGACCGACACCTTCAACACGCAGAGCCAGGGCCTGTATCGCGCACTCGGCTACCGCGAGGCCGGCCGCTACCCCGACCTCGAATGGCACAGCGGATTCACGACCATCCTGTATGTGAAAGACTTGGCCTGAGCTTTCGTTTCACCCCTTCAAGGACATCGGCATGACCCTCTCGATCCGCCGCGACGGCACCACCGGCACGCGCCACATCCTCAAGATCCGCAACCACGAGATCCCCGTCGATGCCTCGCCCGCGGGCGGCGGCAGCGACGGCGGTGCCGAGCCGCACGACCTGTACGACGCGTCGCTGGCGGCCTGCAAGGCGCTCACGGTGCTGCTCTACGCGCGCCGCAAGGGCATTCCGGTGGAAGACATCGAGGTCGTGGTCGACCGCGACGACAGCGAGGAACGCAAGGGCATCTACCGCCTGAAGTCGGGCCTGCGCCTGACGGGCGACCTGACCGAGGCGCAGCGCGACGAGCTGCTGCGCGTGGCGGGCAAGTGCCCCGTGCACAAGCTGATGACCGAGGTCAAGACAGAGATCGAAACCGGCTGGGCCGACTGAAGGCGCAATAAACCTACTGCGCGTCCCGATCTCGCATCTGCGGTCCTCACCGTACGGGAGTACGGTTCCGGTCCTCGACGCGACCTCGGGGCGCTCGCTACGGTTTCTTCGCGCCTTCAGAGGCGCCGGTCTTACTTCGCCGCTTCGGCCTGCTTGCGCGCCGCCGCCACGCGCTTGGCATAGCGGTCGCCCCAATCGGCCAGCGGCCCCAGCGCCGCGTTGAGCGTGGCGCCCAGCGAGGTCTCGGAGTACTCGACGCGCGGCGGCACTTCGTGGAACACCTCGCGGTGCACGAGGCCGTCGGTTTCCATCTCGCGCAGCTGCTGGATCAGCATCTTCTCGCTGACCTCGGGCAGCAGCCGCTTCAGCTCGCCGAAGCGGTAGGGCTGCAGGTGCAGCTCCCACAGGATGACGGCTTTCCACTTGCCGCCGATGACCTCGAATGCGGGGCCGATGCCGCAGTTGTAGGGCTTCTTCGCTGCCATCTTGTGCTCCTTGCGATTCCAATACTTCCCATTTGGTAAGTACCTTACTCTATCGTAGGTACTTGACCATGTGGAAGTGTAATTTCTACCATGCAGGTGTCATCAACCACCACTGCATCGGATTGCCATGAGCAACATCAACAAGGAAGTTTCGGTTCTGGGCCTGGGCGCCATGGGCGTCGTCATCGCGCGGCTCTTTCTCGACCAGGGCTACAAGGTCACGCTGTGGAACCGCACGGCCGACAAGGCCGACGCGCTGGTCGCCCGCGGCGCCGTGCTGGCGCGCAGCGCGGCCGAGGCCTTGCGCGCGAGCCGCATGGCCGTGATGTGCGTGTACGACTACCGCGCCGCCGACGCGATCTTCGCGATGGACGGCGTGGCCGCCGCCATGGACGGCCGTCTGCTCGCGCAGCTCACCACCGGCAGCCCGAAGGATGCGCGCGAGGCCGAAGCCTGGGCGCACCGCCACGGCGCCGCGTACCTCGAAGGCGCGATCCAGGCCGCACCGGACCAGATGGGCCGGCCCGACACGCCGCTGCTGGTGTCGGGCGCGCAGGCCGTGTTCACCGAGGCCGAGCCCTTGCTGAAGGTGCTGGCCGGCGGCATCGTCTACCTCGGCGAGAAGGCCAGCGCCGCCGCGGCCATGGACCTGGCCACGCTGTCCAGCATCTACGGCACGATGCTCGGCTTCCTGCACGGTGCGCGCATCGCCGAGCACGAAGGCTTCGACGTGGCCGAGTTCGGCCGCATCGTGGCGGGCATCATGCCGACCTTCGCGGGCTTTCTCCAGCACGAGGGCGCGGTCATCCAGTCGGGCGACTTCACGATCACGCAGAGCCCGATGCGCATCTCGGTCGAGGCCACGCAGCGCATCCTGCAGACCGCGCAGGAGGCGGGCATCAACACCGAGTTCCCGGCCTTTGCCGCGGGCCTGTTCCAGCGCGCCGATGCGGCGGGGCTCGGCGGCGAGGAACTGGCGGCGCTGATCAAGCTGCTGCGCCAGTAAGGATCAGGCCCAGCGCATCGACTGGATCGCGCGCACCACCTCGGCCTCGCGTTCCATGAAGAAGTCGGTGTGGTTGCAGTGGTCCAGCGTGAGCCGGTGCGAGGTCTGCAGCGCGGTGGCCAGGCGGTCGGCGTTGGCGCGGCGCACGCGGCGGAAGATGCGCAGGAAGTCGGCGGCGTCCTGGCCGGTCTGCGCATCGAGCGGCCGTTCGAGCCAGGGGAACAGGTCGCGCTGGTCGAACGGCAGCGCGGTCACCACCAGCGCCGGCGCGCGCACCGGCCGGTAGTCGGGCGAGAAGCGGTGGGCCGCGGTGTCCATCGCGGTTTCCACGGCGTCGGGCGTGTTGGGCCGCACGCTGCCGTCGGCCTGCACATCGAGCGCGTCGCGCAGGTTGGCTTCGAGCGCCGGCCACCAGTTCTTCGACTTGCGCCGCAGGTACGCAATGGCCGCCTTCATCGAGCGGCCGTCGTCGGGCGTGGGCGCGGGCTCGTCGAGCCGGCGGTTCATCGGCGGGTCTTCGCCGCCGGTGTCGGCGTCCTTCGTGTAGTCGAAGGTGGTATCGAGGTACACGAGGCCGCGCACGTGGTCGGGGAAGCGGCCCGCGAAACGCGTCAGCTCATTGCCCGCGATCGAATGGCCGCCGAGCACCACGCGCGTGAGGCTGAGCGCCTCGCACAGCGCGGCCAGGTCGTCGACCAGCGTGTCGACCTCGTAGTGCTGCGTGGCGCTCTTCACCGGCAGCGGCTTGTCCGACAGGCCGTAGCCGCGCCGGCTGACCGCGACGACGCGCGAGGCGGCGCCGGCCGCAACGAGCGCGGGCGCCAGGCTGTCGAAGCAGCGCGCATTGCCGCCGAGGCCGGCCAGCAGCACGATCACGGGGCCCGACGCTTCGGTGCCGCCGGGGCGCTGCCAGTCGCGCACCTGCAGCGAGACCTCGGGCGTGCTCGACACCTTCACGCGGCGGTCGGTGGCCGCCACGGGCCGGTCGTTGCCGAGGGGCGCAGGCGCGGTGCCGACGTTGTCGCCTCCACCGCCGCAGGCCGCCAGCCCGGCCGCGCTGCCGAAGAGCACGGCGCGCAGCAGGTCGCGGCGCTGGAAGTGAAGCGGGTTCGCCCAGTGGGGGCGAACTGTGGAAGGTGAGGGGCGAGGCACGTCGATGCTCCAGGCATGAAGAAGAAAGTAAGAGCCTTGCAGTGTGGGCACGCCGCCTGAAGAAGCCCTGCAGCCTTCATGAAGGCTTCCTGAAGCACAGCGACGGGGTGTGGCAGATACTTCGGCCACTTCCCGGAACCGGGCTTGTTCGCTTGGAATCCTTCCCATGAATCTTTTGCTTGTTGAGGACGATCTTGATCTTGGCAACGGCGTGCGCATTGCGCTCGCCAACCAGGGCCTGGACGTGGTGTGGGTCCGCAGGCTCGACGACGCGCTGCGCACGCTCGACAACGGCGCCTTCGACATGGTGCTGCTCGACCTGGGCCTGCCCGACGGCGACGGGCTCGACCTGCTGCTGCGCCTGCGCCGCACCCGCCAGATATTGCCGGTGCTGGTGCTGAGTGCGCGCGATGCACTCAACGACCGCCTGCGCAGCCTGGACGACGGCGCCGACGACTACCTCGTGAAGCCCTTCGCGCTGGCCGAGCTGCTGTCGCGCGTGCGGGCCTTGGCGCGCCGCAGCTACGGCTTCAACGACGAGACCATCCGCATGCGCGGCCTGGCGCTGCATGAACCCACGCGCGGCGTGATCGTCGACGGCGAGCCGGTGGAGCTGTCGCGCTGCGAGTTCGACCTGCTGGCGCTCCTGCTCAAGCGCACCGGCCGCGTGGTCACGCGCCGCGTGATGGAAGAGCAGGTGCTGCCCGGCGGCCAGGCCAACGGCAGCAATTCGCTCGAGGTGCACATCTCCAACCTGCGCAAGAAGATCGGGCAGGGCTACATCCGCACGGTGCGCGGCATCGGCTACGTGATCGACACGCAATCGCTGGTGCGGAGCCCGTCGAAATGATGCGCCAGTTGGCGCGGGGCTGGAAGAACTGGAACCAGCCGTCCCTGATGCGCCGCCTGCTGGTGGCGCAGATGGCCGTGGTCGCGCTGCTGTGGACTTCGGCCGTGGGGCTGCTGTTGTACGACTCGTACAAGGACCCCGGGCTGCTCAGGTTCAGCAGCATCTTCAAGGCGGCGATCTCCATTGCGCAGAAGCTGGAGGGTCAACCCGAACAGCAACGGGAAGCGCTCGAAGCCTTCGACGCCGCGCTCATCGAGGCGCTCAGCGACGGCGACGAAGGGACCGAAGCCATTGCGATCATGCAGGTCTGGCAGCACGGCAAGCTGATCTACAACTCGCGCGCCGGTGTGCCCGTGCTGCTGAACTCGGTGCCCGACCGCAACGAGACGCTGGTCGCGGGCGGGCGCGAGTGGCGCGCGCGCACGATGGCCTCGCCCATCGCCGACACCCGCGTGGTGCTGGCCGAGCCCAGCGTGTGGCGGCTGGCCGTCACCATCCTGTCGCGCGGCTACTACCTGCTGCCGCTGGTGATCAGCCTGCCGTTCCTGGTCTTTCCCGCCTGGCTGTCGGTGCGGCTGGCGCTGCGCCCGTGGCGCCAGGTGAGCCGCGAAACCGCCGAGCGCGGTCCCGACGACCTGACGCCGCTGTCTTACACGCCGCCGCACAAGGAGCTCAAGCCGTTGGTGCAGAGCATCAACAGCCTGTTGCTGCGGGTGCGCGACAGCACCACGCGCGAACGCAGCCTGATCGCCGACGCCGCGCACGAGCTGCGCACGCCGCTGGCTGCCATGCGCGTGAACGTCGAGGCACTGAAAGAGCAGAGCGCCGACGAGGGCCAGCGTGAACTCATGGCCAACCTGCTGCGCAGCAACGACCGCGCAGCGCGCTTGGTGGGGCAGCTGCTACAGCTCATGCGCAGCGACGCGGTGGCCACCAACGCGCTGCCCGTGATGCTGTCGCTCGACGGGCTGGTGCAGGACCGGCTGGCCATGATCGAAGGCCTGGCGCGTGCGCGCGGCGTGGAGCTCGAACTGGTGTGCGACGACGCCGTGCCGGTGCTCGGCGAGCGCGAAAGTCTGGTTTCGATGATCGACAACCTGATCGACAACGCGATCAAGTACAGCCCCTGCGGCGCCACCGTGACGGTGCACGTGGCGCGCGAGGGCGCGCGGGCGCTGCTGACCGTGGCCGACACGGGCCCGGGCATTCCGCCCGCGCTGCGCGAGCGCGTGTTCGACCGCTTCTTCCGCAACCCCGACCAGACGCAAAGCGGCAGCGGGCTGGGCCTGGCGATCGTCAAGTCGGTGGTCGACCGGCATGGCGGCGACGCGGTGCTGGGCGAGGCCCCGGGTGGCGGCCTGCTGGCCACGGTGCGGCTGCCGCTGGCGCAGGCCGACGTGCCGCAGCCCCTGCTCGTCGGCGCCTGAGCCCCGGGGGAAAGGCCCCCGGTCAGGCTCATTTCAGGGCGAGGAATTACACTAGCCGGCTCCCCCGGCGCTCGTCTACAGGACACTTTCACCAATGAAGTGGGTCATTCTTGCCATCTTCGTGCTCAGCGCACTCTACGTTCACTTCCGTGGCCAGGTCCGGCACAAGTTCTTCAGACAGCTCTCTGATCACTCGACCTTCCTGGCGCCGCTGAACGTCTTCATGTACCTTTTCTCGAAGGTGCCCGGTACGCCGTACCTGTCGCCTGCGCAGTTCCCCGAGATGCGCATCCTCGAGGAAAACTGGGAAGTGATCCGCGAAGAAGCGCTGGCCATGCGCAACGGCGGCAGCATCAAGGCCTCGAGCCAGTTCAACGACGTGGGCTTCAACTCCTTCTTCAAGAGCGGCTGGAAGCGCTTCTACCTGAAGTGGTACGACGAGGCGCACCCCTCGGCCGCCGTGCTGTGCCCGCGCACCACCGAGCTGCTCAAGGGCATCGGCACCATCAAGGCCGCGATGTTCGCGGAACTGCCCCCGGGCAGCCGCCTCGTGCGCCACCGCGACCCGTTCGCCGGTTCGCTGCGTTACCACCTGGGCCTGTGGACGCCGGGCGTCGAGGGCTGCTACATCGACGTGGACGGCCAGCGCTACCACTGGCGCGACGGCGAGGCCGTGGTGTTCGACGAGACCTACATCCACTACGCCGAGAACACCACCGACCACGACCGCGTGATCCTGTTCTGCGACATCGAGCGCCCGCTGAAGTACCGCTGGGCCAGCGCCGTGAACCGCTGGTTCGCGAAGAACCTGCTGGCCGCCGCCGCCTCGCCCAACGACGCGGGCGACAAGACGGGCGGTCTGAACCGTGCCTTCAAGTACATCTACCAGATCCGCGTGGTCGGCAAGCGCCTGAAGGCCTGGGACAAGCGCGCGTACTACCTCGTGAAGTGGACGATCTTCGGCGGCCTCGCCCTCTGGATTTTCTGGTAACCGACGGCGCTCACGCCTCGGCCAGCACCAAACGGGCACGCGGCGCGCGACGCCAGCACACCAGGCCCGCCAGCAACACACCGCCGAGCACGTCGAGCAGCACGTGCTGGCGCGTGGCCAGCGTCGAATAGACGATCCCCGCGGCCCACAGCACGTTCACCCATTGCGTCCACGCGGGCGCCTGCACACTGCGTAGCTGGCGGCCGAGCCACACGGCCGCGAACACAGCGAAGGCCACATGCAGCGACGGGAAGGCATTGCCGCCCGCATCGGCGCTCTTGAGGAACTGCAGCGCCGGGTACTGCGACCAGTCGATCGCAAAGCTCGGCACCACCGTCGGAAAACACCAGAACACCGCCAGGCCGATGGCCGCCATGCGCGCGGCCCCGCGCGCGCAGGCCCACAGCTCGGCCTTGTTTTTCGTGAAGGCCGGGGCGAGCGAGATGTAGAACCACAGCGAGCTGTACAGCAGCATCGCGTCGTCGCTCACGTCCACCCAGTGGTCGATGGCGGTGAGCGGCATCACCGTCGGCACCGAGGGCGGGTGATGCATCACCCAGAAGTACAGGACGAAGAAGCCCGAGATGCCGAGCGTGGTGCCGATCATCTTCACGACCCACAGCGTGGCGAAGCGCTGCCCCAGCGCCAGGTGCCAGGGCGTGACGGGGAGGGCGGCGGGGTTCGGGCGGGAGGGCAGCGTCACCGGTGCGCTTTCAGGAGAGGGAAGCGCCACAGCGTAGGCGCATGCATTGCGTGAACATTGCGCTGCCTCATGTGAGGGCTCTCTAGAATCACCCGCCTGTCCGGTCCCTCCCCATCCCCCCATGAGAATCCTGCTTGTCGAAGACGAAGCCGACCTGGCGCAGGCGCTCGCGTCGGCGCTGCGCCAGAACCAGGCGGTGGTCGATGTGGCGAGCTCGCTGCGCGCGGCCGAGGAGGCCGCGCTCGGCGCGCCCTACGACGTGGTCGTGCTCGACCGCGGCCTGCCCGACGGCGACGGCCTGTCGCTCGTCGCGTTCCTCGCGCAGAACCACATCGCCTGCGCCGTGCTCGTGCTCACCGCCATGACCGACGTGGCCGAGCGCGTGCTGAGCCTGGACGGCGGCGCCGACGACTACCTGGCCAAGCCCTTCTCGATGGACGAGCTGCTGGCCCGCGTGCGCGCGCTGGCACGCCGCCCCGCGGTGCGCGCCAACTTCATCATGACGCTCGGGCAGCTGCGCTTCGACCACCACACGCGCCAGGCCCATGTGGGCGAGGCCTGCCTCACGCTGCCGCGGCGCGAGCTGCTGGTGCTCGAGACGCTGCTCGAACACCGCGGCCGCACCGTGCTGCGCGAGGCGCTGCAAGACCGCGTGTACGGCCACAAGGACGACATCCAGTCGAACGCGCTCGACACGCACGTCTCGCGCCTGCGCTCCAAGCTCGACAAGGCGGGCGCGCAGGTCGAGATCCATGCGATCCGCGGCGTGGGCTATCTCATGTGCGCGCCGCAGTCGGCATGAGCGCAGCGCCGGGCCGCCCCAAGCAAGCTCGCGCCGCAGTGCGAAGCACGAAGGCATACCAATGAGCTTGCTTTCGCTGCGCTGGCGGCTGATCTGGAGCCTCATCCTCTTGCAGGTGGTGGTCGGTCTGCTGGTGATGGGCGGCTTCCTCGGGCTGGCGTGGGCGTTGGGCCGCGTGGTCGACGAGACCGGCCACGAGACGGTGGCGGCCATCCAGCGCGCCCTGATGCGCGGCGCCGACGGCCAGCTGGTGGTCGAGCCCACGAGCGCGCTGCGGCGGCTGCAGAAGGCCGACCCGCAGTTCTGGTTCATCGTGCGCGACCCGAACGGCGTGCAGCTGCGCCACGGCGAGGTGCCGCCCACCTACCTGCGGCTGCTCGATGCGCTCGACGACACCGAGCGCGTGGCCATCGACCCTGAGAGCGACGGCACCCGCCCCAAGGCCCGTTTCGAGCGCATCGAATCGCGCGCCGGCCCGGTGGCCGTGATGGCGCAGACCGGCGGCCCGCTCACGGTGGAGAACACGCTCAAGGGCACCGGCATCGCCTTCCTGTTCCTGGTGGCGCCGATGGCACTCGTCACCTGCCTGGGCGTGATCCTGGCGACGCCGTTCGTCGTGAAGCGCGGCCTGAAGGGCGTGGTGGCCACGGCGGAGCATGCCGAGGGCATCGACGTGCACGAGCGCACCACGCGCCTGCCGCTGGCCAACGTGGCCAGCGAGATCCGTCCGCTGGTCAACGCGGTCAACCGCGCCTTCGACCGGCTCAACGAAGGCTACGACCGGCAGGAGCGCTTCCTGGCCGATGCCGCGCACGAGCTGCGCACGCCGATCACCACGCTGCAGATCCATCTCGAAGGCCTGCCCAACGACCCGCTGAAGATGAAGCTCATGCAGGCCTCGGCGCGGCTGGCCACGCTGGCCGAGCAGCTGCTCGACCTGCAGCGGCTGGACCACGGCCTGTCGCTCGACCAGCAAGTGGAACTGAGGTCGCTGTGCGAGCGCGTGGCGGCCGACATCGCGCCGCTCGCGATCCGCAGCCGCTGCACGCTGTCGGTCGACGCGCCGCAGCCGCTCACCGTGCGCGGCGACGCGCCTTCGCTCGAGCGCGCGCTCACCAACCTGATCCAGAACGCCATCGAGCACGGCGGGCCGGGCTGCGACATCCAGGTGCGGCTGTGCGAGCCCTCGTGCATCGAAGTGCGCGACTCGGGCCCCGGCATCCCCGAGGCCGACCGCGAGCGCGTGGTGGCGCCGTTCCACCGGCTCGTGCCGCGCGGGCGCGGTGCCGGGCTGGGCCTGCACCTCGTGGCCGAGGTGGCGCGGCTGCATCGCGGCCAGCTGAGCATCGGCTCGAGCGAATCGGGCGGCGCGAAGATGCGGCTCGAACTGATGAACCTCGAGGCCTGAAGAAGACCCGCCCACCATGAACGCCATCGACCGGCTGCCCGAATCCACGAACCTTGCCGGCGCGCAGGCGCTGATCGCGCGCGTGCAGGCGATGCTCGATGCCGAGGGGCTCGCGATGCGTGCGCCGCCGCCGGAGCCGACCACCTGCTGCGGGCGCGGCTGCAATGGGTGCGTGTGGGAAGGGTGGCTGGCGGCGGTGGCCTATTGGCGGGATGAGGCGTCGCTGCTGCTGGGTTGAGGGGGCATCTCGTCGGTTGCGGAAACCGACGGAGCGGAGTCGGGCCTCATGTCGCTGTAGGGCGCCGGAATCTCCAGCGCCTTGGCGCCCGGCAGGCTTTGGGCAAAGAGGTGGGTTGCCACAAGGTAGCGCGCCACGGCGCTGCGCAGGTCGGTCGACTCATACAGCGACTCGGTCCACCAGCGTTCGGTGAACATCACCTTGTAGGCGGGACCTTCCTTCAGCAGGTAGAGGGCGCTGTCGCCGCCGACTCGCGCGGTCTTGATCTTGCCTTCGTGCCAGCCGGCGGCCATCGCGTGGTCTACCAACGCCTCGACGTCGACAGTGAACACTGCCTGGATATCCTTCGACGTGAAGTCTTCGAAGAATGCCGTGCTGCTTTCTCTGCCGTAGGCTGTGCGGACCAACTCCAACTCCTCGCCGTGCAGCAGGGCATTGAGCTGTGCCAGGCGATCCGGCGGTTGCACCATCAGCAGGGGCGTGTTCAAGGGCGGCGTGGCGAGGCTGGTGACATAGAACGGCTCGGTCCCTGGCTCCTGGCTGGCGGACAACGCCAGGGACCAGCGCTCCTGTGCCTCGCGCAGCGTGTTGCGCGATGCCGTCACGATACCGGCATAGTGCACATGGCGCTCGCCTGTTCCGGTGAGCGTCGATGAAACGCAGTCGGCGGGGGCCGCGTCCCACGCCCAATCGTTCACCGACCAACTGCCATCTTCCTTGTCGTTCACCGTCTGGACGATCAGGCGAGCAAAGACTTGGGGCGGCGGCTCCGCGGGTTGATCGCCTACCGACGCTGGCACTGTGGCATCCACGCGAAACGCCAGGGGTTCGCCGATGCGGAAGCGCTCGTCGCGACGGACATCGATCGCGTTCAGGGCCTGGCGCGGTGGCACCGCAGTTCGGAAAAAGCCGTAGGCGGTCGACAGTGTCAACACGGTGAAGACCGGAAACACCGGCAGCCCCACCAGCAGCCACAGCAGGTTCCAACCTCCATTCAACGACCAGCGCAGTGCGTTGAAACCGAAGGCGGCAAAGAAGGCCAGCACCGCCAGCGCGACCAGCGAACCCAGCCAGTCGGTGATGCTGGTTCGTGAAGGGGCATTTGAAGGCGGCGGTGCCGGAGACATCCACGCCGTGTCATGCCGCTGCAGGATGCGCGGCAAGCCGATCACGCGCGGATCGGGCAGCGGCGTCCAGAAGCTGTCGTCCTGCGCGGCCAGCACGATCGTGCGGACGCCATCGCTGTGTCCGAGCTGCAGCGCGGCCTGCGCGACGCCGTCGTGCGGCGCGTCTTCAAAGCTCAGAGGGCGCGCATCGGGCACGCGGTGGTAGCAGCGCTTCTCGACGTCGACGATCAGCGTGTCCGCACCCGCCGATGCCGCATGAAAGCGCTCGTCAGAAGATGCAAGGCCTTCCGACATCGGCAGCGCCAGAACCCGCGCGAGGACATCGAGGTAGGAGTGGGGGCGAGACATGCGTCCGAATCTAGCCGGCGATTCCAAGCGCCGCGGCCGCCAGCTTCGCCACTTCCAGCGTGCTTCCGGGCGCCTCGCCATCTTCCAGCATCCACACCGACGACAGCCCGGCCCACGCCAGTACCCACTGCAGCAATCGCCGCCGCTCGATGTCCGTGGCCTCCGCGATGACCTCGATGCGACGCGCGAAGCGCCCCGGCACCAGCGCGCTCTCGCCATCCGGGTTGCACAGGATGTTCGCGTGGTCGAAGCCGCGCTCACCGTGCAGGCCCTTGGGGTCGATGGCGAGCCAGCCGGTCGGGCCGAAGTCGAGCACGTTGCCGTGGTGGATGTCGCCATGCAGCACGACCACGTCGCGCGGTGCGGCCAGCAGCTCGCGTGCGGTGCGTGCGCTGTGCGCGAAGACGCCGCCGTGCGTGGCCGCGCCGGCCCACAGCGATTCGAACCAGCGCGAGAGCGGCACCAGCGTCGGGGGCGGCGGCGTGTCGCGCGGGGCATGCAGGCGCGCGGCGGCGGCGCACAGGATGCGCGTGGCCTCGTCGTCGCGGCCGTCCTGAACCATCTGCGGCAGCGAGCCCGTGCCTTGCGCGCGCACCATCAGCAAGGCTTCGCCGTCATGGGCCAGCACGGGCGCGGCGCCGTCGCCGTTCCACCAGGCCATCAGCAGGCTGCCCGCCTGCTCCTCGGCCTCGTGCGACACCTTGAGCATGGCCGCCACGCCCTGCTGGCGCACGGGCAGCAGCGTGCCGCTCAGCGAGGTGAAGGCCCCGCCGTCGGGCGTGAGATGCCAACGTGCCAGGTAAGGCGCGAACACGCCGTGCGGACCCACTAGCGCGATTCCCAGAACCCCCGGTGCGTGGCGATCATCTCGTCGGCCACCTCGGGCACGGGGCCGACCACCTCGACGGGTTTCTGTCCGCGCGCGAAGACCTCGCGGCAGGGCAGGCTCAGCGTCGGGTTCTCGGGGTGGTCGCCGGTGAGGGCGAGCAGTGCGGATTCTTCCGCGCCGTACACGATGCGCCCGATGTTGGCCCAGTAGCTCGTGCCCGCGCACATGGCGCAGGGCTCGAAGGTGGTCACGAGCGTGCACT
The DNA here is from genome assembly GCF_059418385.1 of Variovorax sp. GW821-FHT09A10. Taxonomy (NCBI): domain Bacteria; kingdom Pseudomonadati; phylum Pseudomonadota; class Betaproteobacteria; order Burkholderiales; family Comamonadaceae; genus Variovorax; species Variovorax sp. GW821-FHT09A10. The sequence continues at coordinate 24,320 of NZ_JBWKPT010000007.1, forward strand.
GCCACAGGTACTCGGGGGGCCAGTTCTGCGCCGCATGGCGCGCCAGCGTGGCCTCCGCGTGGTGCACCGTGTCGATGTTGCCCTGCTCGGCGAGGATGGTCTCGCCGTCGGGTGCGACGAGCACGGCGCCGAAGGGGTGGCGGCCCATGGCCATGGCGCGTCGCGCCACGGCGTCGGCGCGACGCAGCGCGCGGGTGATCTGTTCGGGGGTCATGCCCCCATTATTTATTGGTTCTGCGAGCCGCGGTGTGCCCAGCCGGTGGTGTGTTTCTCGATGAGGCTGAACAGCTCATACATGATCATCGCCATCGCGCCCACCACCATCAGCCCTGCGAAGGCCAGGCCCATCTGCATGGCCGAGCCGGCCGAGATCAGCAGGTAGCCGATGCCCTCGTTGGCGGCCGTCATCTCGCTCACCGTGGTGCCGACGAAGGCCAGCGTGATCGCCACCTTCAGCGAGCCGAAGAAGTAGGGCATGGAGCGCGGCAGGCCGATCTTGACGAGCACGTCCCAGCGCTTGGCGCCCAGCACGCGCAGCACGTCTTCCAGCTCGGGTTCGAGCGTGGCCAGGCCGGTCGCGATGTTCACCATGATCGGGAAGAAGCTGATCAGAAACGCCGTGAGGATCGCCGGCCCGATGCCGATGCCGAACCACACGACCAGGATCGGCACGAAGGCCGCCTTGGGCAGTGCGTTGAAGGCCGTCATGAGCGGGTAGATCGCCGCATAGGCCAGGCGCGAGCTGCCGATCACGAAGCCCAGCAGCACGCCCACCACGATCGCCAGGCCGAAGCCCGCCATCGTGACCCAGTAGGTGCGCCACGCGTGGCCCGCGATGATTTCCTTGAACTCCCAGAACTGCTCCCAGATGCGCAGCGGGCTCGGAAAGATGAAGTCCGACACGCCGAAGCCCGCGCAGATCACCTGCCACAGCAGGAGCACCGCCACGAGCAGCAGCCACGGCGACCAGCGCTCGAGTTGTTTGCTGTTTTTCATCGCCGCCTCCTCAGTGCGCTGCCGCCGCAGCAGCGGCGGAGGTGGTGGTGGCGTTGCCGCGGATGGCGCCGATGTGGCCGCGCAGTTCAAGCACGATGTCGGTGAACTCCTTGGTGTAGGTCAGCTCCAGCTCGCGCGGGCGCGGCAGGTCGATCTCGCGCTTCACCACGAAGCGCCCGGGGCTCTTGCTCATCACGTACACCGTGTCGGCCAGGAACACCGACTCGCGCAGGTCGTGCGTGACCAGGATCACGTTGAACTGCTGCTCGGTCCACAGGTCGCGCAGGATGCACCACAGCTCTTCGCGCGTGAACGCGTCGAGCGCGCCGAAGGGCTCGTCCAGCAGCAGCATCTTGGGCTCGTGGATGAGCGCGCGGCAGATGCTCGCGCGCTGCTGCATGCCGCCCGAAAGCTGCCACGGGAACTTGTCTTCGTAGCCGCCCAGGCCCACCTTCTGCAACAGGCGGCGGGCGCGCTCTTCGTATTCCTTGCGCTTGGCCTTGAAGTTCGAGCGGTAGGGCTCGACGATCTCCAGCGGCAGCAGCACGTTGTCGACCGTGGTGCGCCACGGCAGCAGCGAGGGCGCCTGGAAGGCCATGCCCGAGATCTTCAGCGGCCCGGTCACGGGCTGGCCGTCGATGCGGATCTTGCCCATCGAGGGCATCTTCAGCCCCGTGGTGAGCTTCATGAAGGTCGACTTGCCGCAGCCCGAGGGGCCGACGATGGCGATGAACTCGCCGCGCGTCACCTTCAGGTCGATGGCCTCGACCGCGAAGTGGTTGGCGCGCAGCAGCTCTTCGTTGTAGGCGAGCCAGACGTCCTGGAAATCGACGAAGGGGGCGGCTGCGTCGGGTGTCGTTGCGCCGGCCGCCATCACTTGCGCAGGATTCCGCTGAGCTCGGCCGCGGGCGGGAGCAGGGCCGCGGTCCACACGGCGTCGGGGCTCACGCGCGTCTTGGTGTTGAAGGCGTCCGAGACCTGCGAGGCCATGAGCGACATGCGGCCCGCGTTGACGGCGCCGAAGCCGTCGGTGCGTGCGTCGGCGCTGTTGATGACGGTGTCGATCGCCAACTGCAGGCGGCGCGTCTCGAGCTTGCTGTCGATGATGCCGTCGCGCGCCTTCACCGACTCGATGCCCAAGGCCGGGTTGGCGATGACTTCCTTGGCGCCCTTGGCGAAGGCCGAGAGGAACTTCTTCACCGCCGCCGGGTTGTCCTTGAGCAGCTTGGGCGAGGCGATGATCACGTTGCCGTACAGCTTCACGCCGTAGTCGGGGTAGGGCAGGATCACCACGTCGGCCGCCTTGGCGCCGCGCGCTTCCAGGTTGAGCAGCGAGGTGAAGGTGAAGCCCGTGATGGCGTCGATGTCGCCGCGCACCAGCATGGTCTCGCGCAGCGTCGGGTCCATGGCGGTCCAGTTCACGGCGCCGATGTTGTTGGCCTTGGCGAAGATCGGGAACGCGCGGCGGCCCGCGTCGAACACCGGTGCGCCGAGCTTCTTGCCGGCGAGGTCGGCCGGCTTGGTGATGCCGCTCTTCTTGAGCGCCATGACCGAGGCCGGCGTGTTGTTGTAGACCATCATCACGGCCACGGGCTTGTTCGGGCTGTCGGGGTTGTTGGCGTGGAACTCCATCAGCGCCGCGAGGTCGGCAAAGCCCATGTCGTAGGCGCCCGAGGCCACGCGCGTCACGGTGCCGCCCGAGCCGTTGCCGGCGTCGATGGTCACGTCCAGGCCGGCGGCCTTGAAGTAGCCCTTGGCCGCGGGGTGCAGGAACAGCGCGGCCGGTCCTTCGAAACGCCAGTCGAGCTGGAACTTGATCGGCGTCGGGCTCTGGGCCATGGCCGAAGACAGGCCGAAGCTGAGGGCCGAGGCGGCGAGGAAGGACTGGATCAGTTGACGCTTGTTCATGCGGGTTCCGTGAAGGTGAATGCTTCGGCATTCAAGCAAAAACGGTGCCCGCACGCGATTGGTGCGAACCCTTCCGGTGAATCACCGAGGTGCGCGGCCCGCCCAGGGCGTGTGCGGCGTGCACCGCGCCTGGGAATCGGGGCCCAGGGCCGTCGTCAGAGCGCGGCGCCGATCTTGCGCAGCTCGGCGATCTGCGGCGCCTTGGGCAGCCAGACCTTGTCGAATTCGGCGATGACCGGCGCGGGGTTGTAGTTGGTGGCGCTCTTGATCGCGATGCCGCTGGCCTTGAACTTGTCGATGAGGCCCAGCTCGGTGGTCACGATGTCCTTGATCTGCGCGTCGAGTTGCTGCTTCACGAGGTCGGTGATGAGCGCCTTGTCCTTCGCATCGAGTGTCTGCCAGATGCGGCCCGACACCAGCGGCGCGAAGGGCATGAACAGCGCGTTCATCGGCAGCAGCGTTTTAGCGACGCGGTCGAAGCGCTGGTTCCACGAGAACTCGATGTCGGCTTCGAGCCCGTCGACCTGGCCGTTGGACATGGCGTCGAACACGCCCGGCGTGGGAATGGGCGTGGGCGCGGCGCCCAGCAGCTGGTAGAAGTCGCGGTACACCGGCGTGGGGTTGATGCGCAGCTTCATGCCCTTCAGGTCGGTGGGCGAGGCGATGTCCTTGGTGGCGAACACCACGCGCATGCCGGTGATGCCCCAGCCCAGGCCGATGGTGCCGGTCTCGCGCGGCAGCACGTCCAGCAGCTTGAGCGCCGCGGGCGTGCGCACGAGCGAGGCGACGTTGGTGGTCGAGCGCACGAGGTAGGGCGCGTTGATGGCCGCCACGCTCGCCACGCGCGAACCGAGTTCGGCCGCCTGGATCCAGCCCATGTCGAGCGCGCCCGACTGCAGCTGCTGCATCATGGCCGACTCGTTGCCGAGCTGGCCCGAGTGGAACACCGTGGCGCTCAGGCGGCCGTCGGTGGCCTTCTTCAGCGCCTCGCCGAAGCTCACTGCGGCGCGGTTCCACGAGTGGCCTGCGGGCGTGATGAGGCCCAGGCGGAATTCCTTGGCGGCGGCGGCACGCGACACGGTGCCGAAGAGGGCGGTCGACGCGGCGGCGGTGCCGGCGGCGGCCTGGACGAACTGGCGGCGGGAGAGGGGCATGCGAAGCTCCTGTGGGGTGAGGTGAAGGAACGGGAAGAGATCGGTTCAGCGCTTACTTGATGAGCGCGAGAGAAAGACTCGGGAACAGCGACAGCAGCACCAGCGCCACGCAGCAGATCAGGAAGAAGGGCAGCGTGACGATGAACATCTTTCCGGGCTTGGCGCCCGTCACCGCCGACGCCACGAAGAAGCTCAGCCCCACCGGCGGCGTCATCAGCCCGAGCACGAGGTTGATGACCACCACCACGCCGAAGTGGCGCGGGTCGATGCCGTAGATCTCGGTCGCGATGGGCAGCAGGATCGGCACGGTCATGATCAGCCCGGGAATGCCGTCGATCACGGTGCCGATCACCAGCAGGATCACGTTCACCAGCAGCAGGAAGGCGATCGGGTCCTTGGCCACGGTCTGTATCCACGCGGCCGTCGCCTGCGGCACCTTGCCGTAGATGAGCAGCCACGAGAACACCGCGGCGGCGGCCACCAGGAACAGCACCACCGCCGAGTAGATCGCCGACTTCAGCAGGATCTGCGGAATCATCGCGAAGCGGAATTCCTTGGTCACGTAGCGACCCACCAGCACCGCGGCCACCGCACCCACCGCCGCCGATTCGGTGGGGTTGGCCAGGCCGCCGAGGATCGAGCCGACGATCACGATGGGAATGAGCAGCGTCGGGCAGGCCGTGAGGATCGTGTGCAGCCGCTGGCGGGCGGTGCGCTTCTCGGTGCGCGGGTAGTTGTAGATCACGCCCATGCCGGCGATCACGATGAAGAACAGCACCGTGAGGATCACGCCGGGGATGATCCCGGCGATGAGCATGTCGCCCACCGCCACCTGCGCGAGCACGCTGTACACCACGAACATCACCGAGGGCGGAATGATCGGGCCGAGCATGCCGCCGTACACCGTGATGCCGGCCGCGAAGGTCTTGTCGTAGCCCTGCTTCTCCATCTCGGGCACCATGATCTGGCTCATGATCGCCACCTGCGCGGTGGCCGAGCCGATGATCGACGACACCAGCATGTTCGCCAGGATGTTCACGTAGGCCAGGCCTCCCTTCACCGAACCGATGAAGGCCAGCGCGAGGTCGACGAGGCGCCGCGTGATGCCGCCGCCGTTCATGATCTCGCCGATGAGGATGAACAGCGGAATCGCGATGAGGCTGTAGCTGTCGACGCCGCCGAACATCTGCACCGGGAACGACTGGAACAGCACCGTGTCGCCCGAGTTGAGGATGTAGACGATGCCCGACAGGCACAGGCAGGCACCGATCGGCACGCCGACCAGCATGATCAGCAGGAAGAAGGCAGAGGTCAGCATTTCAGTTCACGGCGTCCGCGTTGGCGACATGGAACTCGTCGTGCGTGCGCTTGGGCTGCAGGCCGAGGTCTTCGAGGAGGTTGGCCAGCGCATGCACGCTGAGGGTGAGCGCGAAGATCGGCAGGATGAGCTGCACCACCCACGTCGGCCAGTCGAGCGTCTGCGTGCGCTCGGTGTAGAGAAAGTTGAAGCTCTCGGCCGCGAACTCCTTCGCGTCGAAGCCGTGGCGCACGATGCCGGCCGGGTCCATCCACAGCCAGCACATCGCAAGCAGGGCCAGCCCGAGCAGCAGCACGCCGCCCGAGGCGCTGGCCTTGGCGATGCGCGCGGCCCGGGTGCCGAGCTTGTCGGTGAGCAGCGTCACCGCAAAGTCCAGCCGCAGCCGCGTCATCGCCGACGCACCGAAGAAGGTGAGCCAGACCACGCAGTACACCGAGGCCTCGTCCACCCAGTACAGCGGAAAGCCGCCGTAGCGCGTGACCACGTTCAGCAGCACCAGCACGATGAGCAACCCCATCAGGCTGCTGAGCAGGTGGCGCTCGCAGCGCAGGACGAAGTCCGACGCGTCGAGCACGCGGCGGGACAGGCCGCCGCTCTCTTTCAAGGCGTTGTCTTGCATGGTGTTCTGGGCCTTGCGGTGCGTCGTGCGCGCGGCGATTACATGACCGACTGGTACTGCGCGGGCCGCGTGGCCAGCGCCTTGGCGACGACCTTCTCGATGAAGGCGCGCTCCTCGCCGATGAGCGGCAGGCGCGGGCGGCGCATGTGCTCGGTGCCCACGCCGACCAGCAGGTCGATGAGCTTGAGGTTCTGCACCAGCTTGGTCGACACGTCCAGGTGCAGCATCGGCGTCATCCACTGGTACAGCTTGAGCGCTTCGGCGAATTTGCCCGCCTTCATCAGGTCGTACAGCGCCACCGTCTCGCGCGGGAAGGCGCAGCCGACACCGGCCAGCAGGCCGTCGCAGCCCAGCGCCAGGCCTTCGTAGGCCAGGTCGTCCACGCCCAGGAACAGCTGGTAGCGGTCGCCCACCGTGTTGCGCAGGTCGGTGATGCGGCGGATGTTGTCGGTGCTTTCCTTGATGGCGGCGATCCACTCGCAGTCGGCCAGCTCGATCATGTGCTCGGGCTTGAGGTCCACGCGGTAGGCCACCGGGTTGTTGTAGACCATGATGGGTTTCTGGGCCGCGTTGGCGATGGTGCGCACGTTGAGCATGGCTTCGCGCGCGTCGGCCACGTAGATCACCGAGGGCATGACCATGTAGCCGGCCACGCCCAGCTTGTTGGCGCCGTCCACGTAGCGCAGGGCTTCGCGGGTGCTGGTCTCCGACACGTTGGCCAGCACGGGGATGCGGCCGTCGGCCGCCTCCAGGGCGATCTTCGCGACCTGCAGTTTTTCTTCGAGCGTCAGCGTGCTGGCTTCGCCCAGCGAGCCGCAGGTGACGAGGCCGTGGATGCCGTTGCGGATCTGGAAGTCGATGTGGCGGGCGGTGCCCTCGGCGTCGATGCTTTCGTCGGCGTGGAACTTGGTGGTGATGGCGGGGAAGATGCCTTGCCAGCGGGGATTGCTCATGGATGTGTACCTCGAAAAAAGAAGAAAAGGGCGCTGCGGACAGCGGTCGAAACCAGGGCTTGAAGGCTTGGTTTTTAAATATATTAGTAAGATATGAGAAATATCTGCTCAGGGTATTAGCAGATTGCATGCCAGCCGAAATGGTGGTTGGAGGCTTCTGGAAAGGGCGTTCGGGCGTCTGGAAGCACCGCCTTGGCGCACCCCGTGCCTCACGATGCAGCGGACGAAAAAAGCCCCGCAGCGGCAAACGCGGCGGGGCGTGCGGCTGGCGCCGGCGCGGTGCTCAGCTCGGCGTCGTCGCCCCGAAGCCCAGCCAGTACGGATCGCCCACGCGCTTGCCCACGCTGCTGGCGGCGTCGCGCACCGTGGCGCCGAAGCGTTCCACCAGCGCTTCCGACAGCTGCTCCGCGGGCAGCGCGATGCCGAAGGCGTAGGTCTGCCGCGTGGCGGGGTCGAGCACCGCCGACGAGATGCCCGCCACGTTGGTCACGTACTCGCCGCGCGACAGGGCCCAGCCGGTGTCGCGGATCACGGCCAGGCGCGCGAGCAGGTCCTTGCGCGTCTTCGGTGCGTGGCCGCGGCCCTGGTCGAGTTTGGTGCCGATCAGGGCGCCGACTTCGTCGTCGTCTAGGCGCGCCAGCAGCGCGCGGCCCATGGCGCTGGAGTAGGCGGGCGCGCGGCTGCCCGGCGGCGTGTAGATCTGCAGCGCGCCGGCACCGGTGCGCATCTGGATCACCAGCGTGTCGGTGCCGTCGAGCACGTTGATGTAGCCCGTGCAGCCGGTCTCGCGCACCAGCGCGTCGAGCGCCTCCTCGACCAGCGAGGCCGTGTTGCGCGAGGCGCGGAAGTGGTACGAGGCTTCCATGATCACGCCGCCCGGGCGGTAGGCGCGCGTGGCCGCGTCGCGGTCCAGGAAGCCGTAGCCGGCCATCATGCTCAGCGTGCGGGAGGCCGAGCTCTTGGGCAGGCCCAGCTCGGTCACGACGTCCGTCACCGTGATGTCGCGACGCAGCCGCGCGATCAGCTTCAGGACGTCCATGGCGTTGGCAAGGGTGCTCATCGTGTTCGATAGGTTGGGGTGGGAATCATAGGTTCGGCGCCGGTGCGTCTTTTCGGCCGACCCGGGTGAACGCCCGCTTGACAGCCGAAAGTACGGTTTTATCATTCAGTCCAAGTTTATTGGACATGGTTCCAAAATATGGAACCAACAAGGAATGACCATGCACCATGAAGTGACCGCCGTCGCGCCGCTGGAAGACAAGGGCGCCGGGCACACCGCGTTGCCGCCGGCCGCGCTGCATCCCAAGGCGCTCGCGCCGGCCAACCTGATCCTCACGGTGGTGCTCAGCGTGTTCGGCGCCATCGTCGGCATCCAGATGCTGGCCAGCCTGGGCATCACGCCGAGCACCTCGCTGATCGGCGCGCTCGCGGCGATGACGCTGGCGCGCGTGCCGCTGGCCATGTTCCGGGGCTTTCGCTCGGTGCATGCGCAGAACCTGGCGCAGACGAGCATCTCGTCGGCCACCTTCGGCGCGGCCAACAGCCTGTTCCTGCCGATCGGCATTCCCTTCCTGTTCGGCCTGCCGCAGATGGTGGTGCCGATGCTCATCGGCGTGAGCCTGGCGATGCTGCTCGACGCCTGGCTGCTCTACCGCATGTTCGACACGCCCGCCTTCCCGGCGAAGAACCCGTGGCCGCTGGGCATCGCCGCGGCCGAGGCCATCAAGGCGGGCGACGGCGGCGGCAAGCAGGCCTGGCTGCTGCTGGGCGGGCTGGCCACCGGCGTGGCGGGCGCGGTGTTCAAGCTGCCGATGTCGGCCTTCGGCGTGGCGCTGATCGGCGGGCTCGGCGCCATGACCGCCTTCGGCATCGGGCTGCTGGTGCGCGGCTACTCGGCGCCGCTGTTCGGCTTCGACATCGGCACGCGCTATGTGCCGCACGGGATGATGATCGGCGCCGGCCTCGTCGCGCTGGTGCAGGTGGCGCGCGTGGTGCTGAAGAAGCACGAGCGCGCGGCCGACAGCCCCGCCGTGACGAAGGAAGCGCTGGCCGAGGCGCGCGGTGCCAGCGTGCTCGGCCGCTCGCTCAAGCTGGGCGGTGCGGGCTACCTCGCGATCATGGTGCTGCTGTGCGCGGGCACCGGCATCTACACCGGCATGTCGCCGGGCATGCTGGCCTTGTTCATCGTGTACGGCACCTTCGCGGCCTTCGTGCACGAACTCATCGTGGGCATCGCGGCCATGCACTCGGGCTGGTTCCCGGCCTTCGCGGTGGCGCTGATCTCGCTGCTGCTGGGCATCCTGATCGGCTTTCCGCCCGAGGCGCTGGTGGTGCTGGCCGGCTTCTCGGCCGCCACCGGCCCGGCCTTTGCCGACATGGGCTATGACCTCAAGGCCGGCCACCTGCTGCGCGGCGAGGCCTCGGGCTCGGCCTTCGAACTCGAAGGCCGGCGCGAACAGATGATTGCCGGCATGGTCGGCTTCGGCGTGGCGATCGTGGTGGTGGCCTGCGCCTACCCGCTGTTCTTCGCCAACCACCAGACCGCACCGATCAACGCCGCTTACGTGGCGGCGATCAAGGCCGGCATCTCGGGCGAGACCGCGCGCAACCTCGCGCTGTGGGCCGTGCCCGGCGCGCTGCTGCAGCTGGCGGGCGGGCCGCGCCAGCAGCTGGGCGTGCTGTTCGCCACCGGCCTGCTCATCGCCAGCCCGATGGCCGGCTGGATGGTCGCGGCCGGCATCGCCTGCCGGCTCGCGGTGCACGGCGTGCTCGGCGCCGCCGCGCGCGAACGGCTCGAGGTGTTCGCCGGCGGCGTGATCGCGGGCGACGCGCTCTACAGCTTCTTCTCGGGCGCGGTGAAGAGCCTGCGCAAGTAGTTCTCCTTCTTTCCTTTCATCACACACACAGGAATCGAATCCATGAAACGCAATCTGACCAGCGACGACGTCCGCGCGGCCATCTGGGGCGGCGCCATCCTCGGCGGCGGGGGCGGCGGGCTCATCGCGGCGGGCGAGCGCGCCGCGCGGCTGGCGCTGCAGGTCGGCACGCCGCAGCTGTGGAGCGTCGACGAGTTCGACGAGGCCGCGCTCACCGCCACCATGGCCCTCGTGGGTGCGCCGGCCGCGCCCGATCCGCACGTGCAGCCGGCGCACCTGCTGCGCACGCTGGAGCTGCTGCGGCGCGAGCTGCCGGCGGGCCAGAAGCTGGTCGCGCTGCATGCCAACGAGAACGGCGCCGAGACCACGGTCAACGGCTGGTTCCACGCCGCCATGACCGGCCTGCCCGTGATCGACCTCGCGTGCAACGGCCGCGCCCACCCCTCGAGCGTGATGGGCGCGCTGGGCCTGCACACCGAGCCCGACTACCTCTCGGTGCAGGCCTACGCCGGCGGCGAGCCGCACCGTTATGTCGAAGGCGTGGTGTCGGGCCGGCTCGAGCAGACCTCGGCGGTGGTGCGCCGCGCCTCGGTGGAGGCGGGCGGCCTCGTGGCGGTGGCGCGCAACCCCGTGACCGTGGGCTACGCGCGCCAGCACGGCGCACCGGGCGCCATCAGCCACGCCATCGCGCTGGGCCAGGCCTTTCTCGATGGCGGCGTCGATGCCGTGGCCCGTTCGCTCGACGGCCGCCTCGTCGCCGAGGGCACGGTGCGCAGCTACCGCTGCGAGCAGCAGGAAGGGCTGGACGTCGGCGTGGTCGAGCTCGACGACGCGGCCGGCACCACGCTGCGCTTCATCAACGAGTACATGCTGCTGGCGCAGGGCGGCGAGCGCATCGCGCGCTTCCCCGACCTGATCATGACCTTCTCGGACGACGGCCAGCCCGTGGTGTCGGCCCATGTGCGCCAGGGCGCGCGGCTGCGCGTGCTGGTGGCGCCGCGCGCGCGGCTGCTGCTGTCGCGCACCATGTTCATGCCCGAGCTGTACCGGCCGCTCGAGAAGTCGCTGGGCGAAGCCTTCGCGCCGGCCTGAACGGAGACATGCCATGACACTGCGCATCCGCTGGATCCGGGCCGTCGGCAACGACACCTACAACGCGCGCTTCGCGCAAGAGTTCGCGCAGGTGAAGAACCCCGGCACCGAGGTCGAGGTGGTGTCGCTGCGCAACGCCTCGGTGCAGCACCACGTCGAGTACCAGAGCTACGAGGCGCTGCTGGGCGCCGACATCGTGCGCGCCGTGCGCGACACCGCGCAGCAGGGCTTCGACGCAGTGGTGGTCGGCTGCTTCTACGACCCGGTGCTGGTCGAGGCGCGCGAGATCTCGGGCCAGACGGTGGTGGTCGCGCCCTGCCAGGCCTCGTTCGAGGTCGCGTCCAACCTGGCGCAGAAGGTGTCGGTGATCGTCGGGCGGCGCAAGTGGGTGCCGCGCATCGAGGCGCGTGTGCGCGAGTACGGCCATGCGCACCTGATCGCCTCGTTCCGCGCGCTGGAGCTCGGCGTGGAAGACTTCCAGCGCGACCGCGACGAGACCGTGCGCCGCATGATCGCGCAGGGCCGCCGCGCCATCGACGAGGACGGTGCCGAGGCGCTCATCCTGGGCTGCACGCTCGAGTTCGGCTTCTACCGCCAGCTGCAGGACGCGTTGGGCGTGCCCGTCATCGATTCGGCGCTGGCGGCCTTCAAGCGCGCCGAAGCGCTGGCCGACATGAAACAGCGTTTCGATTGGAAGCCCAGCCGCGTCGGCGGCTGCGAGCCGCCGCCCGAAGACAAGGAGCTGCTGGCCTGGAACGTGTTCGACCCGGCCGACGTGCCGGTGGTGTCGCCCGTCCACGCCTGAACACGGCCGTCCATGAAAAACGCCCCGTCGCGGAGACCGCGACGGGGCGTTGTTGTTTCAGGGAAGAAACGTCGGCGTCAGCGTCAGTCCTGCGCCTTCACCTTCGCCACGGCCAGCGCCGTCATGTTGATGATGCGGCGCACCGTCGCCGAGGGCGTCAGCACGTGGGCCGAGCTCGCGGCGCCCAGCAGGATCGGGCCCACCGTGATGCCGTTCGCGCCGGTCATCTTCAGCACGTTGTAGAGGATGTGGGCCGAGTCGAGGTTCGGGCACACCAGCAGGTTGGCCTCGCCCGTGAGCGTGGTCTCGGGCAGGGCGGTGCGGCGGATCTCGTCGGACAGCGCGGCGTCGCCGTGCATCTCGCCGTCGCACTCGATGTCGGGTGCCATCTGCGAGAACAGGTCGCGCGCCAGGCGCATCTTGCGCGCCGAGCCGCGGCTGGAGGTGCCGTAGTTCGAGTGCGACAGGAAGGCCACCTTCGGCGGCAGGCCGAAGCGGCGCACCTCTTCGGCAGCCATCACGGCGATGCTGGCCAGCAGTTCGGCGCTCGGGTCTTCGTTCACGTTGGTGTCGGTGATGAACACCGTGCGCTTCTCGAGCGTGAGCGCGTTCAGCGTGGCGAAGCCGGGCGCGCCGCGCTTCAGGCCGATCAGGTTGCGGATGTGCTCCAGGTGCACGTCGAAGCGCCCGACCAGGCCGCAGATCATCGCGTCGGCATCGCCCAGGTGCAGCATCAGCGCGGCGATGGTGGTGTTGGAGCGGCGCACCATGGTCTTGGCGGCCTCGGGCGTGACGCCGCGGCGGCCCATGAGCTTGTGGAAGCTCTCCCAGTAGGTGCGAAAGCGCGGATCGTCTTCGGGGTTCACGATCTCGAAGTCGACACCCGAACGGATGTGCAGGCCGGCCTTCTGGATGCGGGCCTCGATCACGGCGGGGCGGCCCACCAGGATGGGCTGGGCCAGGCCTTCGTCGACCGCCCACTGCGCGGCGCGCAGCACGCGCTCGTCCTCGCCTTCGGCGTAGGCCACGCGCTTGGTGGTGGAGATCTTGGCGGCGCTGAACACCGGGCGCATGAACATGCCCGTCTGGTAGACGAAGCGCGTCAGGTGCTGGCGGTAGGCCTCCATGTCCTCGATCGGGCGCGAGGCCACGCCCGAGGCGGCGGCCGCCTTGGCCACGGCCGGCGCGATGCGCAGGATCAGGCGCGAATCGAAGGGCTTGGGAATGATGTAGTCGGGGCCGAAGGCCAGCTCCTGGCCGGCGTAGGCGGTGGCCACTTCTTCGCTGATGTCGGCCTTGGTGAGGTCGGCAATCTCGCGCACGCAGGCCAGCTTCATTTCTTCCGTGATCTTGCTCGCGCCGCAGTCGAGCGCGCCGCGGAAGATGTACGGGAAGCACAGCACGTTGTTGACCTGGTTCGGGTAGTCCGAACGGCCCGTGGCGATGATGCAGTCGGGGCGCACGGCCTTGGCCAGCTCGGGGCGGATCTCGGGCTCGGGGTTGGCCAGCGCCAGGATGATCGGCTGCGTGCCCATGGTCTTGACCATCTCGGCGCTCATGACGCCGGGGGCCGAGCAGCCCAGGAACACGTCGGCGTCCTTCACCACGTCGGCCAGGGTGCGGGCACCGGTGTCCTTCTGGGCGTAGCGGGCCTTCGACTCGTCGAAGCCGCCTGCGCGGCCCATGTAGATCAGGCCCTTGGAGTCGCAGGCGTAGATGTTGGCGGGCTTGGCGCCCAGGCCGACCATCACGTCCAGGCAGGCGATGGCGGCGGCGCCGGCGCCCGAGACGGCGATCTTGACGTCTTCGATCTTCTTGCCGACCAGCTCCAGGCCGTTGAGCAATGCTGCGGCCGAGATGATGGCCGTGCCGTGCTGGTCGTCGTGGAACACCGGGATGTTCATGCGCTCGCGCAGTTTCTTCTCGATGTAGAAGCACTCGGGGGCCTTGATGTCCTCGAGGTTGATGCCGCCCAGCGTGGGCTCCAGCGCCGCGATGATGTCGACCAGCTTGTCGGGGTCGTTCTCGGCCAGCTCGATGTCGAACACGTCGATGCCGGCGAATTTCTTGAACAGGCAGCCTTTGCCTTCCATCACGGGCTTGGAGGCCAGCGGGCCGATGTTGCCCAGGCCCAGCACGGCGGTGCCGTTGGTGATGACGCCCACGAGGTTGCCGCGGGCGGTGTATTCGGCCGCGAGCGCGGGATCTTCCGCAATGTCGAGGCAGGGGTAGGCCACGCCCGGCGAGTAAGCCAGCGACAGGTCGCGCTGGTTCAGCAGGGGCTTGGTGGGGGTGATCGAGATCTTGCCCTTGACGGGCGAGCGGTGGTATTCGCGCGCTGCTTCTCGAAGTGCTTCTTCAGCGGGGGACAGGGATGCAGCCATTTGAAAAGTCTCCTTGGTTCTGGCGGGCAATGAGGCTACCGCAAAAGCGCAGCCTCTTCTCTCGGGGGGAACGACGAGACCCTCTATCTTCCGCCTGATCGAGAGGGTCTGCCGACTCGCTAAACTTCAACACCCCTGTTTCAGGGGGGCAAATCCGTGCCGCACGGGCGGTGCGGCGAACCAACGTCCACAAGCACAGAACAACACGGAGGGACATCGAATGACACCCGGACCTTTCACCGGCACCGAGCCGGATGTCGTGGTCATCGGCGGAGGCCCTTCGGGCTCCACGGTGGCGGCCTTGCTCGCAGACAAGGGCCACGACGTGGTGCTGCTCGAGAAGGCGCAGCACCCGCGCTTTCACATCGGCGAATCCTTGCTGCCGATGAACATGCCGCTGTTCGACCGGCTCGGCGTGCGCACCGAGGTCGAGGCCATCGGCCTGCGCAAGCACGGCGCCGAATTCGTCTCGCCCTGGCACGACCACACCAGCCACTTCGACTTCGGCCAGGCGATGGACAAGAGCTTTCCCTATGCCGTGCACGTGCGCCGTTCGGAATTCGACGAGCTGCTGTTCCGCCACGCCGGCAAACGCGGCGCGCGCACCTTCGAGGGCCGGCGCGTCACCGGTGTCGACATGGACGCGGGCAAGGGAACACCCGACAACCGGGCGCTGGTGAAGGTCAAGGCCGACGACGGCACCGAGACCGAATGGCGCCCGCGCTTCGTGATCGACGCCAGCGGGCGCGACACGCTGCTGTCGAACCAGTTCGACGCCAAGCAGCGCAACCGCAAGCATGCGAGCGCGGCGCTGTACGGCCACTTCGCCAACGCCGAGCGCCGGCCGGGCCGCTTCGAGGGCAACATTTCGCTCTTCTGGTTCGACCACGGCTGGTTCTGGTACATCCCGCTGAAGGACGGCACCGTGAGCGTGGGCGCCGTGGCCTCGCCGGCCTACTTCAAGCGGCGCCAGGGCGCGTCGCTCGAGGACTTCCTGATGCAGACCATCGCGCTGGCGCCCAAGCTGGCCGCACGGCTGAAGAACGCCACGCTCATGGAAGGCGCCACCACCACCGGCAACTACGCCTACGACTCCAAGTTCTGCCGTGGCGACCGCTTCATGATGGTGGGCGACGCCTACGCCTTCGTCGACCCGATGTTCTCCTCGGGCGTGTACCTGGCGATGAACAGCGGCTTCGAGGCCGCGGCCTGCGCCGACCACTGGCTCAAGGGCGAGGCGAAGGAGGCCGAGAAGGCCTTCCGCCATTACGAGAAGGTGATGAAGCACGGGCCGAAGATGTTCTCGTGGTTCATCTACCGCATCACCTCGCCCGCCATCCGCCGCCTGTTCATGGCGCCGCGCAACATCTGGCGCATGCAGGAGGCGCTGTTGTCCATCCTGGCGGGCGACCTGTTCCGCAACACGCCCATCGGGCCGCGCTTCTGGGGCTTCAAGGTGACGTACTACGCGTCGTGCATCGGCATCCTGCCGCAGGCCGTGAAGACCTGGGCATGGCGCCGACGCAACCTGAAGGAGTCCCTGGAGACTGCAAAGAGCTAGTTCAGTCTGGAGCGACGGTGTGCTGGGCGAGGGCTTCGAGGGCCTTCACCAGCGCCGAGTGGTCCAGCTGGCCGTAGCCCATCGCCGCGCAGGCGTTCATCAGCTGCGCTGCATTGGCCGTCTGCGGCAGGGCCACACCCAGCGAACGGGCGCTTTGCATCGCCAGGTTCAGGTCCTTCTGGTGCAGCGCGATGCGGAAACCCGGCGCGAAGGTGCGCTTGATCATGCGTTCGCCGTGCACTTCGAGGATGCGCGAGCTGGCGAAGCCGCCCATCAGCGCCTGGCGCACCTTGGCCGGGTCGGCGCCGGCCTTCGAGGCGAACACCAGGGCTTCGCTCACGGCGGCGATGTTCAGCGCCACGATGATCTGGTTGGCCACCTTGCAGACCTGGCCGTCGCCCGCGCCGCCCACCAGCGTCACGTTCTTGCCCATCTTGTCCAGCAGCGGCTTCACGCGGCCGAAGGTGCCTTCGTCGCCGCCGCACATGATCGTCAGGCTCGCGGCCTTGGCGCCCACTTCGCCGCCCGAGACCGGCGCGTCGATGTAGCCGGCGCCCAGTGCCACGATGCGGCGCGCGAATTCCTTGGTGGCGATCGGGTCGATGGAGCTGCAGTCCACCACGATCTTGCCCTGCGAACCCTTCAGGCCGTCGGCCACGCCTTCCGCGCCGGGGGCGCCGAACAGCACTTTTTCCACGTCAGGGGTGTCGGGCACCATGATGAAGACGATGTCGGCCTTGCGCGCCACTTCGGCAGCCGAGCCGCAGATGGTGGCCTTCGAGACGAAGGGCTCCGGCGTGTTGCCGTGCGTGTTCACGAAGAGCGTGTGGCCTGCGTCGAGCAGGTGGCCCGCCATGGGGGCGCCCATGATGCCCAGGCCGATGAATCCGATTTTTTGTGCAGTTGCTGCGGTGGTCATGTCTCTGTTTCCTTCGTGAACGTTCATTGCTTCTTCGTGAGGGCTTCGCGCCAGCCGAGGCCTTCCACCGTGGTGGCGCGGGGCTTGTATTCGCAGCCGATCCAGCCGTCGTAGCCCAGCGCATCGATGTGCTGGAACAGCCACGGGTAGTTGATCTCGCCCGTGCCCGGCTCGCCGCGGCCCGGGTTGTCGGCCAGCTGGATGTGGCCGATGCGCGCCAGCTGCTTGGTGAGCGTGTTGCCCAGCTCGCCTTCCATGCGCTGTGCGTGGTAGATGTCGTACTGCACGCGCAGGTTGTCCGAGCCCACCTCGTCGATCAGCGCCAGCGCCTGGTCGGTGCGCGTGAGAAAGAAGCCGGGGATGTCGAAGGTGTTGATCGGCTCGATCAGCAGGCGCAGGCCCGCGGCTTCGAGTTCGCGCGCTGCGAGGCGCAGGTTCTCGACCACGGTCTTGTGGGCCGCGTCGGTGCTCACGCCCGCCGGCACCTTGCCGACCAGGCAGTTGAGCTGCGGGCAGCCCAGCGCCGTGGCGTAGTCGATGGCCAGCGCGATGCCTTCGCGGAACTCGCCGGTGCGGTCCGGGTGGCAGGCGATGCCGCGCTCGCCCTTGTCCCAGTCGCCGGCCGGCAGGTTGTGCAGCACCTGCTGCAGGCCGTTGGCGCGCAACGCGGCCGTGAGTTCCTTCTTGTCGAAGGGGTAGGGGAAGAGGTACTCCACCGCCTCGAAGCCGGCCTTGGCGGCCGCCTCGAAGCGTTGCATGAACGGCAGCTCGGTGAAGAGCATCGTGAGATTGGCTGCGAACTTGGGCATGTCTCTTGTCTCCTCGATCAATCCAGCATCGCCACGGCGAGGGCCGTGGGTGCGTCGGCCATGCTTTCGGCCAGCGGTTCGAATTCGTTGATGGCGTCGATCTCGGTGCCCATCGCGATGTTGGTCACGCGCTCGAGCATCACCTCGATGACGACCGGCACCTGGAACTCAGCCATGAGCGCCTCGGCGCGGGCGATGGCGGGCGCCATCTCTTCCTGCTTGTGCACGCGGATCGCCTTGCAGCCCAGGCCCTCGACCACCTTGAGGTGATCGACGCCGTAGCTGCCTTCGATGCCGGCGTCGGCCGGTGCGTTGATGTTGTCGAAGGCCAGCTGCACGCAGTAGTCCATCTCGAAGCCGCGTTGCGACTGGCGGATCAGGCCGAGGTAGGAGTTGTTGACCACGATGTGCAGGTAGGGCAGCTTGAACTGCGCGCCCACGGCCAGCTCTTCGATCATGAACTGGAAGTCGTAGTCGCCCGAGAGCGCGACGATCTTGCGTGTCGGGTCGGCGGCGCGCACGCCCAGCGCGGCGGGAATGGTCCAGCCCAGCGGGCCGGCCTGGCCGCAGTTGATCCAGTGGCGCGGGTTGTACACGTGCAGGAACTGGGCGGCCGCGATCTGCGACAGGCCGATGGTGCTCACGTAGCAGGTGTCGCGCTCCAGGTGGTTGTTCATGCACTGGTACACGCGCTGCGGCTTCATCGGCACGGTGTCGAAGTTGGTCTTGCGCAGCAAGGTCTTCTTGCGCTCGCGGCATTCGCCGGCCCAGGCGCCACGGTCGGTGAGCTTGCCCGCGGCCTTCATTTCCTCGGCCACTTCGACGAAGAGTTCGAGCGCGGCCTTGGCGTCGGAGACGATGCCGAAGTCGGGTGTGAACACGCGGCCGATCTGCGTGGGCTCGATGTCCACGTGCACGAAGGTGCGGCCCTTGGTGTAGACGTCGACCGAGCCGGTGTGGCGGTTGGCCCAGCGGTTGCCGATGCCCAGCACGAAGTCCGAAGCGAGCACGGTGGCGTTGCCGTAGCGATGGCTGGTCTGCAGGCCGCACATGCCGGCCATGAGCGGGTGGTCGTCGGGAATGGCGCCCCAGCCCATGAGCGTGGGGATCACCGGCACGCCGGTGGCTTCGGCAAAGCGCACGAGCAGGTCGGAGGCGTCGGCATTGATGATGCCGCCGCCGGCCACGATCAGCGGGCGCTCGGCCGCCTGCATCATGCCGATGGCCTTCTCGATCTGGGCGCGCGTGGCGGCCGGCTTGTAGGGCTTGAGCGGCTCGTAGGCGTCGATGTCGAACTCGATCTGCGCCATCTGCACGTCGAAGGGCAGGTCGATGAGCACGGGGCCCGGGCGGCCCGAGCGCATGAGGTGGAAGGCCTGCTGGAACACCTGCGGCACCTGGCCGGGTTCGCGCACGGTGACCGACCACTTGGTGACGGGCTTGGAGATGGACTCGATGTCGACCGCCTGGAAGTCTTCCTTGTACAGGCGGGCGCGCGGTGCCTGGCCGGTGATGCACAGGATGGGAATGGAATCGGCCCAGGCCGAGTACAGGCCCGTGATCATGTCGGTGCCCGCCGGGCCCGAGGTGCCGATGCACACGCCGATGTTGCCGGCCACGGCGCGGGTGTAGCCCTCGGCCATGTGCGAGGCGCCCTCGACGTGGCGCGCGAGGATGTGCGAGATGCTGCCGCGCTGGCGCAGGGCCGAGTACAGCGGGTTGATTGCTGCGCCCGGCACGCCGAAGGCCTGCGTGACGCCTTCTTTTTCCATCACCAGAACTGCGGCCTGGACCGCTGTCATCTTTGCCATTTGAAAGTCTCCTTGAGGTGGCCTCACTGTAGGAAGCGGGGCGCATTCCAAGAAGACGGCTGGGGGCCATAAAACCTATTCCGTGGTGGAATAACTGGCTACCATCCGGCCATGGACCGTCTATTGGCAATGGAAATGTTCGTGCGCGTGGTCGAGACCGGCAGCTTCTCGAAGGCGGCGCGCGAGTTCAACACCACGCAACCCACCGTGACCAAGCAGGTCGCGGCCACGGAGGCGCGCCTGAAGGTGCGGCTGCTCAACCGCAACACGCGCGGCGTGAGCCTCACGGAGCCGGGCGCGCTGTACTACGAGAAGTGCAAGACCATCGTGCGCGACGCCGAGGAGGCCGACAGCATCGTGCAGCTGCGCCAGAACCAGGCGCAGGGCCTCTTGCGCGTGGGCACGTCGGTGGCCTTCGGGCGGCGCGTGGTGGTGCCGCTGGCGCTGGAGTACATGCGCCGGCATCCGCAGGTGCAGCTCGACCTGAGCTTCGAGGACCGCTATGTCGACCTCATCGCGCAGGGCATCGACGTGGCGATCCGCATGGGCAAGCTGGCCGATTCGTCACTGGGGGCGCGCTACCTGGGCGCGAATCCGTGGGTCATGGTGGCGTCGCCGGCCTACCTGAAGAAGCACGGCACGCCCAAGCGCGCGCAGGACCTGAGCGCGCACGTGGCGCTGATCTACAGCAGCGTGGTGGGCGACGAGTTCTGGCGCATGCACACGCCCAAGGGCGATCCGGTGACGGTGCCGGTGTCGGGGCGCTTCCGGTCGAACAATCTGTCGGCGGTGCTGGCTGCGGCGCGCGACGGCTTGGGCATTGCGTTGATGCCGCGCTATGTGGCGAGCGAGTCGCTGGCTGCGGGGAAGGTGAACGCCGTCCTTGGGGACCATGCGCTGCCTGAGCAGGAGATTCACGCGGTGTTTCCTTCGCCCAAGCTGGTGCCTGGGAAGGTGTCGGGGTTTGTTGCCTTCTTGCAAGGGCGCTTTGACGAGGGGTGGTGGGACGCCTGACGGGGTTTGTTCAGGGCGCGTGCACAGGACATCGGGTACTCCCCTCCGCGAATGTCCCCCGCTTCGCTCCTCCTTGATTTCGCTGCGGGGAGCACCCAATGCCCTGCGCACAGGGCACGCTGTGGGTGTTCGCCCTGCGTGAAAGGCCGGCTTCAGGCTGCGAGCCGCTGTGCCGCCCGCCCTGCAGGCCGGGCCAACCCCAGGTGATCACGCAGCGTGCGCCCCTCGTACTCCGTGCGAAAGAGGCCTCGCTTCTGCAGGATCGGCACCACGCCGTCCACGAAGTCCTGCAGCCCATGCGGGAGCGCATCGGGCATCAGGTTGAAACCATCGGCCGCGCCGCCCTTGAACCAGCGTTCGATGTCGTCGGCGATCTGCTCGGGCGTGCCGACGATCACGCGGTGCCCGCCGCCGCCTGCGAGTTCGCGGATCAGCTGGCGCACCGTGTAGCCGTGCGTGCGCCCGGCCGCGACCACGGCGTTGAAGAAGGTGTGGTTGCCGTTGCCATTGCCGGGCAGCGGCAGGTCGTCGGGCAGGCGCTCGTCGAGCTTCAGGCGGTCGGGCGTGATGCCCAGCGTGCCGGCCAGGCGCGTGAGGCTGTAGTCCCACGGGATCAGGTCGACCAGCGCGTCGCGGCGGCGAAGTGCCTGCGCTTCGGTGGCGCCGACGATGGTGGTGAGGCCGGCCAGCACCTTCACTGCGTCGGGGCCGCGGCCCAGCTCGGCGGCGCGGGTCTTGAGGGCGCGTGCGTAGGCCTGCGATTCTTCGAAGGATTGCGAGGCGGAGAACACGGCTTCGGCATGGCGCGATGCGAGCTCGCGCCCGTCGGCCGAGGCGCCGGCCTGCACCAGCACGGGGTGGCCTTGCGGCGGGCGCGGCAGGTTGAGCGGGCCCTGCACCGCGAAGTGCTCGCCGCGGTGCGCGAGGGCATGCACCTTCGACGGGTCGATGAAGCGGCCGGCGGCCTTGTCGCCCACGAAGGCGTCGTCTTCCCAGCTGTCCCACAGCGCCTTGACGATGTCGGCGAACTCCGAGGCGCGGGCGTAGCGTTTGGCATGGCCGGGCGTGGTGTCCAGGCCGAAGTTGCGCGCCGAGGGCAGGTCGGCCGTGGTCACCATGTTCCAGCCGGCACGGCCGGCGCTCACGTGGTCGAGCGTGGCGAAGCGGCGCGCGAGGTTGTAGGGCTCGTTGTAGCTGGTGGAAGCGGTGGCGATGAGGCCGATGTGCGTGGTCGCGGCGGCCACGCAGGCCAGCAGGATGGTGGGCTCCAGCGCGGTGATCGGGCGGAAGTGGATCTGGTCGACGATGGCCGCGTTGTCGGCCAGGAACACGGCGTCGAGCTTGGCGGCCTCGGCGATCTGCGCGGTGCGGATGTAGTGCTGGATGTCGGCGAACGCCCACGGGTCGCTCTCCGGCAGGCGCCAGGCCGAAGGCACGAAGCCCGAATGCAGGATGTTGACGTTGAGGTGCAGCTGTCTGCGCGGCGCGGTGGTGTTGTGGTTGCTCATGGGTTGAAATAGTCCGGCAGCCGGTAGCCCGCCCACACGGGGTTGGCCTTGAAGAACGTCTGGAACGCGGGCGACTGGTAGGCCGCTGCGATGTCCTTCGCGAACTTCGCGTTTTCGTTGCTGCGCTTCACCGCCACCACGTTGACGTAGGGGAGCGTCATGTCTTCGAGCTTCAGCGCCTCGGTGAGCTTCAGGCCCGAGGCCACGGCGAAGTTGCCCTGCACGGCCGCGAGGTCGGCGTCGGCCAGCGAGCGCGGTGCCTGCGCGGCGTCCAGCGGCACGATCTTCAGGCGCTTGGGATTGCTCGCGATGTCGCGCTCCGACACGCTCAGCGGGCTCACGCCCGGCTTGAGCGTGACCCAGCCGATGGCCGCGAGGATGTTGAGCGCACGCGCCGCATTCACCGGGTCGGCCGGCAGCGTGACGGTGGCGCCGTCGGGCACGGCGTCGAGCGTCTTGTGGCGGCGCGAGTACAGGCCCATGGGCGGCGTCGGCACGTGCACCACGGGCACGAGGTCGAAGCCCTGCTGCTTGTTGGTGGCGTTCAGGTACAGCGAGTGCTGGAAGATGTTGGCGTCGATCTGGCCGCGCTCCACCGCGTCGTTGGGCTGCACGCCCTGGCTGAACTCGACGTACTTGATGCTGTAGCCCAGCTTCTTCAGCTGGGGCTCGATGCCGTGGGTGAAGGCGTCGCGGTAGGGGCCCGGCATGAAGCCGACACGCAGGTCGTCCGCGTGGGCGGGCGCGAGCAGCATCAGGCTCAGTGCGAGCCCGCCGGACAGCGGGGCAAGGCGGCGCAGCCACGAGGGGGCGCGCGAAAGGGAAGGCATGGCGACAACTCCGGGAGACGGCAAGGGGAGTCGGGCACTCTAGGTCGCACGCTGCGCGCCGCGAACGAAGATTTGCGCGCTTGCATATCCGCAGGCCGGATAAACCGCGCCGGCTTTTGTAGGATGCGCCCCATGACCCTGCACATCGGAATCGTCGGCTGCTCCGCCGAAGGCGCGGCCCTTTGCTACAAGACCATCTGCATCGAGGGCGCGGCGCTGCTCGGCCCGCATGCGCACCCCGAGGTGTCGATGCAC
This sequence comes from Variovorax sp. GW821-FHT09A10, assembly GCF_059418385.1. Taxonomy (NCBI): domain Bacteria; kingdom Pseudomonadati; phylum Pseudomonadota; class Betaproteobacteria; order Burkholderiales; family Comamonadaceae; genus Variovorax; species Variovorax sp. GW821-FHT09A10. The sequence continues at coordinate 47,132 of NZ_JBWKPT010000007.1, forward strand.
ACGCCCTCGCTCGCGGAGTACACGCGTTGCCTGGACGCGGGCGACCTGGCGGGCGTGGGCGAGTTGATGCTCGGCTCTGCGCACAAGCTCGCCGCGGCGGGCGCGGACTTCCTGATCTGCCCCGACAACACGATCCACCAGGCCTTCGACCACGTGGCGCCGCGTTCGCCGCGGCCCTGGCTGCACATCGCCGAGGTGGTGGCCGACGAGGCCGTGCGCCGGGGTTTTCGCCGCATCGGCATCACGGGCACGCGCTGGCTGACCGACAGCGAGGTGTATCCCGAGAAGCTCTCGGCGCGCGGTCTTGAATATGTTCGTCCCACCGTCGACGAGCGCGCCGAGATCGGCCGGATCATCATGGACGAGCTGGTCTGCGGCATCTTCAAGCCCGAGGCCGTGGCCACCTTCCAGCGCGTGATGCAGCGCCTGAAGGACGCCGAGGGCTGCGACGCGGTGGTGCTCGGCTGCACCGAGATCCCGCTGATCATGAGCGACGCGAACTCGCCGCTGCCGACGCTCGATTCGACGCGGCTCCTGGCGCGCGCGGCCTTGCGCCGCGCGACCGGTGGCGGCACGTAAGCCGGTGCGCTTCTTCGCGGCCTGCCTCGCGGCGGTTTGCCTGCTGCTCGCAGGCGCATGCACGGCGCCTGCTGCCCGTCATGCAGACGAGGCCGTCTTTCCGCTCTCGTCGTGGGAGGCGATTCCCCGTTCGCAGCTGAGCGCCGCGTGCAGCCGCGAGCTCGACGCAACCCGTGCGTACCTGAAGACCCTGGACACCACCGCCCTGATGGCGGTGCAGGACGGGCGCGTGCTGTTCAGCGACGGCCCGGTGGACGCCGTCAGCATCGTGTTCTCCGTGCGCAAGAGCCTGCTGTCCATGATGTACGGCACGTACGTGGCGGACGGCACCATCGACCTGGATCGCACGCTGGCCGATCTGGGCATCGATGACGTCGGCGGACTGCTTGCCAGCGAGCGCGAGGCACGCCTGCGCGATCTGCTCACGGCGCGGTCCGGCGTCTATCACGCAGCCGCCAATGGCGGGGACGATCTTGCGTTTGCCCCCGCGCGCGGATCGCAAGCGCCTGGCCGCTACTTTCTCTACAACAACTGGGATTTCAACGCCGCGGGCACCGCCTTCGAAAAACTGACCGGTCGCAGCATCTACCGGGCGTTTGCCGACGATCTGGCCGCGCCCCTGATGCTCGAGGATTTCGAGCTCGCCCGCCACCAGCGCAGCGGCGACGGTGCGAAGTCCGCGCACCTGGCCTATCCGTTCTTCCTGTCGACGCGGGACATGGCGCGCCTGGGCCATCTGATGCTTCGCCAGGGCAACTGGCGCGGGCAGCAACTGGTGCCTGCGGCCTGGGTCACGCGCATCACGCAGCCCGCGACCCCGTCCACGCAGATGCATCCGCCCCACGTGGCCAGGCGCGGCTTCGGCTATGGCTACCTGTGGTGGCTGCTGGAAGAGCCGTCGGACTCCGCGTTGAACGGGGCGTACATGGCGTGGGGCGTGCACGGCCAGTACATCCTCGTGATCCCGAAGCGACACATGGTGATCGCGCACAAGCGCCAGGTGCCGGTGGCGGGCAACTGGAACCCGAGCACGGTGAAACCGGAGGACTTCCTGCGCGCCGCCAGGCGGCTCGCATCGGCGCCCTGCGGCTGAGTTCAATCGGCCAGGAAGTCTTCGATCAGCTGCGCCACGCGTTGCGGCTGGTCGTGGTGCAGCATGTGGCCCGCGTCGTCGAGCTGCTCGATGCGCACCGAGGGCACGGACTTCAAGCGCTCATGGAATTCGGCGAGCGTGTAGCGGGCCTTCCACCAGCTGTGCAGGCTGTCGTCCGAGGCCTCGACCATCAGCGTCGGTGCGGTGATGCGCGCATAGAGCGCCAGTGTTTCGTCGACGCGGAAGATGTTGGCGTTGACGATCTTGTGCGCGGCCTCGCCGAGGATCTGCCAGCGCGTGCTGCCGTCGGGCTGGGCCTGCGGCGCCGACCAGTGGCCGGCCAGCCAGTCGGCCTTGTCCTGCGTGAGGCGCGGGTTGGTCTTCATCAGGCGGCGCGCCACGCCGTCCACCGCCGAATAGCCCGCGAGCGCCTTCTCGCCGCGGTGCAGCCCCTTGAGCTCGTCGATCCACTGGCCGTAGCGCGCGGGCGCCTCGGCGGGCTGGCGCGCGGGCATGCCGAAGCCCTCGAGGTTGACGAGGCGGCGGATGCGCGCCGGGCGCACGCCCGCGTAGTGCATCGCCACATTGCCGCCCATGCTGTGGCCCACGAGGTCGACCGGGCGTGCATCGTCACCTTCGCCGGCATAGTGGTCGAGCAGCCATTCGAGGTCGGCCAGGTAGTCGGGCAGCCAGTAGTTGTCGACCCCGCCGCCGTCGGTGAGGCCGAAGCCGCGCCAGTCGGGGGCGATGATGAAGCGGTCGTCCTTCAACGCATCGACCACGAACTGCCAGGAGGCCGCCACGTCCATCCAGCCATGCACCAGCACCAGCGGCGGGCGCTCGCTCGACGGTTGCCCCCAGAGGCGGACGTGGTAGTTCAGGTTGCGCACGGGCACGAATTCGCTGCGCGAGGGGCGGAGGGCTTGGTACATATGGCGCTCGATGATACGGAGAGGCCGCGCCGCGCGCAGTCCGCCACAGGACAGGGCGGCACTCGGTTTCTCGGGGCCGGGGCAGCGCCTGCCGCGCGGGCGCGCTAGCATTCCGCGCATGAAAAAGATTCCACTCGGTCAGAGCGACCTCCACGTCACCCCGATCTGCCTCGGCACCATGACTTTCGGCGAGCAGGTCGACGAGCCCACCGCCCACGCCGTCCTGAACCGTTCGCTCGAGCGCGGCGTCGACTTCATCGACACGGCCGAGATGTACGCGGTGCCGGCAAGCAAGGAAACCTGCGGCGCGACCGAAACCATCATCGGGAACTGGTTTGCGGCCAACCCCGGCACGCGCCAGAAGATCACGCTGGCGACCAAGGTGGCTGGCCCCTCGCGCGGCATGCCCTGGGTGCGCGAAGGCACGGGCATGACGGCGGCCGACATCGAGGCCTCGTGCCACGGCAGCCTGCGCCGCCTGCAGACCGACGTGATCGACCTGTACCAGATCCACTGGCCCGAGCGCCACGTGCCGGTGTTCGGCAACATCCACTACAACCCCGAGAAGGAAACCTCGCAGACGCCGATCCACGACCAGCTCGAAGCGCTGGGCAAGCTGGTGAAGGCGGGCAAGGTGCGCACCATCGGCCTGTCGAACGAGACGCCCTACGGCGTGCACGAGTTCGTGCGGCTGGCCGAGCAGCACGGGCTGCCGCGCGTGGTGTCGGTGCAGAACGTCTACAACCTCGTGAGCCGCGCGCACGAGAACGCGCTCGACGAAACCATGCACCGGCTCGGCGTGTCGCTGCTGGCGTACTCGCCGCTGGCCTTCGGCCTGCTGACGGGCAAGTACGACCAGAGCGGCATCGAGGGCCCCGACGCGCCCAAGGGCGCGCGCATCTCGAGCTACGAGTCGGTGCGCAAGCAGCGCTGGGGCAAGCCCGACGCGCTGCGCGCGGCGCGGCGCTACAACCAGCTCGCCCGCGACCACGGCCTGAGCCCCACGCAGCTCGCGCTGGCCTTCTGCTACACCAAGTGGCAGGTGGCGAGCACGATCATCGGCGTGACCTCGGTGGCGCAGCTCGACGAAGACCTGGACGCCTACGGCACCACGCTGTCGGCCGAGGTGCTGGCCGAGATCGACAAGATCCGCCTGGACATCCGCGACCCCGCCGCCTGATCTGAGCAAGTGAGCAAGAAAGCCCACGTTTCCGAGACGCCCGCGACCCAGTGGTTGCGGGCGAACCAGGTCGCCTTCACCGAGCATCCGTACGAGTACCTAGAGCACGGCGGCGCCCAGCACAGCGCGCAGGTGCTGGGTTTCGATCCGTTCACCGTGGTCAAGACGCTGGTGATGCAGGACCAGGACGCCAAGCCGCTGATCGTGCTGATGCACGGCAACCGCACGGTGTCGACCAAGAACCTCGCGCGGCAGATCGGCGCCAAGTCGGTCGAGCCCTGCAAGCCCGAGGTGGCGCAGCGCCACAGCGGCTACATGGTGGGCGGCACCTCGCCCTTCGGCACGCGGCGCGAGATGCCGGTCTACATCGAGTCGAGCGTGCTCGAACTGCCGAAGATCGCGATCAACGGCGGGCGGCGCGGCTACCTCGTGGGCATCGATCCGCAGGTGTGCGTGACGCTCCTGGGCGCCAAGCCCGTGCAGTGCGCGCTGGCAGAATAGCCGGCGTTTGCTTTTTCCCGCCGGGCATGCAGGCCGGCGGCGCACAACAACAATCCGTTCCCCGGAGACCGCCTTGAGTTTCGATCTGCCTTCCCTCCTTGCCATCGTGGCGTCGTACCTGATCGGTTCGCTGTCGTTCGCGGTCATCGTGAGCAAGTCGCTCGGCATGGCCGACCCGCGCAGCTACGGCAGCGGCAACCCCGGCGCCACCAACGTGCTGCGCTCGGGCAACAAGGGCGCAGCGCTGGCCACCTTGCTGCTCGACGCGGCGAAGGGCTGGCTGCCGGTGTTCCTGATCCGCCAGTTCGGCGCGCAGTGGGGGCTGGGCGAGGGCGTGGCCGCGCTGGCCGGCCTGGCGGCCTTCCTGGGCCACCTGTACCCGGTGTTCTTCGGCTTCCAGGGCGGCAAGGGCGTGGCCACGGCCGCCGGCGTGCTGGTGGGCATCGCGCCCTGGCTGGGGCTGGCCACGGGCGCGACCTGGCTGATCATCGCGATCTTCTTCCGCTACTCGTCGCTGTCGTCGCTGGTGGCGGCGTTCTTCGCGCCGGCCTACTACCTGCTGGGTGGCAACATTGCGTGGCCACTCGACCGCACGGTGCTGATTGCGATCATCATCATGAGTCTGCTGCTGATCTGGCGGCACCGCGAAAACATCCGCCGGCTCGCGGCCGGCACGGAGTCGAAACTCGGCTCGAAGAAAAAGGCTTGAACTCACCATGGCATCCATCACCCGCTTCCACGTCGGCCCGCGTCTGTCCGAGACCGCGGTGCACAACGGCACCATCTACCTCGCGGGCCAGGTGCCCGACGACACCACGCAGGACATCCGCGGCCAGACCGCGCAGGTGCTCGGCATGGTCGACCGCCTGCTGGCCGAGGCCGGCAGCGACAAGTCGCGCATCCTCATGACGCAGATCTTCCTGGCCGACATCGGCGACATCGGCGCCATGAACGAGGTGTGGGACGCGTGGATTCCGGCCGGCAACACGCCGCCGCGCGCGACCGTGGAGGCCAAGATGGCCAACGCGGCTTACAAGATCGAGATCGTCGTCACGGCCGCACAGGCCTGAGGCCGGATCGGGAGCGGTCTCAGTACCGCTTCTCGAGAATCATTTCGTCGGCGTCGCGCCGCATCGAGAAGCGATTGAGAAAGCTGTTGCCCAGCAAGACGAAGGGCATGGGCTGCTGCGAGACGATGGCGTCGATGTCGTAGACCTCGACGTCGCCCACGCGCACGCTCTGCAACCGCAGCCTGTAGCCCGCAGCGTTGCCGTTGGCCGTGCGCATCTGCACCGGCTGCCCCTTGCTGTAGTCGAGCCCGATGCGCTGGGCATCGACCGCCGACAGCGCGATGGTGGTTGCGCCGGTATCGAGCATGAAGGTGACGGCGCGGCCGTTGATCTGGCCCTGCGTCATGTAGTGGCCCCGGCTGTCGGCCTGCAGCACGATGCGGTTGCCGCCGCTGCCGGCAATGCCGCCCCGGCCGATGCTCACGGGCGAATCCATGCGCAGCGAAAAACGCTTGCCCGCCGATTCGACCACCGCCTGGTCGGCCTGCAGCGACACCAGCTTGACGCCCTGGAAGGTCTCCCCGACCGCCACCGTCTTGGGGGGCGCGCCGTTCACGATGAGGATGGCGCGGCTGCCGATGGAGCCGGTCAGCGTGACCGAGTCGGCGGCGTGCGCCCCCATGGCCGCGGCCGAGCACAGCGCCGCGACGAGGAGCGCCTTCATGCGCGGGTCAGTCGCGGAAGTTGTTGAAGGACACCGGCATGTCGGGCACGTCCTTCTTGATGAGGGCCATGGCGGCCTGCAGGTCGTCGCGCTTGGCGCCGGTGATGCGCACGGCATCGCCCTGGATCGCGGCCTGCACCTTGAGCTTGCTGTCCTTGATGATGCGGGTGATCTTCTTGGCCTGCTCGGTCTCGATGCCGTTCTTGATCTTGATGACCTGCTTGACCTTGTCGCCGCCCATCTTCTGGACGTCGCCCTTGTCGAGAAAGCGCACGTCGACGCTGCGCTTGGTGAGCTTGCTGCGAAGGATGTCTTCGACCTGCACGAGCTGGAACTCGGCGTCGCCGATCATGGTGATCTCTTTGTCCTTGAGCTCGACGGCAGCGGCGGTGCCCTTGAAATCGAAGCGTGTGCCGATTTCCTTGGCGGTGTTTTCCACCGCATTCTTCACTTCGGGCAGATTGGGCTCGCAGACGGTATCGAAAGACGGCATGGGCACTCCTGGACGCACGGGGACTGAATGCGACAATTCTCCCATGATCGTGGAGTCCAATGTCCCGCTGCAGCCCTACAACAGCTTCGGCATCGTCGCGCGTGCGCAGCACCTGGCGCGCATCGCCAGCGAGGCCGACCTGGCCGCGCTGCACGCCGACCCCGCCTGGCGCGACGAACCCCGTTTCGTGCTCGGCGGCGGCAGCAACATCGTGCTCACGGGCGACGTCAAGCCGCTGGTGCTGAAGGTCGAGATCAAGGGCCGCCGGCTGGTCGAAGAGACGCCGCGCGCCTGGATCGTCGAGGCCGGCGCCGGCGAAACCTGGCACGACACCGTCGAATGGATGGTGCGCAGCGGCTACCCGGGGCTGGAAAACCTGGCGCTCATTCCCGGCACGGTGGGCGGCGCGCCGGTGCAGAACATTGGCGCGTACGGCGTCGAACTGCAGGACCGCTTCGATTCGCTCGACGCCTTCGACCTCGAAACCGGCCGCGCCTTCACGCTCGATGCCGCGCAGTGCGCCTTCGGCTACCGCGATTCGGTCTTCAAGCACGTGCGCAGCGGCCCGAACGACTTCGGCCTGGCGGGCCGGGCGGTCATCACGCGGGTGCGTTTCCGGCTGCCGAAGCCGTGGAAGCCGGTGGTCGGCTACCTCGACCTCGAGCGCAAGATGGAAGAAACCGCCAACTTCACGCCCAGCGCGGTCGACATCTTCGAGTGGATCTGCGCCATCCGCCGCGCCAAGCTGCCCGATTGGCGCGTGCTGGGCAACGCCGGCAGCTTCTTCAAGAACCCCACCGTCACGCCCGAGCAGTGCGCCGACATCATCGCGCGCGACCCCAAGATCGTTCACTACCCGATGGACGACGGCAGCATCAAGCTCGCGGCCGGCTGGCTCATCGACGCCTGCGGCTGGAAGGGCAAGTCGGTGGGCAACGCCGGCGTGTACGAAAAGCAGGCGCTGGTGCTGGTCAACCGCGGCGGCTCGGCCAACCCGGTGACCGGCGGCGAGGTGATGACGCTGGCCAAGGCGATCCAGACCAGCGTGTACGAGCGCTTCGGCATCCGGCTGGAGCCGGAACCCGTGGTGGTCTGAGACGGTGGATCTCGACTTCCTGCACCTGAACTACCGCCGGCGCATCGCCGTGCTGGGCTGGGCGCAGCTTGTCGTCATCGTGGCGGGCATCGCCTCGGTGTTCCTGGTGCGGGCGGGCTGGTGGGGGTCGGTGCTGCTGATCCTCGCGGCCCTTTTATTCGCGGGGCTCCTGAGCCAGATCGAACTCAGCCTGCGCCGCCAGTTCATCCGCGAGGCCCGGCTGCCGCCGTTCCTCATCGGCAAGCTGCGCGCGGCGCACCCGCAACTGAGCCGACGCGACGCCGAGCTGGTGTTGCGCGGGCTGCGGCAGTTCTTCATGGCGCACCTGCGCAGCAACCTCAAGTTCGTCGCCATGCCTTCGCGGGTGGTCGACACGGCCTGGCACGAGTTCATCCTGCACACGCAGGGCTACCAGACCTGGTGCCAGGCGGCCTTCGGGCGCATGCTGCACCACAGCCCGGCCGAGGTGCTGGGCCAGGACGCGCGGCGCAACGACGGCCTGCGCCGCACCTGGTACTGGGCCTGCAAGGAAGAAAGCATCGACCCGCGCAATCCGGCGCGACTGCCGCTGCTGTTCGCGCTGGACATCAAGTTCGCGATTGCGGACGGCTTTCACTACATCCCCGATTGCCGGGCGATCGAGCGCGCAACGGGCACCGACGCGCACTGCGGCTCGAGCTTCGGCGATTCGTCGTCCGACGGCGGCAGCTCGGGCGATGCCGGGGGCTTCGGCGGCAGCGAGTCGAGCGGGGGCGGCGATGGCGGCTCCAGCGACGGAGGTGGCGCGTCCGATGGGGGCGGTGGATGCGGCGGTGGGTGCGGAGGCGGCGGCGACTGACGCCGGGGCATTTCCCAAAGTCTCCCAAAGAAAAACGGGCCGCAAGGGCCCGTTTTTCATTGCTGCCCTTTTGCGTGGCAAGGGCAGGGGGATCGATCGATCAGCTCGCGTCGCCGTCGTTCGCCAGCTTCGGCAGCGAGGCACCTTCGCCCGACGACAGCAGGCCCACACGGGTGTAGATCGCCAGCTTCTCGCGCGTGTCGACGATGTCCAGGTTGCGCATCGTGAGCTGGCCGATGCGGTCCAGCGGCGTGAACGCGCCTTCGACCTTTTCCATGCTCAGGCGCTCGGGCTTGTACGTGAGGTTGGCCGATTCCGTGTTCAGGATCGAGTAGTCGTTGCCGCGGCGCAGCTCGACCGTCACTTCGCCGGTGATGGCGCGCGCCACCCAGCGCTGGGCCGTTTCGCGCAGCATGATGGCCTGCGGGTCGAACCAGCGGCCCTGGTACAGCAGGCGGCCCAGGCGGCGGCCGTTGTCGCGGTACTGCTCGATGGTGTCTTCGTTGTGGATGCCGGTGACCAGGCGCTCGTAGGCGATGAACAGCAGCGCCAGGCCCGGGGCCTCGTAGATGCCGCGGCTCTTGGCTTCGATGATGCGGTTTTCGATCTGGTCGCTCATGCCCAGGCCGTGGCGGCCGCCGATGCGGTTGGCTTCGAGGATCAGCTCGACCAGGTTCGTGTAGCGCACGCCGTTCAGCGCGACGGGCACGCCTTCTTCGAAGCGCACCGAGACGGTTTCGCGCTTGACTTCGACTTCGTCCTTCCAGAAGGCCACGCCCATGATGGGCTGCACGATCTGCATGCCGCTGTTCAGATGCTCGAGGTCTTTGGCCTCGTGCGTGGCGCCCAGCATGTTCGAGTCGGTCGAGTAGGCCTTCTCGGACGACATCTTGTAGGCGAAGCCGGCCTTCTGCATGAACGCCGACATTTCGGCGCGGCCGCCCAGCTCGTCGATGAAGACCTGGTCGAGCCAGGGCTTGTAGATCTTCAGCGCGGGGTTGGTGAGCAGGCCGTAGCGGTAGAAGCGCTCGATGTCGTTGCCCTTGTAGGTGCTGCCGTCGCCCCAGATGTGGACGTCGTCTTCCTTCATGGCCGACACCAGCATGGTGCCCGTCACGGCGCGGCCCAGCGGCGTGGTGTTGAAGTAGGTCACGCCGGCGGTGGTCACGTGGAAGGCGCCGGCCTGCAGGGCGGCGATGCCTTCGTTGGCCAGCTGTGCGCGGCAGTCGATCAGGCGGGCGTTCTCGGCGCCGTAGAGCATCGCCTTGCGCGGGATCTCGTCGTAGTCGGGCTCGTCGGGCTGGCCGAGGTTGGCGGTGTAGGCGTAGGGGACGGCGCCCTTCAGCTTCATCCAGTGCAGCGCCGCGCTGGTGTCCAGGCCTCCGGAGAAGGCGATGCCGACCTTCTGGCCGGCGGGAACGTTTTGGAGAATGGTCGACATGTCAGGGGTTCCGTTTCAACCGAAGTGGCAGATGTAGCTGTAGGGCTCGCCGCTCACGCGGATCTGGAAGCTCGAATTGCCGGGAATGCTGAACTTCTGGCCGGGGCCCGAGGCGATCCATTCGCTGGTGCCTGCGAGCTGGTATTCGCAGCTGCCGCCGGCGCCTTCCATGATTTCAGGCGCGCCGGTGTTGAAGGTGAGGGTGGACGGCAGGATCACGCCGACCGATTTCTTGGTGCCGTCCGCCAGCGTGAGGTTGTGGCTCACGCACTTGCCGTCGAAATACACATTGGCCTTGGTGGCCACTGCGGCGCTGTTGATGGTGTCGGTAGTCGTCGTCATTGGATGGATGGCGCCGGCGCCTGCGCGTTCGGCGGATCGAGGGACGCGCCGCGGCAGCAGCACCCCCGGGGTTGGAGAAGCCCTCGATTTTAGGGGCTCGGCAGAGCCGGCCCGCCGTGGGGGAACTCAGTAGCGCCAGCCGTGGCGATAGCCGCCCCATCCGCGATAGCCGCGGTAGTAGCCGCCACCGCCCCAGCCGCGCGAATAGCCCAGGTTCAGCGAGATGCCGACCGGCGGGTAGACGTAGGGCTGCGCATAGGGGTAGGTGTAGGCGGGCTGCACGTAGACGGGCGGGGCATACACCGGGGCCGGCTGCGTGTAGACCGGCGCCGGTGCGTTGGACACCACCACGCCGGGTTCGGGCACGACGCTGTCCCACGGGGAGTTGGCGCCTTGCTGGTACGGGTACTGCCCCTGCTGCGGGTACTGTTCCGGGTACTGCGGGCCGTTGTTGGCCTCGACCGGGTAGGGCTGCAATTGCGACTGGGGCTGGACCGGTGCGGTGGTCACGCCGTAAGCGCTGGCCTGGATCGGAATGGTGGCGCCCGGCCGGCTGGTGGTGCGGGTCGTGTACTGGCGGCCCTGGTATTCGTAGGTGACGTTGTAGCTGACGTCGCTGCCGGTCGTTTCGCGGATCGGCGTGGCGGAAATCACGCGCGCCTGGACCACTTGCTGGGCCTGCACGACGCTGGCGCCCGTGGCCAGCAGGCCGGCCGCCGAAAGCCCCGTGAGGATGCGAAAAACGTGTCTGTTCATGGTGTTCTCTCCTGCAGATCGGGGTTGGAGGCCGGCCGGCGGGACGGGGTTCCGGGGTTTACACGGCGTTCACAGCCCAGCGATCGGCATCGAAACCAGTCGTTACGCCCGTCTTCGGGCCCCAATCGACCACCGGCCGCTTGATCAGGCTCGGGTTGGCCAGCAGCACGGGGCGGGCCGAGGCGGCGTCGACCACCGCGTCGCGCGTGGCCTCGTCGAGCTTGCGCCAGGTGGTGCCCTTGCGGTTGACCAGCGCCTCCCAGCCGGGGGCCTTGAGCCAGCGGTCGAGCTCGGCTTCGGGCACGCCCTGTTTCTTGAAATCGTGGAAGGCGTAGGCCACGCCATGGTCGTCGAGCCAGGCGCGGGCGCGCTTGACGGTGTCGCAGTTCGGGATGCCGTATAGGGTTGTCATGGCCGCCATGATGCCGCGAGCGGCGGGTCGGCGACAATGCCGGCCTCCATGGAAACCCTGAACGACTGGCTCGCGCGCGCCGAGCACCTTCATCCCGACAAGATCGAGCTCGGGCTCGATCGCGCCAAAGAAATGGCGCAGCGTCTGGGCCTGTGTTTCGACTGCCCCGTCATCACGGTGGCGGGCACCAACGGCAAGGGCTCGACCTGCGCCATGCTCGAATCGATCCTCACGCACGCGGGCTACCGCACGGCCGTGTTCACCTCGCCGCACCTGGTGCGCTTCGAGGAACGGCTGCGGCTCAAGGGCGAAGCGGTCGATGCTTCCAAACTGATAGCAAGCTTCGAGGTGGTGGAAAAGGCGCGCGGCGACATGGCCCTGACCTACTTCGAGTTCACCACGCTTGGCATCCTGCATTGCATGATCCAGGAGAAGCCCGACGTGGCGATCCTCGAGGTCGGCCTGGGCGGCCGGCTCGATGCGGTGAACATCATCGACGCCGACTGCGCGGTCATCACCAGCATTGACCTGGACCACATGGAATACCTCGGCCCCGACCGCGAAAGCATCGGCTTCGAGAAGGCCGGCATCCTGCGCGCCGGCAAGCCCGCCATCGTGAGCGACCCGGTGCCGCCGCAAAGCGTGATCGACCACGCCAACGCCATCGGCGCCGACCTGTGGCGCTTCGGGCACGACTTCAACGTCTCGGGCGACAAGCAACAGTGGGGCTGGTCGGGCCGCGGCCGGCGCTACAGCGGGCTGGCCTACCCGGCGCTGCGCGGCGCCAACCAGTTGCTCAATGCGGCGGGCGTGCTCGCGGCGCTCGAGGCGCTGCGCCCGCAGCTGCCGATCACGGCGCAGGCGGTGCGCAACGGGCTGGCGATGGTCGAGCTGCCGGGCCGCTTCCAGATCGTGCCGGGCGAGCCCACGCTGGTGCTCGACGTGGCGCACAACGCGCACGCCGTCGCGGCGCTGGCCGAGAACCTCGACGCGATGGGTTTTTCGCCCACCACGCACGGCGTGTTCGGCGTCATGGCCGACAAGGACCTCGCGCCCATCCTGGCGCGCATCGGGCCGCTGATCGACCGCTGGTACTTCACCGACCTGCCCACGCCGCGCGCCGCCAAGGCGGCCGATCTGCTGGCCGCGTGGCAGGCGCAGAACACGCGCAAGGACGCCTCCGGCAGCGTGCATGCGAGCCCGATGGACGCCCTGCGCGCGGCCATCGAGCAGGCAGGTGCCACTGATAGAATCGTGGTCTTCGGATCGTTCTTCACCGTGGGTGGCGTCCTCGAAAACGGCACCCCCCGGCTGCAAGCCAAACACCTGCTGCCAGGCGGCTGATCGTCGGGCTGTCCACACCCCTCCGACACCATCGGGCACCACCTCGCTGCACTCCTCCAGGGATCGAACTTCATGGCGTTTTTCAAGTTCCGCGCGCGCGGCCCACAAGGCAACGAAGGACGCAGCGCCCCCGCGGCGGTGCCGGCGGAAAGTGTCGAAACCATGCGCCGGCGTGCGCGCCATCGGCTGCTCGGTGCAGCGGTGCTGGTGCTGGTCGGTGTGATCGGCTTCCCGCTGTTGTTCGACACCCAGCCGCGCCCCGTGCCGGTCGACATCCCGATCGAGATTCCCGACCGCAACAAGGCCAAGCCGCTGCCCGTGCCCGCCACGCCGGCACCCGCAACGAGCAGCGCGCCTTCTTCCTCGTCCGATGGCAGCTCCCGCGTGGCGGCAGCCTCGTCGGCCGGCGGCATGATCACCGAGACCGCCGACGGCACCGTGATCGAACCGGGCGCGACGGTGCCCGCGACTCCGGCGGCGCCCAAGCCCGCCGTCGAGCAGAGAAAGCCGGAACCCAAACCCGAGCCGAAGCCCGAACCCAAACCGGAACCCAAGCCGGAGCCGAAGAAGCCCGAACCGAAGCCCGAGCCCAAGCCGAAGCCGGAACCCGCCAAGCCCGCCGCGAACGCCGACGACGGCGCCCGGGCCCGCGCGCTGCTCGAAGGCAAGCCGCCCGCCGCCGCGCCCAAGCCGGCCGCCGACGACAACGGCCGCTTCGTCGTGCAGGTCGGCGCCTTTGCCGATGCCGACAAGGCGCGCGAAGTGCGCCAGAAGCTCGAGCGCGCCGGCCTCAAGACCTACGTGCACGTCGCCAAGACGGCCGACGGCGAGCGCACGCGTGTGCGCGTCGGGCCGTTCGCTTCGCGTGCCGAGGCCGAGAAGGCCGCGGACCGGGTCAAGGGCTTGTCTTTGGCCGCGGCCATCCTCACGTTGTAAGCACCGTCATCGCCCGCTGCCTGTAGTTCATTGCCGTGGCCCTGCTCGACTGGATCGCCATCGCGCTCATCGTGCTGTCGATGCTGTTCGGGCTGGTGCGCGGCCTCGTGTTCGAAGTGATTTCGCTGATCGGCTGGGTGGCCGCCTTCATCGTGGCCCAGTGGGTGGCCTCCGACGTGGCGGCCTGGCTGCCGTTCGGCGACCCGCAGGCCACCTGGCGCTACCCGCTGGCCTTTGTGCTGGTGTTCGTGGCGGTGGCGTTCGGCGTGGGGCTGGCGGCAGCCCTCACGCGCAAGTTGATCGCCGCGGTCGGCCTGCGGCCGGTGGACCGGATTTTGGGAGCAGCGTTCGGCGCGGCACGGGGGGCAGTGGCCCTGCTCGTGCTGGCGGTCGTTGTTCATTTGCTGGCGTTGAGCGACAGTGCCTGGTGGCACGAATCGCGCAGCGCCATTGTTCTCGATGCGGCATTGCAGGGCCTCAAACCCTCGCTGCCTGAAAAGTTGGCAAGCTACCTGCCCTGAGAGGAATCGTTCATGTGTGGAATCGTCGGCGTTGTCAGCAACGCACCCGTCAACCAGCTGCTCTATGACGCGCTGCTGCTGCTGCAGCACCGTGGCCAGGACGCGGCCGGCATCGTGACCTTGCTGGAACGCAAGTTCTTCATGCACAAGGCCAAGGGCATGGTGCGCGACGTGTTCCGCACCCGCAACATGCGCGCGCTGCCGGGCAACGTGGGCCTGGGCCAGGTGCGCTACCCGACCGCCGGCAACGCCTACAGCGAAGAAGAGGCGCAGCCCTTCTACGTGAACGCGCCCTTCGGCATCGTGCTCGTGCACAACGGCAACCTGACCAACGCGCACGCCCTGCGTGCGGAGCTGTTCTCCACCGATCACCGCCACACCAACACCGAGAGCGACTCCGAAGTGCTGCTCAACGTGCTGGCGCATGAAATCGAGCGTTCTTCGCGCGGCGTGCCGCTGCACCCGGCCGAGGTCTTCGCCGCCGTCAAGAACGTCTACAAGCGCCTGCGCGGCTCGTACGCCGTGGTCTCGCTGATCGCCGGCCACGGTCTGCTGGCCTTCCGCGACCCCTACGGCATCCGCCCGCTGTGCATGGGCCGCAACGCCGACGGCACCGTCATGGTGGCCAGCGAATCGGTCGCGCTCGAAGGCTCGGGCCACGTGTTCGAACGCAACATCGAACCGGGCGAGGCCGTGTTCATCGACCTCGAAGGCAACGTGCACTCGATGCAATGCGCCGAGGGCGCCTCGCTCAACCCGTGCATCTTCGAGTTCGTGTACCTCGCACGTCCCGACTCGGTGCTCGACGGCATCTCGGTGTATCAGGCACGCCTGAACCTCGGCGAAACGCTGGCCAAGCGCGTGGTCTCGACCGTGCCGCCGAACCAGATCGACGTGATCATTCCGATTCCCGAATCGAGCCGCCCGAGCGCCACGCAACTCGCGCACCTCCTGGGGATTCCGTACCGTGAAGGCTTCGTGAAGAACCGCTACGTGGGCCGCACCTTCATCATGCCGGGGCAGGGCGTTCGCAAGAAGTCGGTGCGCCAGAAACTCAACGTGATCGCCAGCGAGTTCAAGGGCCGCAATGTGCTGCTGGTCGACGACTCGATCGTGCGCGGCACCACCAGCCGCGAGATCGTGCAGATGGCGCGCGACGCCGGCGCCCGCAAGGTCTACCTGGCCAGCGCCGCGCCGCCGGTGCGCTACCCCAACGTCTACGGCATCGACATGCCAACCAAGGACGAACTCGTGGCGCACGACCGCACCGTCGAGGAAATCCGCGAACTCATCGGCTGCGATGCGCTCATCTACCAGGACGTCGATGCCATGAAGCGCGCCATCGGCTCGCTCAACCCGAAGCTCGCCGGTTTCGACGCCTCGTGCTTCGACGGCGTGTACGTGACGGGTGACATCGACACCGAAGCCATCTCGCGCATGAACGGCAACCGCCCGCGCATCGAGGAAAACGAAGAAGACGCTTCGCGCCTCGCCCTGCCGAACCCCAGCGAGTAAGAGAAAGAAGAGAGGGCCGACGTGAGCGACAACGAACGCACCCTGCCGCCCGGCCTGCACCGCGACACCCTCGCGCTGCGCACCGGCCTGGCACCCAGCCAGCACGGCGAGCACTCGGAGGCCCTGTTCCTCACGAGCGGCTTCGTGCAGCCCGACGCCGAAACCTCGGCCCGCCGCTTCGCCGGCACCGAGGCCGGCTTCACCTACTCGCGCACCTCGAACCCGACGGTCGCCAGCTTCGAGCAGCGCCTGGCCGCGCTCGAAGGCACCGAGGCCGCCATCGGCGCCTCGACCGGCATGGGCGCGATCCTCATGATGTGCATGGGCCTGCTCAAGGCCGGCGACCACGTGATCTGCTCGCGCTCGGTGTTCGGCTCCACGCTGAACCTGTTCGGCAAGGAGTTCGCCAAGTTCGGCGTCGAGACCACCTTTGTCTCGCAGACCGACGTGGCCGAATGGCGCGCCGCGCTCAAGCCCAACACCAAGCTGCTGTTTGCCGAGACGCCGACCAACCCGCTGACCGATGTCTGCGACATCCGGGCGCTGGCCGACCTGGCGCACGGTGCCGGTGCGCTGCTCGCGGTCGACAACTGCTTCTGCACGCCGATCCTGCAGCGTCCGACCGAACTGGGTGCCGACCTCGTCATTCATTCGGGCACCAAGTACCTCGACGGCCAGGGCCGCGTGATGGCCGGCGCGATCTGCGGGCCCTCGAAGCTCATCGTCGATGTCTTCGGTCCCGTGGTGCGTACCGCCGGCATGGCGCTGTCGCCGTTCAACGCCTGGGTCGTGCTCAAGGGCATGGAGACGCTGGGCGTGCGCATGCAGGCGCAGTGCGCGAATGCGCTGGCCGTGGCGCAGTGGCTCGAAACGCAGCCCGGCGTGGCACGCGTGTACTACCCGGGCCTGGCCTCGCACCCGCAGCACGAACTGGCCATGCGCCAGCAGTCGGGCCTGGGCGGCGCGGTCGTGTCCTTCGACGTGGTCGGCAACGACCCCGAGACGGCGCGCGCCAACGCGTTCCATGTGATCAACAGCACGCGCGTCGTGAGCATCGCCACCAACCTGGGCGACACCAAGTCGATCATCACGCACCCCGGCACCACCTCGCACGGCCGCCTCACCGAGGCGCAGCGCCAGGCCGCGGGCATCAGCCAGGGCTTGGTCCGCTTTGCGGTCGGCCTGGAATACATCGACGACATCACGGCCGATCTTTCGCGCGGCCTGAGCACACTGACTTCCTGACTCTTCATTTCATGACCGGCAAAGTTCGCACCCGCATCGCACCGTCTCCCACCGGCTTTCTGCACCTGGGCACGGCGCGCACCGCACTCTATTCGTGGGCCTACGCGCGCCACCACGGCGGCGAGTTCGTGCTGCGCATCGAGGACACCGACGTGGCCCGTTCCACGCAGGACTCGACCGACCAGATCCTCGCGTCGATGCACTGGCTCGGCCTCGACTACGACGAAGGCCCGATCTACCAGATGCAACGTCTCGAGCGTTACCGCGAAGTCATCGCGCAGATGCTCGCGGCCGGCACGGCCTACCACTGCTACTGCACGCCGGCCGAACTCGACGAGATGCGCGAAGCGCAACGTGCGCGCAACGAGAAAACGCTGTACGACCGCCGTTGGCGCCCCGAGCCGGGCAAGGTGCTGCCGCCCGTGCCTGAAGGCGTGCCGCCCGTGGTGCGCTTCTGCAATCCGCCCGAAGGCGACGTGACGTGGAACGACCTCGTCAAGGGCGAGATCACCATCAACAACCGCGAGATCGATGACCTGATCATCCTGCGTCCTGATGGTGTGCCGACCTACAACTTCGCGGTGGTGGTCGACGACTGGGACATGGCCATCACGCACGTGTTCCGCGGCGACGAGCACATCAACAACACGCCGTGGCAGATCAACATCTTCCGCGCGCTCGGCGCACCGCTGCCGCAGTTCGGCCACGTGCCGGTGATCCTCGGCGACGACGGGCAGAAGCTCTCCAAGCGCCGCGGCGCCGTGAGCGTCACGGCCTACGAGGACAACGGCTACCTGCCCGAAGCGATGCTCAACTACCTCGCGCGCCTCGGCTGGAGCCACGGTGACGACGAGTTGTTCACGCGCGAGCAGATGGTGAGCTGGTTCGACGGCACGCACCTCTCGAAGAGCCCCGCGCAGTGGGATGCAGCCAAGCTCGCGTGGGTGAATGCGCAGTACATCAAGGCCAAGAGCGGCGATGAGCTCGCACCGCTTGTTGCAGCGCAGTTGCAAAAGCGAGGCATCGTCGCCGATGAGCGTCTGCCTGCGATCTGTACGCTCTTCAAAGACCGTTGCGATACGACAGTGGCGCTCGCTGGTTGGGCTGCAGCGTTTTATGCGGACATCGAAGTGACCGATGCAGACCGCGCGCAGCACATCACCGATGCAGTGAAGCCTGCAATCGCAACGCTCGTTGAAAAATTGATGACGGTCGCCTGGGAGAGGGCCGAAATCGCAGTTATGATCAAGGAAGTCCTCGCGACACACGCGCTGAAAATGCCCGTGTTAGCGATGCCAGTACGAGTGCTTGTGATGGGAACATCGCAGACACCGTCCCTCGATTCAGTGCTCGAAATTTTTTCCCGCGAAAAAGTTATCGAGCGATTGAAAAAGGCCTGAAAAATCGGGCTATAATTCGAGGCTCGACACCCACACGGGGGTATAGCTCAGCTGGGAGAGCGCTTGCATGGCATGCAAGAGGTCATCGGTTCGATCCCGTTTACCTCCACCATCAAAGTGTCGAGTAGGTTAGAGATGCTGATCGCAGCACGTCCAAGGTTTTGACCCTATCGTCTAGAGGCCTAGGACACCACCCTTTCACGGTGGCTACCGGGGTTCGAATCCCCGTAGGGTCGCCAGTTTCACTTCGGTGAAGTCGGCACGAGTCGTCAACACTCGGTTCCGCAAGGAACGAACGTTGTCTACCAGGAGTGGTAGTTCAGTTGGTTAGAATACCGGCCTGTCACGCCGGGGGTCGCGGGTTCGAGTCCCGTCCACTCCGCCAGTATTTGGAGCTTGCTCCAGCAAAAAAGCCACCTTCGGGTGGCTTTTTTGTTTTCCAGCGCGGTTGTCGCTTGATGGCCCGAATGCACTCCAGCGCTTGCGGCGGTTGCCCGTGAGTCGAGCGGAAAAAATCTTCTGTGTGACGAGAGGTCCGACGCGGGCGAGCTCTGCGCAGATCGTGGATTTCTTGCTTGGCCGTGCTGGTCTGGATGTTGGCCGCCATGCCCCTGGAACCACGGCGCACCGGCATCCTGCATGCGCATCCGCAGAGCTGACAGGACTTTCCCCGGGCCATCGACGCGTGAAGTCCGGGCATACTCGCGCGCCCTCCGGGTTTCTTTCCAACAACTCCAAGAAGAACTTCATGTCTGGACACGGTTTTCACGTGCATGGTCCGCACGATCACGAACTCGAACATGCCGCTTCCGGCGGTCACGACCATGGCCATGGCGATGCCGATGCCGCCTCTTCAGGCAAGGGCATGAGCACGACGGGAAAGATCGCTGTGAGCACCGCTGCCATTGCGACGGCGGGCGCGATCTTCGCGTACATGGGCGGGGCCACGCAGGCCAACGCCGGCCTCTACAAGAACAACGCGGCCATCAAGAAGACCGAGGCCTCCAATCAGTGGAATTACTTCCAGTCGAAGAGCACCAAGCAGGCGCTGGCGGAGTTCGCACGCGACACCGCCACCGACGACGGCCGCCGTCAAGGCTGGCAAGTGAAGGTCACTCGCTATGAGCAGGAGAAGACCGACATCCAGGCTGCTGCAAAGAAGCTGGAAGATGAGGCCAGCCGCTGGGACGCGCAATCCGAGACCCAGATGCACCAGCACCACCGCTGGGCGCAGGCCACCACGGTGCTGCAGGTCTCCATCGCGCTGGCGGCCATTGCGCTGCTCACCCGGAAGAAATGGCTGGAGCGCGCCATGTACGGCGTGGCCGTCGCAGGGATCGCGATCGGCGCGCTGGCGGCGCTGCACATCTAGGACCCGCGGGGGCGATTCACGAGCGCGTGAATCCCGCGGAAGTCCAGCCGTTCCAGCAGGTCCAGAAGCAGGGCCATGAACGCAGCGTAGTTGGCTTCGTCGGCGTGGCGTTCGATCCAGTGCTCGATGTCCGTGACGCGGCCCTGAAGCGCCAGGCTGGCGAGCTCGTCCAGCGCGTGATCCCCCGGCATGACATGTCGAGGGATGGCAGGCATCGGTGATGGCTCGCCGGGCTCTGTCTCCCGCTGCGCGACGAGAGGCCAGTCTGCGTCGGATGCATCGACCGGCACCGACAGCGCGAAGGAGAACGTGGCGCCCTGGCCGGCCGTGCTGGCCACGCTCAGTGTGCCGCCCATGGCCGAGACGATGCGCTGCGCGATGAACAGGCCCAGTCCCGTGCTGCCGCTCGCGGGGTGCATCTGCTGGAAGGCGCCGAAGATGTCGACGTTCCGACTCGTGTCGACGCCGACCCCGGTGTCACTGACCGCGAAGCTCAAGACACAGGCGCGCCCCTCGGGCCTGGCCGTGACCGACAAGGTCACCACACCGTCGCGCGTGAACTTGGCGGCGTTGGACAGCAGGTTCAGCAGCACCTGCTGCATGCGCTTTCCGTCCAGGCCGATGTGCCGGGGCATTCGCTCGGAAGGGTGATAGCGAAAGCGGTTGTTCTGCTGCGCGCACAGGGCGACGGCGTAGTCGGAAATGTCGTCCAGCAGGTGCGGCAGGTCGGTGGTGACGGGGCGGACCGTCAGCGGTTGCAGTTCTGCCTTGGCGTATTCCAGCAGTTCGTCGATCAGGTGGAGCTGGTACTTGACGCTGCGCTGGATGGTCAGCAGGTGCTTGCGCTGCTTGTCGTGCGCATCGGCGAGCAGGAGCGACGCGTACCCGCCGATCGTCGCAAGCGGTGCGCGCAGGTCGTGGCCGATGTAGCCCAGGATCTCGACTTTCTGATGGGCCTTGGCCTCGATGTGGGCGAGGGCCGCGCGCAGATCGGCATGCAAGGCGGCGGCGTGCATGTTGCCGAACGCCAGTGCGTAGGCGATGTGCGTCAGTTTCAAACCGAAGCCCAGCAGGGTCTGGAAATTGCCCGACGCCAGAAAATCCTGTGGCACGGGAAAGAAGGGGGTGCCGGCCAGGCGTGCACCATGAACCAGCAACGCCAGCCAGGCGACGACGAGCACCTCGAGATGGATCTTTCCCCCGCGCGCACGACCCATCGTGCACAGTGTCTGAAGGGTCATCAGTGCGATCACCGACTGGGCCGCGCCGTACACGTAGACACGCGCCGAGGTGTCGTACGTGACATAGGAGAAGAAGGCCAGCAAGGTCATTTCCACAGCCACGACCCCTGCCATCCAGGGCAGCCACGCGCGGCGCCGATCGAAGAACAGGCAGATGCCTGCATAGAACAGCACCGAACTCAGTGTCGTGAGGAAATTCCCGAGGAGGATGGAGAAGAAGTCCGGGATTCTGTCCCGCAGGATGAGCAGCAAGGCGCCGATTCCGAAGACAAGGAAGCCGACGCCCCAGAACACCAGATAGCGTGCGCGTCCCTTCGCCCACAGCGCCAGCATGCCGGCGGCAAGGACGAACTCCACCAGCGCCGTGAAGAACGCAGCAGTTCCCAGATTCAAGTTCATTTGGACTTTGATCGACGCCTGGCGACGCGCGTCGCTCCGATGGGAGTCTGATTCTGCGGACGATCTCGTCAGCCGCCTTTGCCTGGCGGTGCGCCGGTTTTGATCGGGCGCCCTGTCCGGTCATTGACCGATCCGCGCTTGCCCTGGCTGCGGAAATTCAAGAGGAGCGCAGCGCTACCCCAGCAGCAGGACCTGCGTGCCGTCGGAGGCCACCATCACGCCGGGCGAGGCCGCATCGATCTCGATGCGGATGCCCATGTGCAAGGCCGGGTCCAGGGGGCGCTGGCGGCCCACGTTGAAGAGCGCCACGTCGCGCAGGTAGGTGTCGTGCTGCGCCAGGTTCAGCACGAACTTCTCCGGATAGGCGCCGGTCGCGCTCAGGTGGTCCGAGAATTTCTCGGTCATCGTGACGAAGAGGAACAGCGGGTTGTCGGCCATGCCGCGAATCTAGCCGCGCTGCACGCAATCCGACTCCCGGGTTTGTGGGAGGGAAAGAGGCGCCCGGCCGAAGCCCTCAGGCCATCCCGTAGCGCAGCAGCCAGTTCCAGATCACCGCCGACCCGTTCGACATCGCCAATGCCGCTTTCGCGTAGCCCATGAGGTCGGCCAGCCGCACCTCGGCGCGGATCACGACGTCGTGGCGCTGCAGGTCTTCTTCCTTCACATCCGCGCGGCGCCGGTCGAGTTCGTCGCGCAGCACGGTGGCGTAGGCGCGCGGGCTCTTCAGGCGCAGGAACATGATCGGCTCGACCACGGCGTCGAGCGCGGGATCGACGAAGGTATGGATCTCGGGATCGCGCGACACGACCTGGTCGCCGTGCGCGTCCCGGATGAGCTGCTGGGCCTCTTCGAGCGAGGCCTCGTTCGCCGCATAGATCCGGCCGCCGCGTCCTTCGCAGATGAAGATGTACTGGTCGGGGCGCGAGAGCCAGTCGACCGGCCCGCGCTGGGCGAAGACGGCCAGGCCCTCGGCACCGGGCAGCAGCGACTGGCGCAGCGGGTACTTGGTGAGGGGGTCTTCAGCGAACATCTTGCAGCTTCCCCGACATGACGACCGGCGACGCGTCGGCGCGTCGGTCGGAGGGCACCACCAGCACGTCGCCTGTGGCCCAGCACAGCACACGCTGCGCGACGCTGCCGAACAGGAAGTCGGCCAGCGGATGGGCGCGGCGCTTGCCGACCACGAGCAGTTCGGCGCGCGCATGCTGCTGCTGCACCGTGGCCTGCCGCGCCGGGTCGCCGCGGCCGATGGCCGACAGCACGCGGTTGCGCCGTGCGCTCGACGAATCGGTCAGCGAGAAGAGTCGCTCGCGCGCCTGCCGCATGCTGTCGTGGCGGTAGGTCTTGATGGCGTGGTCCGACACCTCCGCATAGCGCAGCTTGCTTTCGTGCATCGTGTTGAGCGCATGGAACAGCTCCAGCGCAGCATTCGGGTCCAGCCCGTGGGCCAGGCTCACGAGCTCGCGAGAGGCGGGCGTGAAGTCGACGGCCACCAGGATGCGGCTGTACCGCAGACGCGTGTCGAGCCGCGTCACGAGCGCCGGGCAGCGCAGCTGCCGCAACAGGCGCTCCACGGGCTGGCCGGTGAAGAAGGCGCCGGGCGAGCGGTCGCGTTCGTGGCTCAGCACCACGAGGTCGACGTAGCGCGCCTCGTCCACGATCTGCGCGAGGCCGCCGCTCGGTCCCGCGACCTGCTTGACCAGCACGTCGAAACGCGAGGCCATGGTGCGGGCCAGGCCTGCGAGTGCGGTGGCCGCTTCGGCGTGTGCGAGCGGCGCGAGGTCCGCGGGCGCGTACACGAGCTTCAGCAGCGCGCCATGTTCGGCTGCGAGCAGGGCGGCCCGTTCGACCGCGCGGTTGCCGCGTGCCGTCAGATCGGTGACGGCGAGGATGGATTGAAAGGAAGGCGTGTTGGATGCGACGCCGCCGCCGGGAAGCACGTGCTCCCGCTGAACCTGATGGTGATGCATGACGCACTCCAGTCGAACGCGACCCCGGAGGACGGGGGCGCAGCCGCGCGGGGCGGGTGCCCGGCGGTCGATGGTTTGCGCTGAAAAGAGAGAAGGGAAAGAGGCGGACCGCCGGGCTCAGGAATGTGCGGGCGTCTGCTGGGCCGCCGCTGTCATCCACGCCAACGCAGGCGTGCAACCGCCGGGGCGGGACGTCAAGGTGTGGAGGGAAGGCTGGGCGTTCATGCCGCAGAGTCTAGGCCAGATGCGTGCAGATCCGGTCAGTACCCGCACGATCCTTGCCAGATTGCGGGCCCATCACGCCCGGCTTTGTTGACAGGTGTCTTCTTCAGGCGCGCAGCGCGCACGCGTTTCCGACGGCCGCTCGCCGAAGCGCGCGCGGTACTGCGCCGCGAAATGGCCCAGGTGAAGAAAACCGTATTTCTCCGCCACGTCGCGTACACCGGTGCGCGTGGACGCGGCCTGCAGTTCGGCGCGCACCCGGTCCAGCCGCAGCTCGCGCAGGAACTCCATCGGTCCCTGGCCCGCATGCTGGCGGAACGCGATCTGCAGGGCGCGCGCGCTGCAGCCGGCCTCGCGGCACACGTCGGCCAGCGACAGCGGCTGCTCGGCGTGTGCGGCCATGAACTCCTGCGCCTTGCGCACCGCGCGCGGCAGCAGGTGGCGCTGCGCGTCGCCGGCGAGCGCGCGCGAGTGGTTGTGGCCCGCCGACATCAGCAGGCTCGACATCAGGTACTCCTCGGCATGCTCGGCCAGGCGCCCGCCGCCTTGCAGCGCATTGCCGGCGTCGAGCGTGAGCCGCAGGTAGTCGATGAAGTGCACCAGCGGCGCGAGCGCGGGGTTGTCCAGCGGCACGCCGAGGTCGAACACCAGGTGCTGGCGCACGGGCGCCTGCAGCAGCGCCTCGAGCCGCGACAGCAGCGCCGCGCGCGCGATGCGCACGATCAGGTGCGGGCTGTCGTCGGCCCAGCGCATCGACAGCAGCTCGGTGGGCGAGGGCAGCGAGGCGACGCGCGGCGTGGCCTCGACCTGTTGGCCGCCGCAGCGGATGTCGGCGCCGCCGCGCAACGGGATCTGCAACAGGAAGAAGTCTTGCAGATAGCCCGGGTCGATCTGCACGCCGGGGCCGTACTGCACGTAATTGAGGCTCACGTCGCGGTGCAGCCGTGCGCTGTGGTGGCAGGCGTCCAGTTCGGTGCGCGGGCGCAGCATCGTGAGGCCGTGGGGGCAGAACACGCGGGCCACGCTCTCGCGCGCCTCGTCCATGTCGTGGCTCTCGAACAAACGGTAACGCTGCAGCGGCAGCCGGGGGGCGGTGGCGGTTTCCATAGGGAAGCGCAGCGACCGTAGCAAAAAGCCTTCCAGCCCACAATTCGGGCCGTCCCTTGGACCCCCCGAAAAAACCTGCGCGGCAGGGACAGCGCCTGCGTTTTCCGGATCGGCCGGCGAGGCCCGGCGCTCTACCTTTGGCCCATCGCCGAACCGGCGATTCAACCGAGGAGAGCAAGCGTCATGTTCAAGGGACTCGAAGGCAAAAGCGCCATCGTCACGGGTGGTTCGACATTGATAGGCGCCGGCGTGGTGCGCGCCTTCCACGCGGCGGGCGTGAAGGTGGTCATCGCCGACATCGACGCCGACAAGGGCCAGCCGCTGGCCGACGCGCTGGGCGCCGGTGTGCGCTTCGTGCGCACCGACATCACCGACGACGCGCAGGTGAAGGCCTGCGTCGACGAGGCCGCGGCCCGCCACGGCGGCGTGCACTTTCTGGTGAACCTGGCGTGCTCGTACGTGGACGACGGCTTCAAGTCGCCGCGCGCCGACTGGCTCACCTCGTTCAACGTCAACGTGGCCAGTGCCGTGGCCATGCTGCAGGCGGTGCACCCGCACATGGTGGCGGCCGGCGGCGGGGCGGTGGTCAACTTCACCAGCATCTCGTCGCGCGTGGCCCAGACCGGGCGCTGGCTCTACCCCGTGAGCAAGGCCGCGATGGCGCAGCTCACGCGCAACATGGCGATGGACCTCGCACCCGACCGCATCCGCGTGAACAGCGTTTCGCCGGGCTGGACCTGGTCGGCCGTGATGGACCAGCTGACCGGCGGCGACCGCGCGCGCACCGACCGCGTGGCTGCGCCCTACCACCTGCTGGGGCGCGTCGGCGACCCCGACGAGGTGGCGCAGGTGGTGCTGTTCCTGTGCTCCGAGCACGCGAGCTTCGTCACCGGCGCCGACTACGCGGTGGATGGCGGCTATTCCGCCATGGGCCCGGAGCAGGCCGTGCCGGCCATTCCCCGCCTGATGGAACCCTGATCGGCATTGACAACAACACCACGAGACAACGAAAGAAGGAGCAAGCCATGAAGCGAATCGCCATCGTCGGCGCAGGTCAGTCGGGCCTGCAACTGGGACTGGGCCTGCTGGACGCAGGCTACGAGGTCACCATGTACAGCAACCGCACGGCGGACGACATCCGCCACGGCAAGGTCATGTCGAGCCAGTGCATGTTCCACACCGCGCTGCAGGTCGAGCGTGACCTCGGGCTCGACCATTGGGCCAGCGACTGCCCCACGGTGGACGGCATCGGCTTCGCCGTGCCGCACCCCGAGCAGAAGGGCGCCAAGGCCATCGAATGGGCGGCGCGGCTGAACTCGAGCGCGCAGTCGGTCGACCAGCGCGTGAAGGTGCCGGCCTGGATGGCGCTGTTCCAGCAGAAGGGCGGCGAGCTGGTCTTCAAGGACGCGGGCATCGACGACCTCGAGGCCTGCACCCGCAGCCACGACCTCACGCTGGTGGCCAGCGGCAAGGGCGAGATCTCCAAGCTCTTCGAGCGCGACGCCGCCAAGTCGACCTACGACCAGCCGCAGCGCGCCCTGGCGCTCACCTACGTGAAGGGCATGCGCCCGCGCACGCCGTACTCGGCCGTGTGCTTCAACCTGATTCCGGGCGTGGGCGAGTACTTCGTGTTCCCGGCGCTCACCACCACGGGCCCGTGCGAGATCATGGTGTTCGAAGGCGTGCCCGGCGGCCCGATGGACTGCTGGGCCGACGTGAAGACGCCGCAGGAGCACCTGGCGCGCAGCAAGTGGATCCTCGACACCTTCACGCCCTGGGAGGCCGAGCGCTGCGCCGACATCGAACTCACCGACGACAACGGCATCCTCGCCGGCCGCTTCGCGCCCACCGTGCGCAAGCCCATCGCCACGCTGCCCTCGGGCCGCAAGGTGCTCGGCCTGGCCGACGTGGTGGTGCTCAACGACCCGATCACGGGGCAGGGCTCGAACAACGCGGCCAAGTGCGCCGACACGTACCTGAAAAGCATCCTGGCGCGCGGCGAAGGCGCGGCCGATGCGCCGTGGATGCAGCAGACCTTCGACCGCTACTGGTTCGGCTACGCGCAGTGGGTCACGCGCTGGACCAACATGCTGCTCGCACCGCCGCCGCCGCACGTGCTCAAGCTGCTCGGCAGCGCCGGCGCCGTGCCGCCGATGGCCAGCGCCATCGCCAACGGCTTCGACGATCCGCGCACCTTCTTCCCGTGGTTCGCCGACCCGCAAGAGGCCGACCGTTACCTCGACACCTGCGCGGCTGCCGCGGCGGCTGCGTAGGCGGAGCCAGCGCATGACACGACGCGTGGCCATCGTCGGCGCCGGCCAGTCCGGCATGCAGCTCGCACTGGGCCTGCGGGCCAAAGGGTACGCCGTGACGGTGTATGCGAACCGCACGGCGCAGGAGATCTTCGACGGGCCGGTGATGTCCAGCCAGTGCATGTTCGAGACCGCGCTGCAGACCGAGCGTGAACTGGGGCTCGACGGCTGGGCCGACACCTGCCCGGTGGTCGAGGGCATCGGCATGTCGGTGCGCAGCCCCGAAGGCAGCCGTGCCATCGCGTGGGAGGCGAAGCTCGACGGCCCGGCGCAGTCGGTCGACCAGCGCCTGAAGATTTCTGCCTGGATGCAGCTCTTTGAAGCGCGCGGCGGCCGTCTCGTGCACCAGGACGCCGACCTCGACACGCTGGAGGACTGCGCGCGCACGCACGACCTCGTGGTCGTCGCGAGCGGCAAGGGCGAGATCTCGGCGCTGTTTCCGCGTGACGCGGCGCGCTCGCCCTTCGACGCACCGCAGCGCGCGCTGGCGCTCACCTACGTGAAGGGCATGCGCCCGCGCGAGCCGTTCGCGGCCGTGAGCTTCAACCTCATTCCGGGTGTCGGCGAGTACTTCGTGTTCCCCGCGCTCACCACCAGCGGCCCGTGCGAGATCATGGTGTTCGAAGGCGTTCCGGGCGGTCCCATGGACTGCTGGGACGACGTGAAGACACCGCAGGAGCACCTCGCGCGCAGCAAGCAGATCCTTGCCTCCTTCCTGCCGTGGGAGGCCGAGCGCTGCGAACACATCGAGCTCACCGACGACCACGGCGTGCTGCGTGGCCGCGTCACGCCCGTGGTGCGCCACCCGGTCGCCACGCTGCCTTCGGGCCGCCAGGTGCTGGGGCTGGCCGACGCCGTGGTGCTCAACGACCCGATCACGGGGCAGGGCTCGAACAACGCGGCCAAGGCGGCCGACATCTACCTCAAGCGCACCCTCGAACACGGCGACGCGCCCTTCGACGCCGCGTGGATGCAGCAGACCTTCGACCGCTACTGGGAAGGCTACGCCCGCTGGGCCACCGACTGGACGCACAGCCTGCTCACGCCGCCCGCGCCGCACCTGCAGAAGCTGCTGCAGAGCGCCACGCACAGGCCGGCCGTGGCGAGCGCGGTGGTCAACGGCTTCGACGACCCGCGCAACTTCGCGCCCTGGTGGTTCGACGCGGCCGAGGCCGATCGCTTTCTCGAAGCGAAGGCGCGCGAGGCTGCGGTCGACCGCTTCGACCGGCGCGACTTCCGCAAGGCGCTCGGACAGTTCAGCACCGGCGTCACCGTGATCACCACGCGCGCGCTCGACGGGCGCCGCGTGGGCATGACGGCCAACTCGTTTTCGTCGGTGTCGCTCGATCCGCCGCTGGTGCTGTGGAGCCTCGCGCGACAGGCGCCCAGCGTGGCCGACTTCACCGGTGCGAGCCACTTCGCGATCAACGTACTGGCCGCGCCGCAGCATCATCTGTCGCGCCAGTTCTCGACGCCGCAGGCCGACAAGTTCGGCGGCGTCGATTGCTGCGAAGGCACGGCCGGCGTGCCGCTGCTCAACGGTGTGCTCGCGCGCTTCGTGTGCCGCAACGTGCGACAGTACGACGGCGGTGACCACCTGATCTTCATCGGCGAGGTCGAAGGCTACGAGCGCTTCGACGGCGAGCCGCTGGTTTTTCACTCGGGCTACTACCAGGTCACGACGCGCCATCCAGAATGCGTACAGTGAGCCCCTGGTTCCCCACGTCCACCTTTGAGCATTGAACGGAGTCACACACCCATGCAGAACAAGGCATCCCCATCGTCGTCGCAAGACATCCGCATCCAGACCACCGACGGCAGCGGCAGCTTCGGCGCCTACCTGGCCCTGCCGCGCGGCGGCACCGGCCCGGGCCTGGTGCTCGCGCAGGAGATCTTCGGCGTCAACAAGACCATGCGCGACGTGGCCGACTACTACGCCGAGGAAGGCTACGTGGTGCTCGTGCCCGACCTGTTCTGGCGCCAGCAGCCCGACGTGCAGCTGGGCTACACGCCCGACGACTGGCAGCGCGCCTTCGCGCTGTACCAGGGCTTCGACGAAGTGCTCGGCATGCAGGACATGCAGGCCGCCATCACCGCGCTGCGCCAGCGCCCCGAGGTGCCCGGCGGCAAGGTCGGCGTGCTCGGCTTCTGCCTGGGCGGCAAGCTCGCCTACCTCGCGGCCTGCCGCACCGACGCGGATGTGGCCGTGGGCTACTACGGCGTGGGCATCGACGCCGCGCTCGACGAGGCCGACCGCATCCGCTGCAAGCTCGCGCTGCACGTGGCCGAGCTCGACGGTTTCTGTCCGCCCGAGGCGCGCGACCGCATCGTGCAGACCCTGCGCGGCCGGCCGAACGTCGAGGTGCACGTGTACCCCGGCGTCGACCACGCCTTCGCGCGTGTGGGCGGCGAGCACTTCCATCGTGCCTCGGCGCTCATGGCGCACGAGCGCAGCGTGGCCGCGCTGAAGTCGGCCATCGGCCCGAACTACGACCTGGCCGCGCTGTGGGACAAGCACTGCGAGTACGAGTTCGGCACCCGCAACGTCGACGACACCATGGGCACCATGGTGGCCGAGCCCTACGTCAACCACATCCCGACCATGACCGGCGGCGTGGGCTACAAGAACCTGCACGCGTTCTACACGAACCACTTCGTCAACAGCAACCCGCCCGACACCTCGCTGGTGCCGATCTCGCGCACCGTGGGCGCGACGCAGGTGGTCGACGAGATGCTGTTCTGCTTCACCCACACCACCGAGATCCCGTGGATGCTGCCCGGCGTGGCGCCTACCGGAAAGCGCGTGGAGATCCCGCTGCTCGCGGTGATCAAGTTCCGCGGCGACAAGCTCTACCACGAGCACATCTACTGGGACCAGGCGAGCGTGCTGGTGCAGGTGGGCCTGCTCGACGCGGCGCTGCTGCCGGTGGCGGGCGTGGAAACGGCGCGCAAGCTGCTCGACGAGACGCTGCCATCGAACACGCTGCTGACGCGCGCTTGATGCGCCCGCGCGGCTGATCCCTCAGGCGCCGCTGTTGGCCGGCGGCGCCTGCTGCAAGCGGTAGTCGCGCGGCGCCATGCCGTGCTGCTTGCGAAATGCCGCGGTGAAGCGGCCATGGCACTCCCACCCCGCCTCGGCCGCGATGGCCTGCACGCTCAGCTGCGTGTCGCGCAGCAGCCGCGCGGCCAGCGCCAGCCGCTCGGCCACGAGCAGGCCGTAGACCGTCGTGCCCTCGGCCTCCTTCACATGGGCCTGCAGCCGCGTGGCGCGCAGGTCGAGCCGCTGCGCGAGCGCATCGACCGTCCACGCCTGCGCTGGCGCTTCGCCGAGCAGCGCGCGCAGCCTGCGCACCGTCTGCGCTGCCGCACTGCCGTGGGTGTCTTCCGAACGTGCCGGGCGCAGCAGCTGCGCCAGGTCGAGCAGCACGCAGGTCAGCAGCTCGGTCGCGCGCGCATGGAACAGGGGCACGAAGGCGGGCCGATCGGAAGGCTCGTCGCCGATGCGTGCCAGGCAGTCGCGCACGCGCGGCGTGAGCGCCGCGTTGCACAGCACCCGGCCGTCGTCGCGCTCGACCAGCTCGCTCATCTGTCGCGCGGGCAGCCGCACGCCCAGCGCATGCAGCCAACGCGGCAGCAGGTCGCGCCGCAGCCGGAACTGCACGAAGTTGTTGCGGCAGGCGCCGGGGATGTGGATCAGGTAGCCGCCGTCGCGGTTCGGCGTGCGCAGCAGCGCGCGGTCGACGCGGAAGTCGAGCGGCCGCCCTTGCGCGCTGCCGATCTCGCCCGTGACGTGGCCCGAAAGAAAGAAGGTCAGCAGCAGCTCGTTGCCGGGTGCCAGCTGCACGTGCAGGTCGTCGTTCAACCTGAAATCGAAATACAGCGCGCTCGCGCCTTCCCAGGGCGTGGTGCGCAGCCGCAGGATGCGGCCCCCGTCGTCGGGCCAGCGCACCTCGCGGCTGGCGCCGTCGTGCAGGGCCGGCAGCGCGAGGGGGCGGTCGGCGGGCAGGCGGATCAGCGCGGCGTTGAAGTCGTCCTCGCGCAGCGCGGCGGCCGTGAACGGCGAAGGCTGGATCGGCACAGTCTGCGATGGGATCGGCATAGAAAACCCTGACAGGCGGCGTTAGCGTGTGCAACACTTTGGTTTGAACGGAGTTTATGGATGAATGCTCGACGTGTCTGCCGGTTTCTGGGGCTCCTGGCGGCCCTCGCCGCGGGGTGCCTGCCGGCGCTTGCCGGTGCGCAGAGTGCCTGGCCTTCGCGGCCGATTCGCCTCGTCGTGCCCTTCGTGGCGGGCGGCGGCGCCGACGTGGCCGCGCGGCTCATCGCGGCCAAGCTGCAGGTGCAGCTGGGCCAGCAGGTGGTGGTCGACAACAAGCCGGGCGGCAACACGCTGATCGGCGCGCAAGAGATCATGAAGGCCCAGCCCGACGGCTACACGCTGCTGTGGTCCATCGACCAGACCTTCGTGCTCAACCCCTCGCTGTACAACCGGCTGCCCTACGACCCGAGGAAAGACTTCACGCCGGTGGCGCTGGCCATCACCTCGCCCACGGCCGTCATCGCGCGCACCCAGGCGGGCAGCGTGGGCGACGTGCATGAGCTGGTGAAGCGCGCCAAGGCCGCCCCCGGCAAGATCAACATCGGCGCCGCCGCGATCCTGTCGCAGATGGCGCTGGAAGAGTTCAACCGCAGCGCCGGCATCGAGACCACGCGCGTGCCCTACAAGGGCAGCGCCGAAGTGGCGCAGGCCACCATCGCGGGCGACATCGACGCCGCCTTCGACGGCATGGCGCCCTATGTGCAGTTCGTGAAGGCGGGGCGCGCGAAGATCCTGGCCGTCACCTCGGCCAGGCGCTTCTCGGGCCTGCCCGACGTGCCCACGCTCGACGAGCTGGGCTACAAGGGCGTCGACTTCTCCGTGTGGTTCGGCGTGGTCGGCCCGGCCGGCCTGCCGCCCGAGATCGCCAAGCGCGTGAGCGACGGCGTCGACTGGGCGATCCGCCAGCCCGATGTGGTCGAGAAGCTGCTGGTGTTCGGCTTCGAGCCGGCGGCGCAGACCAGCGCGAGCGCACTCAAGGGCCGCATCGACAGCGACCTGGTGCGCTACAGCCCGGTGATCCGCAAGCTCGGCTTCAAGCTCGACTGACGGGGTGCGCGCCATGATGAAAACCGCGGGCCTGATCGGAGGCGTCGCGTGGCCCTCCACGCTCAGCTACTACCGCTTGTTGAACGAGCACATCCAGCGCGAACTCGGCGGCCTGCACTCGGCGCGCTGCGTGATCGTGAGCCTGGACTTCGCCGGCGTCGTCGCCGCGATGACGGAAGGGCGCCGCGACGATGCACGCGCCCAGATGGAAACCGCCGCGCGCCAGGCGCGTGCGGCCGGTGCGGAGCTCATTGCGATCCTTGCGAACACCGGTCACTTCGCGGCCGACGCCGTGCAGGCCGCGTCGGGCGTGCCGCTGGTGCACGTGGCGCGTGAAACCGGCGACGAGATCGCGTCGCGGTTTCCGTCGATGCGCCGCCTCGGCCTGCTGGCCACGAGCTTCGCACTCGATGCGCCGTTCTTCGGCCAGATGTTGGGGGAGGGCGCGGGCTTCGAGCTGGTGCTGCCCGACGCCGCGCAACGCCGCACGCTCGACGCAGCCATCTTCGGGCCGCTGGCGCGCGGCGAGGCCAGCCCCGCCGACGCGGCCGTCATCTCGACGCTGTGCAACGCGCTCGTGGCGCGCGGGGCCGAAGGCATCGTGCTGGGCTGTACCGAGCTGAGCGCCGTGAAGCCCTGGATCGCGTGCGCCGCACCGCTGTTCGATTCCACCGACATCCACGCCCGCGCCATCGTGCGCGAGATGACGCGGGCCTGATTCCATTTCCACACACACAGAGAACGAAAGAGAGACCTTCACATGCAGACCGCCGACTTCCCCTTGCCCTTTGTCAATGCGCCCTACAGCCGCGCGATGTTCGACGACGAGTGGATCTTCGTCTCCGGCACCATCGGCATGGACTACGACACGCAGACGCTGGCCGTCAGCGCCGAAGACCAGACCCGGCTGATGGTGCGCAACATCGAGAAGTACCTGGCGGCCTGTGGCGGGCGGCTCGAGCAGGTCATCAACTACACGCTGATCGTGGCCGGCGCCGAGCACCTGGGCGCGGTGGTGAAGACGCTGTCGGAAGTGCTGCCCTGCAAGCCGACCGGCACCGCCATGCTGGCCGGCATCGCCGTGCCGAAGGCCTGGGTGGAGATGCAGGTGATTGCGCGCAAGAGCCAGCCGGTGGGCGGGGCCAGGCCATGACACCGCGCGCCAGCGGGTTGCTGCGTGCCGGTTTCTGCGCGCTCGCCTGCGTCGTGGCCGGCTGCGGCGGCGACAGCGGAGGCGGTGGCGGCTTCTTCGGTGGGCCGGCGGTGACGCCACCCTCCGCCCCACCCGCGTCGAGCGACACCTACAGCGCCGAGGTGCGCTGGACGCAATACGGCCTGCCGCACATCAAGGCCAGCAACTACGCGGGCCTGGGCTATGGCCATGGCTACGCCGTCGCGCGCGACCACCTGTGCCTGCTGGCCGACCGCGTGCTCACGCTGCGCGGCGAGCGCTCGGAACGCTTCGGCCCGGACGGCCTGGCCACCGTGGCCTTCCTGCAGATTTCCAACCTGGACAGTGACCTGTTCTACCGCGTGCAGCTGTCGGACGACGAGGTCGAGACCGCCTGGCAGGGCCTGTCCACCGATGCACGCCAGCTCGCGCAAGGCTATGCCGCCGGCTTCAACCGCTGGGTGCGCGACCTGTCGCCCGAGGCGCGCCCCGCCGCGTGCAAGGGCCTGGCGCTGCCGCAGATGGAAGCCAGCGATGTGGTGCGCGCCACGATGCAGGTGGGCTCGCTGTGGAAGGCCTTGAGCGTCGCGGCGTACGCCTCGGCATCGACCTGGGACCAGCTGGGCGCGCCACCCGTGGCGAAGGCCGAGGGCGACCGCCCACCGACGCAGCGCATGGCCAGCAACGCCTGGGCCTACGGCGCCGAGGCCACGGGAACGAACACCTCGATCATGGTGGCCAACCCGCACACGCTGTGGCAGGACCACTGGCTGCTGATGCACCAGATGCACCTCACCATTCCCGGCGAGATCGACGTGATGGGCGCCGACTTCCTGGGCCTGCCGCTGCCGCTGTCGGGCTTCACGCGGCACCTGGCCTGGAGCATCGAAGCGCCCTCGACCGTGACCTATCCGCTGCTGGTGGCGCTGGACGTGAAGCCCGGTGCGAAGCCTTCGTACACGGTCGACGGCGCACCGCGCGAACTGACGATGAAGACCGTCGCGCTGCGCGTGAAGCAGCCCGACGGCAGCGTGCGCACGCAAAGCCACGACCTGCCGTACTCGCACCTCGGACCGCTGTACCGCTTGCCTGCGGAAGCGGGCCGCCCGGTCGGCTGGCATGCCGTGACCGACCCCAACGTGGCGAATGCGCGCGCGCTCGACCAGATCCTTGCCGTGGCGAAGGCGCGCGACATCGGCGCCTTCGAGCAGGCGGTGGCACGCAACCGCGGCATCACCGCGCACCTGATCGCGGGCGACAGCCAGGGGCAGGCGATGTACATCGAGTCGGGGCCGCTGCTCGACATCGGCGATGCCGCGCTGCGCGACTGCGCCGTCGTGCCGCCGCCCGACGACGCCACCGTGCCGGGCGCACTCGACGGCCGTCGCAGCGCCTGTGCGGTGCGCGATGCCGACGGCCAGCCGCGCCTGGCACCGGCCTCCCGCCTTCCGGCGCTGGCCACGCGCGGCATCGTGCAGAACGCCAACGACAGCTACAGCCTCTCGCTGGTGGGGCGCCAGCTCGATGGCTATTCATTGCTGCTCGGCAGCGCGAAGGCTCCGCCCAGTGCGCGCACGCTGATGTCGCAACGGCAGATCGAAGACAGCCTGACCGATGGCCGCATCGATGTGGCCGAAGCCACCAACCTGGTGTTCGGCAATCGCAATTACCTGGCCGAGACCACGCTCGATGCCGTGCTGGCCGCCTGCACCAGCGCGAAGGGCGATGCCACGGTGCAGCGCGCCTGCGGCATCCTGGCCGCGTGGGACCGGCGCCACAACGTCGACAGCCGCGGTGCCTTGCTGTTCGTCGAGCTGGGGCCCCGGCTCGAAAGCCTGCCTGGCCTGTATGCCCAGCCCTACGACCCGGCACATCCGTTCCGCGTGCGGCCGGTGTCGTCGGCGGCGGGCGTGACGGCGGGCATCGTCGCGGCGATACGCGACACGGCCGATGCGCTGGCGGCGCTGGGGCTGCGTGGCGACGAACGATGGGGTGACATGCTGGCGCGGCCCACGCCGCGCGGCCGCGTGCCGCTGCATGGCGGCCCGGGCGGGCAGGGCGTGCTCAATGCGCTGGAGGGCGCGCCGCTCACGAAAGACGGCTACGGCGACATCATCGCCGGCACCTCGTACGTGCATGTGGTCACGTGGGCGCAGGGCAAGCCGGTGGCGCGCGTGATGGTGGCGGGCGGGCAGTCCAGCGACCCGGCTTCGCCGCACCACGACGATCAGCTCGAACTCTTCTCGCGCAAGCAGCTGGTGACGCCGCCCTTCACCGAAGAGGAGATCGCGGCCGACCCGAAGCTGGAGCGGCGCACGTTGCGCGAGTGACGGTGTCGCCAGGCCCTGAACGGGGCCTGGCAACGACGTCGCTCAGACCGTCATGCCTTGTTCGACGTCGAGCGTCTTGCGGCGCGCCATGGCCAGGTTCGACTTGGTCTTGTCCAGCACCAGGTAGACGAACAAGCCTTCCTTCTTCTGCATCGGGCGGATGATGTGGTACTGCTTGCCGAGCGTGATCAGCATGTCTTCGATGCTGTCGTTCAGGCCCAGGTCGCGCATGGTGCGCAGCTTGGCGCGGACCACTTCGGTGTTGCCGGCGGCGGCCACCTCGAGGTCGACGCCCGAGCCGATCTGGCCCAGGATCATGCCGCTGCTCGAATCGACCAGCGCCGCGCACAGGGCGCCGTCGCAGGTCATCAGGTCGTCCATGGATTGCTTGATATTTGCCATCGAAATCTTTCCTAGTCCTCGCCCCTGAAAGTCGGCGGCCACCCGGGCGAAGGGGATGGGCGGCTGCCGGTGTCGAATGGGTGTGGTGGGCCGATGCCCGTCGTCAGGCGTGCTGCAGCAGCTGCGTTGCCTGTTTCGCGAAGTAGAGGACCTGGCCGATGATGGCTTCGCGGCTGGTGACCACGCTCACGATCAGCGTCATCTCGGGATGCCGCGCCTGCAGCATCAGGATGTGGCCGTGCGTGGCCTCGATCGCCACGTTGTCGCAGTGGCCCAGCTGGCTTTCCTCGCCGGCCACGGCGCCCAAAGCGGCGAGCGAACTGGCGATGGCCGACAGGCGCGCGACCTGTGCGGTGTTCTCGACGCGCGCGGCCAGCTCCAGGCCGTCTTCGGTCGAGATCACCACGGCCTTCACGCCCTTGATTTCCCGCATCAGGGTGTCGATGGCCGATTCCGCTGCAAGCCTGATTCTTGGAGTGATGTTCATTGCTGCTTGAATGGAATGAGAAGGAGAGAAAGAGAAAAGGAGTCGTGTCGTCAGACCTCGAGCTGGAGCAGGAGCAGTTCCAGCAGCTGCACGACCTGCTGCGCATCGGTGACGTTGGCCGGCAGCACCGGGCACACGACGCCCTTGGCCTCCATGCGCCGGGCGTAGGCGTCGATGCCGGGGCTCGGGTGCGTTTCCATGCGGCCCACCGCCACCACGCAGGCGGTCTGCGCGATGAGTTCGGCAAAGCCGTCCAGGTAGATGTCCAGGTCGGCCAGCGGATCGGGGCGGCTGTTGTCCACCAGGATCACCACGCCGAGCGCGCCGCGCCCCAGGATGCGCCACATGAAGTCGAAGCGCATCTGGCCGGGCGTGCCGTACAGGCGCAGCTTCTCGCCGTTGTCGAGCGTGAGTTCGCCGTAGTCCAGGCCGACCGTGGTGGTGGCCTTGGCGACCGAGGTGTCGCTGTTGCGCACATCGGTGCTCACGGGCGGGATCTCGCTCACGCCGGCGATGGCCGTGGTTTTGCCGGCGCCCATGGTGCCGGTGAAGAGGATCTTGTGTTCTACGGTCATTGAGGGCCTGACGGCAGCAAGCCGAGTCGGTTCCTGATGCGTGCCAGCAGGCCGGGCTGCACGGTGTCGCGGGCGGGTGCCGGGAAGCGGCTGTCGGGGAAGACGCTGTCGGGGGCCGAGGCGGCCACAAGAACGCCGGGGCTGGCGGCGCGTTCGAGCAGGCCGGCGCGCTGCAGGTCGGCCAGGAAGTCCGCGCACTCCTGGCGCGTGGCGGGCGAGCGCTGCTGCAGCGACAGCACCGACGCCGGCCGGTTGGACATCAGCGTGGCCAGCCGCAGGCGGATCGGCGCTTCGAGCACCGCCGCGGGCGGCCAGCGCAGCATGCGGAATTCTTCGTGCTCGCCGATCGGCACCTCGGTCACGGCCAGCCCCAGGCCGCGGGCGTGGACCACCATCGCGCCGAGGCGGTTGAGCGCGACTTCCAGCGCATCGGTGTGCAGCGGCAGGGCGAGGAAAGGGCCGCGCTGCGGGTCGGCATGGGCGACGGTCAGCGTGGGCACCGCCGGTTGGAACGAAGAAGCCGCAATGGCGACCTGTTCGCCGACGACCCGCAGGTCGGCCTGCTCGGCCTTCCACGACCAGTTCTGGTGCGTGCGGTGGTCGAGCAGCCGGATCAGCGACTTGAGCAGCACTTCTTCCCGGTGCGCCAGTCCCTCGACGCTGTAGCTCAGCAGGGCGCGTTGACTTTTGGGAACAGTGTTAACGGCCGTCATGCAGCCTCCGCAAAGCGAAGCCCGCCAGCCGACCGCTGCGGGGCATTGCGTTCAACCGCATCGAAAACACCGATTGGGGGCGGCATCGCCGTTCTTTTTGCAACTTAAGCACTCACTGTAGGAAGTTGGACGGTGACGCCGTCCGCAACGCTGGCTTGGAGAACTAAAGTGTTTGTTTGGAGGTGGCGTCAAAAATATAACACTTGTTGCAAATAAAAACACAAGATTACGAACAACTGTTTTCAGTGGGTCTCGGACGCGACAAAGCCTCGCGGGCCGCAGCGCGGCGCGCGAGGTTTCAGGGGGCGGTGAAAGAGGCGGGCGCGCAGAACGGCGCCCGCCGGGGCGTCAGTGCGCCAGTTGCGCCTGCAGCGCGGCCACTTGCCGGCGCAGGTCCGCGTTTTCGGCCGTGAGTTCGGCCACGCGCTGTTCCAGTTGCTGGACAGCGTCGAGCGACGCCGGTTCGGCGCCTTCTTCGGTTTCAGGTGCGGCCTCGCGCGGCTTGCGCTTGGCCTCGCGCACGCGCTTGGCGGCCTGCTTGAGTTCGTCCTTGCCGGCGTTGGCGGCCGTCACCTGCTCTTCGGCGGGCAGCGAGGCGACGGCCGCAGCCGTGTTGATCGAGATCACGCCCGATTTCACGGCCGCCACCAGCTCGGGCGCGGCCTGCTTCTGGATCTTCTCGATCATCGTGACCTGGCTGCTGCTCAGGCGCGCGGCGCGGGCGATGGCCTCGCGGCTGTTCAGCGGCACGGGCGGCGGCAGGGCTTCGTCGGAAGCGGGAGTGGAGGTCGAAGCGGGCGCGTCGTCGACATCGAAGGGCGGATCGTCCGCCGTGGTCGGGGTGGTGACGGTGCTGCGGGCGCGGCGCTCGTCCACGATGTCCTTCTTGCGCAGGGCCAGCACGCCGCGCAGGTAGTCCGAGATGCTGCGGCGGCCCAGGTGCTGGTCGATCATCCACAGGTGCACGTCCTGCAGCGTCTTGAAGCGCGTGTTCTGCACCGTCTGGAACGGCAGGCCGTGCTTCTGGCAGATGCCGTAGCGGTTGTGGCCGTCCACCAGCACGTCGCCCCACAGCACCAGCGCGTCGCGGCAGCCTTCGGTGAGGATGCTGCGTTCGAGGGCTTCGTACTCCTCCGGCGTCAAGGGATCGATATAGGCTTTGAGTTCTTCGTTGACGACGATGTTCATGGGTACGGGAGCAATGTAAGGGGCGGAATTTTAGGTGTCTCGGTTTCGGCCGCTCAAACGTCTAGACAGGGAGAGAGACGGAAAGGCGCCACTGGGAAAAACAGGGCTCTTTTGCGTCATCAAATGGTAATAGTTCTTATTTGCATCTTTGCCCTTGAACACTTCAGGAGTACCCATGGATCTGTCGCTTTCCCCGTCCGCGCCCACGCTGGGGGAGGTCTTCATCGCGAACCGTGCCCAGCTCCAGCGCGTCGCGCAGAAGATCGTCCGCACCGTTGACCTCGCA
Organism: Variovorax sp. GW821-FHT09A10; assembly: GCF_059418385.1. Taxonomy (NCBI): domain Bacteria; kingdom Pseudomonadati; phylum Pseudomonadota; class Betaproteobacteria; order Burkholderiales; family Comamonadaceae; genus Variovorax; species Variovorax sp. GW821-FHT09A10. The sequence goes on from NZ_JBWKPT010000007.1 coordinate 86,411, forward strand.
GACGAAGTGCTGCAGGACGCCTACCTGAAGCTCGCCGACGGCGCTTCGGTGCGCGATGTCCGCAAGCCGCTCGGCTATTGCTGCCAGGTGGTGCGCAACGTGGCGGTCGACTACCACCGCCACCATTCCGTGGAGGCCAGCTACCGCACCTACTGCGACGACGTCGAACTCGTGAGCCCGCCCAGCAGCAACGACGCACCCGACCGCGTGCTCGGCGGCCGGCAGGCGCTGGTGGCCATCGACCGCGTGCTCGAAGCGCTGCCGCCACGCACCCGCCTCGCGTTCGAACTCAACCGCCTGAGTGGCCTGACCCAGCGCGAGATCGCCGCGCGCCTGGGCTGCTCCGCCACGCTCGTGAACTTCATGATCAAGGACGCCGACGCCGCCCTCGAAAGCTGCCGCTACCTCGTGCAGGCCGCCTGAGTTTTCCGACGCACCGCATCGGCGCTACGATGGCCGCCGATGAGCAGCAGTCCCAACGACAAGCAAAGCGATCCCACCTGGCAGACCGCCTGGGCGTGGGTTCGCCGCCAGCACGCCGGCGAAGGCGCGCTCGACGCCGCCGCGAGCGCCGAGCTCGCGCAATGGCTCGCCGCCGAGCCCGCCCATCGCCAGGCCTACGAAGAAGCGGCCCGCCTCTGGTTGCTCGTGGGCCTCGTGCCGCCCGCGCACGACGTCCCTTCGCCGGACGCCGAAGACGCAGCCCGCTAACCCGCACGCTCTTTTCTCGCAGTTCCAACTGCGGCCCCGCCGCGGCGCGGCCGTGCGCGGCTTTCATGCACAGAGGACTAAACACCCGGCCTCGCGGCGCGTCTTGTATCGCAAGGGCAAACCCTGCCCGTCATTGCACTTACCAAGAGGACCGCCCATGTCTACCAGCTGTTTCGACCGCGAGGACGAGACCTTCATCGTGCTCGTCAACCACGAAGCGCAGTACTCCATCTGGCCGCACTGGAAGGCCGTGCCCGGCGGCTGGACCGCCGTCGACGGCGTCAAGGGCGACAAGAAGACCGTGCTCGACTACGTCGAAGCCCAGTGGACCGACATGCGCCCCAAGTCGCTGCGCGACTGGATGGCCGCGCAGCAGCAGAGCGACAACGCGTCCGCCTCCGCCTGACGCACATGCAGGCCTCGCTGCCCCTGCTGTGCCTGCCCTGCGCGGGCGCCAGCGCCACCATGTACCTGCGCTGGCGGCGTGCGCTGCCGCACTGGATCGAGGTCGTGCCGGTCGAGCTGCCGGGCCGCGGCGGGCGCCTGGGCGAGAGCTTCGTCGACGACTTCGACCGCATGGTCGCGCAGCTGTGCGCCGAGCATGAAGGCGTGCTGCGCGGTCGCTACGCGCTCTTCGGCCACAGCATGGGCGCCTTGCTGGCCTGGGGCATGGCGCAGCACCAGCGGCAGCAGCAGCGCCCGCTGCCGGGCGCGCTGATCGTCTCCGGCAGCGCGGCACCGTCGCAGCGCGACCCCGACCGTTTTCTCGACACCGCCGACGACGCGGCCCTTGTCGCCGACCTGCGCAAGCAGGGCGGCACGCCCGACGAACTCTTCGACAGCCCCGAGCTGCTGCGCATGACACTCGACACCCTCGGCGCCGACTACCGCCTGTGCCGCAGCTTCGTGCACGCCGACCCTGCGCCGCTGCCCGTGCCGCTGCATGTGCTGGCCGGCCGCCAGGACGACATCGCCCCGTGGCGCATGCAGGCCTGGGCCGCCGAGACCACGCATGCGCGCTTCACGCTCGAGGGGTTCGAGGGCGGCCACTTCTTCATCCGCCAGCACGAGACCTCCGTGCTGGCTGCGCTGGCGCGGCACCTCGCGCCGGCGCTGATGGCGGCAGGAGGCGTCGATGCGGCTCGTGCCCTGGCATGACCCGTTGCCGCCGGGCATCGCGTTGCACCGCCTGGACCTGGACCTTGCGGCCGAGGACGGTGATGCCTGGGCCGATCTCACGCCCGACGAGCGCGCACGCGCGACTCGCTTCGCCCGCCACGCCGACCGCGTGCGCTTCGCCCACACCCGCGCCGCCGTGCGCCGCCTGATCGCGCAGCGCCTTGCCTGCTGTCCGGCGGAGGTGCCGTTGCGCGCCGACGCACACGGCAAGCCCTTCGTCGAAGCCGGCAGCGACAACGCCGCACCCCTCTTCAACATCTCGCACGCCGGCGACCACGCGCTCATCGCGCTGGCCGATCCGGCGCGCGTGCGCTGCGTGGGTGTCGACATCGAAGCCTGCGCGCGCGACCTCATGGCCGACGCCGATGCGCTGCTCGCCATGGCCTTCACCGCGCGCGAGCAGCGCGAAATTCGCAGCGACGCCGACCTGCCACGTGCCTTCTACGGACGCTGGGTCGGCAAGGAGGCCGTGCTCAAGGCCGCCGGCGTCGGCATGGCCGAGCACCTGCAAAGGGTCGGCATCCACCCCGATGCCCATGGCGCGCTCGCCGTCGACTGCGCCGTGCCCGCGTGGGCCGGCATCGAAGCGATGGCGCTGTCCGCGCCGCCGGGCTACGCCGCCGCGCTGGCCTGGCACACCAAGGAACAACCCCTGTGAACCCGATGCATCCCGTGGACTTCGTGACCCACCTGCGTGGCCTCGCCGCGCAGCGCCCCGACGACATCGCCTTGATCGCCATCACCGACCGCGACGGCGCCGCACTCGACACGCCCATCAGCTACCGCACCCTCGACGCGCGCGTGCGCGGCCTCGCGGCGCACCTGCAGCAGGCTTTCGCGCCCGGCGGTCGCGCGCTCATCATGCTGGACAACAGCGACGACTATGTCGTGAGCTTCTTCGCCTGCCTCTACGCGGGCCTCGTCGCCGTGCCGGTGTTCCCGCCCGAGTCCACGCGCAAGCGCCACCTGGGCAAGCTCGAAGGCATCGCCGCCGATGCCGGTGCCTGCTGCGTGCTGACCCACGCCGCCATCCGCGATGCGATGGCGGGCTTGGACGCTGCCTTTGCGCAGGCCGTGCTCATCGCCGTCGATGAGATCGACGCCGCCGGCGCCGACGCATGGCGCCCGCACACGCCGGCCGCCACCGACATCGCCTTCCTGCAATACACCTCCGGCTCCACCTCGGCGCCCAAGGGCGTCATGGTCACGCACGCCAACCTGATGGCGAACATGCGCGCGATCGAAGAGGGCCTTTCGGTCTGCACGAGCGACACCTTCGTCACCTGGCTGCCGCTGAACCACGACATGGGCCTCATCGGCGGCCTGCTGCAGCCGATGCACCGCGGCACGGTCGTGGCGCTGATGTCGCCGCGCTACTTCCTCGAGCGTCCCGTGCGCTGGCTCGAAGCCGTCTCGCGGCTGCGCGCCACCGTCAGCGGCGGGCCCGATTTCGCCTACCGCCTGTGCCTGGACCGCGTGTCCGACGCGCAGTTGCAAAGGCTCGACCTGTCGTCCTGGCGCCTCGCGTTCTCCGGCGCCGAGCCGGTGCGCGCCGACACGCTGCGGTCGTTCCAGCAACGCTTCGCGCCCGCAGGCTTTCCGGCCGAAGCGGTGTACCCCTGCTACGGCCTGGCCGAATCGACGCTGTTCGTCACGGGCGGGCACCGCGGCGCCGGCATGGTCGCGCACGCCTTCGACAAGGCACGCCTGGCGCAAGGCGCCGTGGTGCGCGACGACGGCGGCGCGATGCTCGTGGGCTGCGGCCGCAGCGTCACGCACCACGCGGTGCGCATCGTCGACACCACCACGCTGAGCGTGGGCGCCGATGGCGCCGTCGGCGAAATCTGGGCCTCGGGCCCGAGCCTGGGCAGCGGCTACTGGAACAAGCCCGAGGTGTCGCAGCAGACCTTCGTCGAGCACGACGGCACGCGCTGGCTGCGCACCGGCGACCTGGGCTTCGTGCACGACGGCCAGCTCTATGTGGCCGGCCGCATCAAGGACATGATCATCGTGCGCGGCCACAACCTGTACCCACAGGACATCGAGCGCGAAGTGGAGCGCGAGGTCGAGGCCGTGCGCAAGGGCCGCGTCGCGGCCTTCGCGGTCGAGGGGCTGGAAGGCGAGGGCATCGGCCTTGCGGCCGAGGTGTCACGCAGCATCCAGAAGCTGGTGCGGCCCGAGGTGCTGGTCGAGGCGCTGAGCGCGGCCGTGAGCGAGCAGTGCGGCGAGCCGCTGTCGGTCGTGATGCTGCTCAACCCCGGCGGCATGCCCAAGACCACGAGCGGCAAGCTGCAGCGCGGCGCCTGCCGCCAGGGATGGATCGATCGCACGGCGGACGCCTATGCGATCTACGCACACGGCGCGTTCGTGCTGGGCGGCAGCGCCCCCGCAGTCGACACAGCCGAAGCCGCACTCGACGACGTCGAACAGGCCCTCGTCACGATCTGGCACGAGGTGCTGCGCCGCCCCGCCGAGCGGCCGCTGGCGCGCGACGCGCACTTCTTCACCCACGGCGGCAACTCGCTCGCCGCCACGCAGGTGGCCGCGCGCATCGGCGAGCGCTGGGACATCGACTTTCCGCTGCGCGCGCTGTTCGAGCAGCCGCGCCTGGGTGACCTCGCGCGCGAACTGCGGCGCGTGCGGGCGCTTGGCCAACGCCGCGCGCACCAGCCGATCCCGGCCCTGCCGGCCGAGCGCCGCACGGGGCTGCTCGCGCTGTCGCATGCGCAGGCGCGCCAGTGGTTCCTCTGGCAACTCGATCCGCAGAACAGCGCTTACCACGTGGGCGTGGCGCTGCGCCTGTCGGGCGTGCTGGATGCCGACGCACTGAAGGCGGCGCTCGAAGACCTGCTCGCGCGCCACGAGAGCCTGCGCACCGTGTTCCGCACCGCGGCCGACGGCACGGTCGGCCAGCAGGTGCTGCCGACGGCGCCGCTGGCGCTCGCCCACATCGACCTGCGCGCGCTGCCGGTCGACGAACGTGAAGACGCCGCCGCCGCACAGGCACGCGCGCTGCAGGCCGAGCCCTTCGACCTCGCAGCCGGCCCCGTGCTGCGCGCGGCCTGGCTCCAGCTCGGCGACGCGCACCACATCCTCGCGATCGTCACGCACCACATCGCGTCCGACGGCGCCTCGCTGCAGGTGCTGCTCGACGAGTTCGGCGTGGCCTATGCGGCGCACGCGAAGGACGAGACGCCGTCGCTCGCCACGCCACTGATCCAGTACGCCGACTACGCCGCCTGGCAGCGCGACTGGCTCGCCGCCGGCGAGGCCGAACGCCAGCTGGCCTACTGGCGCGCCCAACTCGGCGACGACCATCCCGTGCTGGCCTTGCCCACGGACCGCCCCCGCCACGCGGTCGCCAACTACCGCGCGGCCTCGCATGCCTTCGACCTCGACGCAGTCCTCGTCGCCCGCCTGCACGCCACCGCGCAGGCGCATGGCGCCACGCTGTTCATGGTCTTGCTCGCGGGCTTCCAGGCGCTGCTGCATCGCTACACGGGTCAGCCCGATGTGCGCGTGGGCGTACCGGTCGCCAACCGCCACCGCCCCGAGACCACGGGCCTCATCGGCTTCTTCGTCAACACGCAGGTGCTGCGCGCCACGCTGAACGGCCGCACTCCGTTCGCGCAACTGCTGGCCCAGACCCGCGAGGCCGCGCTCGGCGCACAGGCGCACCAGGACCTGCCGTTCGAGCAGCTCGTGGACGCCCTGCAGCCGCAGCGCAGCCTCAGCCACAACCCGCTGTTCCAGGTGATGTTCAACCTGCTGCGCGAAGACACGGCGGTCCTGCGCGGCCTGCCGGGCCTGGCGGTCGACGAGTACCGCATGGAGGACAGCGCCGCGCAGTGCGAACTCGCGCTCGACATCCGCGAGCGCGCCGACGGCCAGGTACGCGCGGTCTTCACCGCGGCGGCAGAGCTGTTCGATGCGGCGACGGTTGCGCGCATGGCTGCGCACTACCGCGCGTTGCTCGACGCGCTGACGGCCGACCCGGCCCGCGCCATTGGCGATGCGCCGTGGCTCGCTGCCGAAGAGCAGGCGCAATTGCATGCCTGGGGCACGGGTACATCGTCCGCATTGGCTGCGACGCCCGCGCATCGCCTGTTCGAAGCGCACGTCCGCCGTGCGCCGGATGCCGTCGCGTTGATCGCAGGCGACACCGAACTGTCCTACGCCGCCCTCGACCGCCGCGCCAACCATATTGCGCACCGCCTGCTGTGCCACGGTGTGCGGCCCGACACGCGGGTCGCCGTGGCCGTCGATGCCCCAATCGACCGCGTCGCCAGCCTGCTCGCCGTGCTGAAAGCCGGTGGCACCTACCTTCCGATGGACCCGTCGCACCCGCCGAAGCGGCTGTCGGAGTTGCTGGCCGGCAGCGGCGCCGCGCTGCTGCTGACGGGCAGCCGCAGCTCGGTGACCGGACCCCTCACGCGCATCACGGTCGATGACGCATCGCTCGACGACGAATCGAACGAGGCCCCGCAAGTCACGCTGCACGACCACCACCTGGCCTACGTGATCCACACCTCGGGCACCACCGGTCGCCCCAAGGGCGTGGCGGTCGCGCACGGTGCGCTGTCGATGCACCTGCAGGCCATGGCCGAGGCCTGCGGCTTCACGGCGAGCGACCGCTCGCTGCAGTTCGCGCTGCCGCATGTCGATGCCGCCATCGAGCAGTGCCTGCTGCCGCTGACCTCCGGCGCCGCACTGGTGCTGCAGCCGCAGTGGTGCTCGCTCGCCAGCGAACTCGATGCCCTGCTGCAGCGCCACCGCGTCAGCGTGGTCGACCTGCCGCCGGCCTACGCGCGCCAGCTGCTGCAAGACCAGCCACCGTTCCAGCACGCCGTGCGCCTCGCGCTCTTCGGCGGCGAGGCCTGGACCGGCGAAGACCTCGCGCTGGTCCGCCGCGTGCTGCACCCGGCATGCGTCGTGAACGCCTACGGCCCGACCGAGGCCGTGATCACGCCAACCCTGTGGTCTGCGGAGGCCGAGGCCGTCGTGCAGGGCTACGCCCCCATCGGCCGCCCGGTCGGCCGCCGCACCGCCCATGTGCTCGACGCCGACCTGCAGCCCGTGCCGCAGGGCGTGCCCGGCGAGCTGTACCTCGGCGGCGAAGGCCTCGCGCGCGGCTACCTCGGGCGTTCGGCCCTGACGGCCGAGCGCTTCGTCGCCGACCCCTTCGATCCATCAGGCGGGCGCCTGTACCGCACCGGCGACCTCGTGCGCTGGCGCGCCGACGGCCAGCTCGAGTACCTCGAACGGCTCGACCACCAGGTGAAGGTGCGGGGCTTTCGCATCGAGCTCGGCGAGGTCGAGGCGCGCTTGCGCGAGCAGCCCGGCGTGCGCGAGGCGCTGGTGTGCCTGCACGAGGGCGCAGCCGGCCCCTCGCTCGTGGCCTACGTCGCACGCGCTGCAGGCGCATCGCTCGACGCGACCACGCTCAAGACGCGGCTGGCGCAGGCGCTGCCCGACTACATGGTGCCCTCGGCGTTGATGGTGCTCGACAGCTTCCCGCTCGGCGCCAACGGCAAGGTCGACCGCCGCGCGCTGCCCGCACCGGCGGCCGCCGGCGCGCCAGGCTACGAAGCCCCCCACGGCGACGTCGCGCAGACGCTGGCCGCGATCTGGGCCGAGCTGCTCAAGGTCGAACAGGTCGGCCTGCACGACAACTTCTTCGACCTCGGCGGCAACTCGCTGCTCGTGATCCGCATGCACCGGCTGGTGGAAGACCGCCTGCAGCCGGGCCTGGCGGTGGTCGACCTCTTCAAGTACCCGACCGTCGGCGCACTCGCCCGCCACATCGAGCAGAAGGGGCGCGGCCCCGCCGTCACCACTGCTACCGACGACGCCGCGCAGGCGAAACAGCGCGCGCAGCAGCAGCGCGCGGCCCTGTTGCAACGCCGCCGACCCACGGAAAGAACCCTCTGATGCACGCGCAAGACGACACCCCGCTTTCCCCCGAAACCACGGGCCTCGAGATCGCCATCGTCGGCATGGCCGGCCGCTTTCCCGGCGCGCCCGACGTGGACGCCTTCTGGCGCAACATCCGCGACGGCGTCGAGTCGGTCACCGTCTTCAGCGACGACGAACTGCGCGCGCGCGGCGTGCCCGAGCGCGCACTGGCCGATCCCGACTACGTGAAGGCCGGCGTGCTGTTCGACGGCTTCGACCGCTTCGACGCCGGCTTCTTCGGCTATTCGCCGCGCGAGGCCGAGCACCTCGATCCGCAGCAGCGCATCTTTCTCGAATGCGCCTGGGAGGCGATGGACCACGCGGGCTGGCCGACCGGCCAGAAGGGCGGGGCGCCGGTCGGCGTCTACGCGGGCGACGGCCCCAACCTCTACCTCATGAAGCACCTGCTGCCCGCCGTCGGCATCGACGCGGGCACCGGCATCGCCGACATGCTGGGCCTCATGAGCGGCAACTCCGCCGGCTCGCTGTGCACGCGCGTGGCCTACAAGCTCGACCTGCGCGGCCCGGCCCTGAGCGTGCAGACCGAATGCTCGACCTCGCTGGTGGCCGTGCACCTGGCCTGCCAGGGCCTGCTGAGCCACGACTGCGACATGGCGCTGGCCGGCGGCGTGTGGCTCAACCTGCTGCAGGAGGGCGGCTACCGCTACCAGAACGGCGCCATCCTTTCGCCCGACGGCCACTGCCGCGCCTTCGACGCCCAGGCCGCGGGCACGGTGATCGGCAGCGGCGCGGGCATCGTCGTGCTGCGCCGGCTGGCCGACGCGCTGCGCGACGGTGACACCATCCACGCCGTCATCAAGGGCACGGCCGCCAACAACGACGGCGCCGACAAGATCGGCTTCACCGCACCGAGCGTGCAGGGCCAGGCCGGCGCGATCCGTGCGGCGCAACTGATGGCCGACGCGCCCGCGCACACCATCGGCTATGTCGAGGCGCACGGCACGGGCACTACGCTGGGCGACCCGATCGAGCTGGCCGCGCTCACGCAGGCTTTCCGTGCCGACGGTGGCGATGGCGGGCGTTGCGGCTACTGCGCCATCGGCTCGGTCAAGACCAACATCGGCCACCTCGATGCGGCAGCCGGCGTGGCGGGGCTCATCAAGGCGACGCTGGCGCTGCGCCACCGCACGCTGCCGCCGAGCCTGCATTTCGAGCAACCGAACCCGCAGATCGATTTCGCGAACAGCCCGTTCCGCGTGAACACCGGGGCGCAGCCCTGGCCCGAGGGCGACACGCCGCGCCGGGCGGGCGTCAGCTCCTTCGGCATCGGCGGCACCAATGTGCACGTCGTGCTGGAAGAGGCGCCGCCCGTCGCTGCGTCCGAATCAACGACAGGCTGGCAGGCGCTGCCGCTGTCGACCCGCAGTGCGTCCGCAACGCGCCAGGCCGCACAGCAACTGGCCGATCACCTGCGCACGCACCCCGCGTTGCCGCTCGCCGACGTCGCCCACACCCTGCAGGCGGGCCGCCGCGTCTTCGAGCATCGCAGCGCCGTGGTGGCCGACCACGCCGAAGGGGCCGTGCAGCTGCTCTCGGCGGGCGAAGGACTGGCCGTGCGCGCCGCACCCGCGCAGGCACCCGAAGTGGTCTTCCTCTTCCCCGGTGGTGGCACGCAACATGCGCAGATGGGCCGCGCACTCTACGAGGACGACGCGGCCTTCCGCGACGACATCGACCGCTGCTGCGCGCTGCTGCAACCCGAGCTGGGCTTCGACCTGCGCACCGTGCTGTTCCCCGCGCCCGGCGGCGAAGCCGAGGCCGACGCGCGGCTGTTCGACATCGCGCTCGCGCAGCCCGCACTCTTCGTCGTCGCGTACGCGATGGCGCAGTGGTGGATGCGCCGCGGCGTGCGGCCCGCGGTGATGATGGGCCACAGCCTGGGCGAGTACGTCGCCGCCTGCCTGGCGGGCGTGTTCCGCCTCGAAGATGCACTGCGTGTCGCGGCCCTGCGCGGACGCCTGCTGCAGTCGATGCCGCCCGGCGCGATGACCGCCGTGCCGCTGTCGCAAGCCGCGCTCGCGCCCTTCCTGGCGCCGGGCTGCGACCTCGCCGCCGCCAATGCCGAGCAGCTGAGCGTGATCTCCGGCCCGCGCGAGGCGGTCGAGGCCGCCGAGGCGCGGCTGCGCGCGGCGGGCCACCTGCCGCGCCGGCTGCATGTGTCGATCGCCTCGCACTCGGCGATGACCGAGCCGCTGCTCGCGCCGCTCGAAGCGCTCATCGCCTCGGTGCCGCGCCGGCCACCGACGATCCCCTTTGTCTCGAACGTCACGGGCCAACTCATCACGCCCGAAGAGGCCATGAGCCCCGCCTACTGGGCGCGCCACCTGCGCGGCACCGTGCAGTACGCCGACGGCGTGGGCACCTTGCTGCAGGTGCCGGGCCGCGTGCTGCTCGAAGTCGGCCCCGGCGAAACGCTGGCGGGCCTGGCGCGCCAGCATCCGCTGGCCGACACCGCCGCCGGCGTGCTCGCCAGCCAGGTGCACCCGCAGCAACAGGCGCGCAACGCGCAGCAGATCGCGCAGACGCTGGCCCAGCTGTGGGTGGCGGGCGTGGACATCGACTGGGCCGCCTGCCGCGCGGGCGCCGCGCGTCGGCGCGTGCCGCTGCCGGCGTATCCGTTCCAGCGCCGCCGCTACTGGGTGGAAGCGCCTGACGCCGCAAAGGCGGTGCAACGCACCAACGCCGACGCGTTCTACGTGCCCTCGTGGCAGCGCACGGAGCCGTTGGTGCTCGCGCCTTCAAGCGATGCCGACGGCTGCCTGCTCGTGCTCGGCGACAGCCGCAGCCTCACGGGCCACCTCGTGCGCCAGCTGCGTGCGCAGGGCCGCACCGTGGTGCTGGCCGAGCGCGGCAGCGCCTTCGCGCGCACGGGCCACGGCCACTGGACGCTGCGCCCCGGCGCACGCGACGACCACGCCCGCTTGCAGACGGAGATCGCGGCCGACTTCGGCGCCATCGCCGGCATCTACCACCTGTGGAGCCTCGACGAAGCGCTGCCCGCGCAACAGCCGCAGGCCGAGCTGCTCGAGCGCAGCTTCTTCAGCCTGCTCGCGCTCGTGCAGTCGCTCGAAGCCGGCGAGCGCACACTGCCGCTCGCCGTCGTCGCCAACCAGCTCGAAGACGTCACCGGCACCGAGCCGCTGTGCCCCGAGAAGGCCACGCTGCGCGGCATCGGCAAGGTGATCGGCCAGGAGTACCCGTGCGTGCATTGCCGCGTGATCGACGTGGTGCTGCCTGCGCCCGAGAGCGATGCCGAAGGCCGGCTGGTCGCGCAGATCGTGGCCGAGGCCGCGGCGCTGCAGGCCGAGCCCGGCGAGCCGCTGGTGGCCTGCCGTGGTGCGCACCGCTGGATCAGGACCTACGAGCCCGCGACGTTGACCGCTGCCGTGCAGCCGCGCCTGCGCCGCGAGGGCGTCTATCTCGTCACCGGCGGCTTGGGCGGTGTCGGCCTCGCGCTGGCGAAGCACCTGGCCGTGCAGTGGCAGGCGCGGCTGGTGCTGCTCGGCCGCATCGCGCTGCCGCCGCGCGCGGAATGGCTCGCACTGGTTGCGGCCGACAGCACGCCCGCCGCTCTGAAGCTGCGGCTACAGCAATTGCTCGAACTCGAAACGCTCGGCGCACAGGTGCTCACCGTGTCGGCCGACGTGTCCGACGCCGACGCGATGCGCGCCGTCCTCGCACAGGCGAACGATCGCTTCGGCCCGCTGCACGGCGTCGTGCACGCCGCCGGCGATGCGGGCGGCGGCATGATGGCCGGGCGCACGCGCGCGCAGGTCGACACCGTGTTCGCAACCAAGGTGCGCGGCACGCGCGTGCTGCTCGACGCGCTGCGCGGCCAGCCGCTGGACTTCGTGCTGCTGTGCTCGTCCATCTCCAGCGTGGCCGGCGGCCTGGGCATGAGCGACTACGCCGCCGCCAACGCCTACCTCGACGCCGTGGCCGTCGCGCACGAGCGGCTCGGCGCGTTCCCGGTGTTCTCGGTCAACTGGGACGCCTGGCGCGGCCTGGGCATGGCCGCGCACATGGACGTGCCCGACGACATCGGCATGGACGGCCCCGAAGGCGCGCGCGTCTTCGAGCGCATCGTCAACGGCCCGGCGCGCGCGCAGACCGTCATTTCGACCACCGACCTGGCCACGCGCCTGGGCCCGCTCGACAACGGCATGCTCGACCTGCTCGGCGACGAGGCACCGGCCGCTGCCGCAGGCGCGGCCCACCCAAGGCCCGCGCTGCAGACCCCGTTCGTCGCGCCGCAGGGCGAGGTCGAAACCGCGCTCGCCGCGCTGTGGACCGAGCGCCTGGGCATCGCGCCCATCGGCGTGGACGACAACCTGTTCGAGCTCGGCGGCGACTCGCTCGTCGCCATCCAGTTGCTGTCGCGCGTGCGCAAGTGCTACGCGACCGAGCTGCACCCCAGCGAGTTCTTCAAGGCGCCGACCATCGCCGGCCTGGCCGCGCGGCTCGGTGTCGCCTCGACCGCCGCCGCGCCACAGCGCAGCGCGATGGAGATCACGCCCGTGGCGCGCGGCGGTGCGTTGCCGCTGTCGCCGATGCAGCGCCGCCTCTGGCTGGTCGACCGCCTCACCGACGCCGCCAACCGCAGCGGCCGTGCGGCCTACAACATGTCGGCCGGCCTCGCGCTGCACGGCGAGCTCGACATCGGCGCGCTGCGCGCCGCCATCGACGCCATCGTGGCGCGCCACGAGGTGCTGCGCACCGTGTTCACTGAAGACGACGACGGCGAGCCGATGGCCGTCGTGCGCCCCGGCGCGCCGCTCGACATTCCCGTCATCGCACTCGACGACGGCGCGCGCTACGGCCCCCTGTTCGATGAACTCGTGCGTGCACCGCTCGCGCTGGCCGAAGGGCCACTGATCAAGGCCACCGTCGTGCGCATGGCCGCGCGCGAGCATGTGCTGGTGCTCGTGGTGCACCACATCGTGTTCGACGGCTGGTCGATCGCCGTGTTCGCGCGCGAGCTGGCCGCGTTCTACGAGCGCGCGCGGCGCGGCCAGCCGCTGGCACTGGCACCGCTGCCCGTGCAGTACGTCGACTACGCCGCCTGGTATGCGCGCACTCTGGCCTCCGACGGCTTCGCGCCGAAGGCCGCGTTCTGGCGCGAGCGGCTGGCGGGCGCACCGCAGGCCTCGGGCATCAAGCCCGACCACCAGCGCCCCGCTGTGCCCACGCACGCCGGCGACTCGGTGCGGCTCACGCTGTCGCCCCCGCTGTTGCAATCGCTGGCCGCGCTCGCGCGGGCGTCGGACACGTCGCTGTTCACGTTGCTGCTGTCGTCGTTCTTCCTGTTCTTCCACCAGGCTTCGGGCGCCGACGACATCGTCATCGGCACCGACGTCGCGGGCCGCGGCCACCCGGACCTCGAAGGGCTGCTCGGCTTCTTCGTCAACGTGGTGCCGCTGCGCTCGCGCCGTGCGAAGACAGGCACCGACTTCGCGCAATGGCTGGCCGCCACCAGGGCCGACACGCTGGCCGCGATGGACCACCAGGACGTGCCCTTCGACCGCATCGTCGAGCTGTCGGGCGTGCCGCGCGCACGCGACCGCAACCCGCTGGTGCAGGTGCTCTTCGTGCTCCAGAACACGCCCGAGATCCGGTTCGCCATCGAAGGCGCCGAGGTCGAGGTGCTGCCCCAGCAGATGAACGAATCCAAGTTCGACCTGGCGGTGTTCGCCAGCGAACACGACGGCGCGCTCACCGCCGAGTGGGTGTTCGCCACCGACCTCTACCGGCGGGAGACCGTCGAAACCTTCACCGCTTCGTGGCATGCGCTGCTGGAGCGGATCGTCGCCACACCCGGCCGGCCGATCGACGCGCTGGCCCCCATGCCCTCGGAGGAATCCATCGCCATGACAAACGCTCCCAACGTCCGCCCGGCCTCGAAACTGGACAAACTCGGAAAGCTCGACGCCCTGGGCGCCGGCCGCGCGCCCGTGCGCGCCGCCGCGCGGCCCGCCGTGCAGACCTCGTTCCTCAAGCCCGGCGCCGAGTTCCCCATCGTGCTGCAGGCCACCAGCCCCGAGCTCGACACCGTCGCCTGGGCCAAGGGCCAGGCCGACTACATCGAGATGCTGGTCGCCAGGCACGGCGGCATCCTGTTCCGCGATTTCGGCCTGAAGACCCCGCAGGACTTCGAGGCCTTTGCCGAAGCCATCGAGCCCGAGCTGTACGGCAGCTACGGCGACCTGCCGAAGAAGGAGGGCGGCAAGAAGACCTACCGCTCCACGCCGTACCCCGAGCGCCAGATGATCCTGTTCCACAACGAGAGTGCGCACCTGGACCGCTGGCCGCGCAAGCAGTGGTTCTTCTGCGAGCTGCCGTCGCCCGTGGGCGGCGCCACGCCCATCGTCGACTGCCGCGAGATGCTGCGCCGCCTGCCGGCCGAGGTGGTGGCCGGTTTCGAGCGCAAGGGGCTGCAGTACGTGCGCACCTTCACGCCCGGCCTGGACGTGAGCTGGCAGGATTTCTACAAGACCGACCGCCGCGAAGACGTCGAGGCGCGTCTGGCCGCCGCCGGCATCGAATGGCGCTGGTTCGACGGCGACACGCTGCAAACGCGCACCCGCTGCCCTGCCGTGATCCGCCACCCGCTGACCGGCGAGCGCGTGTTCTTCAACCAGGTGCAGCTGCACCACGTCGCCTGCCTCGAGCCGCAGGTGCGCGAAGACCTGCTGGCCATGGGCGGCGTCGAGCGCCTGCCGCGCCACGTGACCTACGGCGACGGCTCGCCCATCGCCGACGAAACGATGGCCATCGTCGGCCAGGCCTACGAGGCCTGCGCCGTGCGCTTCGACTGGCGCCAGGGTGACGTCGTGATGCTCGACAACATGCTCGCCGCCCATGCACGCGACCCTTTCGAGGGCCCGCGAAAGATCGTGGTGGCGATGGGTGCGATGTTCGACCGCGCCGCGCTCGACGACGGCGCGCGCGTTGCCGAGTCCCGCCTGGCCGACGAACAGGGCGCCTGAACGAAATGACGACCATGACCGACCACTTCGACGACACGACCTTCCCGCTGAGCCCCGAACAACGCGCGGTGCCGGCCGATGCGCCGCGCCTGCTGCTGCGCGCCGACATCGAGGGCGGGCTCGACGCTGCGCGCCTGTGCGACGTGGTGGCGCGCGTACTGGGCGCGCACGGCGCGCTGTGCAGCGCCATCCGCGCGGTGCCGGGCTACCGCGGCCTGCGCCAGCAGTACACCGACGGGATGACGCTGCTGGCCTGGGCGGACGCAGACCTGCGCGATGCGCCTGAAGCTGCCTTGGCCGACTGGCTGGCGAACCTGCAGGCCGCGCCGCTGGACATCGCGCGCGGCGAGATGGTCCGTGCCGGGCTCGCGCGCACCGGTGAGGCGCGCCACACGCTGGCGCTTTCCGTTCACGCCTGGGTCGGCGACCGGGGCAGCCTGCAGCACCTGTTCGACCAGATCGCCACGGCCTTTGCGGACGCGAACGGCTTCGATGCGGCCGAGGTGTTCCCGTATGCACGCTTCGTGACCTGGCGCCAGGACCTGCTCGACGGCGAAGACGCCGCCGAGGGACGCGCCTACTGGCAGCGCTACCTCGCGCAGGCGTCCTCGCTCACGCCGCCGCGCCTCGTCGGCCGGCAAGCTGCTGTCGCGCAACAGGCCGCGCGCGTGCAGGCCGAAGAATCCATCGACGCCGGTTTTGCAGGCCGCATTGCCGCCTGCGCCGACACGCTGGGCGCACAGCCCGACGCGCTGCTGCAGGCCGTCTGGTGGCTGCTGCTCGCGCGCCTGGACGGCACCGGCCGTTTCGTCGCCGGCTGGCAGCACGACTGCCGCCGCGACTACCCGCCGATGCAGGGTGCGGTCGGCGTGTTCGACAAGGTGCTGCCGCTCATCGTCGAGACCGCGCCCGAGACGCGCTTTGCCGACTGGTTCGACAACGTCGACGGCACGCTGGCCGCGCATGTCGAGGCGCAGGAGTACTGGGCCGTCGATGCACAGAGCATCGGCGCGCACCTCGCGGTCGGTTTCGCGTGCCACGAGCGGCCGCGTCGCCATGGCGTCGATCCGCAATGGCAACTGGCTGCGTTGCCGGGGCCGCTGTCGACTTTCGAACTCGCCTTGCAGATCGCATGGGATATTGATGGCGCCGCGCTCTCGGTGCATGCCGATGCCGCGCGCCACAGCGAGGTGGCGGCGCAGCGCCTGCTGATGCAATACCTTTGCCTGCTGGATGCCATCGTCGAACGCCCCGGCACTGCGCTCGGTGCGCTGCCGCTGGTCGGTGTGCGCGAGCGCGAGCTGCTGCTGCAGTCGCAAGAGGCCGTGGCCGATGTCGGCACACAGACGGTCACCCAGCGCATCGCCCATTGGGCTGCCGAAACGCCCGACGCGCCCGCGCTCGAAGCGGGCGAGCAACGCCTGAGCTACCGCGAACTCGACCAGCGCATCGGTCGCATCGCCCACTGGCTGCAAGGGCAGGGCGTGACGCCCGGTGCGATCGTCGCGCTGAACCTGCCGCGTGCGCTCGACCTGCCGGTGGCGATCCTCGCCGTCTGGCGCACCGGCGGCGCCTACCTGCCGCTCGACCCCGACTGGCCCGAGGCGCGTCGCGCGGCGGTGCTGGCCGATGCGAAGCCGGTGTTCACCATCGACGCCGCATTGCCCGATGCGACCACGCTGCCCGAAGCGAAAGCCGCGTCGCACATCGCCACACCGAGTGACCTCGCCTACGTGCTCTACACCTCCGGCTCCACCGGCACGCCCAAGGGCGTGGCCGTCGAGCAGGGCCAGCTGCAGAACTACGTTGCAGCCGTCTCGGCCGCGATGCAGCTCGACACCTGCCGCCGCTGGGCGCTCACCAGCTCGGTGGCGGCCGACCTGGGCAACACCGCGCTGTTCGGCGCGTTCCACAACGGCGCCTGCCTCGTCGTGGCGGCGCCGCACGAGGCCAAGGACGCCGAGGCTTTCGCGCGCTTCATGCGCACGCACGCCGTCGACGCGCTGAAGATCGTGCCCTCGCACCTCGAGGCGCTGCTCGAAAGCGCCACGCCCTGCCTGCCGCGCACGCTGGTGCTGGGCGGCGAGGCCGCGCCGCGCGCGCTGGTCGAGCGCATCGCGCGGCTGGCGCCGCAGTGCGCCATCTACAACCACTACGGGCCGACCGAGGCCACGGTCGGCGTCATGGTGCATGCCGTCGAACCCGGCGCGCCGGTGCCCGAGCAGCTGCCGCTGACGCGCGTGCTCGCGAACAACCGCGTGCGCGTGCTCGATGCGTCGCGCGGCCTCGTGCCGGCGGGTGGGCTGGGCGAGGTCTACATCGGTGGTGCGCAGCTGTGCCGCGGCTACCTGAACCGCGCGAACGCTGACGTGTTCGTCGCCGACCCGTTCCTCGCAGGCGAGCACCTCTATCGCACGGGCGACCTCGCGTGGGTGCTGCCCGAAGGCGGCCTGCGCCTGGCGGGGCGCGCGGACCACCAGGTGAAGGTCCACGGCTACCGCGTCGAGCCAGCCGAGGTCGAGGCGGCGCTGCTGGCGCGGCCCGGCGTGCGGCAGGCGGTGGTGCTGGCCGTGCCCGATGCAGCCGGTGCGACCACGCTCGCCGCCTTCTTCGTCGGCGACAGCGAGGCGGCCGACGGCCGCGCGCTGCGCGAGCAAATCGCCGGGCTGCTGCCCGCGCACATGGTGCCCGCGAGCTGCACGGCCGTGAGCGCCTTCGCGCGCCTGCCGAACGGCAAGATCGACCGGCTCGCGCTGGCGGCCTCGGCTCCGGCCGAAGCGCCGCAGCGTGCAGTGAAGGCCCCGCGCGACGCGCTCGAAGCGCTGCTCGCCGACGGCATGGCCACGCTGCTGGGCAGCGGCCCGGTCGGCGTGGAAGACGACTTCTTCGAACTCGGCGGCCACTCACTGCAGGTCATCAAGCTGGTCGCTCGCATCCGTAAGCTGCTGCAGGTCGAGGTGGCGGCCGGCGTGGTGTTCGATCACCCGACGCCGGCGGCGCTCGCCGCCGTGCTGCGCGAGGCCAGCGCCGATGCCGTCGCGCTCGAACAGCTGGCGCAGACGCACCGGCAGCGCGACCTCGCCGACGAAGCCGTGGGCGAGGCCGCATGAGCATCGCCATGGACGAGATCACCCGCACCGTGCACGACGGCCAGGCGGTGCCGCTGTCGTATGCGCAGGAGCAGCTGTGCTTCTTGCAGAAGCTCGAGCCCGGGCTCACGGCCTACAACCTGCCGCGTGTGTTCCGGCTGACCGGCGCGCTCGACGCCGATGCGCTGGAACGCGCGTTCCAGGCGGTCGTTGCGCGCCACGCGATCCTGCGCACGCACTTCGACGAGCACGACGGCGTGCCGATGCAGGTGGTGCAGGCCGAGGTGCCGTTCGCGCTGGAGCGCATCGACCTCTCGGACCAGGGCGCCGAAGCGCAGCAGGCCGCGGTTGATGCACTCGTGCGCCGCACCGCGACGCATGTGTTCGACCTGGGCCGCGCGCCCGCGCTGGTGGCGCGGCTCGCGAAGTTGGCCGACGACCGGCATGTGCTGACCGTCTGCCTGCACCACATCGTGTCCGACGCCTGGTCGAACCCGATCCTGGCGCGCGACCTCGGCGCGGCCTACGCGCTGGCGCTGCGCAGCGGCGGCCCGGTGCAGCTGCCACCGCTGCCCGTGCAGTACGCCGACTTCGCGGTGTGGCAACGCGCCCGCGTGCAGGGCGGGGCGCTCGCGCCGCAGCTGGACCACTGGAACCGCCACCTCGGCGACGAGGTGCCGTCGCTCGACCTGCCGACTGACCGCGCGCGCCCCGCGCAGCAGACCTTCGCCGGCACCGCGCTGGGCTTCGAGCTGCCGCCGGCCCTCGCGGCGGCGCTGCAGGCCTTCTGCCGCGCCGAACGCTGCACGCCGTTCGTCGTGCTGCTCGCGGCCTGGCAGGTGCTGCTGTCGCGCTGTAGCGGGCAGGACGACTTCGCCATCGGCGTGCCCAACGCAGGCCGCCACCGCGAGGAGGTGCAGGACCTGCTGGGCTTCTTCATCACCACGCAGGTGTTCCGCGCGCGGCTCGCGCCCCGGCGCACGCTGCGCGAGGTGTGCCGGCAGGTGCGCGCCGACGCGCTGGCCGCGCTCGACCATGCCGACCTGCCGTTCGAGGTGCTGCTGGCCAGCCGCAAGGACCGCCGCGATCCCGCGCGCAGCCCGCTGTTCCAGGCCATGTTCGGCGTGCAGATGGCCGGCGAGGCCGTCGCGCTCGACTTCGCGGGCGTGCGCGCCGAGCTCGAAGAGTTCGACGACGCGGGTGCCAAGTTCGACCTGTCGCTGGACTTCTACATCGACCCGCACGGCGTGCGCGGGCGGCTCGAATACAACACCGACCTGTTCGACGCCACGACGGCGCAGCGCCTGGTGCGCGCCTACCAGCGCGTGCTGCAGGCGATGTGGGACGACCCCGACCGCGTGCTCGCGAACCTCGTGCTCACCGATGTGGACGACGAGGCGCGGCTGCGTGCGTGGAGCGAGAACCTGCCGCACCGCCCGTACATGCAGCCCGTGCACCGGCTCATCGAAGCGCAGGCACGTCAGCAGCCGGAGTTGGTGGCGCTGGTGTTCGGCGACACGGTGCTGCGCTATGGCGAACTCGACGCGCGCGCCAACGCGCTCGCGCATCGTTTGATCGGCCTCGGTGTGCGGCCCGACATGCCCGTGGGCATCGCTGCCGAGCGCAGCCTCGAGATGGTGGTGGGGCTGCTGGCAATCCTGAAGGCCGGCGGCGCCTATGTGCCCATCGACCCCGAGCTGCCGCGCGAACGCATCGCCTATATGCTGGAAGACAGCGGCGTGACCCTGCTGCTCACGCAGTCGCACCTGCGTGAAGCGTTGCCAGTGGCGGCGCATGTGCAGTTGCTGGCATTGGATGCGCTCGACTTGTCCGGCGAATCCACAGCGTGCCCGCAGGTCGCACTGCATGGCGAAAACCTCGCCTACGTGATCTTCACCTCGGGCTCCACAGGCCGCCCCAAGGGCGCGGCCAACCGCCACAATGCGCTGTACAACCGCCTGGCCTGGATGCAGGACGCCTACACGCTGGGCGACGCCGACACCGTGCTGCAGAAGACGCCGTTCGGCTTCGACGTGTCGGTGTGGGAACTCTTCTGGCCACTGATGCAGGGCGCGCGCCTTGTCGTCGCTGCGCCTGGCGATCACCGCGAGCCGGCACGCCTGGTCGAGCTGATCCGCACGCACGGCGTGACCACGCTGCATTTCGTGCCCTCGATGTTGCAGGCCTTCCTGGCGCACGACGGCATCGAGGCCTGCACCAGCCTGCGGCGCATCGTCTGCAGCGGCGAGGCGTTGCCCGCCGAGGCGCAGGCGAAGGTGTTCGAGCGCCTGCCGGGCGCGGGGCTCTACAACCTCTACGGCCCGACCGAGGCGGCCATCGACGTGACGCACTGGACCTGCCGCGCCGACGGGCTGAACCACGTCGCCATCGGCCGCCCCATCGCGGGCTGCAGAACATATGTGCTCGACGCGGGCCTGAACCCGGTGCCGCCGGGCGTGGGCGGCGAGCTGTACCTGGGTGGCATCGGCCTGGCGCGCGGCTACCTGCACCGGCTGGGCCTCACGGCCGAGCGTTTCGTCGCCGACCCCTTCAGCGACAGCGGCGAGCGCCTGTACCGCACGGGCGACCTCGTGCGCTGGCGCGACGACGGCCAGCTGGCCTACCTGGGCCGCATCGACCACCAGGTGAAGGTGCGGGGCTTTCGCATCGAACTCGGCGAGATCGAGGCGCAGCTGCTGGCGCAGCAGCAGGTGCGCGAGGCCGTCGTGGTGGCCGACGAAGGCCCGGGCGGCACGCGGCTGGTCGGCTACGTATCGCCGCAGCCCGGTGCGGCGGTGGATGCGGCCGTGCTCAAGGCGCGCCTGGCCGAGGTGCTGCCCGAGTACATGGTGCCGGCGCTGCTGTGCGTGCTGCCGGCCCTGCCGCTCAACGCCAACGGCAAGATCGACCGCAAGTCGCTGCCCAAGCCCGAGCGCGGCGGGGCGCAGGCCTACGAAGCGCCCGAGGGCGCGGTCGAGCAGGCGCTCGCCACCGTCTGGGCCGAGGTGCTGGGCCTGCCGCGCGTGGGCCGGCAGGACAACTTCTTCGAACTCGGTGGCGATTCGATCCTGAGCCTGCAGATCGTGTCGCGGCTGCGCACGGCGGGCTGGAAGCTCACGCCGCGCCAGATGTTCGAGCGCCAGACCGTCGCCGGGCAGGCGGCTGTGGCCGAGCCCGTGGGCGCCGCGGTGCAGGCCGAGCAGACCGCAGCCGAAGGCGAGGTGCCGCTGCTGCCGTTCCAGGCCGCGTTCTTCGAGGCCGACATGCCCGAGCGCCACCACTGGAACCAGTCGCTGTTGCTGCAAGGCCGCGAGCCGCTGGCGGTGCCCGCGCTCGAAGCCGCGCTGGCGGCCGTGGTGCAGCACCACGACGCCTTCCGCCTGCGCTTCCATCGCGCGGGCGATGGCCGATGGAAACAGGCCTACGAGGCTCTGCCGGCGCGCTGGCGCGAGGAATGGCTCTGGGTGCGCGATGCAGCGAATCCCGCGCAGATCGCCGCGCTGTGCGACGAGGCGCAGCGCAGCCTCGACCTCGCGCACGGGCCGTTGCTGCGTCCGCTGGTCATCCGCCTGCCCGGCGGCGACTGGCGCCTGCTGCTGGCGGCGCACCACCTCGTGGTCGATGGCGTGTCGTGGCGCATCGTGCTCGACGACCTGGCCACCGCGTACGCGCAGTGCCGCGACGGCCGGCCCGTCGTGCTGCCGCCGAAGAGCGCCAGCCTGCAGGCCTGGGCGCGCGCGCTGCAGGGCGAGGCTGCCGCGATGGGCGGCGAACTCGCGCACTGGCAGGCCTTCGCCGACGTGCCGTTCGCGCTGCCTTGCGCGCGGCCCGAGGGCGTGAACACCGTGGCGCGCCGCGCCAGCATCGCGTGGCAGCTCGACCGCGCGCGCACGCAGGCACTGCTCAAGACGGCGCCGGCCGCCTACCGCACGCAGGTCAACGACTTGCTGCTCACCGCGCTCGGGCGCGCGCTGTGCGGCTGGAGCGGGCACGCGCAGCTCGCGATCCTGCTCGAAGGGCACGGCCGCGAAGACATCCTGCCGGCGGAGAAGGCACTCGATCTGTCGCGCACCACCGGCTGGTTCACCAGCCTGTTCCCCGTGCGGCTCGATCCGCTGGGCGCGTGGGGCGATGCGATCAAACGCGTGAAGGAAGACCTGCGCCGCGTGCCGCAACGCGGGCTCGGTCATGGCGTGCTGATGCACTTGGGCGCGGACGCACAGCAACGGGCACTGCGCGCGCTGCCGCGCCCGCAGCTGGTCTTCAACTACCTGGGGCAGGTCGACGGTGCGGTTGAGGCTGCATGGTCGCTCGCATCCGAAGACGCCGGCGAACCCGTCGCGGCGAGCGCGCCGCTGCTGCACGAATTCAGCGTCAACGCGCAGGTGCGCGACAGTGCGCTGCAACTGACCGTGGACTTCAGCGCGGCGCGTCATGCATCCGACGACGTGCAGGGCTGGGTGAATCGCTTCGGTGACGAACTCGAGGCGCTGATCGCGCACTGCACGTCGGGTGCTTTCGGCGTCACCCCGTCGGACTTCCCGCTGGCCGGGCTCGACGCCGCGCAACTCGATGCGCTGCCGTTGCTCGTGGCGCAACTCGAAGACCTCTACCCGCTCTCGCCGATGCAGTCGGGCATGTTGTTCCACAGTCTGGTCGATGCGCAGGGCGAGGCCTACATCAACCAGCTGTGCATGGACATCGACGGCCTCGATGCCGAGCGCTTCCACGCGGCATGGCAGCGCGTGCTGGCGCGCCACGAGATCCTGCGCAGCGGCTTCCTGGCCGACGGCGCCACGCCGCTGCAATGGGTGGCGCGCGGCGCGGAGATGCCGTGGGCGGTGAAAGACTTGCGCGAGAGCGCCGACATGCAGTGCGCGCTGGCGCGGCTGGCCGCGTCGCAGCGCGCGAACGGCTTCGACCTCGCGCGCCCGCCGCTGATGCGCATCGCGCTGGCGCGCACGCAGGCGCAGCGGCATCACCTCGTCTGGACCTACCACCATCTGCTGCTCGACGGTTGGAGCGTGGCGCAGCTGCTGGCCGAGGTGCTGCGCAGCTATGGGGGGCAGGCCGGCGAGCCTGCACCCGGGCGTTTCCGCGACCACATCGCGTGGCTCGCGGCGTGCGACGCACAAGCCGGCGAGGCGCACTGGCGCCGCGTGCTGGCCGGCGTGGAAGAACCGACGCGCCTGGCGACCGCGCTGGTGCCGCCGGTGGCACCGCGCCCCGGCAAGGCCCGCCAGCGCCTGGCCTTCGACATCGACGCCACGCGCGGCCTGCGCGAGGCCGCGCGCGCCGCGCACGTCACGCTCAACACCTTCGTGCAGGCCGCCTGGGCGCTGCTGCTGGGCCAGCGCACGCGCACCGGCACCGTCGTGTTCGGCGCCACCGTCGCCGGCCGCAACGCCGAGATGCCGGGCGCCGAGCGCATGCTGGGCCTGTTCATCAACACGCTGCCCGTGGTCGCGCGCCTGCGACCCGGCCAGCCCGTGGGCGAATGGCTGCGCGAACTGCAGGCGGCGCAGGTCGCATCGCGCGAACACGAGCACACGCCGCTGCACGAGATCCAGGCCTGGGCCGGGCTGGGCGGGCAGGGGCTGTTCGACACGCTGGTGGTGTTCGAGAACTACCCGGTCGATGCGGCCTTGCGCGGAGACGCGGCGGCCGGCCTGAGCTTCGGCGCGGTGCATACGCAGGAAGAAACCTCGTACCCGCTGACGTTGATGGTGCACGACGATGCAGCGCTGCACATCGACCTCGTGCATGCGCTCGACGTGTGCGACGAAGCACAGGCCACGGCCCTTGTGGGCCAGTTGCGCGCGGCGCTGCTGGCGCTGGCCGGCGATGCGGCGCAGGTCGTGGGCCAGCTGACGTTGGCCGATGCGGCCGAGCGCGAGCGGTTGTCGTCATGGTCGCGCGGTGCATTCGCACCGCAGGCGGTCGTGCCCGTTCACCACCTCATCGAACAGCAAGCGAAGGCGAACCCCGACGCACTGGCACTGGTCGCAGCCGAGCATCGCCTCACCTACGCCGCACTCAACCGCCTCGCCAACCGCTGGGCGCACCGGCTGATCGCGCAGGGCGTGCGGCCCGACATGCCGGTCGCGATCGCCGTCGATCGCTCGGCCGAAACCGTCGTCGGCCTGCTCGCCGTGCTCAAGGCCGGCGGTGCGTACGTGCCGCTCGACCCGGCGTTCCCGCCCGAGCGGCTGGCCTACATGGTCGAGGACAGCGGCGCTTCGCTGCTGCTCACGCGCCGCGCGCTGATGCCGCGCCTGCCCGACGCAGCGAGCGTGCAGCGGCTGGCCTTCGACCTCGACGCGGCCGACGACGGCATGGCCGCCTGGCCCGACCACGACCCGGCGGTGCCGGTGCATGGCGAGCAGCTGGCCTACGTGCTCTACACCTCAGGCTCCACCGGCCGACCCAAGGGCGTGGCGATGCGCCACGACGCGGTGGCGCGCCTCATCGCGTGGCAGCTGCAACGCCTGCCGGGCGCGAGCCGCACGCTGCTGTTCGCGTCGCCGTGCTTCGACGTGGCGTTCCAGGAAATGGTCAGCGGGCTGGCCGGCGGCGGCTGCCTCGTGCAGACGACCGACGCGCAGCGGCTCGACCTCGATGCGCTCGAGGCGTTGGTGCACGGAGAAGGCGTCGAACGCATGTTCCTCACCTTCTCGGTGCTGCAGCATTTCGCCGAGCAGTCGCTGGCCTCGGGCCGCCGGCTGCCGGCGCTGCGCCAGGTCATCACCGCGGGTGAGCAGCTCAAGCGCACGCCCGCGCTGGCCGAGTGGCTGGCGCGCGAATCGCAGTGCCGGCTCGTCAACCAGTACGGGCCGACCGAGACGCATGTGGTGAGCGAGTTCGTGCTCGACGGCGCAGGCGACGAAGACCTGCCACCCATCGGAACGCCCGCATCGAGCGCGCGGCTGCATGTGCTCGACGCGCAACTGAACCCCGTGCCCGTCGGCGTGGCCGGCGAGCTGTGCGTCGGCGCCGAGGTGCTGGCGCGCGGCTACCTGCACCAGGCCGGCCTGACGGCGCAGCGCTTTGTCGCCGATCCGTTCGATGGGCACGGCGGGCGGCTCTACCGCACCGGCGACCTCGTGCGCTGGCGTGGCGACGGCCAGCTCGAGTACCTCGGCCGGCTCGACCACCAGGTGAAGGTGCGGGGCTTTCGCATCGAACTCGGCGAGGTCGAGGCGCAGCTGCTCGCGCAGCCCGGCGTGCGACAGGCCCTGGTGCTGGCGCAGGAAGGGCCGGGCGGTGCGCGGCTGGTGGCCTATGCGGCCGGCGCCGAAGGCCAGCCGCTGCGCCCCGCGGTGCTGCGTGCGGGGCTGGCGGCGGCGCTGCCCGACTACATGGTGCCGAGCGTCATCGTCGCGATGCCGCAGGGGCTGCCGCTGAACGCCAACGGCAAGGTCGACCGGCAGGCGCTGCCACCGCCCGAGGCGGCGGAAGAGCGCGCCCACGTGCCGCTGCAGGGCGCCACCGAAACCGCGCTGGCTGGTCTGTGGGCGCAGGTGCTGGGGCTGTCGCGCGTGGGGCGCGGCGACAACTTCTTCGAGCTCGGCGGGCATTCGCTCGCGGTGCTCAAGCTGCGCCAGCAGGTCAAGGCGCAGATGGGCATCGACCTGCCGCTGCAGCGCTACTTCGAGTTGCCCGACCTGGCGGCCTGCGCGCAGGCGCTCGACGCGCAAGGGCCGGCGCAGGCGCAGCAGGCCGCGCAGGCCGAGAGCGATCTCGATCGCATGGATGCATTGTTGGAAAGTCTGGGGGGTTGAGTGAGCAGTAGCGAACGCAGTAGGGCCATCGCCCAACGGCTGGCGGGTTTGCCGCCGGCGCGGCAGAAGGAATTCATCGCCGCGTTGCGTGCGCAGGGCATCGATTTCGGCCGCCTGCCGATCGTGCCCGACCCGGCCGCCGTGCCCGGTGCGCCGCGGCCCGCCTCGTACGCGCAGGCGCGCCAGTGGTTCCTCTGGCAGATGGACCCCGAAAGCACGGCGCAGCACATCACGGCCGCACTCACGCTGCATGGCGCGCTCGACTGTGGGGCGCTGCGCGCGAGCCTGCAGGCGCTGGTGGCGCGGCACCCGTCGCTGCGCACGCGCTTCGGCGTGAGCGACGACGGCGTGCCGCAGCAGACCGTGTCGCCCGAGGCGGTGCTCGACCTGCGCGAAGCCGATCTGCGCGCCCACCCCGCGCAGGTGCGCGACGAGGCTGCGCGCCTTGTGCGCACGCCCTTCGACCTGGCGAACGGCCCGTTGCTGCGCGTGGGCCTGCTGCGCACCGGCGAGACCGCGTACCTGCTGGTGCTGGTGATGCACCACATCGTGTCGGACGGCTGGTCGATGCAGTTGCTGGTCGACGACTTCGGCGCGCTGTACCAGGTGCACCGTCAAGGGAACGACGCCGCCGTGCCGCCCGCGCCCGCGCCCGCGCCCGCGCTGCAGTATGCCGACTACGCGGCCTGGCAGCGCCACTGGCTCGAAGCAGGCGAGGGCGAACGCCAGCTCGCCTACTGGACCGAGCGGCTCGGTGGCGAGCAGCCGCTGTTGCAATTGCCCGCCGACCGCGCGCGTCCGCCGCAGGGGCCGTACCTCGCCGCACGCCATCGGCTCGAACTGCCGGATGAGTTGACGCAGGCGCTTCGCCGCCGCGCGAGCACCGAGGGCGCGACGCTCTTCATGGTGCTGCTGGCCGGTTTCCAGGCGCTGCTGCACCGCTACACGGGACAAAGCGACATCCGGCTCGGCGTGCCCGTGGCCAACCGCGACCGGCCCGAGACGGCCGGCATCCTCGGCCTGTTCGTCAACACGCAGGTGCTGCGCGCCGAGCTGGCCGGCCACACCACACTGGCCCAGGCGCTGGCACAGGCGCGCGAGGCGGCGCTGGGCGCGCAGGCGCACCAGGATCTGCCGTTCGAACAGCTGGTCGAGGCGCTGCAGCCCGAGCGCAGCCTGAGCCACCCGCCGCTGTTCCAGGTGATCTTCAATCACCGGCAGCAGGACCTGGGCGCGCTCGACCGGCTCGAAGGCCTGCGCATCGAGCCCTGCGAACTCGACGAACAGGCGGCGCCTTTCGAACTTGCGCTCGACACGCTGGAGCAGGTCGACGGCACGCTCGGCCTGAGCTTCACCTATGCCCGCGCGATCTTCGAGCCCGCCACCATCGAGCGCATGGCCGCGCACTACGTCGCGGTGCTGCGCCAGCTGGCCGACGACCCGTCGCGCACGCTGCGCGACGTGGCGCTGCTCGGTCCGCAGGAGCACGCCCAGCTGCGTGAATGGGGCGAGGGCCGGGACACGGCCTGGGACGAGGTTCCAGTGCACCGGCTCGTCGAGCGCCAGGCCGCGCTGCGGCCCGAGGCCACGGCGCTGATCGTCGACGGCGTGCCGATGTGCTTTCGCGACTTCGATCGGCGTGCCAACCGGCTCGCGCACGCCCTCATCGCGCAGGGCGTGCGGCCCGAGGACCGCATCGGCCTCGCGGTGGAGCGCTCGCCCGAGATGGTGGTGGCGCTGCTCGGCGTGCTGAAGGCGGGCGCGGCCTATGTGCCGCTCGACCCCGACTACCCGCCCGAGCGGCTCGACTTCATGGCGGCCGACAGCGGCGTGCGGCTGCTGCTCACGCAGGCGCGCGTGCGCGAGCGGCTGGGCGCGTCGATGCAGGCGCTGCCCGCGCTGCTGCTCGATGGCGGCGTGCTCGACAGCGGGCCCGAAGACGCACCCGATGTCGCGGTGCATCCCGGGCACCTGGCCTACGTGATCTACACCTCGGGCTCCACCGGCCAGCCCAAGGGCGTGGCCGTGGCGCATGGCCCGTTGAGCATGCACATCCAGACCATCGGCCGCGCCTACGGCATGACGCCCGAAGACCGCGAGCTGCAGTTCGCGTCGATCAACTTCGATGGCGCACACGAGCGCATCTGGACGCCGCTGGCCTTCGGCGCCACGCTGATGCCGCGCAGCCAGGAGCTGTGGACCGTGCACCGCAGCCGCGAAGAGATGCGGCGCCACGGCATCACAGTGGTCTGCTTCACGCCGGGCTACCTGCAGCAGATGGCCGACGAGCTCGGCGAGGACGGGCGCGTGCCCACGCTGCGCTCGTACACCGTCGGCGGCGAGGCCATGGGCCGCGTGGCCTGCGAGCGCGTGATGCAGACGCTGCAGCCGCCACGCCTCATCAACGGCTACGGCCCGACCGAGACGGTGATCACACCGACCATCGCCAAGGCCTATGCCGGCACCACCTTCGACGCGGCCTACCTGCCCATCGGCGCACCCGTGGGCGACCGCCGCGCCGTGGTGCTCGACACCGACATGAACCTGGTGCCGCCCGGCATGGCCGGCGAGCTGTACCTCGGCGGTGCGGGGCTGGCGCGCGGCTACCTGAACCGAGCGGGCCTGAGCGCCGAGCGCTTCGTGGCCGACCCTTTCGATGCGAACGGCGGGCGCCTGTACCGCACGGGCGACCTCGTGCGCTGGCGCGCCGACGGGCAGCTCGAGTACCTGGGGCGGCTCGATCACCAGGTGAAGGTGCGTGGTTTCCGCATCGAACTCGGCGAGGTCGAGGCGCGGCTGCGCGCGCAGCCCGGCGTGCGCGAGGCCGTGGTGGTCGCGCGCGAGCGTGCAGGCGGTGCGCTGTTGCTGGCCTACGTGTCGAGCCTCGACGCGCAACGCCCGGTCGAGGCCTTCACGCTGCGCGACGGGCTGGCGCAGGTGCTGCCCGAGTACATGGTGCCGTCGGCGATCACGGTGCTCGCGGCGCTGCCGCTGAACGCCAACGGCAAGGTCGACCGCGCCGCGCTGCCCGAGCCCGTGTTCGCTGCTACAGCCGACAGTTGGGAAGCGCCGCAGGGCGCGGCCGAGGAGGCGATGGCCGCCGTGTGGGCCGAGGTGCTGGGCGCGCCGCGCGTGGGCCGCAACGACAACTTCTTCGAACTCGGCGGCCACTCGCTGCTGGCCATGCAGCTGCTCGAGCGGCTGCGTCGCCAGGGCTTCGGTGCGCAGGTGCGCACGCTGTTCCAGAACCCGCGCTTCGCCGACTTCGCGCGCGCCACGCTGGAGGCCGGTGCCTCGCCGCGCCCGGCGCCGGTGGTGCCCGACAACGCGATTCCCAACGGCTGCACCTGGCTCACGCCGCAGATGCTGCCGCTGGTCGCGCTCGACGACGCGCAGCTGCGCCGCATCGAAGCCGCCGTGCCGGGCGGCGCGGCCAACATCCAGGACATCTACCCGCTCGCGCCGCTGCAGGAAGGCCTGCTGTTCCATCACCTGATGCAGGCCGAGGGCGACGTCTATGTGCAGTCGCTGCAGATGCGCTTCGACAGCGAGGCGCGGCTCCACGCGTTCATGGACTGCCTGAACCGCGTCATCGTGCGCCACGACATGCTGCGCACCGCCGTACTGTGGGAAGGGCTGGCGGAACCGGTGCAGGTGGTGCACCGTCATGCGCCCGCCGAGATCGAATGGCTGGCTATCGACGCCGCTGCAGGCGACGTTGCCGCGCAGCTCGAAGCGCATGTGCGCCCCGGCCACTACCGCCTCGACGTGCGCCGCGCGCCGATGCTGCGCGCCATCGCCGCGCACGACGCGGCGGGCGGTGGCTGGCTGCTGCAGTTGCCGAGCCA
Organism: Variovorax sp. GW821-FHT09A10; assembly: GCF_059418385.1. Lineage (NCBI taxonomy): Bacteria > Pseudomonadati > Pseudomonadota > Betaproteobacteria > Burkholderiales > Comamonadaceae > Variovorax > Variovorax sp. GW821-FHT09A10. The sequence continues at coordinate 115,981 of NZ_JBWKPT010000007.1, forward strand.
CCACCTGGCGCTCGACCATGTGTCGCGCGACCTGCTGGTCGAGGAGATCACGCTGCTGCTGCAGGGCCGCGCCGACGCGCTGCCCGCTCCCGTGCCATTCCGCAGCTTCGTCGCGCAGGCGCGGCTCGGTGCCGACGTGGCCGAGCAGGAGACGTTCTTTCGCCGCATGCTCGGCGACGTGCGTGAACCGACCGCGCCCTTCGACCTGTTCGATGCGCGCGGCGACGGCACGGCCGTGGAAGAAGCGCACCTCGAACTCGACGCGGCATTGGCGCAGGCCGTGCGCACGCAGGCGCAGCGCAGCGGCGTGAGCGCGGCCACGCTGTTCCACCTGGCGTGGGCGCTGGTGCTGGCCAAGACCACGGGCAAGGACGACGTGGTGTTCGGCACCGTGCTGTTCGGCCGGCTCGCAGGCGGCGAGGGCGCGGGGCGCGCGCTCGGCATGATGATCAACACGCTGCCGCTGCGCGTGACGCTGGGTCGCAGCCATGCACTGGCCTGCGTGCGCCAGACGCACGCCGCGCTGGCCGGCCTGCTGCACCACGAGCACGCGAGCCTGTCGCTCGCGCAGCGCTGCAGCGCGGTGCCCAAGGGCACGCCGCTGTTTTCGACGCTGCTGAACTACCGCTATGTGGCGCAGGCGCCCGAGGCGGGTGCCGATGCCGGCGGCTGGGAAGGCATCGAGACGCTCGGCGCGCAGGAGCGCTCGAACTACGCCTTCGCGCTGTCGGTGAACGAACGCGCCGACGGCTTCGCGCTGACCGCGCAGATCGATGCATCGGTCGGTGCCGCGCGCGTGTGCCAGTACATGCACGACGCGGTGCGCCGCGTGGCCGACGACCTCGCGCAAGCGGCCACGCACCCCGTCGTGGCCTTCGACCTGTACGCGGCCGACGAGGCGCAGCGCCTGCAGGCCTGGGGCGAGAACACGCCGGCCTACCAGCACACTCCGCCGGTGCATGTGCTGGTGGCACGCCAGGCCGCACTGCGGCCCGAGGCCACCGCGCTGATCTTCGGCGACCGCACACTGAGCTACGCCGCACTGGAGGCGCGTGCCAACCGGCTGGCGCACCACCTCGTGCGCGCGGGCGTGCGGCCCGAAGTGCGCGTGGGTCTTGCGATGCGGCGCTCGGCCGACATGGTCGTGGCGCTGCTCGCGATCCTGAAAGCGGGCGGCGCCTACGTGCCGCTCGACCCGGCGTATCCGCCGCAGCGCCTGGCCTACATGGTGGAAGACAGCGGCGTCGCGCTGCTGCTGGCCGACGATGCCGCCGTGCTGGACCGTATCGGCCTGCCCGGTGTGAAGGCCCTGACGCTCGACACGCTGGACCTGTCGAGTGGCCCGTCACATGACCCCGGCGTGGCGGTGCACCGCGACCACCTGGCCTATGTGATCTACACCTCGGGCTCGACCGGCAAGCCCAAGGGCGTGGCCGTGGCGCACGGCCCGCTGGCCATGCATGTGCAGTCCATCGGCGAGGTCTACGGCATGACGCCGGAGGACCGCGAGCTGCAGTTCGCGTCGATCAACTTCGACGGCGCGCACGAGCGCACCTGGGTGCCGCTGGCCTTCGGCGCGGCGCTGATGCCGCGCGACGAAGAGGTCTGGCCGGTGGAGCGCACCTGCGCCGAAATTGCCCGCCACGGCATCACCATCGCCTGCTTCACGCCCGGCTACCTGCACCAGATGGCCGAGCTGATGGGCGAGGCCGCGAGCCGGCTGCCGATTCGCTCCTACACCGTGGGCGGCGAGGCGATGCCGCGCACCAGCTTCGCGCTGGTGCAGTCGGTGCTGAAGCCGCCGCGCATCGTCAACGGTTATGGGCCGACCGAGACGGTGATCACGCCGATGATCGCCAAGGCCGCGCCGGGCGAGGGTTTCGACGCGGCCTACATGCCCATCGGCCGCCTCGTCGGCGACCGCACGGCCTACGTGCTCGACGGCGCCATGAACCAGGTGCCGCCCGGCGTGGCCGGCGAGCTGTACCTGGGCGGCGACGGTCTGGCGCGCGGCTACCTGCAGCGCGCGGGCCTGAGCGCCGAACGCTTCGTGGCCGACCCCTTCGGCGCGCCGGGCGGCCGGCTCTACCGCACGGGCGACCTCGTGCGTTGGGAGGCCGATGGGCAGATGGCCTACCTGGGGCGCATCGACCACCAGGTGAAGATCCGCGGCTTTCGCATCGAACTCGGAGAGATCGAGGCGCAGCTGCTGGCGCTGCCGCAGGTGCGCGAGGCCGTGGTCGTCGCCAGCCACGGCGCGGGCGGCGCGCGGTTGGTGGCGTATGTCTCGCCGCTGGCGGGCGAGCGCATCGAGCCTTCGCAGCTGCGTGCCGGCCTCGCGGCGCTGCTGCCCGAGCACATGGTGCCGGCCGCCATCGTCGTGCTCGACACGCTGCCGCTCAACATGAGTGGCAAGGTCGATCGCCATGCGCTGCCGGCGCCGGTGTTCGCCGGCGGCGACGGCTACGACGCGCCGCGCGGCAGCGCCGAGCAGGCGCTCGCGCGCATCTGGTCCGAGGTGCTGGGCGTGGCACGCGTGGGCCGCGACGACAACTTCTTCGAACTCGGCGGCGATTCGCTGCTGAGCCTGAAGGTGATGGCGCAGGCACGGCGCCTGGGCCTGCCGGCGCTCGATCTGAAGCTGCACGACTTCCTGCGCGCGCCGACCATCGCGGGGCTGCTGGGCGGGCGTGCCGAGGCGCCGTCGCTGGTGGCCCTGAACGCCGTGGTGCCCGGCGCGGCGCCGCTGTTCTGCCTGCACGCCGCGCTGGGCACGGTGTACGACTACGCGCCGCTGGCGCGCCGCCTGCAGGGCGTGCGCACCGTGTACGGCCTGCCGTGCCGCATGCTCGCCGATCCCGCGCACCGCGACGTGTCGCTGGCGCGCATGGCCGACGACTACGCCCGCATGCTCCGTGGCGTGCAGCCGCAGGGGCCGTACCACCTGCTGGGCTGGTCGCTCGGCGGCGCGCTCGCGGCGGCCGTGGCCGCGCGGCTCGAGGGCGCAGGGCAGGCCGTGGCGTTCCTCGGGCTGGTCGATCCCTATGTGCCCGAGCCCGACGCGCCTTTGCAGACGGTGGACGACGATGGCCGCCGCGACTTCGCCGACTTCGTCGCCTCGGCCTGGCCTGCGGCGCGCCTGGACGGGCTGCTGGACATCGACGACTTCGTCTGCGACGAGGCGACGGTGGCTGCGCTGATCGCGCAGGCGCGTGCCAAGGCGCAGGCCCGTGGCGATGCGCTGGAGATGCCGGCGCACGCGAACCTGCCCGACGACGAGCTGGCCCGCATCTTCCTCGTGAGCCAGCAGCTGAAGGCGATCGAGACCGAGGCGCTCGTGCCGCTGCGATGTCGCGCCGAGTGCTGGTGGATCGCACGGCGCCCGGCGGCGGACCGCGCCGCGCTCGCGCTGCAACTGGGCCGGCCGGACCTCGCGAGCGCCGCGGCGCTCGACGAGGACCACCACGTGATCCTGCGCAGCCCGGTGTTGTTGACGCAACTGGGCGAGCGACTGGGCGAGGCCGAAGCCCTCGCGGCCTGAGACCCGGGCATAAAAAAACGCACGACCCGGCAGCCGGGTCGTGCGTCAAGGGCACCCTTCTGCCGGTGCCGCCCTATTTCATTTCGTTGGTGCGTGTCAGAGCTTGTAGCTGAGCTTCAGCCAGGCGTTGCGCGGGTTGCCCTGCGTGTAGCCGTTGTAGGCGCCCAGGCCGTTGTAGTAGCGCTTGTCGCCGAGGTTCTCGATGTGCAGCGAGGCGCTCAGGCGGTTGTTGATGTCGTAGCGCGCCATCAGGCCGAACAGCGTCAGGCCGCCTTGCGAGGCGCGGCCGAGTTCGTTGAACTCGTCGTAGTAGATGCCGCTCTGGTAGCTCACGCTGCCGCCGACGGTGAGCTTGCTCCACTCGCCCGGCAGGCGGTAGCTGGTGGCCACACGGAACAGGCGGCGCGGGTACTGCGGGTTCAGCAGCACGCCGTCGGCATCGCGCTTGGCGTGGTAGGTGTAGCCCGCGAGCATCTGCAGGCCCGGCAGCACCTCGCCGGCGGCGGTGAGCTCGAAGCCCTTGCTCTTGGCGCCCTGCACCGCGCGGTACGGAATGCCGCCGTCGGGCAGCAGCGAGCCGGCGCCGGTGTCGATCACGGCCAGGTTGGTCTCGCGCGTCTTGAAGATCGCGGCGCTGGTGTTGAGCTTGCCGCCGAAGTGCTCGCCCTTCAGGCCCAGCTCGATGTTCTTGCCGCGCTGCGGAGCGATGAGCGAGTTGTTGCGGTCGCGCACCGTGTTGGGCTGGAAGATGTCGGTGTAGCTGCCGTACAGCGAGAGTTCCTTGCTCACGTCGAACACCACGCCCAGGTAGGGCGTGACCACGCCGTTCTCGCGCATCGAACTCACGCCGGTGCGCCGCCAGGTGGTCCAGTCGAGCGTGGACGCATCGGACTTGTACCAGGTGCCGCGCGCGCCGACGATGAGCGACAGCGGCTCGGCCAGCTTCAGGCGGGTCGAGGCGTAGATGGCTTTCTCGGTGGTGTTCAGCGGCGCCGTGTACAGCGGGTACGAGAAGGAGGTCGGCTCGGGGAAGCTCTGCAGCTGGTAGAAGTTCAGCGGCCGGCGGTCGATCATGCGCGGCACGGCGCCGCGCGTGTACACGGTGGCGTCGTAGGTGTTGTAGCTCATGCCCACCACGGCCTCGTGCGTCTGGCCGAAGGCCTCGAACGGGCCCTTCAGGTGCACGTCGAGGGCCTTGTTGGCGCCTTCGGCGGGGTTCTCGCGGATGTCGATGGTGGAGGCGCCGGTGCGCGCGTTGATTGCGCGGTAGATGCTCAGGTCGCCCGAGGCGCGCTCGCGTTTGCTCTTGAGGTAGCTGGCGTCCACCTTCAGCTGCCAGCCCGCGCCCAGGCGCTGGTCGAGGTTGGCGAACACCTTGTCGGAGTACATGTCCCAGTAGCTCCACGGGGCGCTGGAGTTGAACGAGCGCGGCAGGTTGGTGCGTTGGCCGTTGCTGAAGAACAGCGGGCTCTGGCCGTAGTTGGCGCCGTCGATGGCGGTCTTCTGGTGCTCGAAGCCCACCGACAGGCGCGAGCCCGCCGCGAGGTCGACTTCGAGAATGCCGTACAGCGCGTCTTCGCTGCGCTTCTTGTTCTCGATGAAGCTCTTGCCGTCGGTGCGCGAGGCCATGAAGCGGCCGCGCACGGTGCCGTCGGCGTTGAGGGGGCCGCCCACGTCGATCTCGGCGTTGTAGCGGCTCCAGCTGCCGATGCCGCCCGAGATGTGGCCGGCGAATTCGGAGGTCGGGCGCTTGCGCACGAGGTTGATGGCGCCGCCAGGCGAGCCCACGCCGTTGAGCAGGCCGGCCGCGCCGCGGATCACCTCGACGCGGTCGTAGAAGGCGGTGCTGATCATGCTCGACTCGCCAGCCACGCTGTTGAAGCCCAGCGTGGGCACGCCGTCGATCATGGTGCTCAGGGCGAAGCCGCGCGAGGAGAAGGTCACGCGCTCGTCGTTGCGGTCGGCCACGATGCCGGGCGTCTGGCGCAGCACGTCCTCGAGGGTGACGAGGTTCTGGTCGTCGATCTGCTGGCGGCCGATGACGCTGACCGACTGCGGCGTCTCGCGCAGCGACAGGTCCATGCGCGTGGCGCCGGCGGCGGCGCGCGTGGTGTACGAGCCCGTGCCTTCGGTGGTGCCGTCGGTGGCGGCCTGCGCGGCCACGGTCACGGCCGGCAGCGTGGAAGCGCCGGCCGTAGATTGGCGCTGGATGGTGACACGCGTGGGGCCGTTGCGCACCGCCACCAGGCCGCTGCCGGCCAGCAGCCGGTCGAGCGCCTGCTGGAAGCTCAGGCGGCCCGACACGGCCGGTGCGGCCAGGCCCGAGACCACGTCACCGGCGGCGAGCACCTGCACGCCGGTCTGGCGCGACAGCTCGTTGAGCGCGGCGCCCAGCGGCTGGGCGGGGACGTTGATGTCGCGTGCTTGTGCAGCGGCCTGGTCGGCGCCCTGGGCGGCGGCGAGGCCGCTCCAGCTGGCAAGGGCGGTTCCGAAGGCCGCGGCAAGCGCGGCGCTCAGGAGTTGGTGGCGAGGCGAGAAACGCATGGGTGAAGGCTCCAGACAAATAAATCGGTGCGGCATGAAAACGGGGGCGCGCCGCAGCCGTCGATCGGATGCGGGGTGCTTCTGGATGTAAGACGTTTGAACTCGAAAAAGAGAGACAGGCCCGTGACAAGGCATCGGCCGCCGCGTCGATGCGGGGCTAAAAACGAGCGGAAAGAGGGAGCGGCGCGCCGGCGGGCGCACCAGGGTCAGCGCGCCTGCAGGCGCACGCTGCCGTCGGGCCGGGCCACCGCCACCAGCGGCAGGATGGCCGGCAGCGCGTCGAGCAGGCCGGCCGAGTCGTTGGTGCGAAAGCGCCCCGAGAGCCGCATCGCGTCGATGCGGGCGTCGGCGCCGACGATGGGCGCGCTACGGTAGCTGTTGACCGCGGCCAGCGCGTCGCCCAGCGGCGTGTTGTCGAACACCAGCCAGCCGTCGCGCCAGGCCGAGAGGGCGGCGGTGTCGGCCTGGCGCACCGGATCGGCGTGGCCGTCGCGCACCTCGAGCATGTCGCCGGCGCGCAGGTCGACCACTTCGCCGCTGCGTTCGGTGCCGGCGTGGCGCAGCACCTGCACGCGCACATGGCCGTGCTCGACGCCCACGGTGATCGGGCCGCCGCGGTCGCGCACGGTGAAGGCGGTGCCGACGACTTCGATGATCGCCTCGCGCGTGCGCACCACGAAGGGACGGTCGGCGTCGGGCGCCACGTCGAAGCGGACCTCGCCGCGCGCCATGTCGATCATCCGGCGGCGGCGGTAGAGCGTGACGTCGACGGCGCTCTGGGGCGCCAGGTCGAGGCGGCTGCCGGCCGAGGCATCGGCGCCATCGGCCAGCGTGACCTTGAGCATCCGCGCGTTCGGCGTGCGGTACGTCGCCTGGAACACGGGCTGCTGCCAGTACCACTGCACGCCGCGCCCCGCGACCACGCCGGCGCCGAGCAGCCCGGCGACCGACAGCAGCATCTTGCGGCGCGAGGGGTTGCGCGGGGCCGGTGCGGGCACGGGCTCGTCGAAGTGCGCGCGCAGGTCGTCGGCCATGCCGCCCAGCGCGTTCCAGCGCTCGCGCGCCTCGCGCACGGCGGCGGCGTGTTCGGGCGAGCGCGTGCGCCACTGGTCGAGCGCGAGCCGGGCGCTGTTGGCGGCCGGGCTCGGCGGCGCGATCTCGTCCTCGACGATGAGCGCGAGCGCGCGTTCGATCAGCCGTTCACGCGGAACGACCGCTGTGGCCGCACGGCTCATGAAAAGTCTTCGGCCAGTGCGGTGTCGAAACCGGCGTGGCTGTTCACCGCCTGCGGCTCGATCAGTTCATGGCGCAGCTCGGCGAACACACGCGAGCAGTCGATGGTGGCGCGCAGCAGGTGCTTGGCGACCGCCATCTCGGTGATGCCCAGGCGCTGCGCGATCTCGGCGCGCGAGTGGCCGTAGGCGCGGAACAGCAGGAACACCTCGCGCCGGCGCGGCGGCAGCTGTTCCATGGTTTCCACCACGCGGCGCAGCACGCGGTGCTGGGCTACGACGTATTCGGACGAGGGGGCCGTGAGGTGCGTGCCCACGACGGCATGCGAGACGGCCCACTCCTGCGCCACCTTGCGGTGGCGGGCTTCGTCGATGCACAGGTTGCGCGCCACGCGGAACAGCAGGGCGCGCGGCGACTCGATGGCGGCGCCGTCACGCAGGCCGAGCGTGTGCGTGTACACGCGCTCGAAGCTGGACTGCGCGATGTCGGCCGCATGGTGCGGGTCGCGCAGGTCGCGCGTGAGCTGCCGGCGCAAGTCCGCGTAGTGAGACACAAGTTCCTGGACGAGGTCGCGCATCCGGTCGCCTTCTCGCAAGCATCGACAAAGGACCCCTGGGCCGATGGCTGGTGCGCGCCGATGAAGAGGAGGCGAGGGCGCTGGCTTCGGTGACCCCGGGGATGAGGTGAATAAGAACTATTCTTATTGAGTGTAGCACCGAAGCCTTGCGTTTCCGTGGCTAGACCACGGGCGCGGCGTGGGCGGGGCGCTCCGCGGCGGGCGCTTGTGGCGCCTGCGCGGTGTGCCGCGGCGTGGCGTTCAGCAGCGCCTGGCCGATCTCGTCGGAGCGGATGGCGGTGACCGACAGCAGCGTGTCGCTCAGGCCGTGGCTGGTCTCGCAGGCGCCCTGCAGGAAGATGCCCGGGCGCAGCGCCGGCGTGCCCTGCACGCGGTAGTCGCGGTCGACCGAGAAATCGCCCAGGTAAGGCGCCAGCGGTGCCAGCAGCGTGCGGTGCGCGTCGCGCGCGTAGCCGGTGGCGAGCACCACGGCGCCGTAGGCCTTGTCGTGGCGCGCGCCGGTGTTCAGGTCGTGCAGCGACAGGTGGATGCCGTCCTGCGCGGCGCGCACGGCCGACACCTCATGCCGCCGCAGGAAGCTGTGGCGCGTGGAGCCGGCCACGCGCTGGCGGTAGAACACGTTGAAGATTTGCTGGATCAGCTCCAGGTCGGGCGCGGCGTAGTTGGTGTGCCAGAACTCCTCGAGCAGCTCGGCGCGCTCGTTCACCGAGCGGTTGAACACGAAGTCGGTGAAGTCGGTGTTGAAGATCTCGTTCACGAACGGGCTGTCGTCCGAGGGCTTGATGGAGCGCGCCCGCATGATCAGGTCGACCTGCGGCTTCGCGGGGTGCGACTGCAGGTCCATGAAGATCTCGGCCGCGCTCTGGCCCGCGCCCACGATGGCGATGCGGTCGGCGCCGGGATGGCGGGCGATGGCCTCCAGGTAGGTGCTCGAATGGAACACGCGGCCGTCGTCCCGCAGGGGCTGGAAGCGCGCCGGGATGTTGGCCACGCCGCCCACGCTCACCACCAGGTTGCGCGCCAGGCGCTCGCGCACCGCGCCGTTGGCGTCGCGCGAGCGCACGCGCAGCAGCGAGACCTCGTCGCCCTTCATCTCGGGCACCACCTCGAACACGGCCTCGCCGTAGGCGCAGCGGTCTTCGAACTGCGCCGCGGCCCAGCCGAGGTAGTCGTTGAACTCGTGGCGGCTCGGGAAGAAGCTCTTGAGGTTGATGAAGTCCTGCAGGCGCTCCTTCTCATGCAGGTAGTTCAAAAAGGTGAAGCGGCTCGACGGATTGCGCAGCGTGGCCAGGTCCTTCAGGAACGAGATCTGCATGTGCGCGTTGTCCAGCAGCATGTTGCGGTGCCAGACGAAGCCCGGTTGCTTCTCGATGAACAGCGCATCGACGAAGTGGCCCTTCTGGCGTTTCTCGTCGAGCGCGATGGCCAGTGCGATGTTGGACGGGCCGAAGCCGACGCCGATCAGGTCATGGATTTGCATGGATGTCCTCCAGGGATGGCTCGTGTCGACGAGCCGGGGCCGGCGAAGCGGCGGTGGGGTCAGCGCGCGGAATCCACAGCGCCTCGCCGAAGAAACGCTCGCGCCACAGCACGCCCAGCAGGGCGCGCTTGTGCGGAAAGTCGAACTCCTTCACATGGGCGTAGCCGCAGCGGCCCAGGCTCCGGATCATTTTTTCGTTGTCGGCGCGCGGCTCGATCACCAGGCGCTGCGTGCGCGGGTCGTCCAGGAAGAGGTAGTGCGACACCGACGGCATCCAGGCCGTGAGAAAGGGCTTGCCGCGAAAGCGCGCCTCGCCCACCAGCGCGTGCCAGCCTCGGTCATGGTCGGCCGCGTCATAGAAGGGCGCGATGCGGTCTTCCTTGGCCCAGTAGGCCTCGAAGTAGCCAAAAGGCTCGCCGTTGAAGCGGCCGACGAGGCCGGTCACGCGCGGGTCGGCCGCGATGCCTTCCAGGTACTGGCGATGGCGCGCGAGGTCGCCTTCCTCTTCCCAGAAATGCGCGACCACGGGGTCGTTCATCCAGCGATGGAAGGCAGGCAGGTCGCGTTCGATGTCGACCGTGTCGAGCGTGAGCGTCTGGCCCAGCCACGGGATGTGGCGGCGGTACACCGTGCCCTGCGGTTTGGCGGGGCGCAGCGGATGGCGCTTGCCCTGCGTGACGACGAAGCGTTGCGCGAAGGGCTCGCGCGGCTGCGGCAGCCAGGCGCGCGGCCATTGCCAGAAGGCCTCGCGCGCGACCGTGGGCAGCGCGCCCTCGGCCGGCGTGACGATGCCCGCATCCACCAGCCGCGTGCCGGTCGGCAGCGGCGACTGCAGCGCGAGCTGCCGCGCGGCCGGGTGGCGCAGGAAGGTCGCCTCGATCGCCGCCAGCAGGTGCGCTTCGTCAGGCTCGCCCGCGCAGGCGCCCAGCCATTCGAGGCGCGGCGTGCCGGGCTGCGCGCGCAGGGCCCAGGTGCTGCCGTGGCGGTCGCCGTCGTGCGGCGTGACCCTGAGCACGGTGCCTTCCAGCCGGACGTCCAGCACCCGGCCTTCGGGATGCGCGTGAAAGCGCCATGCAGTGTCGTGGGCGGTCAAGCAAAACCTCCGGGGTGTGGTCGATGTGTGTGGGATGCAGAAGGAAGACGCGGGCTGCGGCCGGATGTTTAGTCGGCGGTGCTTGCACAGCGCTCCCGTTCGAACTCGGGCGAGAGCGGACACGCGCCGCAGTAGCCCAGCCGCGGCACGAGGTAGTAGAGGCAGCACTGGCGGTGCAGCGTGACGGGCGGCGCGCTGCGGTCGGTCACGCGCACGCCGCGGCGCGCGGGCATGCACATCGGGTTGTCGCGCAGCGTGCCGCACGGTTGCGGCCAGGTCGGGCGGTGCAGCAGGTGCTCGAGGTCGGCGGCCACGGCGGGCGCCTGGCCGCTCATGCGCAGGCCTTCTTCCAGCACCGGCTCGAGGTAGCGCACGGCGTTGCCCCAGAGGATCTTGGGCGCCAGCCGCGTGAGCTGCGTCAGCCGCGCGAACAGGGGCGCGAGGTGCGTCCACAGCAGCACGTCGTAGCGCGCCGCCGTATCGGTGCCGGGGCGCGGCGTGCCGAGCTCGACGATGTGGAAGCACTCCGGGTCGCCGTCTTCGTCATCGAGGCTGACCCAGACCTGCTCGGGCCGGACCGGAAAGCCGTGCTGCAGCAGGCTCGCCGCGGCGGCCACGGGCGGCAGCAGCGCGTGCAGGTAGTTCATGCTCCAGGCGGACGCGACCGCGCGCAGGTCGCGCTCCGGCATGTGCAGCGTGCGCGCCTTCAGGCGCAGCAGCGCCAGCAGGCGCGTCGGGTCGGCCAGCAGATCGGCCACGCGCACGGCGTCGGGCGGCGGGTGCGGGGCGCAGGCCAGCGTTTCGCCGTAGGGCGCCCACTCGCCCTGGAAGATCGGCGCGAGCAGCGGGATCACGGGGCGGGGCCGAAGGTGGCGTGAAGAAGAAGGCGCACAGGCATGCAGCAGAAGACGCGCCGGCGGGCCGGAAATTTAGTCCACGCAGGCCCCGCGCCTAAACAGCGTGCCCCACGGAGCGTCTACTCACTCATCGACAGCAGTGCAGGCGTGCGAATCCCCATGAGCTTCCCGAGACACCGTCCTTCCGATCCGGCCTTCAGCATGGCCTGGCGGCTTTTTCGTGAGCTGCACGACGCACCGTCGCCCGAGCGCGCCGAGCAGCTCGTGGCCTGGCTCGGCCAGGACCCGGGCCACGTGCGCGCGCTCGACGAGGCCCTGACGCTGTGGGCCCTGGCGGGCGCCTCGGTGGTGGAGGCCGCGCGCGAGGCGGGGGCGCAGCCGCTGCTGCAATAGGCGCCGCGCCTTCCTGCTAAACAAGCAGGCGCGCCGAACGTCATTGCAGGGAGCCCGTCTCCCTTTGCAACGAACCGTCCGCCGCATGAACCTCACACCCGCCAGCGCCCCCGCGTCCGAACTCGTCCGGCTGTTGCGGCCCTACTTCCCGTGGATCGCGCTGTCGACCGTGACCGGCATCGGCGCGGGCATCGCGACCGTCGCGCTGCTGGCAACCATCAACCAGGTGCTCAACCGCCCCGGCGGCCTGGCCGGCGGGCTGCTGCTGACCTTCATCGGCCTGTGCGTGGCGGCGCTGGTGGGGCGCGCCACCTCCGACATGTCGAACAACGTGGTGGGCCAGCGGCTGGTGGCGCAGGTGCGCAAGAGCCTGGCGCTGAAGATTCTTGCGGCGCCCATCGATGCGCTCGAGCGCTACCGCATGCACCGCCTGATGCCCGTGCTCACGCAGGACGTCGACATGATCAGCGACGTGGCCTTCATGATGGCTTCGACCATGATCGCGCTGGCCGTCTCCTTCGGCTGCCTGGGCTACCTGGCCTGGCTGTCGCCGCCGCTGTTCGGCCTGCTGCTGGCGGCGCTGCTCGTGGGCATTACCGTGCAGAGCCTGGCGCATGCGCGCGGCATCTCGGGCTTCTTCAAGGCGCGCGAGCAGGAAGAGGCGCTGCACAAGGCCTACCGCGGCATCAGCGAAGGCGCGAAGGAGTTGCGCATGCACCGCGCGCGCCGCGCCAAGGTGTACGAGCAGCAGGTGGCGCACACGGTGGAGCGCATCCACGACATCAACCGGCGCGCCATCAACACCTTCGTGCTTGCGTCGTCGTTCGGCTCGGCGCTGTTCTTCCTCCTGATCGCGCTGATCCTGGGCTGGGCCGCGCTGCGCGACACCGAGCCGGTCGTGCTCAGCGGCTTCGTGCTGGTGCTGCTGTTCCTGAAGGGGCCGCTCGACCAGGTGGTGGGCGCGCTGCCGCACCTGGGGCGCGCCAAGGTCGCGTTCGAGCGCATCGCCGACCTGTCGGCCCGCTTCGCCACGCCCGAGCCGCACCTGGACCTGCACGCACCGCCCGCCGCGCCCGTGCTGCACGACGCCATCGAACTGCGCGGCGCGCGCTATGCGTTCCCGGCGGTGGAGGGCGCGGAGCCCTTCGTGCTCGGCCCGGTGGACCTGCGCATCGGGCGGCGAGAGATCGTCTTCGTCGTCGGCGACAACGGCTCGGGCAAGACCACGCTCATCAAGCTGCTGCTGGGCCTGTACGCGCCGGTGGATGGCGAGCTGCTGCTCGACGGCAAGGCCGTGACGCCGCAGACGCGCGACGACTACCGCCAGCTCTTCACCACCGTGTTCTCCGACTTCTACCTGTTCGAAGACCTCGTGGCCGGCGAAGAGGGCGGCCACCAGGCGCTGCCCGAAACCGCCTTGCCCTACCTGCAACGGCTGGAGATCGCGCACAAGGTGTCGGTGAAGAACGGCGCCTTCAGCACCACAGACCTCTCGACCGGCCAGCGCAAGCGGCTGGCGCTGGTGCATGCGTACCTCGAAGGCCGGCCGGTGCTGGTGTTCGACGAATGGGCCGCCGACCAGGACCCGGCCTTTCGCCATCTGTTCTACACCGAGCTGCTGCCCGAGCTGCGCGCCAAGGGGCACTCGCTGGTGGTCATCTCGCACGACGACCGCTACTTTCACGTGGCCGACCGCATCGTCCACATGAAGGCCGGGCGCATCGCGCAGGCCACCGAGGCGCCGGCGCCGAGCCTCGCGGCTTGACCCGTTCGCGAAGCGGGTGCTAGTGTGGGGTTCGCTTCGAACGAACCTCCACAACAGAAAGAACAGGCTTCCTCATGCACCCTCGCTCCACCCCGCGTTCATGGACGCGCGCCGCCTGCCAGAGCGCCGTGCTGGCCAGTGCCTTGCTTGCTGTCAACGCCTTGGCCCAGAAGCCGCACCAGGGCGTGCTCGACGCCGCCACGCAGCAAAGGGACGAGACGCTGCAGCTGCTGGAGCGCATGGTCAACATCGATTCGGGCTCGACCAACACCGAGGGCCTGGCCAAGGTGCGCGAGATGGTGGCGGACGAACTGCGCAAGCTCGACGCGCGCATCGAGAGCTTTCCCGCCGAGCCGCACCCGGGCACCAACCTGGTCGCGACGCTGACCGGCCAGGGCAAGAAGAAGATCCTCATCCTGGCCCACATCGACACTGTGTTCAAGGACGGCACGGCCGCGGCCAAGCCCTTCTACATCAAGGACGGCCGTGCCTACGGCCCCGGCGTGATGGACAACAAGGGCGGCGTCGTGGCCGGCCTGCAGGCGCTGAAGATCCTGCAGAAGATCGGTTTCAAGGACTACGGCCAGATCACCTTCCTGATCGACACCAACGAAGAGACGGGCTCGGTCGGCACCAGCGCACTCATCGAGCGCGTGGCCAAGCAGCACGACGTGGCGCTGAACCTCGAGCCGGGCCGCCCGGCCGATGGCCTCGTGGTCGAGCGCAAGGGCTCGGCCACCGCGCTCATCGAGGTGAAGGGGCTCGCGTCGCACGCGGGCGTCGCGCCCGAGGCGGGCCGCAACGCCGCGATGGAAGTCGCGCACCAGGTGCTGCAACTGTCGAAGGTGGCCGATGCGGCGAAGAAGACCACGGTCAACTTCACGGTGCTCACGGCCAACGGCCCGACCAACGTGATCCCCGCGTCAGCCAGCGCCAAGGGTGACGTGCGCGCCGCCACGCCCGAGGAGCTCGACCGCGTCGAGAAGGACCTCACGCGCATCGCGCAGAACAAGCTGATCCCCGAGACCGAGGTGCGCGTGCGCCTTGTGCGCGGCCTGCCGCCGATGCCGCGCTCGCCCGCATCGGACAAGCTCGTGCGCATGGCCGAGGGCATCTACGGCGAGATCGGCAAGAAGCTCACCATCGAGAGCAGCGGCGGCGCCGCCGACGCCAGCCTCGTGGCCGGTGTCGGCGTGCCCGTGCTCGACGGCTTCGGCATCGTGGGCGGCGGCATCCACACGCCGGAGGAATACGCCGAGGTCGAGAGCGTGGTGCCGCGGCTTTATCTGCTGTCGCGGATGCTCATGGACTTGAGCGCGAACTGATCGCGCTGCTCGGCGTGTCGTCGGGGCCTCAGCCCCGCTTCGGAATGCCCAGGCCCTTCACCACCGCCGGCCGCGCCACGAAGGCCTCGAGCACGCGCGCGACGTTCTTGAAATCGCTGAAGCCCACGAGGTCGCCGGCCTCGTAGAAACCGATCAGGTTGCGCACCCACGGGAAGGTCGCGATGTCGGCGATGGTGTAGCTGTCGCCCATGATCCATGCGCGGTCGGCGAGGTGCTTGTCGAGCACGCCGAGCAGGCGCTTCGATTCGGCCACGTAGCGGTCGCGCGGGCGCTTGTCTTCGTAGTCCTTGCCGGCGAACTTGTTGAAGAAGCCGAGCTGGCCGAACATCGGGCCGATGCCGCCCATCTGGAACATCACCCACTGGATGGTCTCGTAGCGGGCCGCCGCGTCCTTCGGGATGAACTGGCCGGTCTTTTCTGCGATGTACAGCAGGATCGCACCCGATTCGAACAGCGCCAGCGACTGGCCGCCCGGGCCGTTGGGGTCGAGGATGGCGGGGATCTTGTTGTTCGGGTTGAGCGACAGGAACTCCGGCGACATCTGGTCCTGGGTCTCGAAGCTCACGAGGTGCGGCTCGTAGGGCAGGCCGGTTTCCTCCAGCAGGATCGACACCTTCACGCCGTTGGGCGTGGGCAGCGAGTACAGCTGCAGGCGCTCGGGGTGCTGCGCGGGCCATTTCTTCGTGATGGGGAAGTGCGAGAGATCGGTCATGGGGAAAGTCCTTGGAATAGGGGCGACAACGGCGAGCGCCGGATTCTGCCCGGCTCAGGCGGGCGGTGTGCGCGCATGGCCTTGCAGGCGCGGCAGCACCTCGCGGCCGAGCTCGTCGACCACGTCCTGCGCGGGCCGCCGGCTGCTGCGCACGAAGTTCAGCAGCACGTGGGCGACGCCGGCGTCTTCCATGCGGTCGAGGTAGTCGACGAGCGCATGGCGTCCGGCGCGCAGGCCGAGTTCGATGGGCTCGGCGGGCGCGTCGGCATCGTCCAGCAGGTCGAGCTGCAACGATTGAACGAAGGGCTTGGCCTCGCCGCCCGCGCGTTCGCGCAGCGCGGTCTGCCACAGGCCGATGCGGCCCTGCTGGCGCGCTTCGTCGCGGTGGTAGGTGGCCCAGCCGTCGGCGTGGGCGGCGGTCCATTGCAGCGACTGGCGCGCCGAGCCCACCACCAGCATGCCGATGCGCGCGGTGGGCGCCGCCATGAGGTCGTGGCCGCCGGTGGCTTCGTGCAACGCAGTGCGCTCGTTCGCATCGGGCGAGAGGGCCGAGCGCACGAGGTTCCAGCGTTCGCGGAAGACGTCGCCGCGCAGCGCGATGTCCTGCTGGAAGATGGCGAACTCCGCCTCGCGGTCGCCCGAGCCCAGGCCGAGGATGAAGCGGTCGTTCGACAGGCGGTTGAGCGATAGCGCGGCCTTGGCCACGTGCAGCGGATGGCGCAGCGGCAGCACGGCGGCGGCGGTGCCGAGCGCGATGCGCTGCGTGGCGGCGGCCAGCGCGGTGAGCCAGACGAAGGGCTCGTCGAGCACCGCGGTCTCTTCGCCCTGGGGCAGCATCACGGGCACGTCGCGCGTCCACAGCGTGGCAAAGCCGAGCGTGTCGGCCAGCCGGGCCAGGTGCAGTTCGGACGCGGGGTCGGCCATCGTGCCGGGCGGGCGCGCCAGCGGCGTCATCAGGCCCAGGGTGAGGCGCCCGGCGAGCAGCGTCTGCCGGTAGGCGGTGTTGAACGGCGCCATGGCGGCGTCAGGCGCGCCGCTTGCGGGAGGCCGGCGCGGCGGGCGCAGCGAACAGCCGCTCGATCGATTGCCGCACGTCGGCCTGCATGTCGGCGATGGCCTTGGTGTCGCCCGAGAGGTGCTTGAGCAGCGCCTGCAGGAACAGCCCGTCGAAGAGGGCGTAGCAGGCCGAGGGCGGCAGGCCCGGTGCCTGGCCGGAGAGTTCGGCGAAGCGGCTCATGATGCGCCAGATCATGTCTTCGAGGCTCTTGTCGATCTGCACCACGTCGTCGTGAAAGGCCGCTTCGAACAGCGCCTGCGAGCGCAGGTCGTACCAGAGCCGGTGCACGTGGCCTTCGCCCTGCAGCGTGTCGCCCAGGCTCTGCAGGAAGCCTTCCATGAGCTCGGCATACGTCGTGGCGGTGTCGACCGCGTGGTCGTAGCGCGTGACGCAGCGCGCCTTGTACTGCTTGACGCTGCAGACGATGAGGTCGACCTTGTCGCTGAAGTAGTAGTGCAGCACGCCATGCGAGAACTCGGAGTTCTGCGCAATCTCGCGCAGGCTGGTGCGTGCGTAGCCGAGCGTGGCCAGCGTGGTGAGGGCGGCTTCGCCGAGCTCGGCACGGCGCTGCTCGAACTTGTCGGCCGGCGCCTTCTGCACCCGTCCGGCGTGCTTCTTTACCCGTGAATGAGTGGTCATTTCTAGCCAGGCCGCAGAGTGCCGGCCGCTGTGTTTCCTGGTGATTGCAAACCATAGCACGCGGCGTGGGAAATCCCTCCTACGTGCATTCCAGAGGCATTTTACGAAATTTGGGCAGTCGTCAAAAAAATTCTTGACACTCGTCAAGTCGATTCCTAGCATGGCTGCTCCATCTCATACACATATCCACAGGAGACAAGTGATGGCCAAGTTCGACTTGACGGGGCGCAAGGCCCTGGTGACGGGTGGTGCGCGCGGCATCGGCGCGGGCATCGCACAGGCACTGGCGCAAGCGGGTGCGTCGGTGATGATCGGCGACGTGCTCGCCGATCTGGGCAAGGAGACCGCGCAGCGGCTCTCGGCCGAAGGGGCGAAGGTGGGCTTCGTCCCGCTCGACGTCACGAAGGACGGCGACTGGGCGGCTGCCACCGAAGCCACGGTGAAGGCGCTGGGCGGCTTCGACATCCTGGTCAACAACGCCGGCATCGAGATCACCTCGCTGGTGGTCGACGTCGACGGCGACGACCTGCGCCGCATGCTCGACGTGAACGTGGCCGGCACGCTGCTGGGCATGAAGCACGCCTTTCGCGCCATGCGCCCCGGCGGCAGCGCGGGTGGCGGCGGGGCGGTGGTCAACATCGCCTCGGTCGCGGCCACCATCGCCTTTCCCGCCATCGCTGGCTACTCGGCGACGAAGTCGGCGGTCGACCGCGCCACGCGCGTGGCGGCCATGGAGTCCGGCAAGCTGGGCTACGGCGTGCGCGTCAACTGCATCTACCCCGGGCTCGTGCCCACCGACATGGGCATGAAGCTCGCCAACGACATCGTGGCCGCGGGGCTGGCGCCCAGCGTCGAGGCCGCCGTGGGCGACGTCATCGGCCAGACGCCGCTGGGCCGCCTCGGCGAGATCGGCGACATGGCCGACGTGGTGGTCTTCCTCTGCTCCGACGCCGCCCGGTTCATCACCGGCGCGGGCCTCGCGGTGGACGGCGGCATGGGCATGTGAGCGATCAACAAGGAGCAAAAAACATGAGCAGCAAGAAGAAACCCGTCATCGTCTACGGCGCCTCTGGCTACACCGGACGCCTGGTCTGCGAGTACCTGCGCGAGTACCACATCCCCTTCATTGCGGCGGGCCGCAGCGCGGAGAAGCTCGAGGCCGCGATGAAGTCGAACGTGCCCGGCATCGAGACCGCGGACTACGAAGTGGTCGAGGTCGCGCACACGGTCCAGGCGCTCACCGAGCTCTTCAGCGGCGCCTCGGTGGTGCTCAACACGGTGGGGCCGTTCGCCAAGTTCGGTCCCGAGGTGGTCGATGCCTGCCTGGCCGCCGGCTGCCACTACACCGACACCACCGGCGAACAAGACTGGCTCATCACGCTCGACCAGAAATACGGCGCCAAGTTCGCGGCGGCCGGCCTGCTGCTGTCGCCCGGCCTGGCGCAGATGTACACCACCGGCGAAATCGCGGCGCAGCTGTGCCTGGAAACGCCGGGCCTCGACACGCTCGACATCGCCGTGTTCTGGGGCGGCAGCCCGACCATCGCGTCGACGCAGACCATCCTGGTGAACGCGGCTACGTCCAAGGCCTTCTACCTGGAGCAGAACCAGTACGTCGAATGGCAACCCGACGCGGGCCTGTACCACCTGTCGATTCCGGGTCAGCACGAAGCCGCATTGGCGTTGCCCTGGGGCGGCACCTCGCACCCGGTGTGGTTCAAGCGCGATCCGCGCGTGGCCAACGTGAAGGTGCTCGGCGGCGTCTTCAACAAGCCGCTGATGCTGGGCGTGCCGCAGATCGTGGCCGCCGCGCTCAAGGCCACCGAAGGCATGAACGACGAAGACCGCTATGCGGCGCTGGCGCAGACGGCCGCGGGCGTGATGAACACCATGCCGCCGCGCGAGAACCCGCGCATCAACAAGTCCGTCGATTCGGTGCATGCCTCCGGTCCGCTGGGCCGCGCGCACTGCGTGATCTTCGGCAATTGCAACTACAAGCAGACCGGCCTGCTGCAGGCCTATGCCGCGGCTTCGCTGCTGCAGCAGGCGCCGCGCCGCGCCGGCTTTGCCTCGGGCTGCCAGGCCTTCGGGCACCGCGAGCTGCTGGGGGCGCTGCGCAGCTTCGGGCTGGTGCAGGAACCCGTGCTCACGCGGATGGGCTGACGCGCATGCGCCTCGTCGACTACCTCGACAAAGGCGCCCAGCAGGGCGCCGATTCGCCGTGCCTCACCATGGGCGACGCCGACCTGAGCTACGGCCAGGTGCAACGCATCAGCTGGCGCGTGGCGCGCGGCCTGCAGCGCGCGGGCATCCCGCCCGGCGACAAGGTGGCGGTGCTCTCGAGCAACGACGCCCTGGCCTTCGCCACGGTGTTCGGCATCTCGCGCGCCGGTGGCGTGTGGTGCCCGATCAACCCGCGCAACGAGGCCAGCGAGAACGCCTTCGTGCTCGATGCCTTCGATTGCGCCTGCCTCGTGTTCCACAGCAACTACGCGCCCATGGTCGAGCAGATGCGCGCGCAGCTGCCGAAGCTGAAGGCGCTGGTGTGCCTCGACCAGCGGCAGGCCTTCGCGCCCGCCATGGACGAATGGCTCGACGGGCTGGACGATGCGCCGATCGACATCGCACCGCCCGACGACGTGGCCATGATCGCCGGCACCGGCGGCACCACCGGCCAGCCCAAGGGCGTGATGCTGTCGGGCGGCAACCTGGAGGCCATGTCGGCGCTGACCCTCATGGGCTACCCCTTCGAGGGCCGGCCCGTGTACCTGGCGCTCGCGCCGCTCACGCATGCGGCCGGCGTGCTGTGCCTGCCCGTGATGGCGCTGGGCGGGCGCGTGGTCATCATGCCCAAGCCCGACCTGAGCGAGTTCCTTTCGCTCATCGAGCGCCGGCGCGTCACCCACACCTTCCTGCCGCCGACGCTGATCTACATGCTGCTGCAGCACCCGGACCTGGCGCAGACGAAGCGCGACTCGCTGCAGTGCTTCTGGTACGGCGCCGCGCCCATGTCGGCCGCACGGCTCGAAGAAGCGCTCGACAAGATCGGCCCCGTCATGGCCCAGCTCTTCGGCCAGACCGAGGCGCCGATGATGGTCTCGATGATGCCGCCGCGCGACCACTTCAACGCCGACGGCTCTGTGGCGCGCCAGCGCCTGGCCTCGGCGGGGCGGCCCGGGCCGCTGGTGCAGGTCGGCATCATGAACGGCGAGGGCGCCTTGCTGCCCACGGGTGAGAGCGGCGAGATCGTGGTGCGCGGCTCGCTCGTGATGCGCGGCTACTACAAGGACCCGAAGGCCACGCAGGAGGCCTCGCGCCACGGCTGGCACCACACGGGCGACATCGGCTACCTCGACGGCGACGGCTTCCTGTACATCGTCGACCGCGCCAAGGACATGATCATCTCGGGCGGCTTCAACGTCTACTCCGCCGAGGTGGAGCAGGTGCTGATGCAGCACCCCGACGTGCAGGACAGCGCCGTCGTCGGCCTGCCCGACGAGAAGTGGGGCGAGCGCGTGGTGGCCGTGCTGCAGCTGCACGCGGGCCGCAGCGTCGATGCCGAGGCGATCAAGACCTTCGTCAAGTCGCGCATCGGCAGCGTGAAGGCGCCCAAGCAGGTCGAGGTGTGGGCCGACCTGCCGCGCTCCAAGGTCGGCAAGGTGCTCAAGAAGGAAGTGCGCGCGTCGCTGCTGCAGAAGCTGTCGTCATCCTGATTCAGTCGCGTTGGTAGTGCGCCTGGTGCGCCTGGCGCAGCTCGAACTTCTGGATCTTGCCCGTCGAGGTCATCGGCAGCGCGGGCAGGAAGACGATGTCCTTGGGCACCTCGAAGCCGCCGAGGTGTTCCTTGCAGTGCGCCGTGAGCGCAGCTTCCGAGAAGTCCGCCGGCGCATCGGGCCGGCGCGTGACGAAGGCCGTGATGGCCTCGCCCCAGCGCTCGTGCGGCAGGCCGACCACCGCGGCGTTGAGCACGCCCGGGTGGCGCAGCAGCACCTCCTCGACCTTGAGCGAGGGCACGTTCTCGCCGCCCGACTTGACCATGTCCTTGAGCCGGTCGAGAAAGATCAGCTGCCCGTCGTCGTCCAGCTTGCCCAGGTCGCCCGAGTGGTGCCAGCCAAAGCGCTGCGCATGCGCCGTGGCCTGCGGGTCCTTGTAGTAGCCGAGCATCACGTTCGGTCCGCGAAAGACGATCTCGCCGACCTGGTTCGGCGCCAGCAGCTCGCCCTCGTCGCCCATCACCGCGACCTCGTTCACCAGCGTGCCCACGCCCCAGTACGAGCCGAAGCGTTCGCGCTGCTGGTGCGTCTCGAAGATGGTGGCGCCGGGGTACATCTCGGTCTGCCCCGAGGCCAGCGCGAAGTTCGGGCACAGCGCATCGAGCAGGCGCAGCAGCAGCGTGCGCGACATCGGCGCCATCGCATACACGCACAGCCGCAGGCTCGACAGGTCGCGCGACTCGCGCTGCGGGTGGGCCAGCAGCGCGCCGTACATCATGGGCAGCCCGACCGTCACGGTGATCCTGTGGCGCTCGATGGCGGCGAGCATCGCGCCGGGGTCGAAGCCGCGCAGGATGACGTTCGTGCCGCCCACCGCGAGCGCCGACATCAACACCGTGTGCTGCCCGCAGTGAAAGAGCGGCAGCACGTTGCTCCACACGTCGTGGTGCGCCGGGCCGCCGCCCCATTCGAGCATGTTGCTCTGGAGCACCGAGTGCACCGAGGCGTGCGAATGCATCACGCCCTTCTGCCGGCCGGTGGTGCCGCTGGTGTACATGATGAGCGCGAGCTGGTTGGTGTCGATGGCCACGTCGGGCAGCGTGGCGGGGCCCTGCGCGATGGCCTGCGCCACGGTGGGCACGCCGGGCGGCGGCGTGTCGCCGTCGAGCACGCACAGCAGCGGCGAGACGGCCGCCGTGTCCAGCAGCTGGCGCAACTCGGGGCGCGCGTGCAGCGCGGTGTCGATCACGAGGTGCCGCGCCTCGGCATGCTCGAGGATGTAGCCGATGGCGTCGACCGCGAGCGCCGTGTTGATCGGCACCCACACGAGCCCGGCCTTCTGGATGCCGAGCAGCGCGACCACCATCTCGATCGAGTTGTTGCACAGCATGGCCACGCGCTCGCCGCTTGCGAGGCCCAGGCCTAGCAGGTGGTGCGCGAAGCGGTTCGATGCGGCGTCGAGCTCGGTGTAGCTCATGCGGTGCTCGCCCTCGATCAGCGCAGTGCGCGCGCCGAAGCGCCGCGCGCTGCGGTGGATCACGTCGCCCAGCGCGATGCGGGCGATGCGTTGGAAGGAGGAGGGCGTGGGCTCGGGGCGGGCGGCGGGCATGGGGGCGTGTCTCCGGTCGTTGTGGTGTCGATCGGAGCGCAGACTAAGACCGGCACCGCCTGCCGGTCTTGCGGGGAGTGGCTATGCCGGGTTCTGCCTCGCCCGTGCGGCCGCGAGGGCGAGCGGCGCTACAGTGCGCCCATGCGCCAACACCTTTCCACCACCACCGGTCCCCAACGCCTTCTCTATGGGGCCGCCGCGGCCGTCGCGGTGGCGCTGCTGCCCTGGCCGATGGGCCTCACGGCGCGCGCGCTGGCCGGCTGGTGCGCCGGCGTGGCGGTGTACCAGCTGCTCAGCTGGTGGCTGGCCGAGACCTTCGACGCCCAGCGCACGCGCGAGCGCGCACAGCAGCTGGACCAGCCCAACGTCGTGATCCTGGTCTCGATGCTGGTGGCGGTGGGCGTGAGCGTCGTCGCCATCGCGATGCTGCTGCAGCAGGTGCGCCAGCTCAGCGGCTGGGCGCGCGGCGCGCACGTGGCGCTGGGGCTGGTGGCGCTGGCGGGGTCGTGGCTGATGATGCACACGATCTACGCCTTTCACTA
This sequence comes from Variovorax sp. GW821-FHT09A10, assembly GCF_059418385.1. Lineage (NCBI taxonomy): Bacteria > Pseudomonadati > Pseudomonadota > Betaproteobacteria > Burkholderiales > Comamonadaceae > Variovorax > Variovorax sp. GW821-FHT09A10. The sequence continues at coordinate 139,082 of NZ_JBWKPT010000007.1, forward strand.
CGCGCACCGCTACTACATCGACCGCAAGGAAAGCGCCTCCGACGGCGGGCTCGACTTTCCGGGCAAGGAAGCGCCCGACTACTTCGACTTCATGTACTACGCCTACGTGATCGGCATGACCTCGCAGGTGTCGGACGTGCAGGCCACCTCGCACGAGATGCGGCGCATCACGCTGGTCCACAGCGTGCTCGCCTTCGCCTTCAACATGCTCGTGCTGGCCCTGTCCGTGAACGTGGTGGCCGGCGTGGTCTGAAGAAAGCTCAGCCCGCGGCCTTGCGCAGCGACGGCAGCTTGACGATGCCGGTCGACAGCGCCACGCCGCACACGATCACGAAGGCGCAGATCAGCATCCACTGCGTGATCTGCTCGCCGAGGAACACGGCGCCGTAGAACAGCGCGAACACCGGCACGAGGAAGGTCACGGTGAGCGCGCGGGCCGGGCCGGCGCGTTCGATGAGCCGGAAGAACAGGATGTAGGCCACGCCCGTGCAGGCGATGCCCAGGGCCAGCAGCGCCAGCCACGCGCGCAGGCTGGGCATCTGCGCGGGCCAGAGCCAGATCGCGGGCAGCGCGAGGAACAGGCTGGCGCCGATCTGGCTGCCGGTGGCCGTGGTCAGCGCGGGCACGCCGGACAGGTGGCGCCGCGTGGCGCTGGCCGAGATGCCGTAGCACAGGCAGGCCGCCAGGCAGGCCAGCACGGCCCACAGCGCGGCGTGGTTGCTGGCGCCGGCATGCAGGCCGGCGCTGCGGCTGGCGAGCATCGCGACGCCCGCGAAACCGATCACCAGCCCAACGAGGCGCGAGCCGTTCGGCCGCTCGCGGAACCAGGCCCAGGCCACGAGCGCGCCGAACATCGGCGTGGTGGCGTTGAGCACCGCCGCCAGGCCGGTGTTGATGGTCAGCAGTGCGAAGCAGAACAGCGCGAAGGGCATGCCCGAGTTGAAGATGCCGACCGTGAGGCTGGCCTTCCAGTGCTTGGCGATCGACGGCCCCTGGCCGCGCAGCAGCGCAATCGGCAGCAGGAACAGCGCCGCGATGACCACGCGCACGGCCGCGGTCGGCAGCGCGCCGAACTCCGCCGCGCCGATGCGCATGAACAGGAAAGAGGCGCCCCACAGCGCGCCCAGCAGCACGAGATCGATGAGCCACGCCTTCGGTGCGAGCGCGGCGGGAGCGGGCGAAGGCGAGGGAGCGACGGTGGTGTTGTTGTTCGTTGTGGTCATGCGTCTCTTTGGGGAATGGCGCGGCGCCACATCGAGGGGATGTGGCGCTGCGCCATGGGCGGTGTTTTCTTCTGTCTTACTTGCCGGTCTCGAGTTCGAGCAAGGCCGTCTTGCGCTCGAGCCCGCCAGCGTAACCGGTCAGCGAGCCGTCTGCACCCAGCACGCGGTGGCAGGGCACGATCACGCTGATCGGGTTGCGTCCGACCGCCGCGCCGACCGCGCGCACCGCGGCCGGGTTGCCCACGCGCTGGCTCAGCGCGCCGTAGGTCGTGGTCTCGCCGGCCGGGATGGCCAGCAGCGCCTGCCACACGCTCTGCTGGAAGGCGGTGCCGTGCGACAGGTCGAGCTGCATGTCGAAGTGGCTGCGGCGGCCCGCGAAGTAGTCGCGCAGCTGCGCAGCGGCCTCGACCAGCGCGGGGTGGTCGTCTTTCGTCTGCCAGCCCGTGGTGTCGGGCCAGTGGCGCTGGTGGTCGAACCAGACGCCGGCCAGGCCCTGGTCGGTGGCGGCCATCGTGACGCCGCCCAGCGGCGTGTCGGTGTGCGAGGTGTAGATGACGGTGCGCTTGAATTTCATGGTCTTTCAGGCACGGGGCCTGCCGTTGCGAGGTCGGAAGATGTGGCGGTCGGCGTTACAGCCGATGCCGGTTCGGGTGGCGCGGGTGGGGTGTGCCACGCGCGCAGCACCGCATAGCTGCGCCAGGGGCGCCAGGCCTGCGAGGCCTCGCCCGCGGCGCGCGCGGTGGTCACGCCCAGCGCCTTCTGCAGGGCCACGTCGCCGGCGGGAAAGGCGTCGGGCCAGCGCAGCGCGCGCATCGCGATGTACTGCGCGGTCCAGGCGCCGATGCCGGGCAGTTCCTGCAGCGCCGCGAGGGTGGAAGGCACGTCGGCGCCCGCATGCAGCGCCAGCCGGCCCGAGGCCACTTCGCGCGCGATGGCCTGCAGTGCGGCCTGTCGCTGGCGCACGATGCCCAGCTGCCCGAGCGCATCGCCGCTGGCCGCTGCCAGCGCGGCGGGTGTGGGGAACAGGCGGGTCAGGCCGTCGATGGGCGTGTCGATCGCGTCGCCGAAGGCCTCGACCAGCCGCGAGCCCAGCGTGCGTGCCGCGGCCACGGTGATCTGCTGGCCCAGCACCGCGCGCACCGCGAGCTCGAAGCCGTCGACCGTGCCCGGCACGCGCAGCCCGTCGCCATGCGGAAAGGCGGCGTGCAGGGCGGCATTGATCGCCATCGGCTCCGCGTCGAGGTCGAACAGCGCGCGGGCGCGGCTGATGACGATGGGCAGCACCGCGGCCAGCGAATCACTCACGGCCAGCAGCACCTGCTCGCGTTCGAGGTCGAAGCGCAGCTGCAGCCAGCCGGCGTGCGTCTGCCCGCCCTGCTGCACGCGCAGGGTGCGCGCCAGGCGCACGTAGGTCGGCGTGCTGCCCTTGGCGGGCTCCTTGCCGTCGGCGGTGTGCACGGTCTCGACGCCGCGCAGCGCGCGCCGTGCGAAGAAGCCGAGCATGGCGTTGGCGTCGTAGGGCGGGCGAAAGCCCAGCCGCACCTCGATGGCCTTGCCTTCTCCGCCCTCGGTGCCGCCCGCGCGGCGCAGCGCGCTCGGGTTGAGCCCGTAGTGCTCCACGAAGGCTGCATTGAAGCGCCGCACGCTCGCGAAGCCGCTGGCCAGCGCCACCTGCGTCATCGGCAGGCGCGTGTCGGCGATGAGCTGCTTGGCGGCCAGCAGGCGGCGCGTCTGCAGGTACTGCAGCGGTGACACGCCGAACTGCGCCTCGAAGATGCGCCGCAGGTGGCGGTCGCTGACGCCCAGGCGGGCCGCGATCTGCGCCGCGCCGGGGCCTTCCTCCGACCAGGCATCGGGCTCGTCGATGAGCCGCGCCGCCTGCAGCGCCAGGATGCGCGAGGCATCTTCGGTCGACCAGCTGGCCGCGCGCGGTGCCAGCTCGGGCCGGCAGCGCAGGCAGGGCCGAAAGCCTGCGGCCTCGGCCTGGGCCGCGTGGCGGAAGAAGCGGCAGTTCTCGCGCCGCGGCAGCTTCACGCGGCACACCGGCCGGCAGTAGATGCCGGTGGAGGTCACGGCCGTGAAGAACGAGCCGTCGAAGCGCGCGTCGTGCGTCTTCATCGCCAGGTAGCAGGCGTCGCTCTCGAGCACTTCGGAGGGGGCGTGGGCGGTAGACATGGGGAAATGATACGGTTTCGACTCGTTTCAACTGGCCGTTTTCGGACATCGATGTCTACAACACGTTGCCTACAATGCCCGACTCCGAACCAACAGTGACCCCGCCCTTCATGCAGCTCAGCGCATCGATCTTCAAGGCCTATGACATCCGCGGCGTCGTGCCCCTCAGTCTCGATGTCGAAGTGGCCGAGGCGCTGGGCCGTGCCTTCGGCAGCGCAGCCCGCGCGGCCGGCGAGACCGCGGTGGCCGTGGGCCGCGACGGGCGCCTGTCGGGCCCGGCGCTGGTGGACGCGCTGATCGACGGCCTGGTCGCCACCGGCGTCGAGGTGATCGACATCGGCGCGGTCACGACCCCGATGCTGTACTTCGCGGCCCACACGCTGTGCACCAGCGGCATCCAGGTCACGGGCAGCCACAACCCGAAGGACTACAACGGCTTCAAGATGGTGCTGGCCGGCCGCGCGATCTACGGCGACGAGATCCAGGGCCTGCGCAAGACCATGGAAGACGGCAGCGCCACGCTGGCGCCCGGCGGCAGCGTGCGCAAGGTCGACGTGACCGACGCCTACGTGCAGCGCATCGTGGGCGACATCAAGCTGGCGCGCCCCATGAAGATCGTGGTCGATTCGGGCAACGGCATCGCGGGCGCGACCGCACCGGCCATCTTCCGCGCCATCGGTTGCGATGTGGTCGAGCTGTTCAGCGAGGTCGACGGCAACTTCCCCAACCACCACCCCGACCCGAGCAAGCCCGACAACCTCCGGGACCTGATGGTCGAACTGGCCAAGGGCCAGGCCGAGCTGGGCCTGGCTTTCGACGGCGACGGCGACCGCCTGGGCATCGTCACGAAGGACGGCCAGAACATCTTCCCCGACCGCCAGATGCAGCTCTTCGCGCAGGACGTGCTCTCGCGCGTGCCCGGCGGCACCATCGTCTACGACGTGAAGTGCTCGCAGCGCCTGGCGCCGGCCATCGAGGCCGCGGGCGGCACGCCGATGATCTACAAGACCGGCCATTCGCTCATCAAGGCGAAGATGAAGGAAATCGATTCGCCGCTGGGCGGCGAGATGAGCGGCCACATCTTCTTCAAGGAGCGCTGGTACGGTTTCGACGACGGCACCTACGCCGGCTGCCGCCTGCTCGAGATCCTGAGCAAGCACCCGGACGCGAACGCCGTGCTGAATGCGCTGCCCACCAGCTTCTCGACCCCTGAACTGAACGTCGCCTGCGCCGAAGGCGAGCCCCACGCGCTGGTCGCCCAGCTCGTGCAGAACGCGCGCTTCGACGCGCCTGCCCAGGTCTCGACCATCGACGGCCTGCGCGTGGACTGGCCCGATGGATTCGGGCTGATCCGCGCTTCCAATACCACCCCCGTGCTGGTGCTGCGCTTCGAAGGCCAGACCGAGGCGGCGCTCCAACGCATCGAGACCGAGATGCTTGCGGTGCTGCGAACGGTCAAGCCCGACGCCACGCTGGCCGCTGCTGCCCACTGAAGAACCTGTGCGTTCCCTGCTGCTTCGCCTCTACGGCGTCTTCACCACCGCCGTCCAACCGCTGGTCCGCCGCAAGCTGCGCCGCCGCGCCGTCGCCGAGCCCGGCTATGCCGTGGCCGTCGAGGAGCGCTTCGGCCACTACGACGACGCCACCACCGGCTTTGCCCAGTGCTGGGTGCACGCCGTCTCGCTGGGTGAGACGCGCGCCGCCGCCATCCTGATCGCCGAGCTGCGGCGCCAGTACCCGGGCATTCCGATCCTGCTCACGCACGGCACCGCCACGGGCCGCGAAGAGGGCGCCAAGCTGCTCGAGCCGGGCGACACGCAGGTCTGGCAGCCGTGGGACACGCCGGGCGCCGTCGCCCGCTTTCTCGACCGCTTCCAGCCGCGCATCGGCGTGCTGATGGAAACCGAGGTCTGGCCCGAGATGGCCGCCGCCTGCGCCGAGCGCCGCATTCCGCTGGTGCTGGCCAATGCGCGGCTCAACGAGAAATCGCGCGCCGCGGCCGAGCGGCTCAGCGGGCTGGCGCGGCCGGCGTACTCGGCGCTCGCCGCCGTCTGGGCGCAGACCGAAGCCGACGCGCACCGGCTGGTGTCGCTGGGCGCCAAGGTGGCCGGGATCTACGGCAACCTCAAGTTCGACGCCACGCCCGACGCGCGGCAACTGGCCACGGCCGTGTCGCTGCGCGAGCACCTGCCGCGCCCGATGGTCGTGCTGGCCAGCTCGCGCGACGGCGAGGAGCGGCTGCTGCTCGAGGTGCTCAAGCGCTTCGGCGCCACCTCGCCGGTGCCGCCCGAGCAGGGCGCGATCCGCTCGATCGCCAAGCGCGTGCACGACGTGCAATGGATGATCGTGCCGCGCCATCCGCAGCGTTTCGACGAAGTGGCGGCGCTCATCGAGGCCGAAGGCTTCGCGGTGGCGCGCCGCAGCGCGGCCGGCCAGCCGGCCGAGGCCGAGATCTGGCTCGGCGATTCGCTGGGCGAGATGGCGCTGTACTACGGCCTGGCCGACGTGGCCTTGCTCGGCGGCAGCTTCGAGCCGCTGGGCGGGCAGAACCTCATCGAGCCGGCGGCCTGCGGCTGCCCGGTGGTCATGGGCCCGTCGACTTTCAACTTCGCTGAGGCGGCGCAGCTGTCGCTGGCGGCGGGCGCGTCGCTGCGCGTCGAGGGCATGGAGCAGGCCGTGACGGCCGCGCTCAAGCTGGTCGAGAACCCGGAGCGCCGCGCCGTGATGGCGCAGGCTGCGCTGGCCTTCTCGTCGTCGAACCGCGGGGCGGCCGAACGCACGGCCGCGGCGGTGCTGGCGATTGCGCAGGCGGCGGAGCCGGTGGGGACGCCGGTGGCCGGCGACGACGGCGCACCGCCGCCTGAGGCCAGAGCGGAGCCGACGCTGGACTGAGCATTTCCCTGCGGTATCGACTTTTTCACGGGTCGGGCTGGTAGTTAGATGCCAGGCCCGCCTAACTGAGTTTCGGGTGACGATTGTTCGCAGTGTGAGCAGAGCAGCCCCAGCAAACTGCCTCGACCTATTTCCTTGTCATGGAAGCCGTCGATGCCGTGCTGCTCTCGATTCACTCTCCTGCGTTTCCCTTTTTTCCTGCTGCGGCGAGCGACGCCGGTCTTGATCTCGACGGGGTCTCCTTGTGAGACGCGTACATGATCATCAGCCCGCCCTTTCTGCCCGATCATGCCGGCCAGTCCGACGATGCATGGCTCGACACGGCCATGGCGCAACCTGCCTCTCGCCTGACGAGCACCAACGCACCTGAGGGTTCGTTTCCCTTGAGCCTGAAATTGGCTTGGCACAACGGTATCCATATCCAGGCACCCATTGTCGATGGGGCGTACTTGTCAGTTCGTGCCGTCGCCGATGGCACGGTCGTCTTTGTTCATTCACCCACTGCGCGGAATGCAGAGCTCGATCATCCGCTGAACTACAACCCACTTCCCACTGATACGCCTTCCGCCGCCTGGACCAGCGACGGGCTCCTTGTCATCGAACACAAGACGGAGATCGGTGCTGCGGGGACTCTCGCCACGGAGGTCGTCTACTACAGCGTTTGCATGCATCTGAGCAGCATTGCCGCCTGCCCCAGAACAGGCATGGCATGGTCGGTTGGAAATGCCGTCTATCGAAAGGAAGAGCTTGGCTCACCGGGGCAAATCTATGGTCACGATGGGCAGGTTCACTTCGAAATCTGCTGCAACAAGGCGAACCTTGTGTCGCTCACGAGACGCGGCCCCGATTGGGTCGACCCATTGGCGCTGACGCCTCCTGCCGCCAATGGCCGCACCGACAGTGTCTTTGGCAGTCTCTATATTTATCTGCCTGCCGGCACGCCGACCAGCACCAGCCGGCCGACCAGTCACATGCGCACAGCTGGCAACCCGGGTGGCGCGGCAAGCGCCGCCTCCGACTACTTTCCGCCCAACACGCTGCACGCCCCTTTGTGGGTGCAAATCGCCTACGAAAAAGGTCGAGCGACCCTGACGAGCTACGACGCGCGCGGCGTGCCAGTCGGCTCGCCGAGGAACGACAGTCGAGACGACTATGTTCATCGCGCGAACGCTCCAGCAACCGCCAGTCAGAGCTTCGAATACGACCTGTACCTCGCTTCCAATGATCGTCACGATGCGCTGGATGCCGCCGCGCAGGCCACGAGCAGTCCCAGCGGCTGGTATGAGTTGCTGCGCTTCGGGCGCAACCTGGGGAGCGATCCGCTCCCAGCCAACGCAGCCCATTGGCGCAAGATCGCCACGAGCTCCGGAGAGATATGGGCGGACCTCAATGCACAAGGCACCTTCAAGTTCAGCGATGCCGATTTCCTGCCTGTCATGGGTTGGAACTGCTTTGACGACGATCCAGCGCCGACCGATCAGCGATGCGACTCGCTGCATATGAAGACGCTGATTCGTGACCCCGACCCCAAGAATGACCAGCGCATGCAAGTCGCTCAATTGGCGCGTCGGCTGGGAGAGGTCGAAGTAAGAAAGAAGCTGCGCCGAGCCATTTGTCGATTCCCCAGCGAATGGGATCAAACAAGCATTGAGGCGCGCTACGGATGGCTGGAAACCGGAGACTCCAAATCGACCGACGATGACGCCACGAGTGCACAGAAGTGGCGCCGATTCGTGAACCACGCGAAAGCGCTCAGCTTTCCTGAACTACCCCAAGCAGTTCTGGATGCTGACTGGCGTTTTCATCCGAGAGAATTTGTGGGGCACATGCGGCGATGCGGATGGTTGAGCGCACAGGAACTCGCGCAGTGTTTTCCGAGAAAACAATTGCATTTGAATGGCGGTTCTTTCAATTCGTCGCAGATCACCTGGCAAACAGCCATTGCACGAGCAAACGAGTGGGCGCTTCCGTTCAACAGGGCGACAAGGAAGTATGGAGTCAGCGCATCCAGGCAAAGATTGCTTCATCTGTTTGCCCATGTAATTCCGGAGACCGCAAACTTAAGTATGGTTAAAGAAGGTGGTGGAGAGAATGCGCGATACAGTCCTTACTACGGGCGTGGTCTCATTCAGTTGACCCATCTTGGAAATTACAAAGCATATGGGGAGTTTCGAAGTTTTAAAAGGACATTTCCATCGAATAATTTTCCCTCTCTTGGATGGGACCCCGACACGCTGATAGCTCGCGACAACAGAGGTGGACGCAACGCTGAAAATTGCGTAGACAGTGCATGCTTCTATTTGGTGAAAAGAGAAAACATGCTGAACCACCTGGATAATGGTATTTCGCAGGCGGATGCGATCACGGCAAGTAAGGATGTCAATGGCTATGTGTCGATCGAGAATTTGAATGGATTGGATGCTCGCTTGCAAAGCATTATTTATCTCAAGTATATTCTTCTTGAAGACGTGACTCGCAGCACCACTGAAACGATCAATTTCGCGTGGCGAAGGAACAGCCGAAAAGAGGCTGTCCTGGATGCTCAAGGCCGGGCAGTTTCAACTGGAAATCCACCACGTCCTTTGATGAAATACTATCTCGGTCAACACACGATTGGGGTACCCCTCGATAGGCAGAAGCCGTGACAAAGGCGACCATGAAATTCATGGCAATTATGATTGGGCTGTGTCTCCAGCCTTTTGGTGCCGAGGCTGCGATCACGAATGAGACTGCCTGCTACGTTTCTATTGGCGCAGATTCTGTGAGGTTTGAATTTCACACGTACCACGATTCAAATCGAAAATGGAGCGCTGGGTTCGTCAGATATGAAAATTCAAGGAACTCGATTCCAGTGATATTTTTTTCATCGACCTCCGCGAGTGATTTGGGCGAAGGAATACACGAACCCTCCACCAAGTGGTTGGAAATCTGGCGTGGAAAAGTCACTGGAGAGTATGTTCTCAAGCGCGAAGGCGCAGGAACAGGTGTCTCTGGATATGTGGCGACCTACAGAAATTACGCAGGAAACAGGGTGCGGAATTTCGTACTCGACCCGACTGCAGGCTTTGAAGAGTCCGGCTGCAACTGGGCCAATTGAACTGTAGACCGCAGGCCTGAGCAGGTCTCGGTGGAGGCGACCCAGGGCTGACCGACGAGATCAGCGCACCGGCGGATTCAGGATCACCGGCGGCGGCGGTGCCGACGGCATCGTCGGCGCGGGCGGGTTGAACGGCTGCACCGGCACCGGCGGCACCACCGGAATGGCCGGCGGCGTCACGGGCACCACGGGCGCCCCCGTCGTCGCGGCAGGCACGGCCGGCGTGGCGCCGTTGCGCGCCAGCGTCGCGTTGATCGCGTTCATGTCGTCGGTGGTCAGCGTGCCGTTGGCCTGGCGCAGCTTCAGGTTGCCCAGCAGCACGTTGTAGCGCGCCTGCGCCAGGTCGCGCTTGGTCTGGAACAGCTGGCTCTGCGAGTTGAGCACGTCGATGTTGATGCGCACGCCCACCTGGTAGCCCAGCTTGTTGGCGTCGAGCGCGCTCTGGCTGGAGGATTCGGCCGCTTCGAGCGCCTTCACCTGGCCGGCACCCGACACCAGCCCGAGGTAGGCCGCGCGCGTGGCCTGCGCCACGCTGCGGCGCGTGCCCTCGAGCACGCTGCGCGACTGGTCTTCGAGGGCCAGCGTTTCCTTGATGCGGTTCTCGGTGGCAAAGCCCGCGAACAGCGGCAGGTTGAAGGTGACGCCGACCGTGGCGGCGTTGACGCGCGTGCCCACGGTGCTGGTGCTGGTGCCGGTCGGGTTGCGCGTGACGTTGTAGCCCAGGTTGGCGTCCAGCGTGGGCTTGTGGCCGGCCTGCGCCTTCTGCACCTCGAGCCCGGCCACGTCCAGGCCCAGGCGCGCCTGGCGGATCGCCGGATGCACCTCGTCGGCCTGCGCCACCCAGGCGTTGATGTCGGCGGGCTGCGCGGTCGGCAGCACGACCGGCGCGGCCAGCGGCACGGGCACGCTGCCCGGGCGGCCGACCAACTGGTCGAGCACCACCTTCTTGACCTGCAGGTCGTTCTCGGCGGCGATCTCCTGGGCGATCACGAGGTCGTAGCGGGCCTGGGCCTCGCGCGAGTCGGTGATGGTGGAGGTGCCGACCTCGAAGTTGCGCTTGGCCGAGGCCAGCTGCTCGGCCACGGCCACCTTCTGCGCGCGCACCAGGGCCAGGCTGTCCTGGCTGGCGAGCACGTCGAAGTAGGCCTGGCTCACGCGCACGATCAGGTCTTGCTCGGCGATGGTGAGCACCGCCTGCGCCACTTCGGCCTGGCGCTTGCCCTGCTCGTAGGTGGCCCAGTTGGCGGGGCGGTACAGCGGCTGCGTGGCGTTGATGCCGACGTTCTGCGTGGTGAAGTCGCGCGAGGCGCTGCTGCCGCGGCCGGTGCCCGTCAGGGTGTCGATGTCCAGGTCGCTGCGGTTCACGCCCGCGGTGAGCCCGACGGCCGGCAGGATGCCGGCCTTGGCCTGCGCGGCACGCGCCAGGTTGGCCTCGTACTGCGCCCGCGCACCCTGGTAGGTGGCATCGAAGCCGCGCGCGGAATCGTAGAGTTCGTTCAGTGTCTGGCCCTGGGCCGGCAGGGCGAGCAGGCTCGCAATGGCGCTTGCGAGGGCTGCGGAAAGTGGCAGAAGCCGGGGCCTGGGAGGCATTGAACGTCCTTGGGAGGGAAAGAATCAGTAGCGCGGCACGCTCGGGTCGTGCTGCGCGGACCAGGCGTCGATGCCCCCCGCCACGTTGGCGAGCGAGTCAAAGCCGTTCTGGTGCAGAAAAGCGGCCACGCGCTGGCTGCGGGCGCCGTGGTGGCACAGGCAGGCGATGCGCAGCGCGGGCTGTCCGTCGCCGCCGGCGAGTTCGGCCAGCCGGCCGGGGATCTCGTTCATCGGGATCGCGACCAGCGTGAAGCCCTGCGGCGCGACGCTCGCCGTCTGCAGCTCCCAGGGCTCGCGCACGTCGAGCAGCACGGGGGCGGCGTCGGCGTCCTGTGCGAACCAGGCGGCCAGGTCGGCGGGGCGGACTTGATCGATCATTCGGTGGGCCGCTCGATCAGAACGCGAAGCGCGAGGGCTCGGGGAAGTTCAGCAGGCGCGGCGCCACGGTGTCCCAGGGCTGGATCGTTTCCCACTTGCTTTCGCTGGTGCGGGTCACGAAATGGGCGCGCATCATGGGCTCGTCGCCGACGATGGCCGACAGGCGGCCGCCGACCTTGAGCGAACCGAGCAGGTTCTGCGGAATGCGCGCGACCGAGCCGCTGAGCACGATCACGTCGAAGCTCGGGCCGCTGGCCAGGGGCACGGCGCCGTCGGCGTGGCGCACTTCGACGTTCGTCACGCCGTTGCTGCGCAGCGTCTCGGCGGCACGGGCGGCCAGCACGGGGTTGATCTCGAGCGACAGCACCTGGGCCGCGCGGGCGCCGAGCAGGGCGGCCATGAAGCCGGAGCCGGTGCCGATCTCGAGCACCGATTCGTGCTTCTGGATGTGCAGGTCCTGCAGCGTGCGGGCTTCGACCTTGGGCGACAGCATGAATTCGCCGGGCACCGAGCCGTCGAGCAGCGGCAGTTCCATGTCGAAGAAGGACAGCGTGCGGTGCGCGTCGGGCACGTAGTCTTCGCGGTGAATCTCGGCCAGCAGCTCGAGGATGTCCGACTCCAGCACGTCCCAAGGACGGATCTGCTGTTCGATCATGTTGAAGCGCAAGCGCTCGAGGGTGGGCGTGGGGTTCATGGCGTGGCTTTCCTTGAAGGCTCTGGACGGGACAAACCTTCAATTTTAGGTCGCACCGATGACGCCACCGCGCCAGTCGGCCATCCGATGGCTGTCATGCGGGGCTCCCGGGGCGCACGCACAGGCCGTGGAGCACGGTTTCGCACTGGGTGGCGATGAATTTTTCGGGGTCGAGCGTGCTCACGCCGTCGACGCAGACCATGGCCGAATGCTTCCAGAGCATGAGGAACACCATGGGCGCGACCACCGAGTAGATGGCGTGGTCGATGTCCATTTGCACGAACTCGCCGCGGTCGATGCCGCGTTGCAGGATGCGGCGCAGCAGGTCGTGGCCGGGGCGCACCACCTGCTGGCGGTAGAACTCCGCCAGCTCGGGGAAATTGCCGCCTTCGCTCATCATCAGCTTGGTCAGGCCCGAGGCCTTGGTCAGGCCGACGCGCTCCCACCAGACGTTCATGCAGTAGCGCAGCATCTCGGCCGTCGTGCCTTCGAAGGCCTCGAATTCGGCGTTCCACTCTGTGAAACGGCCGCCGAGGTTTTCGATCACCACTGCCTTGAACAGCTCTTCCTTGCTCGGAAAGTACAGAAAGAGGGTGCCCTTGGACACGCCGGCGCGGGCCGCCACTTCCTCCGAGCGGGTGGCGGCAAAGCCCTTTTCGACGAACAGGTCGAGCGCCGCCGCCAGCAGCTCGCCCGGACGCGCCTCCTTGCGCCGCTCGCGCTTGGACGGCAGCGGGCAGAACTTGTCGACGAGGGAACGGGGGGAGGCCATGGTGTTAATGACTGACGGGTTAGTAATGTAGTGACCGGCATCCGGCCCGTCAAGCCGCGACAATACCGGTCCCCGCTTTTTCCAACCCACCCGGAGCCGCGCCATGTCTTCCTCACCGTCGCCCACCGAAACCATCGTGCTCGGCGGAGGCTGCTTCTGGTGCACCGAGGCGGTGTTCGACCGGGTGCAGGGCGTGCTGGACGTCGAATCGGGCTACAGCAACGGCCAGACCCTGAACCCGAGCTACGAGCAGATCTGCACTGGCCGCACCGGCCATGCCGAGGTCGTGAAGCTCGAATTCGACCCGGCGCAGATCAGCCTGCGCGAGCTGCTCGAAATCTTCTTCGTGGTGCACGACCCCACCACGCTCAACCGCCAGGGCAACGACGTCGGCACCCAGTACCGCAGCGGCATCTACACCACGAGCGACGCCCAGAAAGAGGTTGCCGACGCCGTCATCCGCGAAATCGAGGCCAGCAAGACCTACAGCTCGCCCGTGGTGACCGAAGTGGCGCCGCTGGCCAACTACTCGACGGCCGAGGCCTACCACCAGGACTACTTCCTGAACCACCCGAACCAGGGCTACTGCGCGTTCGTGGTCGGCCCGAAGGTCGAGAAGTTCCAGAAGACCTTCGCTTCGCGCGTCAAGGCCTGAGTCTCTTTCTTACGCCCCCGTGTCCGCCACCCTGCGCCAGACCCCGACCCGCATGACGCGCGCCACCCGCGCGCTCGTCGTCGCGCTGGCGTTCGCGCTCTGGTTCGCGGGCACGATGGGGCTGATGCACCGTTCGCTGCACGTACCGGGCCTGCCCGCCGCTGCAGCAGCCGTAACGGCACAGGCCGAACATCGGCACGTCACCGGCCACACGCTGGCCAGCCTGTTCGGCGTGCACGACGACGCCGACTGCCGTTTGTACGACCAGCTCGCGCACGGCACGGGCGTGCCCGGCGTGCCGCTGGTGGTGCTGCCGATGCTGCTGCCGGCGGCCACGTTTGCTTATCTGCAGGGCGAAGCCATCGCCCGCTGGGTCGCGCTCTTCGACGCGCGCGGCCCGCCGTCCACTCGCTGAATCCCCCGTGTTCCGGTTGCCGCACCCCTTCGGGCGGGTGAGGGCGGCCGGTCGTTCCCCGATTCAACGAGTGTTCTTTCTTCATGACCCCCCAATTCCGTCGCAACGCCATCGGCGCTGCCGTTCTTTCGCTCGCCTCGGTGGCGAGCCTGGCCCAGACCGCCGACACCGCCGCCGCCCCGGCCGCTGACTCAGCCAGCCTGCGCGAGGTCACCGTCACCGGCAACCCGCTGGGCGCGAGCGACCTGATCGCGCCGACCACCTCGCTGTCGGGCGACCAGCTGCTGCTGCGTTCCGAATCGACGCTCGGCGAAACGCTGAACAACCTGCCCGGCGTGAGCAGCAGCTACTTCGGCCCCAATGCCAGCCGCCCCAGCATCCGCGGGCAGGACGGCGACCGCATCCGCATCCTGCAGAACGGCGGTGGCGCGCCCGACGCCTCGGCGCTGAGCTACGACCACGCGGTGCCCGTCGATGCGCTGGTGACCGAGCGCATCGAGGTGCTGCGCGGCCCCTCGGCGCTGCAGTACGGCGGCAGCGCCGTGGGCGGCGTGGTCAACGTGATCGACAACCGCATCCCGACCGAGCCCATCAACGGCTTCGGCGGCCGTGCCGACCTGGGCTACGCCAGCGGCAACAAGGAAAAGAGCGGCGGCGTGCTGCTCGAAGGCGGCAACGACCGCTTCGCACTGCACGTCGATGCCTTCAACCGCGATTCGAAGGACGTGGCGGTGCCGGTCGAGCTTGAATGCAGCAAGCCCGGGCGCCCCTGGCTCGCGCGCCGCATCTGCAACTCCGCCAACGAGGCGCACGGCGGCGCCGTGGGCGGCACGCTCTTCTTCAGCCAGGGCTGGATCGGCGCCTCGGCCAGCACCTACCGCAGCAACTACGGCACCGTGGCCGAGGACGACGTGACCATCGGCATGAAATCCGATCGCTACGCGCTGGAAGGCGAATGGCGCCCGGGCGGCTTCATCCGCAGCATCCACGCGAAGGTCAGCCGCACCGACTACCGCCACACCGAGTTCGAGGGCCGCGAGGCCGGCACCACCTTCTCGAACCTGAGCAACGACCTGCGCATCGAGGCGCGGCACGAGAAGATCGGCAACCTCGAAGGCCTGGTCGGCTTCAGCCGCGAGACCAACCGTTTCGCCGCCGACGGCTCGGAGGCCTTCGCGCCGCACAGCCGCACGCGCTCCAACGCGCTGTTCCTGCACGAAGAGCTCGGCACCTCGTGGGGCCGCCTGAGTTTCGGCGCACGCACCGAGAAGGTCACGGTGCGCTCGCTGGGCTACCCCGACGACCTGTCGGTGACGCGCTTCGCCATCGGCGAGCGCACCTTCAACCCGCACAGCGCGGCGTTCGGCGCGCTGGTCAACCTCACGCCGCAGTGGCAGCTGACCTCGAACCTGGCCTACACCGAGCGCGCACCGAAGGACTACGAACTGCTCGCCAACGGCCCGCACGTGGCCACGGCGGCCTGGGAGGTGGGCGACCCGAACCTGGGCAAGGAAAAGTCCACCGGCTTCGACCTGGGCGCGCAGTGGAAGTCGGGCCCGAACACGGCCCGCGTGAACGCGTACGTCACGCGCTTTCGCAACTACATCGGCCTGACCGCGTCGGGCCGCACGCTCGACGAGGAAGGGCAGGTCGTCACCGACCCCGAAGCGACCGACACGCTGGCCGAGTACCGCTACGGCGGCATGCGCGCGCGCTTCACCGGCATCGAGGCCAACGGCAACCTCCGACTGCTGGGCACCGACGGCTTTGCGCGCATGGCCGACGCGGGCACGCTCGACCTCGAGTGGCGCGGCGACATCGTGCGCGCCAAGAATCTCGACACCGGCGAGCCGCTGCCGCGCATCGCGCCGCTGCGCCTGGGCGCCACGCTGGCCTACGGCAACGGGCCGTGGACCGCGCGCGTCGGCTTCGACTACAACGCGGCGCAGCGCCGGGTGCCGAGCGTGGGCGCGCGCGAGACGGACGCGTACACGCTGTGGAACGCGTCCATCAGCTACCGCATGAAGGTGCAGCGCGCCAACCTCACCTGGTACGCGCGCATGGACAACATCGGGAACACGCTGGCCTACACGCCGACCTCGATCCTGACGACCACGGTGTTCCCGAAGGCGCCGCTGCCGGGGCGTTCGCTGAAGGTGGGCCTGCGCGTCACGTTCTGAGGCGCCGGCCTTTCGCGCGACGGGCGCGCGCTATCCTCGCCGGGTGAATTCGTTCGTCATTTCTTCCCTGCTGCCCGTCGTTCTCCTCATTGCCGCCGGCTACCTCGCCGGTCGGCGCCGGTGGATCGGCGGCAATGCGGTGAAAGACCTGTCGAACCTCATCTTCCTGCTGCTCGCGCCCGCGCTGCTGTTCCGCGCCATGAGCACGGTGCACGTGCAGGAGTTGAGCCTGAAGCCCGTGGCGGCGTACTTCATCGCCTCGGGCCTGCTGTTCGCGGCCACGCTCGCGTGGCGCGGCTTCAACCGCACGGGCGCGGTGCTCGCGCTGGCCAACACCTACAGCAACACCGTGATGATCGGCATCGCGCTGATCGGCCTGGCCTACGGCGAGCCCGGCATGGTGGTGCTGCTCACGCTGATCTCGCTGCACTCGCTCGTGCTCATGACCAGCGCCACCGTGGTGCTCGAACTGGCCGTGGCGCGCGAGCATGCAGCCGTGGATGGGGCGCAGCGGCGCTCCATGGCCCGCACCGTGGGGCGCGCGCTGCGCAACGCCATCATCCATCCGGTGCCGCTGCCCATCATTGCGGGCCTGCTGTTCGCGCAGACGGGGCTCGTGATGCCCGAGGTGATCGACAAGCCGATCCAGCTGCTGGGCCAGGCCTTCGGGCCGGTCGCGCTGGTGATGGTGGGCATCACGCTCGCGCTCACGCCCATCGGGCGCCACTGGCGCGGCGCGCTGGTGCAGGCGCTGGTGAAAAACCTCGTGCACCCGCTGCTGGTGGCGCTCATCGGCTGGCTGCTGGGCGTGCGCGGCATTCCGCTCACCGTGATGGTGGTGGCGGCGGCGCTGCCCATCGGCGCCAACGTGTTCCTGTTCTCGCAGCGCTACCGCAGCGCCGAAGACCTGGTCACGGCCAGCGTCGCCGTGTCGACCGTGCTGGCGCTGGGCACGCTCACGCTGGTCATGGTCTGGGTGCAGTGGTTGCCCTGACGGCCCCCATTTCTTCCGCGTTTTTCGCGAACTTTTGCCCGACTGAGCGACAGCGCTAGCCCTATGCCGTTTGGCAGGGGTGGCCGTTTGGTGGGCTGGCGCGCGGCGTTCGCGCCCCTACATTTGCCGGCTGATGACGATCTACCCGGCGCGTGTTTCGCCCCTTGCCCTTGCAGTGACGGCGGTGGTCGCGACGGTGATCGCGCTGCACGGCGCACGCGCGCATGCGGCGGGCGAGGCCAAGCCATGCCGCACGCCCTGCCTGGCCGTTCCGGTGCCGGCCGAGGCGCCGCAGGCCAAGGAGGTGGAGCCCAGGCCCGCCGTCGTGCGGCCGGCGCCGAAGCCACGCCCGCAGATCACCGCCACCGCAGCGCCGGCCCCGGCGCCCGAGGTGCATCGCGAACCGGCCGAGCGGCGCCCTGCGCCATCGAAACGCTGCAGCGAGATCAACATGCGCGCCGCCGTGGGCGAGCCGCTGTCGGACCAGGACATGACCATTTTGAGGAGCCAGTGCTGATGACCACGACCACCATGAACACCGCCGTCCCCCGCACCCTGTGGCGCGTGCTGGCGCTGTGCACTGCCGCGCTGCTGGCCGCCGCCTGCGCGCACCGCCCCGCGCCCAGCAGCGCCATGCCCTTCGACCAGGCCGTCACCCAGGCGGTCGACGACCTCATGGTGCAGACCCAGAAGCTGCCGGCCTTCCTGGCCAAGGTGGAGTCGACGCTGACGCAGCGGCGCATCGTGATCGACCCGTTGCTCGAAGGCGCCAGCGGCCAGCAGACCGAGGTGACGCGCGTGGCCGAGCAGCGCATCGTGCAGCGCATGCAGGCGCAGTTCAAGCAGTTCACCGTGACGCCGTTCAACGCCAACGAGATCGGCAACGCGCAGTACGTGCTCAACGGCACGCTGGTGCGCGACAAGGACGCCTCGGGCGCACCGTACCGGCTGAACCTCGCCATGACCGAGATCAAGAGCGGCATGGTGATCGCGCAGTCGGTGGCGCGCATCAGCGATGCCTCGCTCGACACGCGGCCCACCGCCTTCTTCCGCGACAGCCCCGTGAACGGCAAGGACCGCGGCGTGGAGGGTTACATCCGCACCGCCGAGACGCCGGCCGGGCAGGCCGCCGACGCGCTGTACCTGGAGCGCCTGCCGACCGCCACGGTGCTGCAGGAGGCCACCGCCGCCTACGAGGCCGGCCGCATGAGCGAGGCCCTGAGCCGCTACGAGGCCGCGTCGAAACGCGCCGACGGCCAGCAGCTGCGCATCTACAGCGGGCTGTACCTCACGCAGTCGCAGCTGGGCCGCACGGCCGACGCCGAACGCACCTTCGGCACGTTGGCGCGGCTGGGGCTCGAGAGCAACAACCTGAGCGTCAAGTTCCTGTTCAAGCCGGGCTCGACCGACTTCCTGGCCGACCCGAAGATCAGCGCGGCCTACCCGATGTGGCTGCGCCAGATCGCGCGGCAGGCGGCGCAGATCGATGCGTGCGTGGTGGTCACGGGCCACACGAGCCGCACGGGCTCGGAGGCGGTCAACGAGCGGCTGTCGCTGCAGCGCGCGACCAGCGTCAAGGCGCGGCTGGTGGGCGAGGCGCCGCCGCTGTCGAAGAAGTTGCGCGAAGCCGGCATGGGCTTTCGCGAGAACATCGTCGGCACGGGCGCCGACGATGCGAGCGATGCGCTCGATCGGCGCGTCGAATTCAAAGTCGCTGCGTGCGAGGCCTGATGCGAACTCAGGGAGCCAGGCGTTCGCGCACCCAGTCCGCACCCTCGAGCCGGTAGCGCAGCCGGTCGTGCAGGCGGCTCTTGCGGCCCTGCCAGAACTCCCAGCGGTCGGGCACGAGCCGGAAGCCGCCCCAGTGCGGCGGTCGCGGCGGCGAGAGCAGGTGCCTGGCGGCGTACACGGCGGCGTTCTTCACCAGCACGTCGCGCCCGCTGATCACTTCGCTCTGCGGGCTGGCCCAGGCGCCGATGCGTGAGTCGAGCGGGCGGCTGGCGTAGTAGGCGTCGCTCTCCTCGGCGCTGACGCGTTCCACGCGGCCCTCGATGCGCACCACGCGCTCCAGCTCGACCCAGTGGAACTGCAGCGAGGCATACGGGTTGCCCGACAGCTCGCGGCCCTTGCGACTGTCGTAGTTGGTGTACCAGACGATGCCGCGCGCGTCGTAGCCCTTGATCAGCACGATGCGACTGGACGGCCGCAGGTCGCTGCCCACGGTGCACAGCGTCATCGCGTTGGGCTCGGGGATGTGCGCGTCGACGGCTTCGGTGAGCCAGCGCTCGAACTGCTGCAGCGGGTCGGCGGCGCTGCGCGTCTCGTCGAGCTCGGCGCGCTCGTAGCTCTTGCGCAGCGCGGCCAGCGCGTCCTTGGAAAGAGGAGAAGAAGTCATGCCGGGATTGTTGCGCACATA
The DNA here is from genome assembly GCF_059418385.1 of Variovorax sp. GW821-FHT09A10. NCBI lineage: Bacteria > Pseudomonadati > Pseudomonadota > Betaproteobacteria > Burkholderiales > Comamonadaceae > Variovorax > Variovorax sp. GW821-FHT09A10. Next base: position 158,563 of record NZ_JBWKPT010000007.1, read on the forward strand.
CTCGCCCCATGACGACGACAGAGGCGAACTCCCCGACCGTGATCGTGCTGGCCTCGGGCCGTGGCGAGCGTTTCATCGCGGCCGGCGGCACGGGCTCCAAGCTGAAGGCGCTGCTGGCGGGCCGGCCGGTGCTCGAGCGCACGCTCGACGCGGTGCGCGCGAGCGGCCTGCCCTGGCACCTGGAAGACGCGGGTCACCCCGGCATGGGCGATTCGATCGCCGCCGCGGTGCGCGCCACGCCCGACGCGGCGGGCTGGCTGATCCTGCCGGGCGACCTGCCGCTGGTGCTGCCCGCGACGCTTCGGGCGGTGGCCGCCGCGCTCGGCGGGCGGGTGAATGCCGTGCAGCCGCAGTACCGGGGCGAGCGCGGGCACCCGGTGGGCTTTGCGGCGGGCTGCGGGGCGCAGCTGGCGGCGCTGGAGGGGAACCTGGGCGCATCGTCCGTGCTGCGGGCGATGCGTGCCATCGATGCGGTCGTCGACCTGGCGGTGGACGATGCCGGCGTGGTGACCGACATCGACACGCCCGAGGCCCTGGCGCGGGCCGAGGCGCTCTGGCAAGCGCGCGCGGGCGCCTGAGCCTTCTTCTTTCTGCTTAACCCTTGGGGATCACGGCGCAGAGCACGCGCGGACCCGAGTTGCCGGCGGGCTGCGTCGTGAAGTCGTCACGGTCGCGGTGCACCACCAGGGCACGGCCGCGCACGTTGTTGGCGGCGCCGTCGGTCAGCGAGATCGCGTGGTTCTCGACGCTGAAGCGCGCCACGCCGCTGGCGTCGGCCACGAGGCTGGGCAGTTCGCCGGCATGGCTGCCGGGCGCGGAGAACTTGCCGTGGGTGCCGCCAGCCGGGTTGAAGTGGCCGCCCGAGGCGTTGCCGTTGTCGCCGCAGTCGCCCTTTTCGTGGATGTGGAACCCATGCTCGCTGCCCGGTGCCAGGCCGCGCACCTCGCCGGACACGCGCACGCCGTGGTCGAGGGCGGTGAGCGTCACCGAGCCGCGCGCGGGGTTGGGCGTGACGGCGGCGGTCGGCGTCAGCTCGACCGTGGTGCTCGGCTTGCCGCCCATGCTGCCGCAGGCGGCGAGCACGGCGGTGGCGAGGAGGGCGGTGCCGGTGGCGAGGAGGCGGCGATGGTTCATGGTTTTTCCTTGTCGAACGATGCGGAAGAAGAGGATGGATTGTCGGAAGACCCCGGAACATATACCGGAGCCGGCGGCGCGCCGCAATCGGCCGGTGCCGCGACAGGGGCTTCGGACGGTGCATCGGCCGTGGCCAACGCCACCAGCCGGGCCAGCGCCGCATCGTGGATCGCGTGGCGCTGCAGCTCGAGCAGGGTCTGGCGGGCGTAGTCGAGCGAGCTGCCGTAGCGGCCCACGGCGTGGGCGAAGATGTGGCGGTAGCGCTCGTCGCTGAGTTCGCCCGTGAAGTTGGGGCTGCGCCGCGACAGCGTGAAGGCCAGCGCGCGCACCGGCCCTTCGGCGGTGCCGCATTGCAGCCACTTGGGGTCGTACACGCCGGTCGGCATCTCGCGCAGCCAGAGGCGCTTGAGCGTCTCCAGGCCCTCGGCCCTCGGCACGCGGAACACCACGCCCCGGCAGCTGCCGCCCGAGAGCAGGCCGAAGACCAGGCCCGGCGTCTGCACGCTGCCGCGGTTGACCCGGCTCCACATCTTGAGCGCGCGGTGCCAGCCCTGCACCGTGGCCGCGCGCCGTTCCGCAAAGCCGAACTCGGGCCGCCAGATCAGCGAGCCGTAGCCGAACAGCCAGAGATCGTCGCGCCCGCCCCAGTCGGCGATCGCGCGTTCCAGCATCGGCTGCGGGTCGCGCAGCGGACGGGGCATCGGGTCCAGCCCCGGCGGACCGGGGTCCGGCGCGACGGCTGACACGGGGGTGTCGGAGGGGGCGCCTACAATTTCGTGATCATGGTTCACCGCACCATTATTTACCGACCCCTTTCCTACGGAGTTCGCGCTTCCATGAACAACGACGACAGCCAACAGAATTTCGCCCTCGGTTTCCTGGTGGCATTGATCGCGCTCGTGATCATGTTCGTGATCGGCGTCGCCTTCTGGCACAAGGGTCTGGGCGCGACGGCCGCGCACGCGAAGCCCGCTGTCGCGGCTTCGGCTTCAGCGGCGCCGGGCGGCGCGGTGCAGGTGACCGAAGTCACCGAGACCGTCACCGTGGTGATCCCCGACGGCGCCAGCATCCGCGTGGTCGGCGGCGTGGTGAATTTCTACTTCGCGACCGGCAGCGCCGACCTCGCACCGGGCGCCGCCGAGGCGCTGGCCCTGGTCATCAAGGGCGTCGAAGGTGGCCGCAAGGCGGTGGTCTCGGGCTTCCACGACACCACCGGCGACGCCGCCGTCAACGAGGAACTCGCCAAGAGCCGCGCCCAGATGGTGCGCGAGGTGCTGACGGGCCTGGGCGTGCCGGCCGAGAAGATCGACCTGCAGAAGCCCGCCGTCACCGCCGGCTCGGGCAACAACGCCGAGGCGCGCCGCGTCGAGGTCCGGTTGGTCGACTGAGCGATCCGGCCTTCCGCATCCCCCAGCAAAAAACCCGGCATGGCCGGGTTTTTTTGTGCCTGCACCCGGCCGGTGGCATGTCCGACTGATTTCGTATCGTTCTGCGGCCTGATTTCATCAGGGTTTTGCGCTCGAGTTGGTACGATGGGCCTCCAGGCCCCCAGTCGCGCCGGCGACACGCAGCAAGAGCCAACTTCCCCATGAGCAGCACACACCCCACCGTCCGCGACGTCACCGATCGCATCCGCGCGCGCAGCTGCGACACGCGCAGCACCTACCTCACGCGACTGGCCGAAATCCGCGCCCGCGACCGCGGCTCCGACCGCATGGGCTGCGCCAACGTGGCGCACGCCGTGGCCGGCATCCCGGCCAACGACAAGTTCAAGGTGGTGGCCGAGCGCGCGCCCAACCTGGGCATCGTCACCGCCTACAACGACATGCTCTCGGCCCACGCGCCGTACCAGGGCTACCCGGACATCATCAAGCACGAGGCCCGCCGCCACGGCGCCACCGCGCAGGTCGCCGGCGGCGTGCCTGCCATGTGCGACGGCGTCACGCAGGGCACGCCCGGCATGGAGCTGAGCCTGTTCAGCCGCGACCTGATCGCCATGAGCACCGCCGTCGCGCTCACGCACGACATGTTCGACGGTGCGCTGATGCTTGGCGTGTGCGACAAGATCGTGCCGGGCCTCCTGATCGGCGCGCTGCATTTCGGCCACCTGCCCACCGTCTTCGTACCCGCCGGGCCGATGCCCTCGGGCCTGTCGAACACGGCCAAATCGAAGGTGCGCGAGCAGGCGGCGCAGGGCCTCGTGGGTCGCCAGGGCCTGCTCGAGGCCGAGATGGCGGCCTACCACACGGTCGGCACCTGCACCTTCTACGGCACCGCCAACAGCAACCAGATGCTGCTGGAGGCCATGGGCCTGCACGTGCCCGGCACGGCTTTCATCCAGCCCGGCGACGCGATGCGCGAGACGCTCACGCGCGAAGCGGTGCGCTCGGTGCTCGGCAAGGCCAGCGACACCGCCTTCAACTGTCCGCCGATTGGCGAGATGGTCGACGAGCGCTGCATCGTCAATGCCATGGTCGCGCTGCTGGCCACGGGCGGCTCCACCAACCACCTGATCCACTGGGTGGCCGTGGCGCGCGCCGCGGGCATCCTCATCGACTGGGACGACTTCTCCCAGCTGTCCGACGTGGTGCCGCTGCTCACGCGCGTGTACCCCAACGGCAGCGCCGACGTGAACGAGTTCCAAGCCTGCGGCGGTCCGGGCTTCGTGATCGGTGAGCTGGTCGAGGCCGGCCTGATGCACGCCGACGTGCTCACGGTGCGTGCCGGCGGCATCCGCGAATTCGCCAACATCCCGTCGCTGGCCGGCGAGAACACCCTGCAATGGACGCCCGCTGCGCCGCTGCAGAAGGAAGCCGTCACGCGCCCGGTGGCCAGCCCCTTCAGCGCCACCGGTGGCCTCAAGCTGCTCAGCGGCAACCTGGGACGCAGCGTGATCAAGGTGTCGTCGGTGCCCGACGACCGCCACGTCATCGAAGCGCCCGCCCGTGTGTTCGACTCGCAGGCCGCGTTGCAGAAAGCGTTCACGGCCGGCGAGCTGGAGCGCGACGTGGTCTGCGTGGTGCGCTGGCAGGGCCCGCAGGCCAACGGCATGCCCGAGCTGCACAAGCTCACGCCACCGCTGTCGGTGCTGCAGGGCAAGGGCTTCCGCGTGGCGCTGGTCACCGACGGTCGCATGAGCGGTGCCTCGGGCAAGATCCCCGCCGCCATCCACGTGTCGCCCGAAGCCGCTGCGGGCGGTCCGCTGGCCAAGGTGCGCGACGGCGACCTGATCCGCCTCGACGCCGTAGCGGGTACGCTCGCCGTGTTGCTGCCCGAAGACGAATGGGCCGCGCGCGAGACCGCGACGCTGTCCGACGCACAACGCATCGCGGACGGCCACGGCCTGGGCCGCGAACTGTTCGCCGGCATGCGCCGCAACGCACTGACCGCCGAAGAGGGCGCCTGCACCTGGATGTGACGGGACCCCACGCGGGCCGCAAGAAATTTTTGGAGCCATGAGATGACAGACAGACTCACCCCCCTCGACGTGATGCGCGACGCACCCGTCATTCCGGTCATCGTGCTGAACGACGTGAAGGACGCCGTGCCCCTGGCGCGTGCGCTGGTCGCAGGCGGCATCCGCATGCTCGAAGTGACGCTGCGCACGCCGCAGGCGCTGCAGTGCATCGAGGCCATCGCCAAGGAAGTGCCCGAGGCCGTGGCCGGCGCGGGCACCATCCGCAGCGCGGCCGACGCGCAGGCCTCCGCACTGGCCGGCGCCAAGTTCGGCGTGAGCCCGGGCTACACGCGCGCGGTCGGCAAGGCCTGCCACGACCTCGGCCTGCCGCTGCTGCCCGGCGTGGCCACCGGCAGCGAGATCATGACGGCGCAAGAAGACGGCTACACCCAGCTGAAGTTCTTCCCCGCGCTGCAGGCCGGCGGCCTGCCGATGCTCAAGGCCTGGCAGGGCCCGTTCGGCGACGTCACCTTCTGCCCCACGGGCGGCATCCATGCGGGCAACGCGGCCGAGTTCCTCGCGCTATCGAACGTGGCCTGCGTGGGCGGCTCGTGGATCGTGCCGACCGACGCCATCCGCGAAGGCAACTGGGCATTGATCGAGCAACTGGCGCGCGCCGCGAGCCAGCTGCCGCGCTGAGCATGTCGACCGATTTCGACGCGGGCGACCTCAAGGTCATCGCGTTCGACGTGTTCGGCACGGTGGTCGACTGGCACAGCGGTATCGCGGCCGAGGTCGAGCGCGTGCTGCCCGGCGTGGACGGCGCGGCCTTTGCGCTGGCCTGGCGCGCCGGCTACCAGCCGGCCATGAAGGCCGTGATGGAACGCATCGCGGCCGGCGAGGGCGGCTTCACGCTGCTCGACGAGCTGCACCTGAGCATGCTCGAACAGGTGCTGCACGACTTCAGCCTGGCCGACCACCTCGACAGCGCCGCCAAGCGCGACCTGAGCCGCGCCTGGCACCGCCTGCCGGCCTGGCCCGACGCGGTCGAGGGGCTCACGCGGCTGAAGAAGAAGTTCACCATCTGCACGCTCTCCAACGGCAACATCGGCCTGCTCACCGAGATGGCCAAGCGCGCCGGCCTGCCCTGGGACTGCGTGCTGTCGGCCGAGGTGTTCAAGGCCTACAAGCCCGACCCGCGCACCTACCTCGGCGTGGCGGGCGTGTTCGACGCGACGCCCGGGCAGGTCATGCTGGCCGCGGCGCACCACGACGACCTGGCGGCTGCGCGCGTGTGCGGCCTGAAGACGGCGTACATCGAGCGGCCCCACGAATTCGGCCGCCAGCAGCCGAAGGATGTGTCGCCGCAGCCGGACAACAGCCTGCATGTGCGCGACATCGTCGCGCTGGCCGACCGGCTGGGCTGCTGATCGCGCTGTTGATCAGTCGGTGATGAGCTTTTCCACCGTGCGCAGGTTGCGCGTGGTGGTGCTCGACTTGTAGCGGGTCTTCGCGAGCACCTTCGCCACCGGCGTCTCCAGGCTTTCGCCGCGCGGGCACTGCCAGTACAGCACGCCATCGCCGCGCACCAGCTGCTCGACCTTGGCATCGACCGCGCCGGCTTTGTCCATGATCTCGTCGAGCATCGCGGCGTCGGAGCCGAACACGAGGTACGGATGGTGCGTGTCGTCGATGCGCTCAAAGGGATAGCCCGCCGCCATGTCGGCCACCTGCCGCTGCGTGAGCAACACGATCCAAGCCTCGTAGCCGAAGCGCTGGCGCAGCGCCTGCTCGATGCGCGTGCGCAGCACGGCGGCATCGGGCGCGTCGGTGTCGAACAGCACGTTGCCGCTGGCGAGCACCGTGCGCACCGCGCCGAAGCCGAGTTCGTCGATGAACAGCGCCTTCAGGTCGGCACTCTTGATCGTGATGCCGTTGACGTTCACGCCGCGCAGCAGGGCGACGTAGCGCGTCAGCGGCGCGTCTTTCTTTTTCTTCGGGCTTGCCATGGTGTGGGGTGCGGCCCGAAACGGCTCAGCGCAGGCCGCCGCCCGCGGCGTTCTCGTTGCGCTGGATGAGTTCGATCTTGTAGCCGTCGGGGTCCGTCACAAAGGCGATCACCGTCGTGCCGCCCTTGACCGGACCGGCCTCGCGCGTCACGTTGCCGCCGGCGGCCTTGATCTTGTCGCAGGCCGCGTAGGCGTCGGGCACGCCGAGTGCGATGTGGCCGTAGGCGGTGCCGAGCTCGTAGCTCTCGGTGCCCCAGTTGTAGGTGAGCTCGATCTCGGCCTGGTCGGGGTTGCCGTTGCCGTAGCCGACGAACGCGAGGCTGTACTTGTACTCGGGGTTTTCCGACGTGCGCAGCAGCGTCATGCCGAGCACCTGCGTGTAGAAGTCGATGGAGCGCTGGAGATTGCCAACGCGCAGCATGGTGTGGAGAAGTCGCATCTCGTGGGTCTGTCGTTATGGGGGAAGGGGGCTATTGTCGCCCTCTGCGCCTCGCGATCAAGCCGCCAGCGTCAGCAGGTGCGCCTGGTGCTTCTTCAAAAAATCCATCAGGTGCCGCGGGTACTCGGGCACCACCGCCGCGCGCACGCTGGGGCGCGCCGCCAGCGCATGGCGCCAGGCATTCACCTTGGGCAGCGCGTCGAACAGGTGCGAATCGCTGATCGCATCGAACACCTCGAAGTAGCGGAACACCGGCGCGAACACCGCGTCGACGAGGCTGAAGGCTTCGCCCGCGAAGTAGGGGCCTTGCCCCAACGCGGCCTCGACGCGTTCGAACTTGGCGGCCAGCGCCTCACGTTTCTGCGCGAACACGGCAGCGTCCTGCGTGGTTTCGTAGCCCCACAGGTCGGCGAGGATGGCCGAGCCGAATTCCATCCATGCGCGGTGCTGCGCACGTGCGAGCGGGTCTTCGGGGTGCAGGCGGGCGCCGGGCTGTGTCTCTTCAAGGTACTCGCAGATCACGTTGCTCTCGAACAGCACGGCCTCGGTGCCGTCGGGGCGCTGCACCTTCAGCAGCGGCACCTTGCCCAGCGGCGAGATGTCGAGAAACCATTGGGGCTTGTTCGCGAGATCGATCACGACGCGCTCGAAGGGCACGTTCTTCTCGTGCAGCGCGATCGCGGCGCGTTGCACGTAGGGGCACAGCAGGTGGCTGACGAGGGTGAGGGCCTGGGTCATGGGGCGTTCCGTTCTCGAAGAGTTGGGGTCGGGATCGCCGCGATTCTTGCGGGCCTGAACAACCTTTTCCCGAAAAGCCCATTCGGGCGCCGCCCGGTAGCTACGGCTTAGGAAAAAGGTACGCGCCGGCGGCAGGCTTGAGAAGGGGCTTGAGTTCGGTGAACGGCAGCGCCACCGTGGTGCCGAGGCAGGCGCCGAGCGCATGCGGCACGCCGCTGACCGCGACGGCCAACGCATCGCGCCCGCGGGTGCGCTCGAAATGCAATGCCAGGTACTCGGGCCACACCTCGTCGCAACCCGTGTAGTGCTGCGGGTCTGCGGCGGCTGCGGATTCGGGCCCGCGCCCCTGTGCCTTCAGCTTCTTCCCGATCAGCGCCATGAGCGTCTTGCTCGGCACGAACCCGTCCGGTGTCTGGGTGAACGCGCGGAACAGGCGATCGAAGTCGAGGTACTCGCCGCGGACCAGGTCGAGCGTGTAGGGCGCGTAGTGGTTGTGGGGATGGGCGCCGCCGCAGTCGGCGCTTCCCGATTCGACGACGCTCATCAGCGTCGGGCTGAGAAAGGTGACGCGCACCGATTCCGCGTCGTAGTTTCCCAGCGAGCCGGCCGCCGGGTGCGTCTCGGTGTAGGGGGTGGCCTTGCATTCGAGCGCGGCGAGGCTGAGCTGTCCGTGCCTGCGCGCGAGGATGGCGTTGACCTTCTCGACGACGCGCGCATTCGGGTGTCGCGTGAGCCGCGGGTAGGAAAAGCGCGTGCGCGGATCGATGACCATGCGCCATGCCACCGCTCCGCTGACGTGCTCCGCGCCTTGCTTGAGCGATGTCTGCAGCTTCAGGTGCTCGTAGGGCGCCGTCTCGATGGAAACCGGTGCGTCCGAAGCCGCGCCGGTGGTGTTGCCTGGCGGGATGGTGCGCGTCACCGGCTCGGTGGCGCCGGGACTCTTGTCCGGGTCGTACTGGCGAACCTGTCGAAGCTCGAACGCGACGTTCTGCTTGCCAGGGCCATCGCTCCAGCTTCCGGCAAAGGTGCCGTCGACCACCTGGCCGCGCCACGTCGGACCCGGCTGTCGGGTCTGCGCGTCTTCGAACAACGGCACGCTGCCGCCTTGTGCCGCCCGGTACATCGCCTCGCCCTGGATCGGGAGGGCTTCCGCGAGCTTCGTCACCGGCCCGGAGAGTGGAATGTCGACACCGTGGCGGCGATAGAAATACCGCCCGCCGCCAGTGGCATTCACTTCGAGCACGACCTCGCTGGTGCCGAGGGTGCCTTGGTAGACCGTGCGGACTTCAGCCATGGCCGGCATCGCCGACCCGAGCAATGTCGCCCACGCGAGGAAGAGTCGGGTCGCCTTGTGCATCGGAGCGCCTCCCGTTACGAGGCCGTCTCGAGCCAGTGCGTGATCCGCCCGTTGTGCATCACGCCGATGCGGTCAGCCATCGCATGCGCCTCGGCCTCGTTGTGCGTGACGAGGATCGCGGTCTGGCCGGCCTTCTTCAGGATGCCGCGCACCTCGGCGGTCAGGCGCTCGCGCGTGCCGCCGTCGAGGTTGGAGAACGGTTCGTCCAGCAGCAGCAGGGCCGGCGAGGGCGCCAGCGCGCGGGCCAGCGCGATGCGCTGCTGCTGGCCGCCCGACAGCTCGTGCGGGTAGCGCTCGCCGGCCTCGGCCAGGCCGACCAGCGCGAGCATCTCGGCCACGCGTGCCTGCTGCGCCGCGCGGCCCAGGCGGCGCAGGCCGAAGGCCACGTTCCTGGCGGCCGACAGGTGCGGGAACAGTGCGTACTCCTGGAACATCATGCCCACGCGCCGCTGCTCGGGCGGCAGGTGCTTCTGGGGCGACGACAGCAGCGTGTCGCCGAGGCGGATGGTGCCGTCGCGCACGGGCTCGAAGCCGGCGATGGCGCGCAGCACCGTGGTCTTGCCGCAGCCCGAGGGGCCGAACAGGCAGGCGATCTCGCCCGCGGGCAGGTCCAGCGAAAAGCCGTCGACCACCGTGTGCGGGCCGCGCGGCGTGTCGTAGGCGAGCTGGAGCGAGTCGAGATGAAGCGGGGAACTCATGCGGGGTCCGTGTCGGGAGGTGTCGTCGCCGGTGTCGTGCCGAGCTGGTTGCGCGCCAGCAGCACCACCGGCAGCAGGCCGGCGACCACGATGGCCAGCGCGGCGATCGCGCCTTCCTCGTAGGTGCCGCGCGCGGCCTCGGCGTAGAGCCAGGTGGCGAGGGTGTCGAAGTTGGCCGGGCGTAGCAGCAGCGTGGCCGGCAGCTCTTTCATGGCGTCCACGAAGACTAGCAGCGCACCCGCCGCGATGGCGGGCTGCAGCAGCGGAAGGTGCACACGGCGCAGCGTGCCGCCGGTGGTCTCGCCGAGCAGGCGCGAGGCCTGCTCGATGGCGGGCGGAATGCGCGCCAGCCCGGCCTCGATGCCGCCCACGGGCATCGCAAGAAAGCGGATGGCGCAGGCCATGACCAGCACAATGCCCGCGCCCATCAGCGGCAGGCCCTGCCAGCCCATCGCACCTGCCAGCGCCGCGTCGAAGGCCAAGGCCGGCGTCAGCAGGCCGATGGCGAGCACGGTGCCCGGCACCGCGTAGCCCAGCGTGGCCGCGCGCGCCTGCCAGCGGGCGCGGTTGAGGCTCGTGCCCTGGCTGCGCGAGGCCCAGGCCACGACCAGCCCCGCCGCCACGGCCACCACCGTCACGCCGGCCGCCAGTGCCAGCGTGTTGCCGAGGCTGGCCACGAGGCCCTGCGAAATGCCGCCGCCCTGGTGCAGCCGCTTGCCGCTTTCCCAGACCAGGTACAGCGCGGGCGCGACAAAGCCGATCAGCACCGGCAGCGCCGCCGTCGCGGTCGCCGCCCAGGCCGCGCCGCCGTGCAGGCGCCGGGGCTGCACTGCGCGCATGCGCTGCGCGGAGCCGAAGCGCTGGTGCTGGCGGCCGTTGCGTTCGAGCCAGACCAGCGCCACCACCACGAACAGCATCGCGCAGGCGATCTGCGCGGCGCCGGCCAGGTCGGAGCGCGTGATCCAGGTGGTGTAGACCGCCACCGTGAGCGTGTTCACGCCGAGGAATTCGGAGGCGCCGATGTCGTTGAGCGTCTCGAGCAGCGCCAGGCTCAGGCCGACGGCCAGCGCCGGCCGCGCCAGCGGCAGCGCCACGCGAAAGAACGCGCCGCGCCGGTTCTCGCCCAGCGTGCGCGCCGCTTCCAGCAGGTGCGCCGGCTGGGTCATGAACATCGCGCGCGCCGTCATGTAGACGTACGGGTAGAGCACGAAGCCCAGCACGAAGATCGCGCCCGGCATCGAGCGCAGGTCGGGCAGGCGGAACTGGCGCGGGCTGTCGAAGCCCAGCATCCAGCGGATCGCGCCCTGCACGGGGCCGATCGGGTGCAACAGGTCGAGGTAGGCGAAGGCGACGATGTAGGTCGGCATCGCCAGCGGCAGCAGCAGCGCCCAGTTGAGCACGCCGCGGCCGGGAAAGTCATGCGCCGTGACCAGCCAGGCGCAGCCGGTGCCGATCACAAGGACCAGGGTGCCGACGCCCGCGAGCAGCAGCGCGGTGTTGAGCGCCGCCTGCGGCAGCACGTGCGCGAACAGCGGCCCCCAGTGGCCGACGCCCGAGCCGAACGCGAGCCAGCCCAGCGTGAGCACCGGCGCGAGCACGCCGAGCGCGATCAGGAACGACGCGCAGCGCCATGCCGGGCCCGCGGCGCGCAGGCCCGGCGGCTGGCGCCGCGAAATCAGCATTCAGTTGCCGGCAAGGTGTGCCCGGCCATGCAAGGTCACTGGTCGAAGCCGACCTTGTCGACGAGGGCGCTGGCCTGCTTGCGGTACTTGGCAATCTCGGTCAGCGGCAGCGGGTCGACCTTCAGTTCGCCGATGGACTGGCCGATGATCGGGTCGAGGGCCACGCCCTTGCGCACCGGGTATTCGTAGTTGGCGTCGGCGTACAGCGCCTGGGCCGGTTCCGACACCAGGAACTCGAGCAGCTTGACCGCGTTGGCGCGCTGCGGTGCGTTCTTGGCCACGGCCGCGCCGCTGATGTTCACGTGCGTGCCACCACTCTTGGCGCTGGCGAAGGTCGGGCGGATCACCTTGATGGCGTCGCCCCACTTGCGCGCGTCGGTGCCTTCCTTGGCGCTCTTCATCTGGCCCACGTAGTACGAGTTGGCCACGCCGATGTCGCAGATGCCGCCGAGGATGTCGCGCGCCACGTCGCGGTCGCCGCCGGTGGCCTTGCGCGCCAGGTTGCCCTTGACGCCGCGCAGCCACTGCTCGGTCTTGGCCTCGCCGTCGTGCGCGATCATCGCGGCCACCAGGGCCGTGTTGTAGGGGTGCTGGCCGGCGCGGATGCAGACCTTGCCCTTGTACTTCGGGTTGGCCAGGTCTTCGTAGCGGAAGCTGGTCAGCGGCTGGTTCTTGTCGGCGTACAGCACGCGCGCGCGCAGCGAGAGCGCGAACCACTGGCCGTCGGCGCCACGCAGGTTGGCCGGAATGGCCGACTCGAGCGCGGCCGATTTCACCGGCTGCGTCACGCCGCCTTCGACGAGGTCGACGAGGTTGCCGATGTCCACCGTCATCAGCACGTCTGCCGGCGAGCGCGCGCCTTCGGCCTTCACGCGCTCCAGCAGACCGTCCTTCACGAACACCGTGTTGACCTTGATCTTGCTCTGCGCGCTGAACGCCGAAATCAGCGGCTGGATCAGCGCCGGCTCGCGCGTCGTGTAGAGCGTGAGCTCGTCATTGGCGGCGTGCGCGGGCAGGGCGGTGAGGGCGAGCCAGGCGGCGGAAACGCCGAGGAGGGCGTGCGCCACGCGGCCCTGGGGGCCGGAACGGTCGGTCATGAAGGATCCTCCAGGTGCGGTGAGGTGTTCTAGGAAAGGCATCGGCGACGGCGGGTGCGTGTCGCTGATGCGAACAATTATCACTGACAGGAAGGAGCGGGTTTTCCTTTTGGCTTACAGCTTAAGGGCCTACTGCGGCGCGTTGGCGTTGCTTCGGGCCTGGGTGTCGCTAGGCGGTCAAGGCCACGACTTCCGCGTCGGTCAGCTTCTGCGGCCGATATTGCACCGATCGGACATGAAGGAAGGGCTGGTTGCCGCCAGTGGCCAGGTTCCCGATGCCCAGGAAGTTCATGGGCGGGACCGTCGTCATGGCCGCCTTGAACAACTGGCCGTTGCATCCGTAGCGAAGGCCGTCGGTGCCATAGCTGACCGTGGTCTTGACCGGGCTTCCAACGGGGGTGCCGAGGAGGCCGACCGCCACCGTGCTTGGGCCTGACACGCCATTGGCGTTGGAGTAGGCATAGGCCGAGCCCGTCGCGTTGAACCCGATGCCGACGCGATTGGCAATGGCGGAGCCGATTTCGATCAGGTTTCGAGTTGAAGCGTCACCTTCTCTTGGTCGTCCGAACTCCATGAAGAGGGTGCCTTCGGTGGTATTGCACCAGCCCTTGGTCGTGTCGACGCGAACGAGGTCACCGGTGCGCGTGGTGGCGGCCGAGGTTGCGGTGTCTGCTTGGCGGGTGGTGGCTGCTGACGTCGCGATGTCTGCAACCCGCGTCACTGTTGCCGTCGTTGTGGGGATGTAGCTCGAAGCGAACGAGCCTTGTTCGATCTGCAGGGCCGTGAACCGAAACGGTCGGGTTTCATTGCCAGCGTAGCGCCACACCCCGCTCACCATGCTCGGGAGGCTGGACGGTGTCGTGTACGTAACGGAGACCCGCCAACGCGACCCACCCAAGCTCTGCAGAACATAGGCTTGCGTCGAGAGTCCCGCATTGCCGATGACCAGGACGAACGAGTTCGCTACCCCAGAGACTCCCCCGACGAAGACCGGGGGCTTCCCATCCTCAAACTCGACGATCACGGAGAGCGTGTACGTCGTAGAGGGAGACAGTGCAGGGAACTTCCCCGCGAGTGCATTGCCTCCCGGGTGGCGAATGGCCCCCGCAAAGCCACTCATCGTTGACGCTTCAACACCGACTTGCGATCCCACGTCCGCCAGTCCGTTGCGAAACTCACTCTCGGTCATCAGGTTCGTGCTCTGCGCCTCCTGGATCAGCCACGGCGCGATGCTTAGATCCGTCGGGTTGTAGGTCATCCGCGCAGCGCCAGCCGCCGCAGTCTTCATCGCCCCCGTCGAGTCGAAATAAGTCCCGATGGACGCGCGGCCAGTGAAGGTCTCGGTGCTCGGGATATAGCTGGTGGCGAATGCACCAGCTTCCAACTGGGCGCCCCAGACCTGGAAGGCGCCGGCGTCCGCCATCGTGCCAGTGAATCCTGCATAGACATACAGGGAGTCGCCAACGGCAATCGGCATCGCCGTTGTGTACGTGCAGCGGAACCAGCCATTGCCGACAGAGCGCATCTCCCAGCCAGCCCCGGCGATCGAAGGTGTTGCGCCATGCAATGCTGGGTACCCGTACGAAGAATTGACGCCCGTCGTATTGTTGCGCACGAGCAGCGAGAGCGGCTGTGTTCTCGACACGTTCTTGACGTAGATCGAGTAGGTCATGACCGTCGCGGTCGCAGGAAGGTTCTGGGCGAACGGACTGGTCGACGCTCCCGACACTTCGATGGCACGGAACGTTCCATCGGGTGCCTGCTTGCCCGGCGTCCGGGTAGCGCCGGACAAGGTCCACGGCGCGATGTGCATGTCGCTGCTGCGTTGCAGGGTGTTCACCCGCTGCTCTTCCACCATCAACACAGGCGGCAGCGTCAGGTTCGACGGTTCGTAGCTGTTGCGCGCAACGCCCGCCGCCGCATATCGCAGGATGCCCTTGGTGTCGCAGTAGCTGCCGATGGAGGCGCGTGCGGTGACCCCGTCCAAACTGGGGATGTAGGAGCTGGCGAACGCACCCACTTCAAGTTGGGCACCCCAGATGTAAATGCCGGCGTTGCCGTCCCCTGGGCCGGTGTTGCCTGCAGACGACCCGGGGTAGATGCACGTTCTGATCGATGTGGTTGCATCGGTCGTGAAAGCGATCTCGACCCTGCACCACCCATTGCCGACATCGACAACTCTCTTGGAGACCTCGACAAAACCTCCGGTGGCAGGGCCAGGCAAAGCGGTCGCCGTCAACAGATTGAAGGGAATGCTGATGCTGCCGGTGGTTCCCTTCGCGTAGAGCCATCCGGCGGACGATCCTGCGGCCTTCGCATAGACCGAAAAGGCGTAGGTGACCGGCGTCGCTGCCTTTGCGTCCTCTCGAAGGAGGTTTCCGGTGCCTGCGTTCACGCCGTTGAAGAGGGTCAGCTTGCAAGCGTCCCACCGGCCATTCGGCGCCTGGGCGGCGCCAGGCACGACGGTCACGCTGGCCTTCACCCAGGCCGGGTTTTCGAACCGAGACGAAAACGGCAGCAAGTTCGTCCGAGTGTTCTCAATGAGCAGCCCCTTCGCCACCTTCGTGGTCGGATCGAAGTCGAAGCGCGGCGTGGCGCAGGGCTCGATGAAGCCTTGGGCGTTGACGCGAGAGCCGTTCGCGCCGCCCGCATAGGTGAACAGCTCGGCAAAAGTCTTTTCGGTAAGTGTCGTTGTCATCTGGTTGGGTCCTCTGCGGGCTGCCTTGCGCGAACGCAGGCGGCGCCTTCGGGTTCGGCGACGAAGGGTTCCGTCGCCGGCCAGCCCATGGCGGCCATGGCAGTCTTTTCCTTGGTTGGCGATGACGACTTTCTCGCCGAACGCCCCAACGAAAAAGGCCGACATATGTCGGCCTTCAGAGGAGGGCGGGGCGCCCTGCAGATCAGCGAAGACGGGGGCTTCGCCTCACCGCCCCGCCGGCACCTCGAACACCAGGCACGTCGTCGTCGCATGCGCGTACAGCGTGCCGTCCGCCCCGACCAGCCGCGCCTCGGCGGTGGCGAGCTGCTTGCCGCAGTGGATCACCTTGCCCTCGGCGCGCACGCGCTGCACCTTCGGCGTGAGGCCCTTGACGTAGTTCACGCTGAGTTCGGCCGTCGTGTACGCGCGACCGGGCGGCATCATGGTGTGGACCGAGCAGCCCAGCGCGGAGTCGAGCATCGTGGCGACCCAGCCGCCGTGGATGGTGCCCAGCGGATTCAGGTGCTGGGGCAGCGGCGTGCCCTGGAAGATGGCGATGCCGCGGCTGACCGAGACGATGGTGAAGTCCAGCGTCTTGGCGATGGCGGCGTAGGGAATCTCGCCGTTGAGCATGGCCTGCATGACCTCCAGGCCGGTCTTGCCGGCGACCTGTTCGGGGCGCGCGAGCCCGGGGCCGGGGCCGTTCTCGAGGCGCTCGGCGATCTGCCGCTCTTCGGCGATCCATGCGTCGAGCAGATGGGAAGGGGTGTCGGTGAAAGCTTGCTGCGTCATGCCTGTGTTCCTGCTGGGGGCTTTGCGGGGAGGGGTTGATTGCATATGCAATAGTTGCACATACAATAATACCCCATGGACACACCGACCCAACCCCGCGGCTGCACCAGCTTCAAGACGCGCCAGCTGATGCGCCGCCTCACGCAGCACTACGACGCCGAGGTGTCGCGCAGCGGCCTCAAGACCACGCAGTACTCGCTGCTGTCGCACCTCAAGCGCCTGGGCCCGATGCGCCCGGTCGACCTGGCGGGCGAACTGAAGATGACCGCCTCCACGCTGAGCCGCAACCTGCAGCCGCTGATCACCGCGGGCTGGGTGGCGCAAGTGGCGGGCGCCGATGCGCGCAGCCGGCTGGTGTCGCTCACCGACGCGGGCGACGCCAAGTGGCGCGAAGCGCAGCAGCATTGGAAGACGGCACAGCTCAAGCTCAATGCGCTGCTGGGCGTGGAGCGCGTGCTCGCGCTGCATACGCTCATCGACGAATCGCTCGCGCTGCTGGGCACGGGCGAGCCGGTCGACGTGCAGGACTGACGCTCCCACCCCCTTTCAACGAACACGTTCCGCGCCCCTGAAGCCGCGCGGCCGGATTCCCTGTCTCTTCGTTTCTCCCCCGACCCATTCCAACAGTTCCAGAGGTCCCATGTTCGCCACCCACGTCTCCGCATGGCTGCAGCGCCGCGGCATCCACTACGGCTGGATCGTCGCCGCCGTCACCTTCCTGACCATGCTCACCATGTCGGCCGCGCTCGGCCTGCCGGGCGCGATGATGAAGCCGCTCGGCGAGGAGTTCGGCTGGAGCACCGAGCAGATCTCGTCCGCGCTCGCGCTGCGCTTTGCGCTGTTCGGCCTCATGGGCCCGTTCGCCGCGGTGCTGATGGAGCGCTACGGCCTGCGCGCGGTGATGTGCGCCGGCCTCACGCTGGTCGGCCTGGGCATGGCGCTGGTCACCACGGCCTCGCAGCTGTGGCAGCTGTTCGTGCTGTGGAGCCTGATGCTCGGCCTGGGCACCGGCATGACGGCGCTGGTGCTGGGCGCCGTGGTGGCCAACCGCTGGTTCGTCGCGCGGCGCGGCCTGGTCGTGGGCATGCTCACCGCCAGCGCGGCCACCGGCCAGCTGGCCTTCCTGCCGCTGGCGGCCTGGATGATCGAGCACTGGGGCTGGCGCTCGGCCATCGTGCCGATCGTGATCGGCAGCGTGGTGATCGCGCTGCTTGCGCTGTGCCTGGTGCGCAACCGGCCGTCGGACATCGGCCTGCAGCCCTACGGTGAAGCGCCCGGCACGCAGCCGGCGCCGGCGCCCGCCTTCACGATGAACTTCGCCACGCCGTTTCGCGTGCTGCGCGAGGTGGCGACCAACCGCACCTTCCTGATCCTGGCCGGCACCTTCTTCATCTGCGGCCTGAGCACCAACGGCCTGGTGCAGACGCACTTCATCTCGCTGTGCGGCGACTACGGCATGAGCGCCGTGCCCGCCGCCTCGGTGCTCGCGATGATGGGCGCCTTCGACTTCGTCGGCACCATCCTGTCGGGCTGGCTCTCCGACCGCTACGACAACCGCAAGCTGCTCTTCTGGTACTACGGCCTGCGCGGGCTGTCGCTGTTCTGGCTGCCGCACTCCGAATTCACGATCTACGGCCTGGGCCTGTTCGCGATGTTCTACGGCCTGGACTGGATCGCCACCGTGCCGCCGACCGTCAAGCTCGCGGGCGCCGCCTTCGGCCCCGCCAAGGTCGGGCTGGTGTTCGGCTGGATCTTCGCGGCCCACCAGCTGGGCGCGGCCACCGCAGCCTACGGTGCCGGCTTTGCGCGCACGCTGCTGCTGACCTACACGCCCGCGCTGTACACGGCCGGCGCGGCCTGCCTGCTCGCGGCGGTGATCGTGATGGCGATCCGCCGCCCCGCCAAGACCGCCACCGCACCGGCCGCGGCCACCACCAACGCCGCCGCGCGCGCCTGACCGCCGGAGACCCGCATGACCACCACGCAACAAGTGAACGGCGACCTCGACCCGCGCACGCGCCGCCTGCTCGAGGCGCCCATCATCCCCACGCTGCTGCGGCTGGCCGCGCCCAATGTGCTCGTGATGCTGGCGCAGGCCTCCGTCGGGCTCATCGAGACCTACTTCGTCGGCAAGCTCGGCACCGACGCGCTGGCCGGCATGGCGCTGGTGTTCCCCATCGTCATGCTGATGCAGATGACCTCCAGCGGCGCGATGGGCGGCGGCATCGCCTCGTCGATCGCGCGTGCGCTGGGCGCGCGCCGCCGGGGCGACGCCGATGCGCTGGTGTGGCACGCGGTGGTCATCGCGATCGGCTTCGGCCTGTGCTTCACGCTCGCGCTGTTGCTGGGCGGGCGCTGGCTCTACGGCGTGATGGGCGGCACCGGCGCCGCACTGGAAGCCGCGCTCACGTACTCGAACTGGGTGTTCGCGGGCGCGGTGCTGGTGTGGCTCTTCAACTCGCTGTCCGCGATCATCCGTGGCACCGGCAACATGGCGGTGCCGGCCAAGGTGACGGTGGTGGGCGTGGTGTTCCTCATTCCCGCATCGCCGCTCCTGATCTTCGGCATCGGGCCGTGGGGCGGCATGGGCATCGCGGGCGGGGCGCTGGCGTTGCTGCTGTACTACCTGCTGGGCTCGCTCGCACTCATCGCCTACCTGCGCTCGCCGCGCAGCCTGCTGCGGCCCACGCTGGCGGCGTTCCAGATGCGCTGGCCGCTGTTCCGCGACATCCTGCGCATCGGGCTGGTGGGCACGGTGTCGACCGTGGCGACCAACCTGTCGATCGGCATCGCCACCGCGCTCACTGGCCACTTCGGCGCGGGCGCATTGGCCGGCTACGGCACGGCGTCGCGGCTCGAGTACCTGTTGGTGCCGCTGGTGTTCGGCCTCGGTGCGCCGCTGGTCGCGATGGTCGGTACCTGCATGGGCGCGGGGCTGCGCGAGCGCGCGCTGCGTGCCACCTGGGCCGGGGCGGCGCTGGCCTTCGGCATGGCCGAGGTCATCGGGCTGGCCGCTGCGCTGTTCCCGCGCCCGTGGCTGATGCTGTTCGGCCACGACCCCGTGATGCTCGAGACCGGCGCACACTACCTGCGCGTGGTGGGGCCGCTGTACGGTTTCTTCGGCGTTGGCTTGGTGCTGTACTTCGCCTCGCAGGGCGCGGGCCGGCTGCTGTGGCCGGTGCTCGGCAACATCGCGCGGCTCGCCGTGGCGGGCACGGGCGGCTGGCTGGCGCTGCGCTGGGGCGGCGGGCTCACCGGCGTGTTCGCGGCGCAGGGCGTGGCGCTGGTGGTGTACGGCATCGTCATCGCCTCGGCCATCGCGGGCGGTGCGTGGTTCGGCCGCGTCGGCTGGCCGCGCACGACACAGGGTTTGCTGCGCCGCGTGGCGCAGGCCTGAAGCGCTCGCTTTTTCTTTTCAACGAAAGGCTCGTCATGCAGATCAAGGATTCCGTCGTCTTCATCACCGGTGCCAATCGGGGGCTCGGCCTGGCGTTCGCCAAGGCGGCACTCGCGGCCGGCGCGCGCAAGGTCTACGGGGCCGCGCGCGACCCCAAGAGCATCACGCTCGCGGGCGTCGTGCCCGTGGCGCTCGACGTGACGCAGCCCGCGCAGATCGAAGCCGCCGTGCGCGCCTGCGGCGACGTGACGCTGCTGGTCAACAACGCGGGCATCTCGCGCGGATCGAGCTTCCTGGGTTCGGCCGACGCGGTGGTTGCAGCACGCGCCGAGTTCGAGACCAACTTCTTCGGCCCCTGGGCGCTCACGCAGGCCTTTGCGCCCGTGCTCGCGTCGAACGGCAGCGGTGCGGTCCTCAACGTGCTGTCGGCCCTGGCCTGGACGACGTTCCCCGGCGTGGCGACCTACAGCGCCACCAAGTCGGCGGCCTGGTCGCTGAGCAACGGCTTGCGCAACGAACTGGCGGGGCAGGGCACGCAGGTCACGAGCCTGCACGTGGCGCTCATGGACACCGACATGGCGGCCCACATGCCCGGCCCCAAGACCTCGCCCGACGACGCGGCGCGCCAGGCACTGGCGGGCGTGGAAGCGGGGCTGCCCGAAGTGCTGGCCGACGAGGTCACGCGCCAGCTCAAGCAGAGCCTGTCGACCGAGCGGCCCGCTTATGCGAGCCCGCCGGTCTGAAGTGCGTCAATAGCGGTAGGGGTTGTTGGGGCGACGGTCGTAGCGGTTGGGCACACCGTCGCCGTCGTTGTCCCGGCGGCCGTGGCGACGGCCTTCCCAATCGCGGCGGCCATGGTCGTAGTAACCGTGGCGGCGCGGACCTTCGTAGTAGCGCGGGTGGTAGTGGCGCGGGGGCGGCGGCGGGGCGTAGTAGTGATGGCGCGGCGGCGGCGCGGGCGTCACGTACACCTGGGCCTGGATGAACGGGCCGCCGGCCTGGGCATGGGCGGGTGCGGTGAGGGCGGCCAGCGAGAGCAGGGCAGCGGCACCGAAGGCGAATGTCAGCTTTTTCATGGCGACTCCTGGGGAGTGATTGCGATGCCTCATCGTCACGTCATTGTGTGAAGTTCTTGTAAGCCGCAAGCGAAATCGCATGAAGAGCTGTAAGCCGCTGCGCGCACGCCTTTTCAGCGTTGCGGTGCCGGCAGCATGCGCCGCAGCGCCTCGAAGAACAGGTCGGACTGTTCCCGCTCGCCCTGGATCTGCGCCGCCACGTGCGCGGCCAGCTGGGCGTTGACGGGCACCAGCGGGCGCCCGGTCGATTGCGCGATCACCTGGTGCAGGCAGGCGCGCTCCAGGTAGTACAGGTCGTCGTAGGCATGCGCGATGGTGCCGCCCGCCACGATCACGCCGTGGTTCGCGAGAAAGGCCACGTCCTTGCCGGCCATGGCGCGCGCGATGCGCTCGCCCTCGGCGTCGTCGAGCGCCAGGCCGTTGTACTCGGCGTCGATGGCGATGCGGTTCATGTAGCGCATGGCGTTCTGGCTGGCGGTCGGGTCGAGCGCGCGGTCGACCGTGAGCGTCAGCGCCGTCGCGTAGGGCATGTGGCAGTGCAGCACCACGGCGTGGCCGGTGAGCCGGTGCACCGCGCCGTGGATGAAGAGGGCGGTGGGCTCCACGCGGTGGCGGCCCGCGAGCACTTCGCCGTGCACGTCGATCAGCACGATGTCGTCGGGACCGATCTCCCTCCAGTGCAACCCGCGCGGGTTGATGAGGTAGCGGTCCTGCGCGCCCGGCAGCAACACGCTGAAATGGTTGCACACACCTTCGGACAGCCCGTGGTGGGCGGCTGCGCGCAATGCGAGTGCGAGGTCTTCGCGCAACTGGCGCACGGCGGGGCTGGCGTATTCGGAATCGGCGGACATCGCGGGGGTCTCCTTCTTTCTTGTGGTGGATGGGGCTTGTCGGATCAGGCGCGGAGCAGCCCGGCCCAGGCCGCCACGAAGCGCTGCGCGTCTTCGCGCACGGCGGCGGCGGTCTTGCCGGGCTTGTAGAGCGACGAGCCGATGCCGAAGCCGGCCGCGCCGGCCGCACGCCACGTGCCCATGTTGTCCGGCGAAATGCCACCCACGGGCATCACGGGCGTGCCGGCCGGCAGCACCGCGAGCAGGGCCTTCACCACGGCGGGCGAGGCCAGCTCGGCCGGGAACAGCTTCAGGCCCGTGGCACCGGCCGCGAGCGCGCCGAAGGCCTCGGTCGGCGTCATCACGCCGGGCAGGCAGGCCATGCCCAGGCGCGCCGCCTCGCGGATCACTTCCGCGTTGAAATTGGGCGACACGATCAGCTCGCCGCCGGCCGCCTGCACCTCGCGCACCTGCTTTGCTTCAAGCACCGTACCGGCGCCGACCAGTGCGGTGGGAAAGCGCTGGCGCATCAGCGCGATGCTCTCCAGCGGCTGCGGCGAATTGAGCGGCACTTCGAGCAGCCGGAAGCCGGGCTCGACGATGGCATCGCCCACATCGGCGGCTTCGGCGGGCGAGAGGCCGCGCAGGATGGCCACGAGCGGCAGGGCCTGCATCGCGGCGTTGAATTTATCGAGGGGGGTGGTCATGGGTCGGGTGTCCTGTCGGTGTCGAGGAAGCCGGACAGCGTGTGCAGTCCGGCCCAGGTGGCTTCGGCGCCGAGCGTGCGCGTGGCGACGCCGGTGGCGCGCAGGGCCAGGGTGTAGCGCTGGGTGAGGGCGGAAGAGCCGATCAGCACGACCTCGCCGACGGCCTGCACGGACTGCGTGCGCAGCTCTTCGCCGATGAGCAGGCCCGACAGGTAGCTCGACAGCTCTTCCCTGGGCATGCGCTCGAACAGCGCGAGCGTGCGGGTGCCGAAGGCGTTGTGCAGCAGGCCGTGGCCGTTCTCGGAGCGCGTCACGCCTTCGAGGAATGCGGCTTCGTCGAGCGGCGCAGCGGCATCGAGCGTGCGCCCCAGGATCGAGTGCTGGCTCAGCAGCGCGTAGAACTCGCCCGTCATGTAGGTGCGAAAGCCCGCGACGCGGCCTTTCTTGACCGTGGCCCATTTGTTGTGGGTGCCGGGCAGCACGAAGACGCCGTCGTCCAGGCCGGTGATCGTCATGGCGCCGAGGATCTGCACCTCTTCGCCGCGCATCACGTCGGGCACGCCGGCGTGTTCGTCGCTGAGGCCGGGCACGATGGCGATGCGCGCGCCGGGGAGGGCGGCGATGTCGATGATCTTGCGGCCCACTTCCACGCGGCCTGCGGGGCAGGGGCAGTAGGGCGCTTCGACCCAGCCCTGCTTGCTGCCGGCCATGCCGGAGATCAGGCAGCGCGTGTCTTCCAGGCGCATCCAGTCGCCGAACAGCGACTCGAACACGGCGGGAAAGCCGCCCTCGGGCACGGTGAGGATGCCGCGGGCGTCGCTGCGTTCTTCGATGACCTGCCCGCTCGGGTCGAGCAATGCACCGCGTAGCGAGCTTGTGCCCCAGTCGATGGCGATGAGTCTTGTCATGTCTGTCGTCTGTTGCGTTTCGAGAGTTTGTTCAGGGTGCGTGCACAGGACACCGGGTACTTCCCTCCGCGAATGTCCCCCGCTTCGCTCCTCCTTGATTTCGCTGCGGGAAGCACCCAGTGCCCTGTGCACGAGGGCACGCTGTCGGTTTGCGGCCGATCAACCCGTGCTCTGAAAACGATCACGCTGATGGGGTGCCTTGCGCAGCGAAATCAAGGAGGAGCCCGAAGGGCGGGGGACATTCGCGGAGCAAGGTACCCCGTCGGCGGGAGCGCGCCCTGGACCTCTCCAAATTAGTGATTGTCTCGCGGCACAAAAGCCCCACGGCGGCCACGCAGAAAGTCCAGGTCCGCTCCCTGGTCAGCCTGCAGCACCGTGTCGACGTACAGCTTCCAGTACCCCGAATCGAGCGGTGCCTTGGGCGCCACCCATTTCGCGCGGCGCTTCGCCAGTTCCTCGTCGCTCACATGCAGGTGCAGCTTGCGGTTCGGCACGTCGAGCTCGACGATGTCGCCGTCCTGCACCAGTGCCAACGGGCCGCCTGCAGCCGCTTCAGGCGCGGTATGCAGAACGACCGTGCCGTAAGCGGTGCCGCTCATGCGCGCATCGCTGATGCGGACCATGTCCGTGATGCCCTTGCGCAGCACCTTCGGTGGCAGCGGCATGTTGCCCGCCTCTGCCATGCCCGGATAGCCCTTGGGGCCGCAGTTCTTGAGCACCATGATGCAGTGCTCGTCGATGTCCAGGTTCTCGTCGTCGATGCGCTTGTGCAGGTCGTCGGCGCTTTCGAACACCACCGCGCGGCCCTTGTGCACGAGCAGCTCGGGCGTGGCCGCGCTGGGCTTGATGATGGCGCCGTTGGGCGCGAGGTTGCCGCGCAGCACGCAGATGCCGGCCTTGTCCTTGAAGGGCTCGGCCTGGGTGCGGATGACCTGCGGGTTGTAGTTCTCGGCGTCTTTCACGTTCTCCCACACGCTCTGGCCGGTGACGGTGAGGATGTCCTTGTGCAGGTGGTCGGCGATTTCCTTGATGACCACCGGCAGGCCGCCCGCGTAGCAGAAGTCTTCCATCAGGAACTGGCCCGAGGGCTGCAGGTTCACGAGGCAGGGCAGGTCGGCGGCGAGGCGGTCGAAGTCGTCGAGCGTGAGCTCGACACCGATGCGGCCCGCGATGGCCAGCAGGTGGATCACGAAGTTGGTCGAGCCGCCGATGGCCGCGTTGACCTTGATCGCGTTCTCGATCGCCTGGCGCGTGAGGATCTTCGACATGTTCATGTCCTCGTGGACCATGTCGACGATGCGCCGGCCCGCCTGCCGCGCGAGCACGTTGCGGCGGCCGTCGACGGCAGGGTAGGCCGCATTGCCCGGCAGGCCGATGCCCAGCGACTCGACCATGCTGGCCATGGTGCTGGCCGTGCCCATCGTCATGCAGTGGCCGTGGCTGCGGTGCATGCAGCTCTCGGCCTCGAAGAAGTCTTGCAGCTTGAGCGTGCCGGCGCGCACCTGCTCACTCATCTGCCACACGCCGGTGCCTGAGCCCAGCTCCTGGCCGCGCCATTTGCCCGAGAGCATGGGCCCGCCCGACACGCCGATGGTCGGCAGGTCGACGCTGGCCGCGCCCATCATCAGCGCGGGCGTGGTCTTGTCGCAGCCCATGAGCAGCACCACGCCGTCGAGCGGGTTGCCGCGGATGCTTTCTTCCACGTCCATGCTCGCGAGGTTGCGATAAAGCATGGCGGTGGGGCGCAAGAGCGTTTCGCCGAGCGACATCACCGGGAACTCGAGCGGGAAGCCGCCCGCTTCGTACACGCCGATCTTCACCTGCTCCGCGAGCGTGCGGAAGTGCGAGTTGCAGGGCGTGAGTTCGCTGAAGGTGTTGCAGATGCCGATGACCGGGCGACCGTCGAACTGGTCGTGCGGCACGCCCTTGCCCTTCATCCAGCTGCGGTAGATGAAGCCGTCGCGATCGTTGCGGCCGAACCATTGCTGGCTGCGCAACTCACCTGATTTCTTCTTGGGAATCGTGCTCATGGGGTTTGTCTCCAACTGCTGATTTTGTGGCGGCGGACCTCAGGGTTTGTCCTGCCGAAATGCAATTTCAATCATCATATGATAAGCGTGGAGAGCCTGCCAGAGCCTGAATTTTTGGAACGGCGGGATACCGAAATTCACATCGCACATGATCAAGAACATCCATGGCCGCACCCTCGAACTGCTCGGCGAAGCCGTGGTGGCGGGGCGCTATGCGATCGGTGCGTCGATCCCTGCGGAGCCGCTGCTCGGTGAAGAACTGGGCGTGAGCCGCACGGTGGTGCGCGAGGCCATCAAGTCGCTCGCGGCCAAGGGCCTGGTCTCCACCGGGCCGAAGGTCGGCACGCGCGTGCTGCCGCAGGACAAATGGAACTGGTTCGACCCCGACGTCATCACCTGGCAGTCGCGCGCGGGCCTCACGCCCGAGTTCCTGCGCGACCTGCAAGACCTGCGGCGCGTGGTGGAGCCGGCGGCCGTGCGCCTTGCGGCTGAACGCGCGGGCCCGAAAGACATCGAGGAAATCGAGCGTGCCTACGCGGGCATGAAGGACGCCGTCGAGAACGGCGGCGACTACGTCACCTTCGACCTGCGCTTTCACACCGGCCTGCTCAGCGCCGCACGCAACCGCATGCTGGCGCAGATGAGCAAGGCGCTCAGCGCGCTGCTGCGCACCAGCTTCGAAATTTCGACCGCCAAGCCCGACGGCCCGGCGCTGTCGTTGCCGCTGCATCGCGCGGTGCTCGACGCGGTCATCGCGCACGACCCGGCCAAGGCCGAGCGCGCGGTGATCCGGCTCATCGACGGTGCGCGGCAAGACATCGAGGACGTGCTCGGCTCGCGCCGCCGCCTGCCCCGGTTGAGCCGGCCGCCGCCCCGGCTCAAGGCCAGCTAGACCGTGCGTCGGGCGGGCAGGGTGCCCGTCGGCGGCGCAGGCCCCGTTTCGCATCTGAGGTTCTTTCACCCACGCTCGCGTTCCGAGCATTTCCCACCCGAGAAGAAGGAGACAGACACCATGAAACTCGTCAAGTCGCTCATCGCGCCGACGCTGGTCGCGCTGGGGTTGTTGGCGTCGGCCAGCCCGGCCGCCGCGCAGGAAAAGCTCACCGTCTGGTGGGTCAAGGGCTTCTACAAGGCGGAAGACGATGCGCTCTTCGCGGCCATCAAGAAGTTCGAAGAGAAGAACAAGAACGTGAAGATCGAGCTGTCGCAGTACCCGGTGCAGGACATGATCCCCAAGACCGTGTCCGCGCTCGACTCCGGCAGCCCGCCCGATGTGGCGTACGCCGACGTGTACGACTTCCAGGTCACCGGCAAGTGGGCCTTCGACGGCAAGCTCGAAGACATCGGCAGTGTGCTCACGCCCATGAAGGACCGCTTCGCGCCCAACACCATCGAGACCACGAACCTCTACAACAACCAGACCAAGACCAAGGCCTACTACGCCTTCCCGATCAAGCAGCAGACGATGCACATCGAGTACTGGCTCGACATGCTCGCCGAAGCCGGTTTCAAGGAAAGCGACATCCCCACCACCTGGAACGACTACTGGTCGTTCTGGTGCGAGAAGGTGCAGCCTGCCAGCCGCAAGGCCAGCGGCAAGCGCAACTTCGGCATCGGCATGCCGATGGGCGTGGATTCGAGCGACGCCTTCTATTCGTTCCTGACCTTCATGGACGCCTACAACGTGAAGCTGGTGGACGACAGCGGCAAGCTGCTGGTCGACGACCCGAAGGTGCGCGCCGGCCTCATCAGCGCCATGACCGACTACACCAAGCCCTACCTCACGGGCTGCACGCCGCCGTCGTCGACAAGCTGGAAGGACCCGGACAACAACGTCGCGTTCCACAACAAGACGACCGTGATGACGCACAACGCGACCATCTCGCTGCCGGCCAAGTGGCTCGACGATTCGAACAACGCCACGCTCACGCCCGAGCAGCGTGAAGAAGCCCGCAAGAACTACACCGAGCGCATTCGCACGGCCGGCTTCCCGAGCAAGCCCGACGGCGGCAAGATGGTCTACCGCACGGCGGTGAAGACCGGCGTGGTGTTCAAGGATGCCAAGAACAAGGCGCGCGCCAAGGAGTTCGTGGCCTTCCTGCTGCAGGAAGAAAACCTCACGCCGTACGTCGAAGGCTCGCTGGGCCGCTGGTTCCCGGTCACCAAGGCCGGGCAGGCCAGCCCGTTCTGGCAGGCCGATTCGCATCGCAAGTCGGTGTTCAACCAGTACGCCGCCGGCACCGTGACCTTCGAGTTCACCAAGAACTACCGATTCACCGTGATCAACAACGAGAACGTCTGGGCCAAGGCCATGAGCCGCGTCGTCACCGACAAGGTGCCGGTGGACAAGGCGGTCGACGAGATGATCGCGCGCATCAAGACGGTGGCGGCGCAGTAAGCCAGCGGCACGCGGCACCATCTTCACCAACGGGGGCAATCGCATGAGCACCACCACCACCGCGCCAGGCCCGGCGCCTGTTGCCAACCTTGGAGCGCGGCATGCGCGCTGGCAGTTCTGGGGCGCGGTGATGGTCGTGCCTTACCTGTTGGTGTTCGTGGTGTTCGTGCTGTACCCGGTGGGCTACGGGCTGTGGCTCGCGCGCCATCCGCAAAGCTACGTCAAGCTGGTCGAAGACCCGATCTTCTTTCGCTCGGTGATCAACACGGCCATCTTCCTGGTCGTGGCGATCAACCTGAAGATGCTCGTGGCCCTCGTGCTCTCGGGCTTCTTCGTCACCTCGCGCTGGTGGATCAAGATCGTCTCGGCGATCTTCATCCTGCCGTGGGCGATGCCGTCGATTCCGACCATCCTGTCGTTCCGCTTCATGCTCAACCCCGAGTGGGGCGTGATCAACACCACCATCTTTCGCCTCACGGGCGCCGATGGTCCCAACTGGCTCAACGACCCGACGCTGGCGCTCGGCTTCGCGATGCTGGTCCATATCTGGAAGTCGCTGCCGTTCTGGACGCTGATCCTCGTGGCGGGGCGGCTGGCCATTCCCACCGAACAGTACGAGGCCGCATCGGTGGACGGCGCCTCGTCGTGGCAGAAGTTCCGCTTCGTGAGCTGGCCGGCGCTCAAGACGCTCTACGTCACGTCGCTCATCCTTTCGATGATCTGGACGCTGGGCGATTTCAACAGCGTCTACCTGCTCACCGGCGGCGGGCCTGCCGACCTGACGCACGTGCTGGCCACGCTGGGCATCCGCTACCTGCGGCTCGACCAGGTCGACTTGTCGATGGCATCCATCGTGGTGGCCATGCCGTTGGTGCTGCCCCTCGTGTACTTCATGATGAAGAGGCTCTCGAAATGAAACGCTGGACCCCCAAGGCCATAGCGACCGAGGCCAAGCTGCTGCTCATTGGCCTTCCGGTGCTGCTGTGGACGCTGATCCCGGTCTATCACATGGCGTTGTTCGCCTTCTCGTCCAAGGACTCGGCCACCTCCGGCCACCTGTGGCCGACCAAGCCCACGCTGGCCAACTTCAGCACGGTGTTCCACCAGAAGCATTTCTATCTCGACCACTTCTGGGTGCAGCTGGGCAACTCGCTGGTCATCGCGCTGTCGGTGGGCGCCATCACGCTGTTCGTGGCCACCACGGCCGCGTTTGCCATCAGCCGGCTGCGCGTGCGCGGCGGGCGCACGGTGATGAACCTGGCGCTGTTCACCTACTTCATTCCCGCGGCCTTCCTCGCGGTGCCGATGTACAAGACCATGGGCAACTACGGCCTGCTCAACAGCCAGTGGGCGCTGATTCTGGCGATGGTGACGATCGCCTCGCCGTACTGCATCTGGGTGCTCAAGCAGGCATCGGACAAGCTGCCCTACGAGCTCGACGAAGCGGCGCGCATGGACGGCGCCTCGCCGCTGCAGCTGTTCCGCCTCGTGTACCTGCCGCTGATGGTGCCTTCGCTGGTGGCCGTGGGCACCTACTCGCTGCTGCTGGCGTGGAACGAATACCTCTACGCCTTCCTGCTGCTGTCGAACGACAAGAGCGTGACGCTGGCGGTGGCGCTGGGCAACTTCCTCTCGGCCGACGATTCGCCGTGGGAGCTGCTGATGGCCACCGGCCTCATCTACGCGCTGCCGCCTGCGGCCATCTACTACACCTTCAAGCGCTACATGGTCGGCGGTCTGACGGCTGGCGCAGTCAAGAGCTGAACGATTTCAGGGACAAAACATGGCCTCCGTATCCTTTCGCAATATCCAGAAATCCTTCGGCAAGACCCAGATCATCAAGGGCCTGGGCTTCGACATCACCGACGGTGAATTCGTCGTGCTGGTCGGGCCTTCGGGCTGCGGCAAGTCGACCTTGCTGCGCATGCTCGCGGGCCTGGAAGACATCAGCGGCGGCGAGATCATGATCGACGGCCGCGTGGTCAACGACCTCGAGTCGAAGGACCGCGACATCGCGATGGTGTTCCAGAGCTACGCGCTGTACCCGCACATGACGGTGGGCGAGAACATGGGCTTCAGCCTGCGCCTGCGCAACGCCGAGAAGTCGGTGACCGACGAACGCGTGGCGCGCGCCGCGAAGATCCTCAACCTCGACGCATTGCTCGGGCGCTACCCGCGCGAGCTCTCGGGCGGCCAGCGCCAGCGCGTGGCCATGGGCCGCGCCATCGTGCGCGACCCGAAGGTGTTCCTGTTCGACGAGCCGTTGTCGAACCTCGACGCCAAGCTGCGCGTGGCCATGCGTGCCGAGATCAAGGCGCTGCACCAGCGCCTGAAGACCACCACCGTCTACGTGACGCACGACCAGATCGAGGCCATGACCATGGCCGACCGCATCGTGGTGATGCACGACGGCATCGTCGAGCAGATCGGCACGCCACTCGACCTGTACGACCGCCCCGACAACCTGTTCGTGGCGCAGTTCATCGGCTCGCCGTCGATGAACGTGATCGAGGGCACGGTGCGCCGCGTGGGCGGCGAATGCCATGTCGAGGCGCAGGGCGCGCGCTGGCCCGTGCCGGCCGGCACGTCGGCGCCGGACGGCCAGCCGGTGCACTACGGCGTGCGCCCCGGCGACATCACGCTCGGCGGCGGCGCGAACAGCGTGGCTGCCAAGGTGATCGTGGTCGAGCCCACGGGCGCCGAGACCGAACTGCTGGTGCAGGTGGGCGAGTCGAAGCTGGTGCTCGCGGTGCACGGCCGCGTCGATGCGCGGCCCGACGAAACGGTGCAGCTGGCCATCGACGCCGAGAACGTGCACCTGTTCGACCGCCAGACCGGCCGGCGCATGGGGTGATTCAGTCGGTGCGCAGGCGCAGCAGCGCGCGCACGAAGCCGTGGTCCGAGCGTGAGCGGTCGCGGCCTTCGTGCAGGTGGTCGTTGAAGTAGTCGACGCGGCGCACGTCGCCCAGGCTGTGGCGGCTGCTGGCGACGAACTCCTCGCTCACCAGGATCTGGTCGAGCACATCCGGGAAGCCCTGGTGGATGTGCGAATAGGCCACATCCTTCTTGAGCGCCGACTCGCCCTGCATCTCGTAGGCGTTGAACAGCGCCACGTCGCGCGCGGCCTTGTCGTAGGCCACCTCGGAGGTCGCGGCCACCAGCTGCGTGGTCACGCTGTGCGGGTTGTCGTTGAAGTCGCCCATCACCACCAGCGGCACATTGGTGCCCTGCAGCAGGTCGATCACGATGCAGCGCAGAGCCGCCGCCTCGGCACCGCGCATCAGCAGCGAGCGCAACGAGGCCATGGCGCCGATCTTGCGGTCGTCGCGGTCTTCCAGGTGGTTGCCTTGCGCGTCCTGCAGGAACTTGGGGCGCTTGGACTTCAGGTGCACCGTCAGCACATGCACCAGCTGGCCGTGCTTCATGCGCACGGTGGCCAGCAGGGGCGGGCGTTCGAAGCGCGTGTGCGCACCGATGCC
Organism: Variovorax sp. GW821-FHT09A10; assembly: GCF_059418385.1. Taxonomy (NCBI): domain Bacteria; kingdom Pseudomonadati; phylum Pseudomonadota; class Betaproteobacteria; order Burkholderiales; family Comamonadaceae; genus Variovorax; species Variovorax sp. GW821-FHT09A10. Next base: position 189,429 of record NZ_JBWKPT010000007.1, read on the forward strand.
CGGCACCTCGACGCCGAAGCCCGGGGGAAAGTCGACAAAGGACTGCACGCTGTCCACCTGCAGCCGCGTGACGATGCCGACGCGCGGCGTGCCTTGTGCGCCCGGCCGCCCGGGCGTGCCCGGCGGGCTGCCGGGCGGCGGCGAGTTCTCGGCGCCCGGCACCGAGACGAAGTCGTAGCGCAGGCCGCTGCGCCCGATGGCGGCCTTCAGCGCGGCCTCGTCCCACACCTCCTGCACCGCGAGCACGTCGGCGTTGAGCGCGTGGATGCGCTCGCCGATCCAGTCGATCTTGCGTTCGTATTCGCGCTCGTTGTAGGCGTCCTGGTTCTCGTAGTACACGCGGTTGGGGTTCGCGAGGTTGAGCAGGTTGCAGGTGGCGACGAAGAGCGTGGCGTAGTTGGGCGGGATGTATGGCATGGAAACGCGATTGTGTCCCGGGTTAGGATTTCAAGCTGAGGTGCGCCCGCCATGTCGTCCATGTCATTCGATGGCGAGGCTGGCCGCAAGAAATAACAACGAAACCAGGGAGCCGCCCAGCGCGGAATGCATGAAGCTCATCCATATCACCACCTGCGCCGTGGCGGCGCTGCTCGTTGCGGGCTGCGCGTCCAGGAGCCATCCCTCGATGTCCTTCGGCGGCAGCCTTGTCGAACACAGCCTGCTGCGCGTCGAGGACCATGTGTCCTTTGCCCTGGAAGATGGGCCCGAGACGCGCAACTTCACGGTCGCGTGCAATGCGCCGCAGGCGTGGTTGCTCTACTCCGACTTGCGAACGGGCCGCAGCTATCCAGTGACCGGCCGGCGGTATGGCGTGCGCAAGGAACTGGACGAGCGCCAGGCGTTGGCTCTGAAAGCGCAGCCGGCGGTCGAACGCGCATGCCGCGCAACCCCACCCGATTGGCGCGAGGTGCAACGCGGTGCAGACGGCACATTCACGCTCATCGACATCGCAAGCGTCGAGGCCTCCGAGGGTGCCTTGCTCTTCTGGGGCGCGTTCGACTATTCGCGCATGGACTTCGACCTGCCTTACCGGGCACCCTTTGGCCAGAAGCGCGAGCGCTTCAGGCTCGCGTGCCCATCGCAGTCCTATGCCCAGGTGAGCGGCTTCGACATCGATGAGCGCGGCCGCGTCACGGACGGCCGGGTTGAAGGCGACAGGGCGAAGTCGTACACGGTCGGCGGCGACACGAATGCGGACTACAAGGCGCTCTTCAAGGCGGCCTGCGGCGGTGCTTCGGCAGGGCAGGCGTTGCCTGCCTTCACTTCTCGCGCCAAGGCGCTGCCCGATCCCGCAGGCCTGACACCGCCGAACCCGGCGGTGATTCAGTCCGTTTCCCAGCTGGGGCTTCCGCCGGCGCCCAAGCGCCTGAAGCGTGTCGTGCTCGAAGGCACCTGGACCCGCGACGGGAAGACGACGCCGACCCGCAGCGAACTCCAGATTGCGCCGGATGCGGCAGCTTCCATGTTCCGAACCCGGACGAAGACCGGCACAGGCCCCGCGGACGGCACGCGGTCGCAGACCGCTTCATTCCTGGGCCTGGTCGACCTGAGCAGCTTCGTCAACTTTCTCCCCGGCTCCGACACGATCAGCCAGGCCATGACCGAGCTCACGTTGACGGGCGACTGGCAACGCATGGCCGTGGGCTCGGAGTTGCGCTACGAGACGAAGAAACTGAGCCTGTTCAGCATGATCGGCGGAGTGACCTACGACTACACGACGGTCTGTAAGGTCGTCGGCGTGAGTGCGGCCGCCGAGCTTCATCCCGCCCTGAGCGGCGACGCCAGGCGCCTGGAGTGCCGCATGCAGCCCGACTCGCTCGGTCGGACCGACACCTATGTCTATCTGACCGACTACGGCTACGCCGTACAGGTTCGAGAGGTCGCGGCCAAGCCGCCTTCCGAAGGCATCAAGAAGATCACAGCGGTCGAACAATGAGCGCCGTCATGACACATCGGCGCGCGCTGCTGCGCAGCCTGCGCTGACGCGCCGACAAAAGAAAAGGGCACCGAAGTGCCCTTGCTCATTTCTGGGGCAGGTGTTCCTGCCCGCAGTGCTCAGCGACCGAACGAACGACCGCCGCCGGAGCGGCCGCCGCCGCCACCGCCACCGCCGTAGCCACCACCGCCACCACCCGAGCGGCCACCGCCACCCGAACGGTTGCCGCCGTAGCCGCCACCACCGCTGCCGCCCGGGCGACCGCCGCGACCGCGACCACCCATGTGGTCGACGCTCGTGCGCAACGGATCCGGCTGGCCGGCCGCACCGCCGCCTGCGACGGCTTCAGCGCGCAGGTGCGCGACCTGGTTGGCTTGCGTCGGGCTGTGGCTGTTGCCGTGATGGCGCGGTTGGCGCTCTTCGTGGGGCGTGTGGTGATGCGGCTGCTGCGGTGCGCGCGGCTGGCCTTGCTGCGGGCCGCGGCCCTGTGCGGGACGGCCTGCGCCCTGGCCGCGAGGACCCTGGCCCTGGCCTTGGCCGCCACCGTTGGCATTGCGGCCTTGACCGCCGCCGCCCTGGCCGCCACCGCGGCGTTGACCGCCGCCATTGCCGCCACCACCACCGCCGTTGCCGCCACCCTGGCCGGCCTTGTTCTCGCGGATGCGCGACATCATTTCGGTGCGGGCGGCCTTGGCGGCTGCCTGCATGACTTCGCGGCTCGGCGGGCGGCCGGCGCCGCCCCAGATCGTCTGGCGACCCATGGCGATCGGCTCGGCGCGTTCGCCTTCTTCAGGACCGAAGCCCTCGACCTTCTGCACCGGGATCGTCTGCTTCGTGAAGCGTTCGATTTCCTGCATGAAGCCTTCTTCGTCCAGGCACACGAAGCTCACGGCCTCGCCGCTCGAACCGGCACGGCCGGTGCGGCCGATGCGGTGCACGTAGTCTTCGCTGACGTTCGGGATTTCGTAGTTCACGACGTGCGGCAGCTCGTCGATGTCGATGCCGCGGGCTGCGATGTCGGTGGCCACCAGCGCGCGGATGTCGCCGCTCTTGAAGCCGGCCAGCGCCTGCGTGCGGGCGCTCTGGCTCTTGTTGCCGTGCAGCGCCATCGCCTCGATGCCGTTCTTGGTGAGGAACTCGGCCACGCTGTTGGCACCGAACTTGGTGCGCGTGAACACGAGCACCTGGCTCCACTTGTGCTCGTTGATGATGTGCGCGAGCAGCGCCTTCTTCTTGCCACGGCCCACGGGGTGGATCACCTGCGTGATGCGCTGCACCGTGGTGTTGCGCGGAGTGACCTGGATGCTCTGCGGGTTCTTGAGCAGCGAGCCGGCGAGGTCGCGGATCTCGTCGCTGAAGGTGGCCGAGAACAGCAGGCTCTGCTTTTCCTTGGGCACCAGGGCCAGGATCTTCTTCACGTCGTGGATGAAGCCCATGTCCAGCATGCGGTCGGCTTCGTCCAGGATCAGCATCTGGACCTGGCTCAGGTCGAGCATGCCCTGCTGTTGCAGGTCGAGCAGGCGGCCGGGGGTGGCCACGAGGATGTCGACGCCCTTCTTGAGCTTGCTGATCTGCGGGTTCATGCCCACGCCGCCGAAGATCACGGTGGAGTCCAGCTGCAGGTACTTGCCGTAGGTGCGCACCGACTCTTCGACCTGGGCCGCGAGTTCACGCGTGGGGGTCAGCACGAGGGCACGGATGCCGATGCCGCCGAACTTGTTGGTGGCGCTGCGGCTCATGGTGAGCTTGTGCAGCATCGGCAGGGTGAAGGCCGCGGTCTTGCCGGTGCCGGTCTGGGCGCCGCCCAGCAGGTCGTGGCCGTCGAGGACCACGGGAATGGCTTGTGCCTGGATGGGCGTAGGGGTGTCGTAGCCGTGTTCGAGCACAGCCTTCAAGATGGCCGGAGCCAGCTTCAGTTCGTCAAAATTCATTGTGGAAACAACAAGCGCCATACACGGCGCAGTGGCATCGGCCCGCCAGGCGTCGTTTGGATGACGCCGAGCCAGTCAAGGCAGATGAAGGTCAGGGGTGGGAGCCGGAAAACCCGTTGTGATAAGGGGTTTCTTCGTCCCCGGCAGAGAGCCGGTTTGCGGGCAACTGGACCCGGCAACGAGGACTATTGTCGCATGAGTCGATAATCATGGGTTCGCCGCGCCCGGATGACTGTCCGGACGACCGTGCTTTTACGCAAATCCCAAGCTACCGAGGTAACCATTCACAGATGGCTCAATACGTCTATTCGATGAACCGCGTCAGCAAGACCGTGCCGCCCAAGCGGCAGCTCTTGAAGGACATTTCGCTTTCTTTCTTCCCCGGCGCCAAGATTGGTGTGCTCGGCCTGAACGGCTCGGGCAAGTCCACGCTGCTCAAGATCATGGCGGGTGTGGACAAGGAATTCGAGGGCGAGGCTCTGCCCATGCCGGGGATGACGATCGGCTACCTGGAGCAGGAACCCAAGCTCAACGCCGAGCACACGGTGCGCGAGTCGGTCGAGGAGTCCATGGGCGCGGTGTTCGCGGCCAAGGCGCGCCTGGAAGAGGTGTACATCGCCTACGGTGCCGAAGACGCCGACTTCGACGCGCTGGCGGCCGAGCAGGCCCAGCTCGAAGCCATCATCGCCACCGCCGGCACCGATTCCGAGCACCAGCTGGAAATCGCCGCCGACGCGCTGCGCCTGCCGCCGTGGGACGCCAAGATCGGCCTGCTGTCGGGCGGTGAAAAGCGCCGCGTGGCGCTGTGCCGCCTGCTGCTGTCCAAGCCCGACATGCTGCTGCTCGACGAACCGACCAACCACCTGGACGCCGAATCGGTCGAGTGGCTCGAAGTGTTCCTGCAGCGCTTCACGGGCACCGTGGTGGCCATCACCCACGATCGCTACTTCCTGGACAACGCCGCCGAGTGGATCCTGGAAATGGACCGCGGCCGCGGCATTCCCTGGAAGGGCAACTACAGCACCTGGCTCGAGCAGAAGGGCGAACGCCTGGCGCAGGAGCAAAAGAGCGAAGAAGCCCACGCCAAGGCCCTGAAGAAGGAACTCGAGTGGTCGCGCCAGAACCCGAAGGCACGCCAGGCCAAGAGCAAGTCGCGCCTGGCCCGCTTCGAAGAGCTGAGCGACATGGAATACCAGAAGCGCAACGAAACGCAGGAAATCTTCATTCCTGTGGCGGAGCGACTGGGCCAGCAGGTGTTCGAGTTCCACGGCGTCAGCAAGTCCTTCGGCGACCGCATGCTGATCGACAACCTGAGCTTCACCGTGCCGCCGGGCGCGATCGTCGGCATCATCGGCCCGAACGGCGCCGGCAAGTCGACGCTGTTCAAGCTGCTCGCGGGCAAGGAAAAGCCGGACACGGGCGAGGTCGTCATCGGCCAGACCGTGAAGATGGCTTTCGTCGACCAGCACCGCGACGAACTGGCGTCCGACAAGACCGTGTGGGAAGACATCTCCAACGGCCTGGACATCATCAACGTCGGCAAGTTCCAGATGGCCAGCCGCGCGTACGCGGGCCGCTTCAACTTCAACGGCGCCGACCAGCAGAAGAAGGTCGGCACGCTGTCGGGCGGTGAACGCGGCCGTCTGCACCTGGCCAAGACGCTGATCGCGGGCGGCAACGTGCTGCTGCTGGACGAACCGTCGAACGACCTGGACGTGGAAACCCTGCGCGCCCTGGAAGACGCGCTGCTTGAGTTCGCCGGCACCGTGATGGTCATCAGCCACGACCGCTGGTTCCTCGACCGCATCGCCACGCACATCCTGGCCGCCGAAGGCGACAGCCAGTGGACCTTCTTCGACGGCAACTACCAGGAGTACGAAGCCGACAAGAAGAAGCGCCTGGGCGAAGAAGGCGCCAAGCCCAAGCGCATGCGCTACAAGGCCCTCAAGTAAGACGCAGGCAGCTTCGGCTGCTTCGACCAGAGCGCGCGGTTCCGCAAGGGGCCGCGCGCTTTGTCGTTCAGGGGGCGTCGTGGTCGACGAGGTCGGCGTCGAGCCAGCCGCGCAGGCTGTTGACGAAGGCGAGGGCTTCGACGCGCGGCAGGTCGTCCACGCGCACGACCGCCTCGGTCAGTTGCCCGTCGCGCAGTCGGCGCGCGCGGCCGATGCCGTCGAGCAGGCCGCAGTGCAGCGGCGGCGTGACCCAGCGGCCGTCGAGCCGCAGCGCGATGTTGCCGCGCGTGCATTCGGTGATCTCGCCCTCGCGGTTCCACAGCAGCGTGTCGAACACGCCCGGCGCGGTCGGTGCGAAGGCCTCGTAGTGCGCGCGGCGCGTGGTCTTGAAGCGCGAGAACTCGCTGTCGGCCTCGTTGAAGGCGCGCGCGGCCAGCTGCAGGCGCACGCGAGGCGGCGCAGCGTCCATGGCGAAGGCTTCGGCGCGCGGTTGCCCTTGCGCATCGAGCAGCAGGCGCACGCGCCATGTGCCCGTCGCACGGGCCGTGCTCAGCTGCGCCAGGCAGGCCGCTACTTGTGCTTCGTGCCATGGATAGCCGAAGTGCGCAGCCGCACGATGCATGCGCGCCAGGTGCGCGGGCGCATCACGCAGCGCACCATCGGCCAGTGCCAGGGTTTCGAGCAGCTCGAAGGAGGTCATGGTGGCGAAGATACCGCCGCGCCGAGAAAGGCGCGCTTGTGCCGCCACTCGTCCCACTCCGCATCCGCCTGCGCATCGGCCGTGATGCCGCTGCCGATGCCGCAGCGCGCCGCGTTGCCGCGCAGCGTGACGGTGCGGATCGGCACGTTGAAGGTCGCGTGCCCGCCGGGCCGCACCACGCCCACGGCGCCGCAGTACACGCCGCGCGCGTCGGGCTCCAGCGCGCGGATCATGCGCATGGCGCTCACCTTCGGCGCGCCGGTGATGGAGCCGCAGGGGAACAGCGCCGCGAACAGGTCGGCCAGCGTCGTGCCCTCGCGCAGCCGGGCTTCCACGTCGGAGGTCATCTGCCACACGGTGGGCAGCGCCTCGGTGTGGAAGAGGCGCGGCACGCGCACCGAGAAGGGCTGGGCCACGCGCGAGAGGTCGTTGCGGATCAGGTCCACGATCATCACGTTCTCGGCGCGCTCCTTGGGCACGGTGCGCAGCCGCAGCGCGTGGGCCGCGTCCTCGGCGGGCGTGGCGCCGCGCGGGGCGGTGCCCTTCATGGGGCGCACGAGGATGCGGTCGCCGTCGCGGTCGAAGAACAGCTCGGGCGACACCGACAGCACCTGCTCGTCGCCGGTGTCGATGAAGGCGCCGTAGCCGTTGGGCTGCGCCCGCCGCAATGCGTGGAACCAGGCCTGCGCGTCGCCGTCGAAAGTGGCGTGCAGCGGCGCCGTGTAGTTGAGCTGGTACAGCACGCCGTCGGCGATGGCGCGGTGGATCGCTCCCATGTGGCGGTCGAAGGCCTCGCGCGACAGGTCGGCCGTCCACGCGACGGGAGCGACAGCGGGCACCGGCGCGTCCGGCCACGGCAGCACTTCGTCATGCACGCCGAACCAGGCCAGCGGCCCATCGGGCGCGTGCACCTCGAATGCCGCATCGAACGCCGCGGCGGCCTCGTAGCGCAGGTGGCCGACGCACCAGCGGCCTTCGCGGGCCAGCGCCTCGACGGCGTCCAGCACGGGGCGCACCTCGTGCGGCGCATGGGCGACCAGCACGCGCACGGGCGCGCCGAAGGCGGCGCGCAGCCGGGTCGCCCCGTCGGTGCGCGGGTCGGCGAAATCGATCAGCGTGGACAGCAAGCGCGCGCCCGGTCCCTGGTCAGGTGGCCGCGCGGACCGGCGCGGCGGCGGCTGCTGCGCCCGCCGAGCCCGCGAGCGCCCGCTTGCGCACCGCGTAGATGTTGTTGCGCAGCGCATAGAGCTCGTCGGCATACGACAGCGGCACGGCCACCTTGTTGACCACGCGGTCGAGCGCGTCGAGTTCTTCCAGCAGCTTGTCGCGCTCGGCCTGGCTCTGGCGCCCGTCCACCTTGGCCTCGATGTCGCGCAGCCGTGCGTACCAGCGGAACACGCGGCGGCGCACGCGGAACTGGTACAGCGGCGGGATCACGCGGCTCAGCGGCAGCATCAGCACCAGCATGCCGCCCAGCACCAGCCACATGCGCTCGACCAGGTTGCTGGCCCAGAACGGCAGGTAGCGCTGCCAGAAGGGCGGTGTGCCGTTGATGGCGCGGTCGCCCTCGGGGCTCACGGGCAGTTCGCTGGTGCGGGTGTTGGGGAAGTCGCGCGCGCGGTTGAACCAGCCGGCGTCGCTGTGCACGGTCTGCGCGGCCTGCGCGAACAGCTGGCGCAGGGCCGGGTGGGTTTCGTCGCGCGACAGCAGCGAGGTGGTGGCGGCGAGCAGCGACACGTCGTGCAGCGGCAGGTCTTTCGACAGATCGACCACGCCGCGCGGCAGCGTCACGGCCGAGAGGAACGGAAAGCGCCGCGTGTAGGCCTCGGCCTGGCCGAAGTCCATGAGCTGGATGTCGCCGGCGCGCAGCAGCCGCTGCACCTGCGGCGACTGCGGCGCCGAGAACAGCACGATGGCGTCGAGCAGCCCAGCCTGCAGCGCCTCGGCCGCGGCGGCCTGCTCGAGGTTCGACAGCAGCAGGTCGTCGGGCCCGAGCCGGTTGGCCTTGAGCAGGCGCTCCATGATCTCGGGCAGCCCGCTGCCGGGCAGGTCGACGTTCACGCGCAGGCCGCGCAGCTGCGTGAGCGAGGTCAGCGTGCTGGTCTTGCGGTCGATCTTCTGGGCGCTGTCGGTGCGGTAGAAGAGCCAGATCGGCTCGAAGAACAGCGCGCCCAGCGAGCGCAGGCCGGCCTCTTCGTCGGCCACCGGGTCGGCGCTGCCGCCGCGCACGAAGGCCACGTCGGCGTCGCCGCTGCGCAGCAGCTGCAGGTTCTCGGTCGAGCCCGAGGTGGCCTTGAGCTCGACGGTGATGCCGCTGTGCTTCAGGGCCTCGGCGTAGCGCTTGCCGAACTGCGCATAGGCGCTGCCCGTGGGGCCGGTGGCCAGCGTCACGTGCTTGGGCGGCTGCGGCTGCAGCCACCAGTAGGCGGCCACCAGCAGGCCGATGACGATGAACACGATCGGGCCGGCCGAGGCGATCAGGTCGCGGATCGACAGCAGGATCAGCTTCAGGGTGCGGGGAAACGCCATGGGGTGCCTCGTCGTGCGGTGCGCGCGTCAGCCGCGCGGTGCGGCCAGGTCGGCGGCGCAGGGAATGTGCAGCTCGCCCACGGTCATCGCGCGCGCGGCGCGCACCGCGCGCACGGTGGCGATGGCGGTGGCCTCGGCGGCCATGGTGCTCAGCACGGTCATGCCGGGCGCATCGCCTTCGAGCGGCACGCGGCCGGTGGCCAGCGCGAACAGCGTGTCGCCGTCGCTCATGGTGTGCACCGGGTTGATGGCGCGCGCCAGGCCGTCGTGCGCCACCATGGCGAGCCGGTTGGCCTGCACCTTGGTCAGCACCGCGTCGGTGGCGATCACGCCGATGGTGGTGTTGGTGCCCGCCAGCAGCGGCTTGGGCAGGTCGCCGCGCAGCAGCGCGCGGCGCGTGTCGAGCAGGGCGGCGCCGTCCTCCGTGCGTGCGCCGGCCACGGGCAGGGCGGTGTCGGGGTCGATCACGTCGCCCAGCGAATTGACTGCGATGAGTGCGCCCACGGTCACGCCGCCCACGGTGACCGAGGCGGTGCCGATGCCGCCCTTCATCGCGCGGTGCACGCCAAAGAGCTTGCCCACCAGCGCGCCGGTGCCCGCGCCCACGTTGCCTTCGGCGGGCGCGTCGGTCGAGGCGGCTTCGCAGGCGGCGTAGCCCGCGGCTGCGTCGGGGCGGATGCGCGCGTCGCCCATCGGCAGGTCGAACAGCACGGCGGCCGGCACGATGGGCAGGGTGCCGAAGCGCACGTCCATGCCGACGCCGCGCTCTTCGAGCCAGCGCATCGCGCCCTCGGCGGCGGCCAGGCCCCAGGCGCTGCCGCCCGCGAGCATGACGGCATGCACTTCCTGCACGAGGTTGCCGGGCGAGAGCAGGTCGGTCTCGCGCGTGCCGGGCGCGGCGCCGCGCACATCGACACCGGCCACGGCGCCGTCGCGCGCAATGATCACGGTGCAGCCGGTGGGGCGGCGGGTGTCGGAGAAATGGCCGACTTCGATGCCGGCGACGTCGGTGATGGCACCGGCGCGAGAAGAGGGGGAGGAAGACGCAGCGGACATGGCGGCCGATTATGGGACCGCGCCTTCGTCACCGTCGCCCCGGCAGTTGCAAGAAGTAGTTTCTTCTGTCGTCGGCGCCAGTGCTCGCCAGTGCCCGTCAGCGACCGCTTGCGCTGGCCTTGACGTCCATGAAGCGCCCGTAGCTCTGCAGTTTTTCGTAGCGCTGGTCGAGCAGCGCCTGGGGCTTCAGGTCGGACAGCTGCCGCAGCGCGTCGCCCAGGGCGCGCTTGAGCGAGGCCGCGGCCTGCTTCGGGTCGCGGTGGGCACCGCCGACCGGTTCGTTCACGATCTTGTCGATCAAGCCCAGCGCCTTCAGCCGCGGGGCGGTGATGCCCAGTGCCTCGGCGGCGTCTTGCGCCCGTTCGCTGGTCTTCCAGAGAATCGACGCGCAGCCTTCGGGACTGATCACCGAATACACGGCGTACTGCAGCATCAGCATCTGGTCTGCGACGGCAATGCCGAGCGCGCCGCCGGAGCCGCCTTCGCCGATCACCGTGGTGATGATCGGCACTTCGAGCTGCGCCATTTCCAGGATGTTGCGGCCGATGGCTTCGGACTGCCCGCGCTCCTCGGCGTCGATGCCGGGGTAGGCGCCCATGGTGTCCACGAAGGTGAACACAGGCAGGCCGAATTTTTCGGCCGTCTTCATCAGGCGCAATGCCTTGCGATACCCCTCGGGCTTGCACATGCCGTAGTTGCGCAGCACGCGCTCGCGGGTGTCGGCGCCGCGCTGGTGGCCCAGCACCATGCAGGGCGTGCCATTGAGGCGGGCCAACCCGCCCACCAGCGCCATGTCGTCGGCGTAGTGGCGGTCGCCGTGCATCTCCACGAAGTCGGTGAAGATGGCCTGGATGTAGTCGAGCGTGAGTGGGCGTTCGGGGTGCCGCGCGATCTTGAAGACCTGCCAGGGCGTGAGCTCGCCGTAGATGTCCTGGGTGAGCTGTCGGCCCTTCTTGTCGAGCTGGTCGATTTCCTGGGAGATGTCGACCGCGGAGCCTTCCTGCATCGATCGCAATGCCTCGATTCTTGATTCGAGTTCCGCGATGGGTTGTTCGAAGTCGAGATAGCTGCGTTTGGGCAAGTTCTGTTCCTGTGTCCGGCGTTTTCGTCGCCGCATTCTAGGGATGCGGCGACGGGCTCCCCGGCCGGACTCAGTTCGCCGGGTCGATCGACAGCACGGTCAGCGCGCCATCGACCTTGTCGACCGTGAAGCGCACCTTGTCGCCGGCCTTCACCTTGGTCAGCAAGGCCGGGTCTTTCACGCGGAAGACCATCGTCATGCCGGTCATGTCGAGGTTCGGGATGTCGCCGTGCTTCAGCGTGATCTTGTTCGCTTCGGTATCGATCTTGCGCACTTCGCCGTCGACGGACGGCAGCGCGGCCTGGGCAAAAGCGGTGGCGGCGAGCAGGGCGGCCGACAAGGCAGTGAGAAGTTTTTTCATGGGAAATGTCCTTGCGATGGGTGTTCGGGGAGGGGGCTTCAGCGGTAGCTCTGGAAGACGCGCGTGCTGCCGTCGGCCAGCACCAGCAGCACGTCGTAGGCGTCGCGCTGGTTGCCGTAGGCCGGGCCGTCCATGCCGGGCGAGCCGATGGGCATGCCCGGCACGGCCAGGCCGATGGCCTTGGGCTTTTCCTTCAGCAGGCGCTGCATCTCGCGCGCCGGCACGTGGCCTTCGATGGCGTAGCCGCCGACGCGGCCGGTGTGGCACGAACCCAGCTTCGTCGGAATGCCGAGCCGCTCGCGCGCCGGGCCGTTGCCCTCGTCGTGCACGCGCGTGGCAAAGCCGTTCTTGTTGAGGTGCTTGACCCAGTCCTGGCAGCAGCCGCAGTTCGGGTCTTTCCAGATCTCGACCATCGGTGCGGCGGCCTGCGCGGCGAGCGGCAGGGACGCGGTGGCGGCGGCGAGTTTCAGGAGGGTTCGTCGTTGCATGGTGGGGTTCCTTTCAGTGGGTCATCGTCATCGTGCGGGGGCGGCCGCGGCGAGCACGCGCACGCGGCCGGCCATGCCGAGTTCGTAGTGGTCCTTCACGAGGCAGGCGAAGTCGAAGTCGCCGGCGCGGTTGAAGGTCCAGATCAGTTCGCCGGTCTTGCCCGGCTGCACATGCGCCATCCAGGGCTCGTCGTGCTCCATGCCGGGGTGCTTCTTCATCATGGCGGCGTGGTCCTCGATGACGGCGGCGGTGCCCAGCACCAGCTCGTGCAGGTCCTTGCCGCGGTTCTTCAGCCGCAGGCGGATGGTGTCGCCTTCGCGCACTTCGAGGACCGAGGGCGTGAAGGTCATGTCGTCCGCCATCGCGATGTCGATGGTGCGCTTCACGGCGCTGGCCTTGCCGGCGATGCCCCAGGCTTTCTGCTCGGGCGCGAGCGATGCTGCGGCGGTGCCGGCCTTGGGTGCGTGGCTTTCGTGGGCTGTGGCGAAGGAGGTGAGGGCAGCCAGTGCGATGCCGGCGACGAGGGGTGAGAAACGGGTGTTCATGAATGGAATTTCAAAAAGTTGGATCGATGCGATCAATGGTTGTGGGCCCCATGGCCCGAGGGCTTGCGCACGGTGGCGCTGCCGCTGTCGGGGCTCGCGGGCGCGGTGCCCGTCTTGCGCGGCGCCACCGGCGCACCGCTGGCCGACACCTCGCGCGCGACCGTGCCGGCCGGGTGCTTGAACCAGCCCGGGTCGCGGTAGTCGCCCGGCTTCTGGTCGCGCCGCACCTTCAGCAGCGTGAACATGCCGCCCATCTCGGCCGAGCCGAAGGGGCCGGTGCCGGTCATCATGGGCACGGTGTTGTCGGGGATGGGCATTTCCATCTCGCCCATGTCGGCCATGCCCTTGTCGCCCATCACCATGTAGTCGGGCACGAGCTTCTTGATCTTCTCGGCCACGCCCTTGTGGTCCACGCCGATCATGGTCGGCACGTCGTGCCCCATCGGGCCCATGGTGTGGTGCGCCTTGTGGCAGTGCAGCGCCCAGTCGCCTTCCTCGTCGGCAATGAACTCCATCTGCCGCATCTGGCCCACCGCCACGTCGACCGACACCTCGGGCCAGCGCGCGGTGCGCGGCACGGGACCGCCGTCGGTGCCCGTGACCTCGAACTCGTGGCCGTGGATGTGGATCGGGTGGTTGGTCATCGTGAGGTTGCCCGCGCGGATGCGCACGCGGTCGCCTTTGCGCACGTTGAGCGTGTCGATGGCCGGGAACACGCGGCTGTTGAAGCTCCAGATGTTGAAGTCGGTCATGGTGTTGACCTTGGGCGTGGCGCTGCCGGGTTCCACGTCGAAGCTGCCGAGCAGGAAGCAGAAGTCGCGATCGACCTTCTCGATCAGCGGATGCTCCGCCTTCGGGTGCGTGACCCAGAAGCCCATCATCCCCATCGCCATCTGCACCATCTCGTCGGCGTGCGGGTGGTACATGAAGGTGCCGGGGCGGCGCGCCGTGAACTCGTAGACGAAGGTCTTGCCCGGCGGAATGTGCGGCTGCGTGATGCCGCCCACGCCGTCCATGCCGTTGGGCAGGCGCTGGCCGTGCCAGTGCACGGTCGTGTGCTCGGGCAGCTTGTTGGTCACGAAGATGCGCACGCGGTCGCCCTCGACCACCTCGATGGTCGGGCCGGGCGACTGGCCGTTGTAGCCCCACATGTTGACCTTGAAGCCGGGCGCCATCTCGCGCACGACGGGTTCGGCGACGAGGTGGAATTCCTTGACGCCGGCGTTCATGCGCCAGGGCAGCGTCCAGCCGTTGAGCGTGACGACGGGGTTGTAGGGCCGGCCGTTGGGCGGCACGAGCGGCGGCGCGGTGGCGGTCGATGCCTGCGTCACCGGCTCGGGCAGCGCGGCCATGCTCACGCGGCTCACGGTGGTGGCGGCCACGGCCGTGGCGGCGCCCGCAAAGAAGTTGCGACGGTTCATGTCAGTGGCCTCCCGCCGCTGGTTCGTTGGTGGCCGCGGTCTGCAGGGCCGTCATGCCGCCGGGCGAACTGCCCGTGAGCACCAGTTGAAGATCGGTGTCGGCCAGCCAGAAGTCGCGCTGGGCCTCCATGCCGGCGTTCACGGCGAGCATGCTCGCGCGCGTTTCGCCGAGCAGCTCCCACACGCTGGCGAGCATGCCGTTGTAGCGCAGCACCATCTCTTCGTTCACCTGCTTGCGCAGCGGCAGCACCTCGTCGCGGTAGCGGCGCGCCAGGGCGTAGGCGGTGTTCCAGCCCTGCCAGGCTTCGCGCGCCTCGCTGGCCGCGAGCACGCCCACGTCGCGCACACGTGCCGCCGACTGCAGGTACTGCGCCTCGGCGCGGCCGTTGCGGGCCTGGCCCCAATCGAAGATCGGAATCGGCAGCTCGAGCTCGAAGCCGCGCGTGGTCGATTTCGAGCGATCGGCATCGTTCTCGAAGGTGGTGTTGCGCACCACGCCCAGCTCCATGGCATTGATCACGCTCGTGGCGTGCGTCAGGCCGAGCGAGCCGGCCACGGCCGTGTTCTGTGCCTGCGCCGAGCGCACGTCGAGCCGGTCGCGCAGCGCCAGCGCCTGCACGTCGCCGAGTTCGGGCGCGGCCTTCGGCAGCGGCGGCAGGCGGTCGGGCAGGGTGTAGGCGGTGCGCGTGCCGCTCAGGCCCAGCAGGCGCGTGAGCTGTTCGCGGCTGGCGACGGCCGCCTGTTCGGCGCGTGCGAGCTGCGCGGACGCGTCGGCCAGCAACAGCTGTTCGCGTGTGCGCTGCAGCGCGCTCCAGTTGCCGACCTGGGCCATGCGGTGCGCCAGTTCGGCGCCGGCCTCGGTGGCGTCCTTTGCATCGCGCAGGTAGCTCACGCTCTGCTGCGCGGCCACCGCGCGCACCCAGGCGCGGCGGGTGTCGGCGGCCAGCAGCAGCACGCTTTGCGCGGCCTGCAGCTTGGCGGCCTCGTGCCGCTGGCCGGCCCAGCGCGCCTGCCACGGCAGCGTGAGCAGGCCCACCACGTTGAAGCTCAGCATGCGCTCGAACTCGCGCTCGCTGCCCTGCGCCAGGCGGCTGAAAGACAGCACCGGGTTCGGCAGGCTCGCGGCCTGCACGCGGTCGGCGTCGCTCAGTTGCAGCGTGGCAAAGGCGTCCTGCACGCGCGGGCTGTTGACGAGCGCGATGCGCACGGCGGCTTCGGCGTCCAGCGGCTTGGCCAGCAGCGCGTCGACGCTTTGCTGCGAGGCGTCGTCCGGCTTGCGCTGGGCCGCGGCGCCCGCCATGAGCGGGTTGCCGTCGACCAGCGCTTGCACGTCGCCGGCGCCGCCGTCGGGCGACAGGCTGGCGCAGCCGGCGAGCACCAACGCAGCGGTCAGCGCGGTGGCGGTTCGGAGGAATGAAAAGTGACTTTTTCGCCCGGGGGGCGGGCTATCTGTTCGATAGCGGGGGATGCCTGCATACGGCCGGCGAGCAAGGGAATTCACGAGCGATCTCCATGGGCAATACGGCGAACGCGGCGAGCCGGCAAAGGCTCACTGCGGACGGACTACGGGCAGGAAGATCAGGAAATGGGCGGCTTGAAGCCCAGGACGGGCTCGGCGCTGGCAAAGCGGGCCGCGTGCGCGGCCGGCGGCGCCTGGGGCGCCGCGTGCGGGGTGTCGACCAGCGGCATGCCGCCGAGCGCCACCGTGTGGCAGACCTGGCAGGCGACACAGGTGCCGCAGTTCGCGTGGTCGGTGCCGTGGGACTGTTGCGCGTCGCCGCTGCTGTCGTGCATGGCCGCCATGTCGTGGCCGGTGTCGGCCTCCATCGTGGCTTCATGGCAGTGCGATTCGGCGATGCCGTTTGCTGCGGCCACCACCGCCTCGGCGGCGGGCAGCGAATGCCGCACCATCTCGAGCGCCATGGCGTCGCCGAGCCAGCCGCGGATGGGCAGCAGGGCGATCATGAGGGCGAGCAGCAGGGTGCGCATGGTTGGGCGCGATGATAAACCGGGGCGGGGCGCCGGCGCCTCAAGACACCAGCTGGCCGCGGGCCTTGTCGACCCACACCTGCAGGTTGTCGAGCAGGTCTTTCTGGCTGAACGAGCAGCTTTCCTCGCTGAAGAGCGCGCTCGATTCGAGGCGGTCCAGCAGGTTCAGCAGCACCTCGCCGTAGCGCGGCGGCAGGGCGCCGAGCAGCTCGGTGCTGGCGCGCGCGGCCGTGGAGAGCGTGGCGACGGAGCCGCTGCCGCCTTGCAGCGCGGCGATGCCCGAGGCGATGGTGTCGAGTTGCGTCACGGTGCTCATGAGGTGGCCTTCGCTGGTGGTGGCAGTGCCAGCCCGCGTTCGCGCATGAGGTCGCGCAGCACGTCGGGGTAGTCGGTGATCAGGCCATCGGCGCCCGCGTCCATGAGCCGCACCATGTCGGCGCGCTGGTTCACGGTCCAAGGCACGACCTTCATGCCGAGCTTCTGCGCTTCGCGGATCGCGGGGGCGCCCAGGTCGGCATGCGCCGGCGACCAGATCACCGGCCCGGTCGATGCACCGGCCGCAGCCTTCACCAGTTGCGGCACCGAGGCGAAGTTCGCGGAGGCCAGGCCGGCGGTCCAGCGGCTGTCCTTCAGCGTGCGGGGCGTGGTGAGGTAGGCGCGCGACAGCTGCGGCGCGAGCTGGCCGACCAGCGCGAGCGTGCGCCAGTCGAAGCTCTGGATGGTCACGCGCTCGCCCACCTTCGCCTTGTCGATCTCGGCCAGCAGCGCGCGCACCATGGGTTCGGGTGCGGCCGTCTCGTCGGGCTTGGTCGGGTCGATCTTGGTCTCGATGTTGAAGTGCACCCGTGCGGCATCGGCGCCGCGCGACTGCACCTGCGCGAACAGCGCGGCCAGCGTGGGAATGCGCTCGCCGTCGCGCGGCTGCTGCAGCGCGAACTGCTTGCCGTAGTTGCTCTCGGGGTTGAGGCGGCCCACGTCGTAGGTCTGCAGCTGCGCCAGCGTGAGTGAGCGCACGGACGGGGCGGGTTGGGCCGTGAGCCAGGCACCGCGCGCGTCGCGCGTGTGGTCGGCGTTGAGCGCCGTGTCGTGCGAGACCACCACCACGCCGTCGGCTGTGAGCCCGATGTCGAGTTCGAGCGTGGTCACGCCCAGGGCCATCGCGTTGGAGAACGCGGCCAGCGTGTTCTCGGGCGCCAGTCCGCGTCCGCCGCGGTGGGCCTGCAGGTCGAAGTGCTGTTTCACCTTGGGGGCGACAGCGGCACAGCCGGCGCCGACGAGCGCAGCGGCGATCAGGAGAAGGACGGCGCGATGTTTCATTTGAGTTGCACCTTGATGCCGTTGTCTTGCACCGTGATGTCGCCCACCTCGTAGGTCTTGCGCCCGACCGTGAGCTCGTCGGCTGTGAAGCTGCGCAGGATCTGACCCTGCAGCAACTCTTGCGCGACCACCGCGCCGACCTTCTGCAGGCGCTCGGCGTCGCGGCCTTCCACGCCCTGCAGCTCGAGCCGCTCGGCCTTCGGCTGGTCCAGCCGCAGCGCGCGTGCCGCCGCGTCGTAGCGCAGCGCGCTGCTCACCGACACCACGCCCTGCACCGGCGAGGCCGCCAACAGCGGGCTGGCGATGGTCAGCGTGGCCGTGATGGCCGCGCGGTTGGTGCGTCCGTCCAGGCCCAGTTGCGGGTCGCGCAGCCCGACCATGAAGATCTCGGCATAGCGCTCGGCCACCGGAAAGCGCTTGGCGATCTGCGACTGCAGCTCTTCGCGCGTGGCGGTGTATTCGTTGGTGAAGAAATTGAAGCCGGCCAGCGCCGCGAACGGCGCAGGCAGGGCGGCGGCGCCCAGCAGCGCGCGCAGCACCCGACGGCGGAAATGAGAGGGCGGGATTCGGTCGGTCATGAAGCGTGCGAGCTTGCCACAGGCGATGAGGTTCCCGCCAGCGCCGAAGGGGCGCGTCGGCGTGTCGGACGGTCAGCCGTTCACGCGCAGTTCGTAGCGCGCAAAGGTCCCGCCGCGCAGGTCGATGCAGCTGTGCAGCGCGAAGCCGAAGCCTTCGTACAGCGTGCGCAGCGCGGTGCGGTCGGCCACGCAGTCCAGCCGCAGCCAGGGGCGCCCGAGCGCGCGGGCGTGGTCGCGTGCATGGCCCAGCAGCGCGCGCGACACGCCCCGGCCGGCCCAGGCGCGGCGCACGGCCAGCTTGTGCACGAACAGCGCGTTGCCGGGCGCGATCTCGGGCCGGAACGACGGGTCTTCCAGGTCCAGGCGCATCACGCCGGCCCAGTCGCCGTTCTCCTTGGCCACCACGTAGCGGCCGGCGTCGGTGTCGCGCTGGATGCGTTCGAGGCCGGTGTCGGCGGCACTCCAGAGCGGGCGTCCGCCCTCGGCGAGCCATTGCGCGGCTTCGGTCAACACGGCCGCGACGGCGGGCGCTTCGGTGGACAGGGCGGGTTCGATGTGCATCGGCGCGCAGCTTACCGGTGTCAGGTGTGGCGGATCACGTGGAAGCCTTCCTCGGTCGTGGGCGGCACGAAGTGGCGGGTGATCAGGTCGAACTGCGCGTCGGAGGTCTCGAAGGGGTGCTCGCCCGCCGCGTTGCGCGCCCGCAGCCGCGCCTTGCAGATGTCGTCCGGCACGTCGAGAAAGTGCAGCTGGTGCGCCGCGCCGGCCTGCTCGAAGAGGCCGCGCGCCCAGGCGCGGTGGCTCACGGTGTTGGCCGGAAAGTCGAGCACCACCGACACGCCGGCGCCCAGCAGCGCGCAGACGTGCCCGCCCATCGCCTGCTTGAGCCGGCCCGCGGCCCGCACGTAGTCGGGCAGTGCGTGGATTTCGCCGGGGTAGAGCGCGGCGAGCCAGGTGTCTTCGCTGATGCACACGGTGGCGGGCGCCTGCGCCAGGCGCCGGGTCAGCGTGGACTTTCCGGCGCCGATCTTGCCGCAGACCATGTGGAGCACGGGCGGTGGGGGTGGTGTCGATGTCATTCGGTCTCCTGCGGGTGGGGGAACAAACCCCGGGAGACGGACAAGAAAAACCCGCCTCCTGGGGCGGGTTGCATGGCGTGGTTTCGAACCGTGCGCTAGCTCACCCGCTCTCGCGAGAGCGGGCGAATGATCGATGCGGTGCGAAGGCGGGCCATGGGGCTCGAGGGTAACCCGGCCCGGGGTTTGCGGGGAAGCGGCGGCGATCACGTCTTTGCCGACTGCGCGCCATTGACCGGGCAACGGCGCGAACTAGGAACCACGGTTTGAAATGCGCCGGAAATTCCTTTCGGACAGGCCGGGTGCATTTGTGAATTCAATTCGATATTTTTGTTATCTATGTAATTATTTGTGTTTATTCCATTTTATATATTCCGCATCGATGTAATTAATTAGAACTAATTTGAATTTCCTATTAAGGGGAATCAAAAAATACGTGCTAAAGAAGCGAGCCGATTTTTTCAAGGCCAACAGGCCACGGAAACCGGGGGGCCGCGAGGCTTTCCGGCCCGCACTTCGGGAGCACCTCATGGACGAATTCCTGATCGCCGTCGACGCCGAAGACCGCCCCCTGCACGCGGTCGAGAAGATGAACGCCCACCGCGAGGGCATCCTGCACCGGGCGTTCTCGATCTTCCTGTTCGACACGCAGGGCCGGGTGCTGCTGCAGCAGCGCGCACTGGGCAAGTACCACTCGCCCGGCCTGTGGAGCAACAGCTGCTGCGGGCATCCGCGCCCCGGCGAGGCAACCGGCGCAGCCGCCCTGCGGCGGCTGCACGAAGAGCTGGGCCTGCGGTGCGCGCTACAGCCGGTGACGGCCTTTCTCTACCGGGAGGCGGTGTCCGCGGAACTGGTCGAGCACGAGTACGACCACGTGTTCGTCGGCATCGCGCACGACCTGCCGCAACCCGACCCCGGCGAGGTGCGCGCGTGGCGATGGTTGGCGTTGCCCGACCTGCACCGCGAACTGGCGCGGGCCCCGGCGCACTTCACGATCTGGCTGCACCGGATCGCCGAGCGCTTCGGGCCGGAAGGCCTGGGGTCCTGGCAGGAACGCGCGTTGGCGACGGGGTGACGCGCGCTGGGCTACGGGCTCGCAAGGCCTACTGGTTTCCGTTGCTTTGCGTCCTCATTGCATGTAGCTCCAAAGTTCTATATCAGAAAATTTCTCTTTAACGAGAACATTTATTGCACTAAATTATCAATTCGCTCCCGGCGATGCCTTACAAGCTGGGAAGTCGGGTAATTCAAGGATTTGATGAGAAGGAATCACCTCTGTTGAATTGATGGGATCCGTGGTTGTGCATCCGTAGTCATGGGAATTCATGCAATGAGAATTCCCCGTTGCGTGGCCTTCTCGCCATTCGATGCGATTGAATTGCTTTGAAAGAAGGCAGACATGAAGCAGAAGAGCGAACAGGCCGCGGTGTACCCCTGCACGTCCACAACAGCCCCCGGCTGAGAGGTGGCAGCGGTGTTGCGCATCACCTTCCGGCAGCTGGAGGCCTTTCACTGGGCCGCGACATTGGGCTCCGTCAACGCGGCGGCCCGCCACCTCTTCGTCAGCCAACCCGCCATCACGGCCCGCGTGAGGGAGCTCGAAGGCATCCTCGGGCACGCGCTGTTCGCGCGCAGCCAGCAGGGCGTGCAGCTGACCGCGGCCGGCTGCGAACTGTTCCAGCAGGTGCAGGTCGTGTTGCAGGCCGGCGAAGAGGTCGAGCGGCGCGGCGGGCGGCCGCTGCCGCCGCAGGCCGCCGGCCTGCTGTGTGGCATCGACGAATCGCAGCAGCGCCTGTAGCCCGCCAGGGCCGGGTCAGTCGTGCAGCGACGACAGGAACTGCTTCAGCTCCGGCGTCTGCGGCGCGCCGAAGAGTTCCGCCGGCGGGCCCATCTCGTGCACGCGGCCCTGGTGCATGAAGATCACGCGGTCGCTGACCTTGCGCGCAAAGCTCATCTCGTGCGTGACCATCAACAGCGTCATGCCTTCGTCGGCCAGCGACTCCACCACGCGCAGCACCTCGCCCACCAGCTCGGGGTCGAGCGCCGAGGTGATCTCGTCGCACAGCAGCACGGCCGGCTCCATCGCGAGCGCGCGGGCGATGGCCACGCGCTGCTGCTGGCCGCCCGACAGCTGCTCGGGCATCGCATCGAACTTCTCGGCCAGGCCCACGCGCTCGAGCAGCTTGCGCGCCTGAGAGGCGGCTTCCGCCTGCGATCGCTTCTTCACCAGCGTGGGCGCCAGCATCACGTTCTTGCCGACCGTGAGGTGCGGGAACAGGTTGAAGCCCTGGAAGATCATGCCCACGCGCTGGCGCAGCGTGCGCATGGCCATCGCGCTCTCGTGCAAGAGCGGCTTGCCGTCGACCGTGAGCGCACCTTCCTGGAACACCTCGAGCCCGTTGATGCAGCGCAGCAGCGTGCTCTTGCCCGAGCCGCTCTTGCCGATGATGGCGATCACCTCGCCGCGCTTCACGTCCAGGTCGATGCCCTTGAGCACCTCGTTCGTGCCGTAGGACTTGCGCAGCGCCGTGATGCGCACGATGGGCGCGGCGAACGATGCGGTTTCGGGTTGTGTTTGGGGTTCAAGCACGGCGGCCATGGGTCTTCCTCTCGAGGGTCTTGGCGTACAGGCTCACGGGGAAGCACAGCACGAAGTAAAGCAGGGCGACGCAGCTGAACACCACGAAGGGCTGGAAGGTGGCGTTCGAAATCATGCTGCCGGCCTTGGTGAGTTCGACGAACCCGATCACCGACGCCAGCGCCGTGCCCTTGATCACCTGCACCAGGAAGCCGACCGTCGGCGCGATGGCGATCTTCACGGCCTGCGGCAGGATGACGTGGCGCATCTGCTCGCCGAAGCTCAGCGCCAGGCTGCCCGAGGCCTCCCACTGGCCCTTCGGGATCGAGGCCACGCAGCCGCGCCAGATCTCGGTGAGAAAGGCGCTGGTGTACAGCGTGAGCGCCACGCTCGCGGCGGTCCACGCCGACACGTCGATGCCGAACAGCGCAATGCCGAAATAGGCGAGAAACAGCTGCATCAGCAGCGGCGTGCCCTGGAACAGCTGCACGTACAGGCCCACGGCCCGCTGCGCCGCCTTGCCGCCGCGCAGCCGCGCGAACAGCAGCAGCGCGCCCACGATCCCGCCGCCGACGAAGGCGATGAGCGAGAGCACGACGGTCCAGCGCAGCGCCATCAGCAGGTTGCGCAGGATGTCCCACAAGGAAAAATCGACCATGGTGCAAGGGCCTCGCGGTCAGCGGCCGAAGAAGAAGCGCGGCCCCGCCCACTGGAGCAGGCGGCGCAGCGCCACGGCCAGCGCCAGGTAGATGAGCGTGGCGACGATGAAGGATTCGAAGGCGCGGAAGTTGCGGCTCTGGATCAGGTTGGCCGCGTAGCTCAGCTCTTCGGTCGAGATCTGCCCGCACACCGCCGAGCCCAGCATCACGATGACGATCTGGCTCACCATCGCGGGCCACACCTTCTTGAGCGCCGGCGGCAGCACCACGCGCA
Source organism: Variovorax sp. GW821-FHT09A10 (assembly GCF_059418385.1). Classification (NCBI taxonomy): domain Bacteria; kingdom Pseudomonadati; phylum Pseudomonadota; class Betaproteobacteria; order Burkholderiales; family Comamonadaceae; genus Variovorax; species Variovorax sp. GW821-FHT09A10. The sequence continues at coordinate 211,901 of NZ_JBWKPT010000007.1, forward strand.
GGAACACCTGCGCCTTGCTGAGCGCCAGGCTCACGGCGGCTTCGATCTGCCCCTTGGGCGTGGCCTCGATGCCGGCGCGGATGATCTCGGTGGAGTACGCGCCCAGGTTCATCACCATCGCGATCACCGACGCCACCTCGGGCGAGAGCTTCACGCCCGCCGCCGGCAGCCCGAAGAAGATGAAGAACAGCTGCACGATGAAGGGCGTGTTGCGGATCAGCTCCACGTACGCGCCCACGAGCGCGCGCAACCACGCCGGCCCGCCCGAACGGGCCCACGCGCACAGCGTGCCCACGGCCAGGCCGAGCACGGTGCCGACGGCCGTGAGGCCCAGCGTCCATGCCACGCCGCGCAGCAGCAGCGGCCACTCGGCGAGCACCGCGCCGAAGTCGAATTCAATGCCCATGGCCGCGCCCTTCGATCAGACCGGCAGGTCGCCGGCGGCCTTGCCGAGCCACTTCTTGGACATCGCGTCGAGCGTGCCGTCCTTCTTGGCGGCGGCAATGATCTCGTTGACCCGGGTCTTCAATGCGGTCTCGCCCTTCGCAATGCCGATGAAGCAGGGGCTGTCTTTGAGCAGCAGCTTGTACTCGGCACTCACCTTCGGGTTCTTCGCGAGCATGTCGCCGGCCACCGCCGCGCTGGTGGCGAGGGTCTGCGTCTGGCCGGCCACGAAGGCCGCGATCGTTGCGTTGTTGTCCTCGAAGCGGCGGTAGTCGACGTTCGGCGGCGCCACCTTGTTCAGTTCCTGATCTTCCATGGCGCCGCGCGTCACGGCGACGGTCTTGCCGGCCATGTCGGCGAAGCTGGTGAGCTTCATGCTCTTGGCCGCATACACGGCCTGGAAGAAGGGCGCATAGGCCGCGCTGAAGTCGATCACCTTCTCGCGCTCGACGTTCTTGCCGAGCGTGGAGATCACGAGGTCGGCCTTGCGCGTCTGCAGATAGGGAATGCGGTTGGCGCTGGTCACCGGCACCAGCTCGACCTTCACGCCGAGCTTGGCGGCGACGAGCTGCGCCATCTCGACGTCCAGGCCCTGCGGCTGCATGTTGCGGTCGACCGAGCCGTACGGCGGGTAGTCGGTGGGCACGGCGATCTTGATGGTCTTGGCCTTGAGCACGTTGTCGAGCGCGTTCTGCGCCTGGGCGGCGCCGGCGGCGGCCAGCAGGGTGACGCTGGCCAGCGCGAGGGCAAGACGGCGGGAGGCGAAAGAGGTCATAGCAGGGCTCCTAGGTAGGTCGATGAATCGGTGGTGGCGTCGTCGGCGGGCGCGGCCTTGCGGCGGCGCTTCGGCGTGGGGGTGTTGTTCAGCGGTGCCAGCGCATCGCGCAGCTGCGCGAGCGGGTCGGCGGGCGCCTGCACGCGCAGCGCCGACTGCACCGTGCCGATGTGCGCGGCCATCAGCGCCTCGGCGGCGGCGTGGTCGCCGCGCTCCAGCGCCGCAACGATCTGCACGTGGTCTTCGCAGGACTGCACGGCGTCGTGCGTGCTCTGGTAGAGCATGGCGATCAGCGTGGTGCGCGCGGTGAAGTCGCGCAGCGTGTCGGCCAGCAGCGTGTTGCCCAGGCACTCGGCCAGGCACACATGGAAGTCGCCCAAGAGGAAGCTGCGGTGGCCGACGTCGCTCTCTTTCAGTGCGGCCTTTTCACGCTGCAGGTGCGCCTTCAATTGGCGCAGAGCATTCTTGTCGATCTTGTCCGTGCTGCGGATGAGCCCGAGCTCGATCACGCGCCGTGCCTCGAAGGCCTCGCGCGCCTCGTCCTGCGAGGGCTCGATGACGAACCAGCCGCGCCGCGCGCTCACCGTGACGATGCCGCGCGCGGCCAGCCGCGTGAGCGCCTCGCGCACGATGGTGCGGCTGCAATCGAACAGCATCGCCAGCGGCTGCTCGCCCAGGCGCGCGCCGGGCGCGAGCTTCTGCGCCATCACCGCTTCGACGATGCGTGCACTGATTTCGGATGCGGAGATGGCCATGGGCCTGCATATCAGCAGCTTCCGTGCCAACTGGTATGCAAGCCGTGTGCACCGAAATGGGCCGGCCGTGGTGCGCCGACGGTGCGCGCTACCGCTGGCCGAGCGCGCTGCGGGGCAGGGCCAGCAGCATGAGCAGCGCCGACAGCACCAGCGCGCCGCTCAGCACATACAGGCTGGCCGTGAAGCCGCCCGTGAGCGTCTTGAGCGCGCCGACCATCATCGGCGCCACCAGCCCCGCGCTGCCGCCGATGGTGCTGATGAGCGCAATGCCCGCCGCCGCCGCGCTCTTCGACATGAAGCTGCCGGGAATCGCCCACAGCACGGTGAAGGCGCTCGAGATGCCCATCGACGCCAGCGCCAGGCACAGCACGGCGGCGATGGGGCTCTGCATGAAGAGCGTGGTCAGCGCCAGCCCGGCCGCGCCCGCGAACGCGCCCAGCGCGAAGTGCCAGCGGCGCTCCTGGTGCCGGTCGGAGTGGCGCCCCACGACGATGTTGGCCGCGATGCCCGCAACGGCGGGAATCACCGAATAGAAGCCGATCTGCAGCACGCTGAGCCCCATCGACTTCAGGATCGTCGGCTGCCAGAACGACAGCGCATAGATGCCCAGGATGATCAGGAAGGACATGAAGCCGATCAGCCACACGCGCCCGTCGCGCATCGCCGCGCCGAAGGTGTGGCGCCCGGCGCCGCCGTGCGCGGCCTGGTCCTCGGCCAGCAGGTGGGCCACGCGCTGCTTTTCGGCCGCCGAAAGCCACGGCGCCTGCGCCGGGCTGTTCGACAGCGTGCGAAAGGCGATGACGCCCAGCAGCACGCTCGGCAGCCCTTCGAGCAGGAACAGCCACTGCCAGCCGCGCAGCGCCAGCACGCCGTCCAGGTAGGTCATCGTGAGCCCGGCGATCGGCCCCGCGACGATGGGCGCCGCGCCGAAGGCCATGAAGAAGAGCGCGGTCGCCTGCGCGCGGCGGCGCGAGGGAAACCACAGCGTCAGGTAGAACAGCACGCCCGGTGCGAAGCCGGCCTCGAACACGCCGATGAGAAAGCGCAGCACGTAGAACTGCGTGGGCGTGGTGGCGAACATCATCGCCGCCGAGGCCAGGCCCCACAGGCCCATGATGCGCAGCAGCGTGGCGCGCACGCCGATCTTCGCGAGCATCAGGTTGCTCGGGATCTCGAACACCGCGTAGCCCAGGAAGAAGATGCCGGCGCCCAGGCCGAACACCGCGTCGCTGAAGCCCAGCTGGTCCTTCATCTGCAGCTGCGCGTAGCCGACGTTGGTGCGGTCCAGGTAGTTCAGCACGTAGCAGGCGCACAGCAGCGGCATCAGCCGCCAGGTGATCTTGCGAAAGAGCGCGGCGTCGTCGCGCGCATCGGCCGAGGCCGGTGCGTGCGCGCCAGCGGCGGCATCGAGGGTGGCGGTGTTCATCGGGGTGTCTCCTTCTCTTTCTTGCTGTTGTGCGCGTGTTGGCAGGTCAGGCCCGCACGAGCGCGCCGAAGCTGGTTTCGCCCCACAGGTGGCTCGTGGGCGCGCCCGGAAACAGCCAGTGCGGCGAGCACTCGGCCGACGGCACGACGTTGCTGAAGCCGTGCAGCGCCGAGGTGCCCGCGAGCGTCTTCTCGAGCACCATCGACAGGTACTGGTCGTTGCTGCTTTCCTGCGTGTTGCCGTTGAGGATCACCTCGGCGCCCGTGGCCTGCGCATAGCGGCGGATGCCGTTGTGGCGCGACTGCAGCGGCGCCCAGCTGTCGGCCGACACGCCGTTCTCGCTGCTCACGCGCAGGCCGTCGCCCGTGCGGTACACCAGCGAGTGGTTGCCTTCGGTGTGCCCCGGCGTGTGCACCAGCGCGACACCGGGCCCGAGCTGCAGGCTGCCGTCGAAGGCGACGACGCGCTCGGCCGGTACCCCGTCCAGGCCGTGCGGGCAGTACCACTCGGCCTGCACCGGCAGCAGGCCCTGCACGTTCGCGAGTTCCTGGCGGTGCACCAGCAGCTTCGCGTTCGGCAGCAGGCCCGGCGCGTTGGCGCTGCCGAGCCAGCGGCGCACGTCCTGCGTGTGCAGGTGGTCGTAGGTGATGTGGTCGATCTGTTCGGGCGCCACGCCGCAGCCGGCGAGTGCCTGCAGCACGGTCTGGTAGACCGGCGCGATGGCCTTGTGCAGGAACTTCGGTGTCTGGTCGCTCAGGCGCTTGAAGTAGGGCGTTGCGTTGCCGGCCTCGAAGTCGGCCGGCGTGAAGAGCAGCGTGCGCAGCCGGCCTTCGAAGTCGTCGTACTGGACGAGCACGGTGCGCGCCAGCAGATGCACCATGTGCGGCTTGAGCAGCTGCTGCGAGTACACGCCGGTGAAGGCGAACCACGCGGGGTAGGGAATGCGCAGCAGGTTGAAGCTGCGCGCGAAGTGAACGGGCGGTGCGTCGAGCAGCCGCTCGCGCAGGGCTTCGGCACCGCGGCGGATGGCGCGCAGGCGGTCCTGCGGCATGGCGACGTCGCGCGTGCCGTCGAGCTCGGTGATCTGCGCGAAGCCGGTGGGGTCGGGGTCTCGGGTCATGGTCGTCTCCTGTGTCTGGATGCGTGGGCTGCCTGGTGCGTCGCTCAGTACATCGAGCGCCCCCCGGAGATATCGAACACCGCCCCGGTGCTGAACGAGCACTCGTCCGACGCCAGCCACGCAGCCATCGCCGCCACCTCGTCGACCTCGACAAAGCGCCCCATCGGCACGCGCGAGAGCAGGGCGGTGCGCAGCTGCTCGCGGTGCTCGGCGGGCACGTCCGCGAAGACGGCCGTGTCGGCCGCCGACGGCGTGATGCAGTTCACCAGCACGCCCGACGAGGCCAGCTCCTTGCCGAGCGACTTGGTCAGCGCGATGAGCCCGGCCTTCGAGGCCGAGTAGGCGGCGTTGAAGCCATTGCCTTCCTTGCCCGCGACCGAGGCGATGTTGACGATGCGCCCGCGCCGCTGCGCCAGCATCAGCGGCGCGAGGGCGCGGCAGCACAGCCAGGCCCCCGTGAGGTTGATGTCGAGCACGTGGCGCCATTGCGCGGGCGTGTGCTCCCACGCGGGCACCGTCGGCCCCAGCACGCCCGCGTTGTTGACGAGGACGTCGACGCGGCCGAAGCGCTCCTGCGACTGCGAAGCCGCGCGAGCGATCTGGTCTTCGTCGCGCACATCCACCAATGCAGTGACCACGGTGCCCAGCGGTGCCAGTTGTCGTTCCGCCTCCGCCAGTGTCGCGGCCTCGACGTCCCACAGCGCGACGCTCGCGCCGTTCGCGAGGCAGCGCCGCGCGATGGCCAGGCCGATGCCGCGCGCGCCGCCGGTCACGATCGCATGGCGCCCTTCGAGCGCCCGGGCGAGCGTGTCGGTCATGCCGTGGCGGCCTCGGCCCGCGGGGCGGTTTGGCCGAGCAGTCCGGCGACCAGCCCGCCCACCATCTCCGGGGGCACGCCCACGAGCAGCTGGCGCAGCATCGTCAGCGTGTCGAAGTACACGCGCTCGCACACCAGCCGGTCGCCCTCGAAGATGAAGAAGGCGTTCATGCGGCAGCGAAAGCTGTTGCCCGTGGGCGGCAGGCCCTTGAGCGGGCCGCGGTGCGTGCCGAGCAGCCAGAACTCCACGATCACCGAGTCGTCGGCATGGCGCAGCTGGATGATCTCGTGGCGCTGGTCGGGGAAGGCGCGGCGCGTGTCGGTGTAGTACTGGCGCACGTCGGCGATGCCGTCGTGCACCTCGCCGCTGGGAATCAGCTCGTAGTGCGGGTGCGGGAAGGTGCCCAGCACCGCGTCGAAGTCCTGGCGGGTCTCGTCGGCGAAATGGTCGAGCACGAGGCGCTCGCGGCGGGCTTGCAGGTCGGTCAGTGTGGTCATCGGGGTGTGCTCCATGCGACAGGGGTGACAGGGGACATCGGGTTGCCGCGAATGCGTCGACCCGGGGGGCCTGCGTACTATCGACAGCCCCTCGAACCCAGACTGTCCGGTGTTGGCAATCGAGGCCCCGGACAAACCCGCGATGCCACGCTCTTCCCCTTCTTCCAGCGCCAGCCCCGCCGAGCCGGACGCGCAGCCTTCGCCGGTGCACAACAGCGACATGCGGCTGGCCGACGATGTGCAGCAGCGCCTGCTCGCGGTGGCGCACCGGCGCACGCTGGTGCGCGGCGAATCGCTGTTCCACAAGGGCTCGTCGCCCGACGCGCTGTTCGGCGTGGTCAGCGGCTCGTTGCGCGTGAGCGTGGTGGCGTCGGGCGGGCGCGAGGCGGTGATCGCGATGCTCGAGCCGGGCCACTGGTTCGGCGAGGTCTCGCTGCTGGTGGGGCGCGAGCGCGTCTACGACACCTGCGCCGTCGACACCACCGAGATGGCGGTGGTCGCGGCGGCCGACTTCCACCGGCTGGTGGCCGACCATCCCGACGTGCACATGGCCTTCACCCGGCTCGTGTGCCTGCGGCTGCGCCAGGCGCTGGCCTGGATCGACGACGTGATCCTGATGCCGCTGCCCGTGCGGCTGGCGCACCGGCTGCTCACGCTGGACGCGCGCGCGATCGCGCCGGCGCAGGACGGCGGCGGCACGCTGCTGGGCGTGTCGCAGGAAGACCTGTCGTTCATGCTCGGCGTGTCGCGCCAGAGCGTGAACCGGCAGCTCAAGCTGTGGGAAGAAGACGGCACGCTGCGCGTGCGCTACCGCAGCATCGAGCTGCTCGACCGCGCGCAGCTGGAGCGGCACGCGGCCACGCCGCGCTGAGCGCGGCGCGCACGCTCGTCGGCGATCAGCCGGCCAGCGTCGCCTTCAACGTGATTTCGGGCACGCTCGCCAGCGCCTTCGACAGCGGGCAGCCGGCCTTGGCGGCGGCGGCGATTTCCTGGAACTTCGCTTCGTCGAGGTTGGGCACGGCCGCGTCCAGTTCGAGCTGGATGCGGTCGATCTTGAAACCGGCGCCGTCCTTGGCCAGCCGCACGGCGGCCTTGGTGTCGATGCGCGTCGCGGTCAGGCCCGCCGCTTCCAGCGCGAAGGCGAAGGCCATCGTCAGGCAGGCCGCATGGGCCGCGCCGACGATTTCCTCGGGGTTGGTGCCGCGCTTGTCGTCTTCGAAGCGGCTGGCGAAGCCGTAGGGGTAGTCCTTGAGGGCGCCGGTCTCGGTGCTGACCAGGCCCTTGCCGGTCTTGCCGGCGCCTTCCCAGTGAACGCTTGCGTGCTTGTCTGCTGCCATGGCTATTCCTTCAGTCGGGGTGGGGGTTGCTCGGAGGGAGAACCGCAGGTATCGCCCCGAAAGTCGCCGCTGTCTGTAGTCGCAGGGCGCATCGCACGCGGCGACGTCAGCCGCCGTGCACGCCCCAGGTGCTGCGCTTGAGCTGGCCCCGGACCTCGCCGCCCGGCCAGGCCTGTGTCGATACGCTGACATACCAGAGGCCCGCCATCAGGTCGGCCATCTGCGCGGGCGTCAGCCGGCTCGTGCCGGTGCGCTCGTAGCCGGTGCCGGTGCCGTCGTTGCGCGGCTCCCCCTCGCTGGGCAGCGGCAGCTGGATCGCCAGCGGGCCGTTGTTGCCCGTGGCGGCGGGGCCGTAGAAGCCGACGATCGTCGCCGGCCCGCTCAGGCGTGCGGCGTTCACGCGCCATTCGAACAGCCCGGTGGCCAGCGTCAGGGTGCCGGCCGCCGAGCCGCCGGCCTTGCTCTTGTGCGGCGGGACCACGTCCTCGGTCCCGAGCCAGCAGTCGGCCACGAACCATGTCGGCGGCTCCTTGGACGGCGAGTCCGTCACGGGGGCCGACATGCCGAACCGGGGGACCCGCGAGCAGCCCGCCGCGGCCAGGGCGGCCAGTGCGGCACTGAACAGGGCGATGCGTCGGCGCAAGGTGGGGCGGGCGGGATCGGGCATGGCAGGCAGGCACAGGTGAAGCGGAGCCCGCACGATAGCCGACGCGCCTGTGCCTACCCGACGTACGAAGAATGGGCGTCGCCAAGGTGACGCCCCGGGGGCTTCCCCGATGGGAGCGGCGGCCGGTGCGGCTTAGGCTGGCGCATTGCGCCTTTGTCGCACCGCTTTCCTTCCCCTCTCCTTCCTCCTTCGCCTGTTCACAGACCATGCAACCACGCCCGCATTACAAGTTCTGGCCCAAGCGCCTCCCGCATTCGATCACCGTCCCCGCGACCTCGCTGTGGCACAACCTGGCCACCTCGGCGGCGCGCTACCCCGACAAGGCCGCGCTGGTCTTCTTCGGCCGCGTGCTGAGCTACCGCGACGTGGCCGACCAGGTGGAGCGGCTGGCCGGCACGCTGCATGCGCTGGGCGTGCAGCGCGGCGACCGCGTGGTGCTGAACATGCAGAACTGCCCGCAGCTGGTGATCGCGCATTTCGCGATCCTGCGCGCCAATGCCGTCGTGGTGCCGGTCAACCCGATGAACCGGGCCGAAGAGCTCAAGCACTACATCACGGACCCCGACGCCAAGGTGGCGATCACCACCGGCGACCTCGCGGCCGAGCTGGCCAAGGCCAGCGACGCACTGCCGCCCGAGCAGCGCCTGTCGCACCTCATCGTGAGCCAGTTCACCGACGCCTTCGATGCGAACGTGACCGGCGACGACGCCCCCGCGCCGGCCTGGGCCGACTGGCTCGGCACCCGCCACCCGCTGCCCGCGCTGGCCGGCGGGCAGGTCATGGCGTGGACCGACGCGCTCGCGGCCGGCCACGCGGCCCCCGCGCATGTGGTGGGCGCCAACGACATGGCGCTGCTGCCCTACACCAGCGGCACCACCGGCCTGCCCAAGGGCTGCGTGCACCACCATTCGAGCCTCATGCACAACGCGATGGCGGGCCAGCTCTGGGGCCAGGCGACGTCGGAGGCGGTGGTGCTGGCCGTGGTGCCGATGTTCCACATCACCGGCGTGGTGAGCATGATGCACACCTCGATCCTCGCGGCGGCCACGCTGGTCATCATGCCGCGCTGGGACCGCGACGTGGCGGGCCGGCTCATCTCGCGCTGGAAGGTCACGAGCTGGACCAACATCCCGACCATGGTCATCGACCTCATGGCCAGCCCCAACTTCGCGAGCTACGACCTCACGAGCATGACCCACATCGGCGGCGGCGGCGCCGCCATGCCGCAGGCCGTGGCGCAGCGCCTGTTCGAGCAGTACGGCCTGAAGTACCAGGAAGGCTACGGCCTCACCGAGACCGCCGCGCCTTCGCACACCAACCCCTCGGACCACCCCAAGCAGCAGTGCCTGGGCATTCCGTTCATGAGCACCGACGCGCGCGTGGTCGACCCCGACACGCTGCAGGAGATGCCCATCGGCGAGTCGGGCGAGATCATCATCCACGGCCCCGAGGTGTTCCAGGGCTACTGGAAGCGCCCCGACGCCACGAAGGCCGCCTTCGTCGAGTTCGAGGGCAAGCGCTTCTTCCGCTCGGGCGACATGGGCCGCATGGACGAGGAGGGCTACTTCTTCATCACCGACCGCTTGAAACGCATGATCAACGCGAGCGGCTTCAAGGTGTGGCCGGCCGAGGTCGAGCTGCTGATGTTCCGCCACCCCGCGATCCAGGAAGCTTGCGTCATCTCGACCAAGGACGACTACCGCGGCGAATCGGTCAAGGCCGTGGTGGTGCTGCGCGCCACGCACAAGGACACGACCGAGCAGCAGATCATCGACTGGTGCCGCGAGAACATGGCGGTCTACAAGATTCCGCGCAAGGTGGAGTTCGTCGATGCGCTGCCCAAGAGCGGCAGCGGCAAGGTGATGTGGCGCTTGCTGCAGGAGAAGGAAGGCACGGCGGCCTGATCGCCGCCTGCGCCGCTGTGGGCTACAGCTGGCGCGCGTAGCGCCCCGGCGCCTGGCCCACATGGCGGCTGAACGCCGTGCTGAAGGTGCTGGCCGAGCTGTAGCCGACGCGCGCGGCCACCTCCGCCGGCGCGCAGCCGCCGCGGCGCAGCAGGTCCTTGGCGAGCGCCATGCGCCACGCCAGCAGGTACTCCATCGGCGGCACGCCCACGGCGCGCGAGAAGCGCTCGAAGAAGGCCGAGCGCGAGAGCGCGGCCTTGCCGGCGAGTTCTTCCACCGTCCATGAACGTGCGGGGTCCGCGTGCATGTGCCGCACGGCGGCGGCCAGCCGGCTGTCCGCCAGCGCGCGCAGCAGCCCCGGCGGCGCGCCTTCGCCGGGCGCCGAGCGCAGCGCCTCGATCAGCAGCACCTCGACCAGCCGCCCGAGCACGAGGTCGCGCCCCGGCCGCTGCGCCAGGGACTCTTCGCGCACGAGCTGCACCAGCAGCGACAGCCGCGCGACGCTGCGCATGTGCAGCACCGAGGGCAGCAGCGACACCATCAGGGCCGCGTCCGGCGAATCGAAGGCGAAGTAGCCGCCGAGCATGCGCACCTCGGGCGGACCGTTCCGGTCGCCGTGGCGGACCTCGTTGTGTGCGTCCTCGCGCGCCGCCTGTTCATGCGAATCGAGAAACACCGGCGGCGCCGGCGTGCGCCCCGACAGCGTGAAGCCGGGCGTGGCCGGCATGAGCAGGAAGTCGCCGGCGGCCAGCGCCAGCGGCGGCTGGCCGTCGACCGCGAGGATGCACTCGCCCTCGAGCATGGTGCAGAAGCTGGGCTGGCCGAAGGCCGTGTAGCGCACGGCCCAGGCGCCGGCGCCCGCGATCACCTTGGAATACACGGCGCGCGGGCGAAGCAGCGCGATGACTTCGGCCAGGGGATCGGCCATGGCTGGACTCCTGCAAAAGAAATGGCGACGTTCGATGGTAGCAAGTCCGGCCGGTTGTCCCTATCGTTGGGGCTCTTCATCACCCACCACCAAGGAACCCCATTGAAAACCGCACTGATCACCGGCTGCTCCTCCGGCTACGGCCTGGCCACCGCGCGCCACTTCCACGCCCGGGGCTGGCGCGTCGTCGCCACCATGCGCACGCCGCGCGACGACCTCTTTCCCGACGCGCCGAACCTGCGCGTGCTGCCGCTCGACGTGACGCAACCCGACAGCATCGCCGCCGCCATCGAGAACGCGGGCCCGATCGACGTGCTCGTGAACAACGCCGGCGTCGGTCTCTTCGGCGCCTTCGAGGCCACGCCCATGGCCACCGTGCGCGAGGTGTTCGAGACCAACACCTTCGGCATGATGGCCATGGCGCAGGCCGTGCTGCCGCAGTTCCGGGCGCGGCGCTCGGGGGTGCTGGTCAACGTCACCTCGACCGTCACGCTCGCGCCGATGCCGCTGGTGGCCGCGTACACCGCGAGCAAGACGGCGATCGAGGGCTTCACCGCCTCGCTCGCCTTCGAGCTGGCGTCGTTCAACGTGCGCGTGAAGCTGGTCGAGCCGGGCTACGGCCCCGGCACGCGGTTCACCGAGAACGGGGCGCAGCGCATGCAGGGCCTGATCCCGTCGGACTACGCAGCGCTGGCGCAGGGCGTCTTCGCGGCGCTGGGCAACCCCACGGCCGTGACCACGGCGGCCGACGTGGCCGAGGCCGTCTGGCGCGCCGCGAACGACTCGGATGCGACGCTGCGCTATCCGGCGGGCGCGGACGCGGTAGCGCTCGCGGCAGCCCGGCCGGCCTGAGCCACGCTGTCCGCAGTGCGAACAGGACGGGCAGGGCGGTACTGCAGCCTTTTTGCTTAAAATGAGAATAATTCTTATTTGTAGGCGGAGCCCCCGCCGCCGTGCCGCCCGCCATGTCCGCTGCCGAAGCCGCCTTCCAGCAAGTCCACACCCTCTACAGCGACCACCACGGCTGGCTGCAGTCGTGGCTGCGCAAGAAGCTCGGCAATTCGTGCGACGCGGCCGACCTCGCGCAGGACACCTTCGCGCGGCTGCTGACGGCGCGCAACCCCGAGGTCATCGTGCAGCCGCGCGCCTACCTCACGAGCGTGGCCAAGAACATCCTCGTGAACTGGTACCAGCGCCAGGCGCTGGAGCGGGCCTACCTCGAGGCGCTGGCCGTCATGCCCGAGCCCGAGGCGCCGTCGCCCGAGCAGCGGCTGGTGATTTTGCAGACGCTGCACGAGATCGACGCGATGCTCGACGCCCTCAAGCCGCTCGCACGACGTGCCTTCCTGCTGTCGCAGCTCGACGGCATGAAGTACGAGGACATCGCGCGCGAGCTGGGCGTGTCGCTGGTCACGGTCAAGCGCTACATGCAGCAGGGCTTTCGGGGGTGCCTGGCGGTGATGGCATGAGCGCGATGAATTTCGAGACATCGACGCTCGCCCCGCGCGTGCTCGACGAAGCCGCCGAATGGCTGATGCGGCTGCACGACAGCGCCGTCACCGACGAAGACCGCCGCGCCTGCGAGCGTTGGCGCCAGAGCCACCCCGACCACGCCCGCGCCTGGGCGCGCGCCGAGCAGTTGATGAACAAGCTCGGCGGCCTGCCGCCGGCGCTGGCCATGTCGTCGCTCGCACGGCCCGTGCGCGGCAACGCGAACAACCGCCGCGCCACCCTCGGCCGGCTGGCCGCGCTGCTCGCGGCTGTGCCCGCCGGCTGGCTCGGCTGGCAGGCGGTCGAGACGGCGGGCGAGCGCGGCTGGATGGCCGGGCACCGCACCGCCACCGGCGAGCGCCGCGAACTGCGGCTGGCCGACGGCAGCCGCCTCACGCTCAACACCGCCAGCGCGGTCGATGTGCACTTCGACGGCACGCAGCGCCGCGTGGTGCTGCAGGCGGGCGAGATCTTCATCGCCACCGCGCCCGACCCCGCCGCCGCGCATCGGCCGTTCCGCGTGGCCAGCGCCGGCGGCACGCTGGAGGCCCTGGGCACGCGCTTCAGCGTGCGCAAGGAGGCGGGCGGCGCCACCCACATCGCCGTGCTCGAAGGCGCGGTGCGCATCACGCCCGAGCGCGCCGCCGCGCGCGTGCTGCCGGCCGGGCAGCAGGCCCGCTTCACGGCCGACGGCATCGACGACTTCCGTCCGGCAGACGCCTCGGTGCTGGCGTGGACCCAAGGCATGCTGCTGGCCGACGGCATGCGGCTGGCCGACTTCGCCGCCGAGCTGTCGCGCTACCGCCCCGGCCTGCTGCAGTGCGACGCGGCGGTGGCCGAGCTGCGTGTCTCGGGCGCCTTTCCGCTGGCCGACACCGACGGCGTGCTGCGCATGCTGGTGTCGACCTACCCGGTGGATGCGGCCACGCGCCTGCGCGGCTACTGGGTCACGCTCGTGCCGCGCGCGGCACCCGAAGAGCGCGCGACGGGCGCTTCGAAAAATATATCGATCCGGGGGTGAGACTTTTTTTCGTTTCGGCTGGCAAGGAGGGTGAAGAACCCACCGTTGCCCAACCGAAAGGCCCGTCTCCATGTCCGCATCCCGCCCGTCCGCCCTGCGCCCGTTCGCAGAGCGCCGCCTGAACACCGTCCTTCGCCATGCCCTGATGGCGCTTGCCCTCGGCGGCCTGGCCGGCGCGGGAGGGCCGGCCTTCGCGCAGGCGTCATCGTCATCGCTCGACGCCGCCGTGTCCCGCGCCTACGACATTCCCGCCGGCCCGCTGGGCCGCACGCTCGCCACCTTCGCGGCGGGCAACGGCATCGCGCTGTCGTTCGACCCCGCGCTCACGCAGGGGCGCAGCAGCCCCGCCGTGGCGGGCCGCTACACCGCGCGCGAAGCCATCGAGCGCCTGCTCGCGGGCAGCGGCCTGCAGGTGGTGGCGCGCACCGACGGCAGCTACACGCTGCACCGCCGCGAGGCCGGCACGCCCGCCGCAGGGGCCGGCGGCATCGACACGCTCTCGCCCGTCACCGTCACGGCCGAGGCCGACCGCAGCGGCACCACCGAAGGCACCGGCGCCTACACCACGCGCGCCACGGCGGCGGCCACCGGGCTCGCGCTCTCGCCGCGCGAGACGCCGCAGTCGGTCACCGTCATCACGCGCCAGCAGATCGAGGACCAGAACCTGCTGTCGCTCGGCCAGGCCATGCAGAGCGTGCCTGGCGTGTTCTCGGTGAGCTCCGACAGCGACCGCACCGACCTGTACGCGCGCGGCTTCTACATCGACAACTACCAGTACGACGGCGTGCCGACCACCGTCACCACCGACTTCTTCGGCGCCTCCACCAACGACCCGGTGCTGTACGACCGCATCGAGGTCGTGCGCGGCTCGACCGGGCTGCTCACCGGCGCGGGCAACCCCTCGGCCTCGGTGAACCTGGTGCGCAAGCACGCCGACAGCAAGGTGTTCGCCGGCAACGCGTCGCTTGCGCTGGGTTCGTGGAACCTGCGCCGCGGCACGGTCGACCTGCAGACGCCCGTCACCAAAGACGGCCGCGTGCGCGCCCGCCTCATCGGCATGACGGAAGACCGCGACTCCTTCATCGACATGTACCACGGCCGCAAGCACGTGCTGTACGGCGTGGTCGATGCCGATCTGTCGCCGAACACCACGCTGAGCGTGGGCATCGAGTCGCAGGCCACGCGGCCCACCTCGTCGACCTGGGGCGGCCTGCCGCTGACCTTCGGCGACGGCACGGCCACGCGCTGGGACCGCTCCAAGACCCTCGGCACGCCGTGGACCCACTGGGACACGACCACCACCACCGCCTTCGCGAACCTCACGCACCAGTTCGACAACGGCTGGAAACTCAAGGCCAACGGCTCGCACCGGCAGAGCAGGCAGAACGCCAAGCTGCTGTACCTGTACGGCGACCTCGACCGCCTCACCGGCACCGGCCTGGGCTCGCTGCCGGGCTACTTCGAACACCAGTTCCGCCAGAACAGCCTCGACCTGCAGGCCACCGGCCCCTTCACGCTGCTGGGCCGCACGCACGAACTCGTGGTGGGCGTCAGCAACAGCCAGTCGCGCTACGTGGAGGCGAGCCATCCGCGCACCAGCCCGCAGCCCGACACCGGCAACTTCTACGACTGGAACGCCGCGTCGTACCCCGAGCCGGGCTGGGACCCGCTGAAGGTCTCGGCCATCACCAAGACGCGTCAGACCGGCACCTACGGCGCCGCGCGCCTGTCGCTGGCCGATTCGCTCAAGCTCATCGTGGGCGGGCGCCAGAACAGCTGGCGCTCCACGCGCCTGACCGCCGACGCACCGGCCACGCGCAAGCACGAGGTGTTCACGCCCTACGCGGGCCTGGTGTACGACCTGAGCGAGAACTACTCGGTGTACGCGAGCTACACCGACATCTTCCAGCCGCAGAACTACCGCGACGCCAGTGGTTCGTACCTCGACCCGGTGACCGGCAAGAGCTACGAGATCGGCCTCAAGGGCGAGCACCTGAACGGCAAGCTCAACACCTCCATCGCCGTCTTCCGCGCCGAGCAGGAGAACGTGGCGCAGCGCGACGGCACGAAGCTCGTGCCCAACTCGAGTGAAGGCGCCTACTACGGCGCGCGCGGCGTGACCAGCAAGGGCATCGAGCTGCAGGTGTCGGGCGAACTGGCCCCGGGCTGGCAGCTCAACGCGGGCATCGCGCGCACGCTGGGCCGCGAAGGCAACGGCAACCGCATCAACACCGCCATGCCGACCACGCAGGCCACGCTGTTCACCACCTACCGGCTGCCCGGCGCGTGGCACCGGCTCACGCTGGGCGGCGGCGTCAACTGGCAGAACCGCACCTCCTACGCGTACAGCGTGGGCGACGTCGACCTGCGCTACCAGCAGGGCTCGCGCGCGGTCGTGAGCCTGATGGCGCGCTACGCCTTCACGCCCAAGCTGGCGCTGCAGCTGAACATCGAGAACCTCTTCGACAAGAAGTACTACAGCAACATCGACGGGCAGGCCTACTTCGGCACGCCGCGCAACGCGGTGGCGACGCTGAGCTACGCGTTCTGACCGGAAAAGAGCGGGGGGCATGACCCTTTT
This sequence comes from Variovorax sp. GW821-FHT09A10, assembly GCF_059418385.1. Classification (NCBI taxonomy): domain Bacteria; kingdom Pseudomonadati; phylum Pseudomonadota; class Betaproteobacteria; order Burkholderiales; family Comamonadaceae; genus Variovorax; species Variovorax sp. GW821-FHT09A10. The sequence continues at coordinate 227,665 of NZ_JBWKPT010000007.1, forward strand.
TTCGTTCTCGTTTGTCATGTAGGGGAGGGGCGCATGTCCGCGCCCCGTTTTCCGGTCCCCGATGAACACCCGCACCTCCTCCTTTTCTCCCGCCCTGCGGCTGCTGTCCCGCGTCGCAGCCGCCGTGTTCGGCGGCTACGCGCTGGCCTCGGCCGCCGCCGTCTTCCTGGCCGCCGTGCTGCCGGCCGGCCCTGCCGAGGCCGCGCTCGGGGGCATGCAGTTCAGCTTCGCGGTCTACACCGTCGCCGTGATCTGGGCGTTCGCGCCCGTGTCGCTGCCGCGCGCCTGGGCCGGCCTGCTGCTGCCCGCCGTGGTGCTGGCCGGGCTCGGCCTGGCCTTGCGCGGCGCGGGAGGCGGCGCATGAGCACGAAGAAAGCCAAGGCGCTCTCGCAAGGGGGCTTTCGCCAGGCCCAGGCCTGGCTGCACACCTGGTGCGGCCTGTGGTTCTCGTGGCTGCTGTTCGCGGTATTCCTCACCGGCACGCTGGCCGTGTTCGACGAGCCCATCACCCACTGGATGACGCCGGAGCACCACGCCGAGGAGGCCGCCGCCGCAGCCAGGAAGGGCGAACCCACGGCCGACCGCGCGCAGCGCCTGGCCTGGGGCATGGCCTACATGGCCGAGCACCACGCGGGCGCCTCGATGTGGGAGCTGTGGCCTTCGGATGCGCAGGGCGGCGGCGAGCTGCGCGTGTTCTGGTTCGACGCCAACCGGCAGTACGCGGGCATCGCACTCGACCCCGCCACCGGCAAGCCGTTGACGGAGGAGGGCGGCCACGCGGCGCGCGCCACGCTCGGTGGCCACCACTTCGTCGACTTCCACTACGAGCTGCATGCCGGCACCGTCGGCCTGTGGATCGTCGGCATCGCCGCGATGGCGATGCTGGTGGCGCTGGTGTCGGGCGTCATCACGCACAAGCGCATCTTCAAGGACTTCTTCACCTTCCGGCCCAAGAAAGGCCAGCGCAGCTGGCTCGACGCGCACAACGCCGTGGCGGTGTTGACGCTGCCCTTCCAGTTCATGATCGCCTACACCGGCCTCGTGATCTCGGGCACCAGCTTCATGCCGGCCCCCAAGGCGCTGCACTACGGCACGGGCGAGGCGGCGCAGGTGCGCTTCGTGTCCGAGCTGGGCGACGGCGACAAGCCCGCCGCCACCGGCCGCGCCATGCCCGTGCCCGTGCTCGAACCCTTCGCGGCGCGCGGCCAGGAGCGCATGGGCCAGCCCGTGCGCGCGGTCGTCATCGACCACCCGGGCGACGCGGGCGCGCGCATCGGCGTGTACGGATGGAACGGCGATGACGAATCCGCGCGCCGGCTCAGCGCCACCACCGGCATGGTGCAGTTCTCGGCCGCCAGCGGCCAGGTGCAGCGCGTGCGCCTGCCGGGCGCCGCGGACGGCGGCGCGGCCATGCTCGCGCAGTCGGCCATGGGCGGGCTGCACATGGTCACCTTCGGCGGCTGGCCGATGAAGTGGCTCTACTTCCTGTGCGGGCTCGCGGGCACCGCGATGATGGGTTCGGGCGCCGTGCTGTTCATCGTGAAGCGCCGACAGAAGCACCTGGGCGAGTTCGGCGGCGCGACGGCGCGGGTCTACCGGCTGGTCGAGGCGCTGAACGTCGCGGCCATCGCCGGCCTGGCCATCGCCTGCGTGGGCTACCTGTGGGCCAACCGGCTGGTGCCGGTCGGCATCGGGCACCGCGCGGACCGCGAACTGCAGGTCTTCTTCGCGCTGTGGGCGCTGGCGCTGGTGCATGCCTTCGTGCGTTCGCCGGCACGCGCGTGGCGCGAGCAGCTCGGCGCGCTGGCCGCGCTGTGCCTGCTGTTGCCGGTGCTCAACTTCGTGACCACGGGCGATCACCTGCTGGCGCAGTTGCTGCGCAGTGATTGGGAAAGCCTCGGCGTCGAACTGGGCGTGGTGGCCTTCGGCCCAGCGGCGCTGGGCGCGCTGCGTCATCTGCTGCGGAAGGTGGCGCGATGACGACGGCATGGGCTTCGTTGCTTGGCCTGGCGCTGGCGTATGCGGGCATGTCGTGCCTGAGCTTTGCCATGGACCGGCACCACGAGCAGCTGACGCGCGGACGCGAAGTGCCCGCGCGCCGGCGCACGGGCTTGCGCGTGATCGGCATGGTGCTGCTGGCTGCGGCCATCGTGCCATGCGTGATGGCCTGGGGCCCCACGGTCGGGACGGTCGCGTGGCTGGGCTTCCTGTCGGCGGGTGCGTTGCCGGTGGCCTTGCTGTTGCCGTACCGCCCACGCGCCGTGGCGTGGGGCGCCGGTGCTGCCGCCGTGGCCGGTGGTGCGGGGCTTGCGCCGGTGCTGGCGGCGCTGCTGCGCTGAGGTCAGTCCACCTTGATGGCCGCGGCCTTGACCACCTGCTGCGCCTTCGCGGTCTCGTCGGCGATGAATTTGTTGAACTGCGCGGAGGGCATGGTGAAGGGTTCGGCGCCGAGCTTCTCCAGCCGCTCCTTCAGCTCGGGCGCGACCATGATCTTCGCGACCTCGGCCTGCAGCCGTTCCACCACGGGCTGCGGCGTTTTTGCGGGCGCGAACAGGCCGACCCAGAACAGGTAGGCCGAGCCCGGCACGCCGGCCTCCACGGTGGTGGGTGCGTCGGGCAGGGCGGACGAGCGGCCGGCGGTGCCCACGGCCAGCGCCTTGAGCTTGCCGCTCTTGATCAGCGGCAGCGCCGACACCATCGGCGCGAAGAACCAGTCGACGCGCCCGGCCATCACCTCGGTCATGGCCTCGGGCGTGCCGCGAAAGGGCACGTGCTGCGCATCGACGCTGGCTGCGAGGCGGAACACCTCGGCATTCATGTGCGTGGCCGAGCCGTTGCCCGCGGAGCCGTAGTTCAGTCCGCCGGGCTTGGCCTTCGCCTTGGCCACGAGGTCTTTCACGTCGGTGAAATGCGAGGGCGAGGTCACCAGCACGTTGGGCAGGCTGGCCATGGGCGTCACGCCCGTGAAGTCCTTCAGCGTGTCGTACGAAAGGCCCTTGTAGATCCACGGGTTCACGAGGTGGCCGGCCGAATGCACCAGCAGCGTGTAGCCGTCGGCCGGCGCCTTGGCGGCGATGGCCGCGCCCAGCGTGCCGCCCGCGCCGGGGCGGTTGTCCACGATCACGCTGGTGCCCAGCGCGGGCCCGAGCTTCTCGGCGACCAGGCGCGCGACGATGTCGGTGCCGCTGCCCGCCGTGAAGGGCACGACCAGCTTGATGGGCTGCGTGCCCGGCCACGCGCCTTGTGCATGCGCGCCGCCGAGCGTGCAGGCCGCCAGCGCCGCGGCGACCGTGAGCGCCTGTCGGCGGCTCCAGGGGAATGTCTTTTTCATGCGTCTTGTCTCCGTTGATTTGTTGGTGCGAGCGATGAATGACTGGCTGGGAAAGGAGGGCGTCAGGCGGGCGGTGCGTTCGCCATCACCAGCGCCACCAGCACCGGGCGGTTGCTGCGGTTCTCGAGCTGGCGCTTCTCGCCGGGCGCGAAGCGGCAGCTGTCGTAGGGCTGGAGCACGTCTTCCTGGTGCGCGCCGTCGAGCTCGCCGACGACGTGCAGCTCACCCTCGAGCACGAGGTAGAGTTTTTCCATCGGCGAACCGTCCAGCCCGGTGCGACCGCCGGGCAGGATCTGGCTCATGCCCATCCACATCTGCGTCGAGGGGCCGGCTTCCTTGCCTTGCAGGCGCAGGCAGCGCATGTCGAAGTGGTTGGGCGCCTCGTAGTGCGGCGCCTCGCTGAAACGGGTCACATGCATGGTGAATGTCCTGGTGGGGGTCAGGGGCGCAGCACGACGCGGTCGGTGCTGCCAGACAGCACGAGCCGGTAGGCGTCGATCGCTTCGTCGAGCGCGAAGTGGCGTGCCACGGGAAAGGGTCTCAGCGTGCCGCGCTCGAAGCCCTCGCGCATCGCGTCGAGTTGCGCGGTGGAGGCCACGCAGTCCATCGCCAGCGAGTCGATGCCCACGTAGGTGTGCATGCCGCGGTAGAACGCGAAGATGTCGAAGGGCACCGCGCGGTCGTGCGTGGCGATGAAGATCTGCGTGGCCCCCTTGGCCATCGCCTTGTTGGCGGCCTCGAAGTAGGCGCTGCCCACGGTGTTGTAGACGATGTGGGCGCCGCGTCCGTCGGTGAGCTCGCGCACCTGCGCGCCCACGTCGGCGTGGTGGCGCGCATCGACCACGTCGACCGGCGCGCTCGCGAACCCCGCGAAGGGCCCGGGGCCGCGCTGCACCGCGATCACGCGCGCGCCGGCCTGCGCGGCCAGCTGCACCGCTGCCTGCCCGACCTTGCCGTTGGCGCCCAGCACCAGCACCGTCTGGCCCGCCTGCGGCATGCCGCAGCGCCGGAAGCCCTCGTAGGCCGTGACGAAGGGCACGCCCACCGCGCCGGCCTCGTCCATCGAGATGCCCTTCGGCTTGGCGCGCAGGGCCGCCTCGGGCAGCACGAGGTAGCGCGCATGCGAGCCGTCGCGCGTGATGCCCACGTCGCCGCCCGAGCCGTAGACCTCGCGGCCGATCCATTCCGAAGGGCCGCTCACGACGGTGCCCGCGAAGTCGCGCCCCGGCGTGCGCGGCCAGACGGCCTGCGGCATGAGGCCCAGCGCGGCCTTCACGTCGCTCGGGTTCACGGCGGCGGCCATCACGCGCACCACGGCATGGCCGGGTGGCGCCACGGGTTCGGGTTGCGGCGCAGCCTCCAGGTGCAGCGCCTCGAGGTTGGCGGCCTTGCCGTTCACGCGCAGTGCGCGCGGTTCATGAAGGAGGGCGCTCATCGTGCGGCTCCCTGAACGGTGCGGGTGTCGGCCAGCCCCAGCATCGCGCGGGCCTCGCGCGGGTTGGCGACCTCGCCGCCCAGGCTGCGCAGGATGTCGCGCGCCTTCGCCACGAGCTGCGCGTTGCTCTGGGCCAGCACGCCTTTCTCGAGGTAGATGTTGTCTTCCATGCCCACGCGCACGTGGCCGCCCAGCAGCCACGACTGCGCGACGATCGGGAACTCCGTGCGGCCGATGCCGAAGGCGCTCCAGAAGGCGCCGCGCGGCAGCAGGTTGCGCGCATAGAGCAGCGTCTCGGGCGTGGGCGCGAAGCCGTACTTCACGCCGAGCACGAAGGTCCACATCGCGGGCCCGTCGAGCGTGCCGTCGGCGATGAGGTCCAGCGCCAGGTGGATGTCGCCCGAGTCGAAGATCTCCAGCTCGGGCTTCACGCCGGCCTCGCGCATCACCTTCGCCATGCGGCGCACGTTCTTCGGTGTGTTGATCACCACGTCGGGGCCGGAGTTCATGGTGTTGAGGTCGAGCGAGCACACGTCGGGCCGGATCAGCGCGATGTGCTCCACGCGCTTCTCGGGCGGCAGCAGCGTGGTGCCGGGCGCGGCGATCTTCGGATCGTCCTCGCTCGGAATGAAGCGCCCGCCCGGCCCGGTCGTGAGGTTCACGATCAGCTCGCGGTTCTCGCGGCGGATGCGATCGACCACCTCGCGGTACAGCTCGACCTCCATCGAGGGCTTGCCCGTCTCGGGGTGGCGCACGTGGATGTGCACCTGCGCCGCGCCGGCCTCGGCGGCGGCCAGGCATTCGTCGGCGATCTGCACCGGCGTGATCGGCAGGTGCGGCGTCTGCTCGGGCTTCACGAGGTTGCCCGTGACGGCGCAGGTGATGAGCGTCTTGGCGTTGTTCACAGGTGGCGCCCTCCGTCGACCACGATGCGCGTGCCGGTGACGAAGCGCAGCGTGGTGGCGAGTGCTTCCACGGTGGCCGCCACGTCGTCGGGCTTGCCGATGCGCCCCAGCGGCGTGGTGCTGGCCATCTTGTCGGCGAACTCGGCGCCGCGCCCGGGCACGAAGCCCGACTCGACCGCGCCCGGCGACACCGACACCACGCGCACCGCCGGCGCCAGCGCCTTGGCCAGCGCGTCGCCCACCACGTCGAGCCCGGCCTTGGCCGCGACATACGCGAGGTTGCTTCCCACGCCCGTGAAGCCGGCGATGGACGAGATGTTGACCACCAGCCCGTCGCCGGTGGCCTTGAGCATCGGCGCGAAGGCGCGGATGGTGGCGAACACGCCGCGGAAGTTGGCGCGCAGCAGGTCGTCGATGAGTTCGTCGGTCAGCGCGTCGAGGTCGCCGGCCGGCACGGGCTGCGTGTGGCCCGCGCTGTTGACCAGGATGTCGCAGCGCCCGTGCGCGGCCTTCACTTCCGCGGCGGCGGCCTGCAGGCTCGGCGTGTCGACGATGTCGGCGCGGATCGCGCCGTGGCGCTGGCCGCTGTCCGAGGGCAGGGCGGCGGCGCGCGCGGCGGCGTTGTCGTCGCCACCGCGGTGCAGCAGCACGCAGGTGGCGCCCAGCGCGGCCAGCCGCGTGGCCGTGGCGTAGCCGATGGCGCCAAGGCCGCCGGTGATGACGGCGATCTTGCCGTGGAGTCGGGATTGGGGATCGAAGCTCATGGGATGAAGGGAAGTTGCGGAATCAGGGGATCGGTGGGCGGGGGAACTTCATTTCTCCCGGCTCGAGCTGGAAGTCGTACTGCAGCGTGGCGCTGCGACCGTCGGGCGCGAGCGCGAAGCGGCCGATGAGCTGGCGCGTCACGCCGAAGGTCGGGTCGCTCTCCAGGTTCTCGTCGTCGTCGGCGAACACCTGCGTGACCAGCACCTTGTGGCCCGGCTTGCTCAGCATGAAGTGCAGGTGCGCGGGCCGGTTCGGGTGGCGGTGGTGTGGGCGGAGCAGCACGCCGCAGGGCCCGTCGGTGGGCACCGGGTAGCCGGCGGGGCGCACGCTGCGGAAATGAAAGCGGCCTTGCGCGTCGGTGGTGAAACGCCCGCGCAGGTTCATGTCGTCCTGTTCCGGGTCCTGGTTCTCGTAGAGCCCGACCGGCGAGGCCTGCCACACGTCGACCGTGACGCCGGCCATCGGCTGCCCGCCCACATCGCGCACCGTGCCCGTCACCGCCAGCGGCGTGCCCGGCGTGCCCGAGCGCGCGATGCTCTCGCCCGCCGCGCAGGCCGGCGAGTTGGCGCGCCAGAAGGGGCCGAGCAGCGCGGCCGGCGATTCGCCGTGCGGGTCCTGGTTGTTCTGCAGCGCCACCACCGTGGACAAGCCCAGGATGTCGGCCGCCAGCACCACCTCGTTCTTGGTTTCGCCCGTGGCGTGGCCGATGGCGACGATGAATTCGAGCGCCTGCTCGAACTCCTCCTCGGTCAGCTTCACCTCCTGGACGAAGGCATGCAGGTGGCGCGTGAGCGCGTCCATCACGGTGCGCAGGCGCGGGTCGGGGGTGTGTTGCATGGCGTCGAGCGCAAAGCCGAGCACCGAATCGGGGGAGGTGGCGATGTTCATCTGCAATCCTTGCAATCGTTTGCATGATCTTAAGACAGATTTCGGAAAAGTAAAATGATGGGTATCCGGGATGCCAGAATGGGAATTCGCCAACCATGGCGCACCGGATGACCAACAATCGTTTGCACCAATGAGCACCCATCCCCCTACCAGCCCCGTCACCATCCGCGACGTCGCCCGTGCCGCCGGGGTGCATGTGTCGACCGTGTCGCGCGCGCTGAGCCCCGAGAAGCGCTCGCTGATCAGCGACGAGGTGCTGCGCGTGGTCGAGGAGGCCGCGCAGCGGCTGGGCTACCGGCCCAACCGCGCGGCCTCGGCGCTGCGCACGGGCCGCACCCACACCATCGGCGTGCTGGTGCCCGACATCACCAACGCGGTGTTCCCGCCGATCCTGCAGGGCATCGAGGCCAGCGCGGCGGCGCGCGGCTACTTCGTGTTCGTCACCAACGTGGTCGACCCGGCGCTCGCGCGGCCGGTGCTCGAGCGCATGCTGGCGCAGCGCGTGGACGGCGTGATCCTGGCCACCGCCACGCGCGACGACCCGCTGGTCGACTTCGTCGCCAAGGCCGGCATGACCGCGGTGCTGGTCAACCGCGCCGACGAAACCGGCCGCCTGCCCGCCGTGGTGAGCGACGACCGGCTGGCGATGAAGCTCGCGGTCGACCACCTCGTGGGCCTGGGCCACAAGCGCATCGCGCACCTGGCGGGGCCGCAGACCATCCCCACCGGCGTGGGCCGCCTGCTGGGCGTGGAGCAGGCGCTGCGCGACCACCGCATGAAGCCGGCCCGCATCGTCGAATGCACGAGCTACAGCCGCGAGGCGGGCGCGGTCGCGATGAAGCAGATGCTCGCGGCCGGCGCCGCGCCGCAGGCCGTGGTCTGCTGCAACGACCTCGTGGCACTGGGCGCCTACGACGCGCTGCGCGAGGCCGGCCTGCGCGTGCCGAAGGACATCTCCATCACCGGCCACAACGACATGCCGCTGGTCGACATGGTCGATCCGCCGCTCACCACCATCCGCCTGCCGCACCGCGAACTCGGCTGGCGTGCGGCCGAGATGCTGTTCGAGGAGATCGACGGGCAGGCGCTGTCGGCCTCCACCGTGGTGCTGCGCCCGGAACTGGTGGTGCGCAAGTCGACGGGCGCGCCGGCTGCGCGCTGAAGCGAAGACGAAAACAAATGCATCCGAAGGGCGGCGCGTTCACTTCGCGCCGAGAATCGTCGGCCATTCCCGGCCCCGTGTTCCGTTCCCTTTCCGCATGCGCTTTCGTCCCGTCTTCCTGCTTCTTTCCCTCGGCCTTTCCCTCCCGCTGCTGACCCACGCCGCGTCGCCGCGCACCTGCCTCGTCGTGGGCGTGAGCGACGGCGACACGCTCACCGCGCGCTGCGGTCGCAGCGGCGCCTACGAGCAGGTCAAGGTGCGCATCGCCGCCATCGACGCGCCCGAGAAAGCGCAGCCCTACGGCCAGCGCAGCCGCCAGGCACTGAGCCGCCTGTGCTACGCCGAGAAGGCCGTCATCACCGAGCGCGACACCGACCGCTACGGCCGCACCGTGGCCGACGTGCGCTGCAACGGCGAAGACGTCGGCCGCCGCATGGTGGCCGAGGGCTGGGCCTGGGTGTACGACTACCACGGCATCGCGAAGAAGCGCGGGGGCGACCTGTTCCGGCTCGAGGCCACGGCGCGCGCGCAACACCTGGGCCTGTGGGCCGACACGGCGCCCACGCCGCCATGGGACTGGCGGCGCGAACGGCGGGAGCAGCCGCGCCATGGTGGCGGTGGTTCGCAGCCGTGGGGCGACGTGCGCTTCGAACCCTTGTCATGAGCGCCTGACGGCGCCTCGCGACTTCAATGGGTCAGCAGTGGCCCGAGTACCAGCAGCGCACCTCGGGCATGAGCAGGCCCCAGACGAAGCTGATCGCGCACACGATCAGCATCAGCAGCGCGAACATGCGCAGGCCCTCGGCGCCCCAGCGTGGCGCGAAGATGCTCACGAGAAAGCCCGAGAGGAATGTGCCTTCGAGCCAGGCCGCGCCGCCCCAGCGCAGGATCCAGAGCCAGAACAGCGCATCGAGCGCATGAAAGACAACCCACCAGAGCAACGTCATCGCGCGGCGTGGGAAGTGCTTACGACTCGCTGCGGCCTTGCACGTCGGCCACCACGCGCGCGTTGCGCTGGAAGCTCCAGTAGGCGCTGGCCCAGTCCCACATCACGACCACGCGGTTGCGGAAGCCGATGAGGAAGTACGCGTGCGCGAACAGCCAGAACAGCCACGCGGGCCGGCCGCTGAAGCGCAGCGGGCCGAAGGGCGTGCCCAGGTCGACCACCGCCGAGTTGCGGCCGATGGTGGCCAGATTGCCGTAGTCGGCGTAGCGGAACGGCACCGTGGACTGGCCCGCCAGGCGGCGCAGGATGTTCGCCGCCGCCGCGCGGCCGGCCTGCTTGGCGCCGGGCGACACGCCGGGCACCGGCTTGGGCGGCTTGCCGGGCGCGTGGCTCATGGCCGCGGCCAGGTCGCCCACCACGCTGATCTCGGGGTGGCCTGCCAGGCTCAGGTCGGGCTCGACCTTGATGCGGCCCGCGCGGTCGCACTCGACGCCCGTGGCGCTGCCGAGCAGCCGGCCCAGCGGCGAGGCCGCGACACCGGCCGCCCACACCACGCAGCTGCTGGGAATGCGGTAGCTCTGCAGCGGCGCGCCGTCGGGGCCGCCGCCGGTCTGCACTTCGAGGCCGGCGTTGTCGATGGCGGTGACGCGCGCGTTCAGCCGCACCTCCACGCCGAGCCGCTCCAGTTGCTCGAGCGCCTTCTGGCTCAGGCTTTCGGGCATGGCCTGCAGCACGCGCGGGCCGCCCTCGACCAGCAGCACCTGCGCGCTGCCGGGGTCGATGCGGCGGAACTCGCCGGCGAGCGTGTGCTTGGCGATCTCGGCCAGCGTGCCGGCCATCTCGACGCCGGTCGGCCCGGCGCCGATCACCACGAAGGTGAGCAGCGCGCGGCGGCGCTCGGGGTCGGCGGTGGTCTCGGCCGTCTCGAAGGACATCAGCACGCGGCGGCGGATCTCGAAGGCGTCGGCCAGCGTCTTCAGGCCCGGCGCGGCGGGCGCCCACTCGTCGTGCCCGAAATAGCTGTGCGTGGCGCCGGCCGCCACGATCAGGTGGTCGTAGGCCACCTGGCTGCCATCGGCGAGCTGCACCGTGCGCGCGGCCGGGTCGATGCCCGTCACCTCGGCCAGCAGCGTGGTCACGTTGGCCTGCTTGCGGAACAGGGCGCGCACCGGTGCCGCGATCGACGGCGCCGCGAGCCCGGCGGTCGCCACCTGGTAGAGCAGGGGCTGGAACAGGTGGTGGTTGGTCTTGTCGATCACCGTCACATCGACGTCGGCCCGCTGCAGCTTGCGCGCTGCCTCGAGTCCGCCGAAACCGCAGCCGATGATGACAACGTGGGGCCTGGCCGAAGGAGAGGGGGTTTGCATCGCCCGAATCATACGCAGCGGCCCGCGGCGTTCCGGGGCCGCTTGCGCGCAGGACGGGCTCCCGTGGCGGCGCGGCGGCGGCGTCTTGTCCTACGTGCCTTTGTCGCCGGTATGGGCTAAAACTTCCGGCTCACCCGACTGGAGACACCATGACGTTTTCCCGGCCGATCGCCCCCGTGGCGAGCGCCTTGCGCGAGCAATTTCGCATGGTGCGCGCCGCCAGCGTGGCGCTGGCCGCGCCGCTGTCCGCCGAGGACCAGTGCATCCAGTCGATGCCCGACGCCAGCCCGACCAAGTGGCACCTGGCGCACACGACGTGGTTCTTCGAGACCGTGCTGCTGCAGCCGCATGCGGCGGGGTGCCGACCCTTCGATGCGCGTTTTCATTACCTCTTCAACTCCTACTACGAGGCGCTCGGGCCGCGCCACCCACGGCCGCAGCGCGGGCTGCTCACGCGGCCGTCGCTGGACGAGGTGCACGCCTACCGCCGCCATGTCGACGAGGCGGTGCTCGCGCTGCTTGCGGCGCCGGAGGCGCTCGACTGGGCGGCCATCGAGGCCATCGTCGCGCTGGGGCTGAACCACGAGCAGCAGCACCAGGAGCTGCTGCTCACCGACATCCTGCATGCGCTGTCGTGCAACCCGCTGCTGCCGGCGTACAAGCCCGCGAGCGGCCCCGCGCGGCGGCTGGCCGCCGTGCCGGCCGAGGTGCGTTGGCTGGAACAGCCGGGCGGCACGGTCGAGGTCGGGCATGCGGGCGAGGGCTTCTGCTTCGACAACGAGACGCCGCGCCACGCCGCCTTGCTGCGCCCCTACGCCATCGCCGACCGGCTGGTGAACTGCGGCGACTACGCGCAGTTCATCGCCGACGGCGGCTACCGCCGGCCCGAGCTGTGGCTGTCCGACGGCTGGGCCACGGTGCAGGCCCAAGGCTGGCGCCACCCCGCCTACTGGCTCGAGGCCGACGACCCGCGCATCGCCACCCTCGGCGCGGGCGGCGGCCCTGCCGCGCCCGGCGGCTGGCAAGTGTTCGGCCTGCACGGCGTGCGGCCGATGGAGGCCGACGCGCCCGTGTCCCAGCTGAGCTTCTACGAGGCCGCCGCGTACGCCGAATGGGCCGGCGCACGGCTGCCCACCGAGTTCGAATGGGAGGCCGCCTTCGACGCGCCCGGCATCGCGCAGATGAGCGGCCATGTCTGGCAATGGACGCGTTCCTCGTACGACCCGTACCCGGGCTTTCGTCCGCTGCCCGGCATCGCGGCCGAATACAACGGCAAGTTCATGGTGGGCCAGCTGGTGCTGCGCGGCGGCAGCGTGGCCACGCCGGCCGGCCACACGCGGTCGAGCTACCGCAATTTCTTTCCGCCGGCGGCACGCTGGCAGTTCTCGGGGCTGCGGCTCGCGAAAGACCTTTGACCGACACCTCGATGGAGCCGAGCACCATGCGCAATCCGACCGCCCCGTTCGCCCTCGCCAGCCACCTGCAGCGACAGGAAGCGGCGACCCCGCCCGACACCGCCCCGTGGTCCGAGTTCGGCCGCGCCATGCAGGCCGGCCTGGCACGCACGCCGCGCCACATCTCGCCCAAGTTCTTCTACGACGTGGCCGGCTCGCAGCTGTTCGACCGCATCTGCGAGCTGCCCGAGTACTACCCCACGCGCACCGAGCTGGGCATCCTGGGCGCCTGCGCCGGCGAGATCGCCGCGCAGATCGGGCCGAACGCCGAGATCGTCGAGTTCGGCGCCGGCTCGCTCACCAAGGTGCGGCTGCTGCTCGATGCGCTCGAATCACCCAAGCGCTATCTGCCGATCGACATCTCGGGCGAGCACCTCGAAGCCGCGGCGGCGCGCCTGAAGGCCGACTACCCGGCGCTCGCGGTGCAGCCCATCGCGGCCGACTACACCATGCCGCTCGTGCTGCCCGCGCCCCTGGCCGGGGCGGGGCGGCGCGTGGGCTTCTTCCCCGGCTCGACCATCGGCAACTTCGAGCCCGACGAGGCGCTGGCGTTTTTGCAGCTCGCGGCGCGCATGCTGCGCGGCGGCGGCCTGCTCATCGGCGTCGACCTGGTGAAAGACCCCGACCGGCTGCACGCGGCCTACAACGACGCGCAGGGCGTGACGGCGGCGTTCAACCTCAACCTGCTGCGGCGCGCGAACGCCGAGCTGTCGGCCGACTTCGACCTCGACGGCTTCTCGCACGCGGCCTTCTACAACGCACCGATGCGCCGCATCGAGATGCACCTCGTGAGCCGGCGCGCGCAGAGCGTGCAGCTGCGTGGCGAGCGCTTCTCGTTCGAGGAAGGCGAGACCCTGCACACCGAGTACTCGCACAAGTTCACCGTCGAGGGCCTGCAGGCCCTGGCGGTGCGCGCGGGCTTCCGCGTCGGGGCGGTGTGGACCGACCCCGAGCGGCTGTTCAGCGTGCACTGGCTGCTGAGCTGACGCGCTAGCTGTCCAGCCCCGCCAGGCAGACGTACTTCACTTCGAGGAAGTCGTCGAGCCCGTACTTCGAGCCCTCGCGCCCCAGCCCCGACTGCTTGACGCCGCCGAAGGGCGCCTCGGCCGTCGACACCAGCCCGGTGTTCACGCCCACGATGCCCGATTCGAGCGCCTCGGCCACGCGCATGATGCGGCCGATGTCGCGGCTGTAGAAGTACGCGGCCAGGCCGAACTCGGTGTCGTTGGCCGCGGCGATGGCCTCGGCCTCGGTATCGAACGCGAAGATCGGCGCCAGCGGGCCGAAGGTTTCCTCGCGCGCGAACAGCATGTCGGGCGTGGCGCCGCCGATCACGGTCGGCTCGTAGAACAGGCCGCCCAATGCATGGCGCTTGCCGCCCGCGAGCACGGTGCCGCCCTTGGCGACGGCGTCGGCCACGTGCTCCTCGATCTTCTCGACCGCCTTGGCGTCGATCAGCGGGCCCTGGTTCACGCCGGCCTCGGTGCCGTTGCCGACCTTCAGCGCGTTGACCTTGGCCACCAGCTTCTGCGTGAAGGCCTCGAGCACGCCGCGCTGCACGTACAAGCGGTTGGCGCACACGCAGGTCTGGCCGGTGTTGCGGTACTTGGAGACCATCGCGCCTTCGACGGCGGCATCCACATCGGCATCGTCGAACACGATGAAGGGCGCGTTGCCGCCGAGTTCGAGCGACAGCTTCTTGATGGTGTCGGCCGACTGCTTCATGAGCGTGCGGCCCACCTCGGTCGAGCCGGTGAAGGTGAGCTTGCGCACGATGGGGCTGCGCGTCATCTCGCCGCCGATCTGGCTGGCCGAGCCGGTGAGCACCGACAGCAGGCCCTTGGGCACGCCCGCGCGTTCGGCCAGCACGGCAAAGGCCAGCGCCGAGAACGGCGTCTGCGTGGCCGGCTTCACGACCATGGCGCAGCCGGCCGCGAGCGCGGGCCCGGCCTTGCGTGTGAGCATGGCGGTGGGAAAGTTCCAGGGCGTGATGGCGGCGGTGACGCCCACGGGCTGCTTCAGCGCCAGGATGCGGCGGTCGGCCTGCGGCGCGGGAATGGTGTCGCCGTACACGCGGCGCGCTTCTTCGGCGAACCACTCGATGAACGAGGCGGCGTAGGCGATCTCGCCGCGGCTCTCGGCCAGGGGCTTGCCCTGCTCGGTGGTCATGATCAGCGCGAGGTCGTCCACGTTCGCGAGCATCAGGTCGTTGAGCTTGCGCAGGATGGCCGAGCGTTCCTTGGCGGGCACCCTGGCCCAGGCCTTCTGCGCCTTCTCGGCGGCGGCGATGGCGCGCACGGTTTCCTCGGTGCCGCACATCGGCACGGTGCCGATCTGCTCGCCGGTGGCGGGGTTGGTGACGGCGACGGTGGTGCCGTTGTCGGCATTCACCCAGGCGCCGGCGATGCAGGCCTGCTGGCGCAGCAGGGTCGGGTCTTGGAGCTTCAATGGCATGGAATGTTGTCTCAGGCTTGCAGCACGGCGGCGAGGATGTCGAGGCCTTCGCCGAGCACCGCGTCTTCGATGGTCAGGGGGAACAGGAAGCGGACCACATTGGCGTGCACGCCGCAAGTCAGCAGCAGCAAACCCGCGTCGCGCGCTCGGGTTTGCACCTGCTTCGTGAACTCGGGGTCGGGCGCGCCGTCGGCACCGGCGAACTCGACTGCCACCATCGCGCCCAGGCCGCGCACGTCCGCGATCTGCGGCACCTTGGCGCGCAGCCCTTCGAGGCGCGCCTTGAGCCGGTCGCCCAGTATCTGCGCGCGCTCGCACAGGCGTTCGGCCTCGATCACGTCGAGCACCGCATGCGCCGCCGCAATGGCCAGCGCGTTGGCGGCGTAGGTGCCGCCGAGGCCGCCGGGCGCGGGCGCGTCCATGATCTCGGCGCGGCCGCACACGGCCGACAGCGGCGTGCCGCCGGCCAGGCTCTTGGCCATCGTCATGAGGTCGGGCACCACGTCGTGGTGGTCCATGGCGAACCACTTGCCGGTGCGCGCGAAGCCGGTCTGGATCTCGTCGGCGATCAGCAGGATGCCGTGGCGGTCGCAGATCTCGCGCAGCGCGCGCATGAAGGCGGGCGGCGCGGCGTAGAAGCCGCCTTCGCCCTGCACCGGCTCCAGGATGATGGCCGCCACCTGCTCGGGCTCGATGTCGGCCTTGAACAGCTTGTCGATGGCGCGCAGCGAGTCGTCCACCGACACGCCGTGCAGCGCGATCGGCGCGGGCACATGGAAGATGCTGCCGGGAAAGGGCCCGAAGCCGGTCTTGTACGGCACCACCTTGCCCGTGAGCGCCATGCCCATGAAGGTGCGGCCGTGAAAGCCGCCGCCCAGCGCGATCACGCCGGGCCGGCGCGTGGCGGCGCGCGCGATCTTGATGGCGTTCTCGACCGCCTCGGCGCCGGTGGTGAAGAAGGCGGTCTTCTTGGCGTGGGTGCCGGGCGTGAGGCGGTTCAGGCGCTCGGCCAGCGACACCACGCTTTCGTACGGCACCACCTGGTAGGCCGTGTGGGTGAAGCACTCGAGCTGCGCGCGAATGGCCTCGACCACGCGCGGATGCCGGTGGCCGGTGTTGAGCACCGCGATGCCCGAGCCGAAGTCGATGTAGCGCCGGCCTTCGACGTCCCAAAGCTCGGCGTTCAGCGCGCGCTCTGCATAGATGGGGAAGCCGATGCCGACGCCGCGCGGCGTGGCAGCGATGCGGCGCGCGTCGATGGCGGCGTTGGTCTTGGTTGTCATGCGAGACTCCTTCGTTGCTTGTGTTGGGGTGTGAAGCTCAGTGGCTGCCCGGCGCCACCATGCGATGGCGGATCTGGTCGGCGACCACGGCCACGATCAGCAGCGCGCCCAGCACCACCATCTGCAGGTACGAGCCCACGCTGGCCAGGTTCATGCCGTTCTGCACCAGGCCGATGAAGATCGCGCCCATCACCACGTTGGGCACGCGGCCGATGCCGCCGCGCAGGCTCACGCCGGCGATCACGCAGGCCGCAATCGATTCGAGCGCCACGGTGCCGCCGAGGTTGGCCTCGCCGGTTTCCACGCGTGCCGTGAGCAGCAGGCCGCTCACGGCCGCCAGGCCCGCGCACAGCAGGTAGGCCATGAGCAGCACGCGGCGCGTGTCGATGCCCGACAGCGCTGCGGCCTTGGCGTTGCCGCCCACCGCGAGCAGGTGCGTGCCGGTCGGCAGGCGGCCCATGAGCAGGCCCATGCCGGCCACGCACACGGCCGTCACGAGGATCGGCACCGGCACGCCGAGCACGGTGCCGAAGCCGAACAGCTCGCTGAACTGCGCCGGCATGCCCGACACCGGCACGCCGCCCGTGAGGAACAGCGCAAAGCCGAAGCCGATCGACTGCACGCCCAGCGTCACGATGAAGGGCGACACGCCGATCACCGCCACGCCGAAGCCGTTGATGAGGCCCACCACCAGCCCGGCGAGCATCCCGCAGGCGCAGCCCACGAGCACCACCATCCAGGCCGCGTCGGGAAAGGCCGCGCCCAGCGCCTGCATGGCAAGCGCCGAGACCACCGAGGTGATCGCCATCACCGTGCCCACCGAGAGGTCGAAGCCGCCGGTGACCAGCGCCAGCATCTGGCCCAGCGACACGAGGATCAGGTAGACCGACTGGCGCAGCAGGTTCACCAGGTTCTGCACCGTGAGGAACTGGTCGGACAGCGTGGCGAACACCACGCAGGCGATCACCAGCATGAAGGGCAGCACGCCCAGGCGCAGGAAGAGGCTGCGCAGCAGGCCGAGGGCGCGCCCGGCCAGGCCGGGCGTGGGAGCCGCCGGGGCGGCGGTGAGGGAAGGCGAAGTCATGAGGAGGGGTTCTCGCTGGGGCCGAAAAACAGGTTGAGCACGGCGGTTTCCTGGATGGCGTCGCCGTGCAGCTCGCCGGTGATCTCGCCGCGGCACATCACGTACACGCGATGGCTCAGGTGCAGCACCTCGGGCAGGTCGGACGAGATCACGACCACCGCCGCGCCGCCTTCGCAGAGCTTGCGGATCACCTCGTACAGCGCGCTGCGGGTGCCGACGTCGACGCCGACCGTGGGCTCGTCGAACACGTAGAGCGCGGCGTCGCGCGTCATGCCCTTGCCGAACAGCACCTTCTGCTGGTTGCCGCCCGAGAGCAGCCCCACGGGCCGTTCGAGGTTGCGCGGCGCGAGTTCGACGCGCTCGGCGGCCGTCGTCGAAAGCCGGCGCCCGAGGCGCTTGCGCAGCCAGCCGCCGCGCCCGCGCAGCGGCCCGTGCACGAGGGGCAAGGTGATGTTGGCGCGCGACGTGAAGCCGAGCACCAGCCCTTCGCCCTTGCGGTCGGGCGGCAGGTAGAACAGGCCCTCGTCGAGCAGCTGGCGCACCGTCGCGCCGGTGCGTGGCCGGCCCTTGAACAGCACGCGGCCTTCGCTCACGGGGTCGAGCCCGTAGATCGCACGGAACAGCTCCGACTTGCCGCAGCCGACCAATCCGGCCAGCCCGACCACTTCGCCGCGCCGCACCGTGAGGCTGGCATGGCGCACGCCGTTGGGCGAAGCCAGTCCTTCGACCTGCAGCACCACCTCGCCGGGGGTGGCCGTGATGCGCGGGTAGATGTTGTCGATGGCGCGCCCGCTCATCAGCTCGATGAGCCGGTCGGCGCTCGTGGCGTTCGCTTCCACGGTCGTGACCTTGCGCCCGTCGCGCAGCACCGTGATGCGGTCGGCGATCTGTGCGATCTCCTGCATGCGGTGCGAGATGTAGACGATGCCCACGCCGCGCGCCTTCAGCCGCGCCACCAGTTCGAACAGGCGCTGCGTCTCGGTGTCGGTGAGCGAGGCCGTGGGCTCGTCGAGGATCAGCACCGACACCTCGCCGCGCAGGCCCTTGGCGATCTCCACCATCTGCTGCTGCGCGCGCGTGAGGCCCGCCACCGGCGCGTCGACGTCGATCTCGAAGCCCAGGTCGGCCAGCATCGTGCGGGCGCGTTCGCGCACCGCCGCGCGGTCGAGCAGGCCGCGCTGGCACGGCTCTCCGCCCAGGCTCAGGTTCTGCGCCACCGACAGCGTGGGGATCAGCGAGAACTCCTGGAACACCGCGCTGATGCCGTGGCGCCGCGCGTCGTGCACGTTGGCGAACTTCACCGGCGCGCCGTGCATCCGGATCTCGCCCGCGGTCGGCACGTTGGCACCGGCCAGCAGCGAGATCAGCGTCGACTTGCCGGCGCCGTTCTCGCCGAACAGCACGTGCACCTCGCCGGCGCGCAGCTCGAAGTCCATCGCATCGAGCGCGAGCACGCCGGGGTAGCGTTTGCCCAGGCCGAGGGTCTGCAGCAGCACGGGAGCCATGGCCGGCTTACTTGACCTCGAACACCGGCTTGAAGCCGGTCGGCGGCAGGATGTCGGCCTGCTTCACGCTCTTGATGTTGCCGGCGTCGACCACGAAGATCTTCGGGCCGACGTGCTTCACCACGTCCTTGTTCTCGAGCAGGCGCACGGCCTGGTCGACCGCGATGCGGCCCTGGATCACCATCGAGTCGGCCGGCGCGGCCACGATGCGGCCCTTCTGGATGCCTTCGTACACGCCCGGCGTCATGTAGAACGAGAGCACCTGCACCTTCTTGTCGAGGTTGCGTGCGCGCAGGATGCCGGTGGCGGCCTCGGCCGTGACGGCCGTGCCGGCCACGTAGGCCAGGTCGGGGTTGCCCTGCAGCACGTCTTCGACCAGCTTGGCCTGCGCTTCCTTGCCGGTGTCGCCGTACTTGGGGTCGAGCACCGTCACGGCGCTGCCCTTGATCGCTTCCATGAAGCCCTTGTGCGCGGCCTCGACCCAGCCCGCGCCGGCCGGGCCGGGGAACCAGCCGACCTTCACGGGCGGCGAGCCGGCCGGGTGCTTCTTGGCGAGGTACTCGCCAGTCGAGTGGCCCATCGTGTAGAACGACACCAGCGACTTGGCCGACAGGTCGGGCGAGCTGATGCCGTTGACCAGGTCGATCACCGGCACCTTCTTGGCGGCCGTGGCCTTGATGACGTTGTTCAGCCCATCGCCCGAGATCGCGCCGATGACCACCGCGTTGGCGCCGCGCGCCACGCAGTCCTCGATCTGCGAGACCTGCTTGCTCAGGTTGGTGTAGCCGCCCGCGTCGACCACCTGCAGCTTCACGCCCAGGCGGCGCGCCTCTTCGATCACGCCGTAGTCCACGCCGAGCCAGTAGGCGTCCTTCATGTGCGGGAACGACACGCAGATGTCCCACTTCTTCGACGCCTTGGCCAGCGGCGTGTAGTCGATGGGTTTCTTCGTGCCTTCGGCCGAGAAGGCGGGCTCGGTGGCCTCGGCCTTGTAGGGGAACCAGTCGGCGGCCGAGGCTGGGGCGTGCCACGCCAGGGCGGCGGCGAGCGAAGCGGCGATCAATGAAACGCGCAGGGGCGAGCTGTTCATGAAGAACTCCTTGGGTGACAGCGGTGAAGAAAAGGGGGAGGGGGAACGCGTCAGGCCGCGAGTGCGGCCCGCAGGCGGTCGAGCCGTCGTCGGCGTTCGGCGCGGGCGTCGAGCGCCTGCGCCATGTCGACCTCGACGAAGCGCGCCTTGTGGTTGGGCTGCATCTGGGCGATGAGGTCCATGTCGGCGCTGATGACCGTGCCGACCATGGCGTAGCCGCCGCCCGACACCGCGTCGCGGTGCAGGATGATCGGCTCGCGCCCGCCCGGCACCTGGATGGAGCCGTAGGGGTAGCCCGCATCGACGATGTTCGACGGGTCGTCGCCCGCGCCGAAGGGCGGCGTGCGGTCCTGGAACTTCAGCGGCGTGCCGTGCTTGTAGCGGTAGCCGATGCGGTCGGCCTCGGAGCCCACGGTCCAGGTGTCGGCGAAGAAGCTGTGCACCGACACCTCCTGCAGGCGATGGAAGTAGATGCCCGGCAGCACGCGCAGGGCCACTTCTTTTTCGAGCACCGGCAGCAGCGCGGCATCGACCGTGCGGCCTGCGCGGGTTTTGGCCGAAGGCGTGCCCACGGGCAGCTTGTCGCCGGCCAGCAGCTTGCGGCCGTTGAAGCCGCCGAACGCACCCAGGCCGTAGGTCGAGCGGCTGCCCAGCACCACCGGCACGTCGATGCCGCCGGCCACGGCGATGCACATGCGCGCGCCGAGCTTCATGAAGTCGAAGCTCAGCTTGTCGCCGGCCTGCACCGTGAAGGATTCATTGCGCGGCATCTCGTTGCCGTTGAGCTTGACCTTCGCGTCGGCGCCGGTCACGGCCACCAGCGCGGGGGCGTCGAACTGAAGCTCGGGCCCGAGCAGCGTGCTTTCGATGACGGCCGCGCCCTCGTCGTTGCCCACCAGCAGGTTCGCGAGCACCAGGCTTTGCTGGTCGAGCGCGCCCGACAGCGGAATGCCCAGGTGGTAGTAGCCGGGGCGGCCGGCGTCCTGCACGCTGGTCGCGAGGCCGGGCTTGAGCACGTCAATCGCCATGGAGCACCTTCAGCAGTTGTTGGTTGTAGCCGTCGGGGTCGGCCAGGAACTCGTTGAGGGAGAACGACACCGGCGCGATGCGCAGCGCATAGGTGCCGGCCTCGACCTGCGCGACCTGGCGGTCGTACTCGGCGCGGTCGATGGGCTTCCACTTGACGATGTCGCCGGGCTGGAAGAACACCATCAGGTCCTTGAGGTACGACAGCCGCTGCGCCGGGTCGAAGATCGGCGCGGGCGTGACGCCGAACATCTGGTAGCCGCCCGCGCCGCGCACCGAGTAGATGCAGCTGAAGCAGCCGCCGTGGCCCAGCGTGAGCTTGGGCGTGTCGGTGCGCGGGCTCAGGTACTTGGGCACCTGGATCTGGCGCTGGCGCTCGACCATCTGGAACAGGAAGGGCAGGCCGGCCACGAAGCCGACCATCGACACGAACCACGGTGCCGACGAGTGCGCCTCGATGAAGGCCTTGACCGAGGCGTGGCCGTTGATGCGTGCGGCGTACTCGATGTCGGTGCTCGACGGGTCCTGGTGGCGCTCGCGAAAACGCATCAGCGTTTCGTGCGTCCACGGGTCGTTGTAGAGCACGGGAATCTCGACGATGCGCGTCTGCATCTGCAGGTCGGCATCGCCCAGGCCCGCTTCGATCTCCTTGAGCGTGGCGAGCAGCGTGTCGGGGGCGATCGCATCGGGGTCGAAGCGCACGAGGTAGGCGGCGTTGGCCGGGCAGATCTCGGTCACGCCCGGCAGGGCGCGGCGGCGCAGCGCGTTGCAGATGGCCATGCCCTTGAAGAAGGCGGGCAGCGACATCTCTTCGCTGATCTCGACGAACAGGTGCTCGTCGCCGCCGAAGCTGTAGCGGGCTTGCGCAGGGAGGGTGCTTGCAGCGGTCATGCGGCCACCTTCAACAGAGGAGGCGCGTCGGCGAGTGGATTCGCGGCGAGCCAGGTTTCGAGAAATCCCGTGTGGAACGCGGCCTTCGCCACATCAGCGTCCTCGCACAGCGCGCGGTGCAGCGGGATCGTCGTGTGGATGCCTTCGACTTGCAACTCGTCGAGCGCACGCCGCATGCGGGCCAGCGCGCTGGCGCGGTCGGTGTCGTGCACGATGAGCTTGCCGAGCAGCGAGTCGTAGTAGGCCGGCACGGTGTAGCCGGGGAACAGGAAGGTGTCGAAGCGCACACCCGGGCCGCCCGGCACCACGAGCTGCGACACGAGGCCGGGGCTCGGCATGAAGTTCTTCGCCGCGTTCTCGGCGTTGATGCGCACCTCGATGGCCGCGCCGTTCAGGCGGATGTCTTCCTGCTGCAGGCGCAGCGGCTGGCCCAGCGCGATGCGCAGCATTTCCTTCACGAGGTCGACGCCGGTGACCATCTCGGTGATCGGGTGCTCGACCTGGATGCGCGTGTTCATCTCGATGAAGAAGAACTCGCGCGTGTCATCGTCGTACAAATACTCGAGCGTGCCCGCGCCACGGTAGGCCACGGCGCGTGCGAGCCGCAGTGCCGATTCGCACAGCGCGGCGCGCGTGGCCTCGCTGATGGCGGCCGAGGGCGCTTCTTCCCACACCTTCTGGCGACGCCGTTGCAGCGAGCATTCGCGCTCGAAGCAGTGCACCACGCGCTCGCCGTCGCCCAGGATCTGCACCTCGATGTGGCGCGCCTGGCGGATGAAGCGTTCGAGGTACACCTCGCCGTTGCCGAAGGCCGCCTGCGCTTCGGCGGTGGCGGTGGCGAACTGCTGGCGCAGCTCGGCCTCGTCGTGCGCCACGCGGATGCCGCGCCCGCCACCGCCGGCCGAGGCCTTGATCATGATCGGGTAGCCGATGTCCTTCGCGACTTCGACGGCGGTGTCGGGGTCGGTCACCACGCCTGCGCTGCCGGGCACGGTGGGCACGCCGGCGCGCAGGGCGGCGGCGCGCGCCGCGGCCTTGTCGCCCATGGTGCGGATCGCATGTGGCGTCGGGCCCACGAATACCAGGCCCGCGGCCTCGACGCGCTCGGCGAACGCGGCGTTCTCCGAAAGAAAACCGTAGCCCGGATGCACCGCGCCGGCGCCGCTGTCGGCGGCGGCCTGCAGGATCGCGTCGATGCTCAGGTAGCTCTTGGTGGCGTGCGCCGGGCCGATGCGCACGGCCTTGTCAGCCATGCGCACCGCGAGGCTCTGCGCGTCGGCGTCGCTGTAGACCGCGACGGTCTTCAGCCCCAGTTCTTTCGCGGCGCGGATGATGCGCACCGCGATCTCGCCCCGGTTGGCGACCATCAGTGTGTCGAATGCGGCGGTCATGGGCGGTTGCCTCAGGCCGTTTCGATGACGGCCAGCAGCTGGCCCGGATCGACCGGCTCGCCGTTCTCGACGGCGAAGCGCGCCAGGCGCCCGGCCGCGTCGGCCGTGACTTCGCTGAACTGCTTCATCACCTCGACCAGGCCGAGCACGTCGCCCACGGCCACGGTGTCGCCTTCGGCCTTGAACGGCGGCGCGTCGGGCGCCGAGCGGCGGTAGAAGGTGCCCGGCAGCGGGCTCAGGACGTCATGGGTAGCGGGCATCGGTGCACTCCTGGAACAAGATCAGAAACAAGAAAAAAACGCTCAGGCCGCCAGGCCCGCAACTTCGATGCCGTGGTCGGCCAGCGCGCGGCGCGTGGCCTGCACCAGCGCGAGCGCGCCGGGCGTGTCGCTGTGGATGCAGACCGAGTCGAAGCCGATCGCAATGTCTTCTCCTTCGACCGTGCGCACCACGCCCTCGGTGCAGGCGCGCAGCACCTTGGCGGCCACGGCCTCGGGGTCGAGCGCGCCGACACGGCGCGTGAAGACGATGGAGCCGCTCAGGTCGTAGTCGCGGTCGGCATAGAACTCGCGCACCACCGGCTGGCCCAGCTCGCGTGCCACCTGGAAGGTGACCGACGATTCCATGCAGAACAGGCGCAGCGTGGGTTCGATCTGCTGCAGCGCGGTGATGAGGGCGCGCGACAGCGCCTCGTCGCGCGCCGCATGCATGTACAGCGCGCCGTGCGGCTTGATGTGCTGCAGCGTCATGCCGGCCAGGCGCGCGAACTCGCGCAGCGCGCCGAGCTGGTAGACCATGTCGTTCACCAGCTCGTCGGCCGGCGCGGTGATGTGGCGGCGCCCGAAGCCCACGAGGTCGCGAAAGCCCGGGTGCGCGCCGATGCCCACGCCGTGTTCGCGGGCCAGCAGCACCATCCTGCGCATGATGTTCGGGTCGCCGGCATGGAAGCCGGTCGCGATGTTGGCCGAGCTGATCAGCGGCATGAGCTGCTCGTCGACGCCGTCGCCGATGGTCCAGGGGCCGAAGCCTTCGCCCATGTCGGAATTCAGATCGATCCGCGTTGTCTTCGTCACGTCGTCCCGCCTTTGTGTGGTGCGCATCGCCAAGGGGGCGGTGCAGGTTGGCGCGAAGGTTAGCCAGCAGTCGAAAGGCCGAAAAGCATTGTTTTCAGGCGGCCCGATATCTGAAAAACAGATGCTGCAAGCGGTTGGATTGGGCGCTACGCTGGAGGGAAGCGATCGCGCGGTATCGGGTTTTCGCCCGAGGCGGGCAGCGCGTATCCGTAAATACCCTAGGAAGACGGCGCCATGTCCCTGACCCTTCGCCAGCTCAAGTACTTCTCGGCGGTGGCCGAGGTGGGGCGCATCTCGCACGCGGCGCTGCAACTGAACATCTCGCAGTCGGCCGTGACCACCGCCATCCGCGAGCTCGAGGAGCTGATGGGGCAGCAGCTCTTCGAGCGGCATCCGCACGGCGTGGAACTCACCAAGGCCGGGCGCCGCTTTCTGAGCCACGCCTACGCGGTGCTGTCGGCGGCCGACGAAGCGGTGCGCATGCCGCACGAAGGCGAGAACGTCGAGGGCTCGCTCACCATCGCGGCCAGCTACACGGTGCTGGGCTACTTCCTGCCGCACCACCTGCAGCGCTTCGAGCAGCTGCACCCGCAGGTGACGGTGAAGGTGCACGAGGTGGCGCGCGAGGCCATCGAGGAGGGCCTGATCACACAGCGCTACGACATCGGCGTGGTGCTCACCTCGAACGTGGTGCTGCGCGAGCTGTCGCTCGAAACCTTCTTCGGTTCGCAGCGCCGGCTGTGGGTGCCGGCCAAGCACCCGCTGCTGGACAAGGCCGAGGTGACACTGGC
Source organism: Variovorax sp. GW821-FHT09A10 (assembly GCF_059418385.1). Lineage (NCBI taxonomy): Bacteria > Pseudomonadati > Pseudomonadota > Betaproteobacteria > Burkholderiales > Comamonadaceae > Variovorax > Variovorax sp. GW821-FHT09A10. The sequence continues at coordinate 252,506 of NZ_JBWKPT010000007.1, forward strand.
CGACGTGGCGGCCGAGCCCTACATCATGCTCACCGTGGACGAGGCCGCGGCCACCGCGCTCAAGTACTGGAGCAAGACGCCGCACCAGCCGCAGATCCGGCTGCGCACGAGTTCGGTGGAGGCGGTGCGCAGCACGGTGGCCAACGGGTTGGGCGTGACGGTGCTGTCGGACATGGTCTACCGCCCGTGGTCGCTGGAAGGCAAGCGCATCGAGACCATCAACCTGCGCGACGCGGTGCCCACGATGAACATCGGCCTGGGGTGGAAACAGGGCGTGGAGTTTTCGCCGGCGATGACCGCGTTCCGCAATTATTTCCGGCAGCTGTTTCTCGAGCCGGCGTCGGGGCGCACGGGGCGCGGTCGCGGCTGAGGTTGCGGGGGAAACCCTGCCGGCATCGGGCCGGGATGACCCGGCGCAAGGAAAGCACGTCGCGCCAGCGTCACAATAGCCGCTGTCCCGAGCGCGCAATGCGGCATCGGCACCTTGCACCTCCCCGGAGATCGATCCCATGAAAGCAACCTGGAACGGCGTCACCATCGCCGAAAGCGACGACACCGTGCTCGTCGAAGGCAACCACTACTTCCCGATGAGTTCGCTCAACCGCGACGTGGTCACCTTCAGCAACCACAAGACCACCTGCCCGTGGAAGGGCTCGGCGAACTACTACTCGCTGCTGGTCAACGGCGAGCTCCACGCCGACGCCGCCTGGTACTACCCCGACCCGAAGCCCGAAGCCGAGGAAATCCGTGACCGCGTCGCGTTCTGGAAGGACGTGAAGGTCAGCGCCCAGTGAGCACCGCCGCCTTCGCTCCCCCGTTCACGCCGCCGGCCGAACTGGCCGGTGCGCTGCGCGAGCACGGCTATGCGGTGCTCAGCCCGCAGGGCGTGTGCGACTGGCTCGGCGTGCCGTTGGCGCAGCTCGAGGCGCTGCACGCCGACTGGAACGACCTGCCGCCCGACGAATACCTGAAGGACGGCGGGCGCTACCGCACGCGGCGCCACGCCTGCTTCACGGTCGAGGCCGACGCCACGCTGGCGCAGGTGCCGCACCGCGCGCACTGGCAGCCGGTGGAATACAACGCGCTGCACGGCGGCATGCAGCGCTGGTTCGCGCCGATGCTCGACGCCACGGTGGCGCAGCCCGTGTGGCAGCGGCTGATGCAGCAGCTGGGCCAGGTCAGCAGCGACATGCGCGGCGCACCGCAGCGCTGGTTCGTGGAAGCGCACCAGTTCCGCATCGACACCGCCGGCGGCATCGGCCGCCCGACGCCCGAAGGCGCGCACCGCGACGGTGTCGACCTGGTGGCGGTGGTGCTGATCGGGCGCCAGGGCATCAAGGGCGGCGAGACGCGCGTGTTCGAGGCCAACGGCCGGCGCGGCGAGCGCTTCACCATGACCGAACCGTGGACGCTGCTGCTGCTGGACGACGCGCGCGTGATCCACGAATCGACGCCGATCCAGCCGCTGGAAGAGGGCGGCGATGGGTGGCGCGACACGCTCGTCGTCACCTGCCGGTCTGAGGGTTTCCAGGGGGATTGAGACGCCTGCGGACTTCGCTGGTCGGAGTCCTACAGGGCGGGTTCTGTATAGCGGTTAAATTCGGGGCCCGACCCGGTGCGAACCGGGTCCGTCAGTCTGTCTGTCTGCGAACGCTAAGCGAGGTCCCGCCATGTTCAATCACATCCTGGTCCCCATCGACGGCTCCGAAACTTCCATGCTCGCGGTCAGCAAGGCCAGCGGTCTCGCCCTGGCCTTCGGCAGCCGCATCACGCTGATCCACGTGATCGACAACTACCCCTTCATCGGCGTGGGCGCGGACTATGCGCTCGGCCAGAACGAATACCTCGCGGCGGCCACCGCCAGCGCCAACGCGGCGCTCGCACGCGGCGTGGCCGCCCTGGCGGCCGAAGGCCTGCACAGCGACCAGCGCGTGATCGACGGCCACGTGGTGCACGAAGGCATCGTGGACACCGCCATCGCCATCGCGGCCGACCTGATCGTGATGGGCTCGCACGGCCGCAGCGGCATCGAGAAACTGCTGCTGGGCAGCGTGACGCAGCGCGTGCTGCAGGACGCCACCATGCCGGTGCTCGTCGTCAAGGGCCGCTGAGCACGAAGCCCGCCGCAGATTCGAAGTGCAACGGCTCCCGCGTCGCGGGATGCACGAACCCCAACTCCCTGGCATGCAGCAGCAGGCGCGGTGCGCGTGCCTGCAGCGCGGCGTCGCCGTACAGCGCGTCGCCCAAAATCGGGTGCCCGATCGACAGCAGGTGAACGCGCAGCTGGTGTGAACGGCCGGTGAGCGGCTCCAGCAGCACGTGCGTGGCCGCCGGGCCGCCGGGCGGCGACACACTGGCCAGTGCGCGCCAGCGCGTGAGGCTGGGCTTGCCGGCCGGGTCGATCTTCTGCAGCGGCCGGCGCGGCCAGTCGGCCATCAGCGGGGCGTCGATGAGCGACCAGTCATCGCGCTGCGGCATCACGCCGTCGACCACGGCTTCGTAGCGCTTGTGCACCTCGCGGTCGGCGAAGGCCGCGCTCAGGACGCGCTGCATCTCCAGGCCGCGCGCCATCACCACGAGGCCGCTGGTGCCCATGTCGAGCCGGTGCACGATGAGCGCGTCGGGCCACTGGCGCTGGGCGCGTGCGCTCAGGCAGTCCTGCTTGTCCTCGCCGCGCCCGGGCACGCACAGCAGGCCGGCGGGCTTGTCGAGCACCAGCAGGTGGGCGTCTTCGTGAATGGGGAGCAGGTCGGGCGGCGAAGCGGTCATGGGGACAGCGAGTGTAGAGAGGCTCAGAAAGCCGGAAGAAGGCTGGGCTATCCTCGACCGATATGCCCGGTGCCGCTTCTTCTCCCTTGTCTCCCACGTTCACCGACCTGAGGCGCGAGCGCCCCTTCATGCAGCTGTGGGTGGCGCGCCTCTTCGGCACCGCCGCCTCGCAGATGATGCTCGTGGCCATCGGCTGGCACATGTACGAGCTGACCGGCAGCGCATGGGACCTGGGCCTGGTCGGGCTGTACCAGTTCGTGCCCGCGCTGCTGCTGGCGCTGCTGGCCGGTCATGTGGTGGACCGCCATCACCGGGGCCGCATCGTGGCGGTGTGCTTCGCGGTGCAGGGCACGGTGGCGCTGGCGCTGCTCTTCGCCGTGCTGCACAAGAACGACACGCGCGGGCTGCTGCTCGGGCTGTCGCTGGTGCTGGGCGCGGTGCGCGCCTTCCAGATGCCGGCACAGCAGGCGCTCACGCCGCTCTTGGTACCGCCGCTGCTGCTGTCGCGGGCGATGGCGTTCAGCTCGGCCGGCATGCAGGGCGCGATCATCGGCGGGCCCGCGCTCGGCGGGCTGCTGTTCGTGGCGGGCATGGCGGTGGTCTACGGCGCGAGCGTGCTGTGCTTCGCGGTGGCCTGCGTGCTGGTGCTGCGGCTGCGCTACGACCACGCGCCGGCCGCGCGCGAGCCGGTCACGCTGGCCACGGTGTTCGCGGGCGTCAATTTCATCTGGAAGCGCAAGCCGGTGCTGGGCGCGGTGTCGCTCGACCTGTTCGCGGTGCTGCTGGGCGGCGCGGTGGCGCTGCTGCCGATCTATGCCAAGGACATCCTGCACACTGGCCCCTGGGGCCTGGGCCTGCTGCGCAGCGCACCGGCGGTGGGCGCGCTGGTGATGTCGATTGCGCTCACGCGCCGGCCGGTCGAGCGCAACGTGGGGCGCACGCTGCTGCTGGCGGTGGGGGCGTTCGGGCTGTGCATGGTGGTGTTCGGGCTGTCGAAGAGCTTTCTCGTCTCGCTCGTCGCGCTCGCGGTATCGGGCGGAGCCGACATGGTCAACGTCGTGATCCGCCAGACGCTGGTGCAGCTGGAAACGCCCGACGCCATGCGCGGGCGGGTGAGCGCGGTCAACTCGATCTTCATCGGCGCGAGCAACCAGCTCGGCGAGTTCGAATCGGGCGCCACCGCGGCGCTGCTGGGGCCGGTCGGCTCGGTGGTGCTCGGCGGCGTGGGAACGATGCTGGTGGCGCTGACGTGGTTCCGCCTGTTCCCGTCGCTCGCGCAGCGCGACCGGCTGGGGGTCGCGGCGCCGGCGTCGGCGCGGTCCTGATCGTCAGTCGAAGAGGGCGCGGGCCTGCGGCGCGTCGAGCGTGAGGTCGCTCTGCGCCACGGCCACGCAGGGAAGAATCCAGCCGTCGATCTTTTCGTCGAAGCTCAGGCCCGGCCATTCGATGAGATGGCGGCTCTCGCCGGAGAGCCGCTGGCAGATGCAGGTGCGGCAGGTGCCGTTGCGGCACGAACTGGGCAGCTCGATGCCGGCCGCCTCCGCCGCATGCAGCAGCGTGACGCCCGCCTCGGCCTCGAATTCGAGGCCCGACGGTTCGAGACGGACCTTCATTGCGCGGGAGGTTCTTGCTGCTGTTGCTGTTCGCGGCGTTGCTCGCGCAGCATGAAGAGGTACAGGCTCTCGACCTTGTCGCGCGCCCAGGGCGTCTTGCGAAGGAACTTGAGGCTGGAACCCACGCTGGGCTCGCTGATGAAGCAGCGGATCGGCACCAGGTGCCCCAGCTGCTCCCAGCCGTAGTAGTCGGCCAGCGCAGTCACGATGGCCTCCAGCGTGAGGCCATGCAACGGGTTGCGCGGCTGCGCCGGCTTGGGGGCGGGCGCGGGGACGTCGGTCACTTGTTCTTGAGCTTGCCGCGCGGAATCACTGCCGTGGTGACAGTGCGCACGGGCTCGATGCCGCCGGTGGGTGCCTTCGGCGGCGAGGTGTCCTTCTTCGGTTTCTTCGCTTCCTTGTTGGTGCGTTGCTGACCCTTGGCCATGTGCTTTCTCCAGTTGATACGTGCGGATGCGGGAGGAGTTTAGCGGTGCGGCGACAATAGCCGGTTCCACACGTTTTTCCGCTTTCATGTCCGATTACGAAGTTCGCCCCGCCACGATGCGCGACGCCAAGGCCGTCGCCGAAGTCCATGCCCTCTCTGCCAAGGCCGCCTACGAAGGCATCCTGTCCGAAGACGACCTGCGCGTGCTGGCCCCCGCCTCGCGCGAGGCCAAGTGGCGCGAGGCCATCGAGTTCAGCGAACCCCAGGTCCATGTGGTGACGCACGGCAGCGAGATCGTCGGTTTCGTGGGCTTCGACCGCTCGCGCGACCCCAAGACGCCGCCCACCACGGGCGAGATCTGGGCCATCTACGTCAAGCCCGAGCACTGGGGCAAGGGCGCCGGCGTGGCCCTGTGGGACGCCGCCCGCGAAGGCCTGGCCGAAGAAGGCTGCACCACGGTCACCATCTGGGTGCCGCTGCGCAACGACCGCGCCATGCGCTTCCACGAACTCGCCGGCTTCAAGCGCGAGATGAAGACCGCCAAGACCACCGCCCTGGGCACGGTGCGCGTCGAAGAGATCCGCCTGAAGCGGGCGGTGGACTGATCCACCCCCGGATGCCGCGTACGGTCTTCACCGGCGCGGCCATCGGCTGCGGATAAGCTCGCCGCTTCTTCCACAGCCCGACTTCGCCCATGGCCACCAGCCTGCTCCTGCTGCTCGACGACATCGCCACCGTGCTCGATGACGTCGCCGTCCTCACCAAGCTTGCTGCCAAGAAGACCGCCGGGGTGCTCGGCGACGACCTGGCGCTGAACGCGCAGCAGGTCACCGGCGTGCGCACCGAGCGCGAGCTGCCGGTGGTGTGGGCCGTGTGCAAGGGCTCCCTCGTCAACAAGGCCATCCTGGTGCCGGCCGCACTGGCCATCGGCACCTGGCTGCCCTGGCTGGTGACGCCGCTGCTCATGGTGGGCGGCGCGTTCCTGTGCTTCGAGGGCGCCGAGAAGCTGGCCCACAAGTTCCTGCATAAGCAGGAGCACGAGGCCGATACCGCGCGCCATCAGCAGGCGGTGGCCGACACCACGGTCGACGTGGTCGCGGTCGAGAAGGACAAGATCAAGGGCGCGGTGCGCACCGACTTCATCCTCTCCGCCGAAATCATCGCCATCACGCTGGGCACCGTGCAGGGCCAGCCGTTCACGACGCAGCTCAGCGTGCTGGTCGGCATCGCGCTGATCATGACGGTGGGCGTCTACGGCCTCGTGGCCGGCATCGTGAAGCTCGACGACGCGGGCCTGTACCTGAGCCAGCGCAGCAGCGCGGCGGCGCGCGCCCTGGGCCGCGGCATCCTGGCGGCGGCGCCGTGGCTCATGAAGGGCCTGTCGGTGGCCGGTACGGCCGCCATGTTCCTCGTGGGCGGCGGCATCCTGGTGCACGGCGTGCCGGCATTCGGCCATGCGGTCGAGGACTGGGCCAAGGCCACGGGCGGCGTGTTCGGCACGCTGGGCTCGATGGGCGTCAATGCCGTCGTGGGCCTCGTGGCCGGCGCCGTCGTGCTGGCCGTGGTGGAACTCGTCGGCAAGCTGCGCGGCAAGAAGGCGGCGGCGCACTGAGCGCCTGTTGACCTTGCGGCCGGGCCTCAGCGGTCCGGCTTGCCGCGCTGGAACAGGCCCACGCCGACCAGCGCCACCCCCAGCGCGAGCGCGAACCAGCCGACGAGGTACGCGCCGGCCACCATGTCGAACCAGCGCGTGCCCTGCAGGAAGCGCGGCCCCAGCAGCACGGCGACGCCGATCAGAAGGCAGAGGATGCCGCGCTCGATGGTGCGCAGCTGTCGTTGGGGGCGTCGGGCCATGGGGGTCTTTGCAAGGGAAAACGGAAGCGGCCATTGTCCCGCGCCGCGCGGGGAGGCCGGTGGCCGCCTGAAAACGTCGCGTGCGCGCATCGGTCGGCGCGCAAAAATGCTTCCAAACGTTGCAGAATCGCAGGCCATGCCATACCGCCACCTGCCCACCGGTTCCGCCTTCTTCCTCCCGTTGCGACGCGCCTGCGTGGGCGCCTCGCTGGCCCTGATGGCCGCCACGGCCTTCGCGCAGCCGCAGCCCGACCCCGCCGGCTTTCCGCTGGACTCGGTTGGCTACCTCAACGAGGAGCTGCCGCGCATGGAGGCGGCCATCGCCGCGAAGGACCGCAGCTTCTTCCTCGGCGCGATGACGCGCATGGTGCAGTTCTCCGAGCGCTGGGGCTTCAAGGCCAAGGCCAACCCCGAGCTGGCCGCCTACCCGATGTGCACGGCGGCCGTCATGGACTACGCGGTGGTCGGCATGTGCCGGCTGAACCCCGCCGACGATGGCTGCGAGCCGGGCCTGGTGCCGCGTTTCGATGCGAACGTGAAGCGCTGCCGCGAGCTGGCCGCGCAAAAATAGGCCTCCGGCCTTTCTTCTCTCCTTCATCGAACGAAGTCCCCGCGCCATGGCCGTGCGTGCGGGGCGGAGACACACGCATGGACTACACCCGCTACCAGACCCTCGCCCTCACGCGCCGCGGCGCGAACGGCGCGGTGCTCGACATCCAGATGCGCGCCGCCAACGGCAAGCTGCCCACGGCCGGCCATGACGGCCACCGCGAGCTGGCCGAGATCTGGCGCGACGTGGCGGCCGACGACACGGTGCGCTGCGCCGTGCTGCGCGGCGAGGGCATGGGCTTCTCGGGCGGCGGCGACCTGGGCATGGTGCAGGACATGACCACCGACGACACCGTGCGCCAGCGCGTGTGGAAGGAAGCGCGCGACCTGGTCTACAACCTCGTCAACTGCGACAAGCCCATCGTGAGCGCCATGCACGGTCCGGCCGTGGGCGCGGGGCTGGTGGCGGGGCTGCTGGCCGACATCTCCATCGCGAGCAAGAACGCGAAGATCGTCGACGGCCATACGCGCCTGGGCGTGGCGGCGGGCGACCATGCGGCCATCGTGTGGCCGCTGTTGTGCGGCATGGCCAAGGCCAAGTACCACCTGCTGCTGTGCGAGCCGGTGAGCGGCGAGGAGGCCGAGCGCATCGGCCTGGTGTCGCTGGCCGTGGACGAGGCCGACCTGCTGCCGCGCGCCTACGAGATCGCCGACCGCCTTGCGGCCGGCAGCCAGAGCGCGATCCGCTTCACCAAGTACGCGCTGAACAACTGGCTGCGCCAGGCGGGGCCGACCTTCGACGCTTCGCTGGCGCTGGAGTTCATGGGCTTTGCGGGCGCCGACGTGCGCGAAGGCGTGGCCTCGCTGCGCGAGAAGCGCGCGCCGAACTTCGGCTGAGCCGAAGTCCGCCGGATCAGGCCTTGCTCAGCCCTTGCAAGGTCTGCAGGAGCACGACGCGGGTCTGGCCCAGCACCATGCCCTTCCATTCGTCGTTGTCGCAGTAGAACGCGTCGCGCAGGCGGCGGCGAATCTCGCGCTTCTGCGCTTCGGGCGCCTCGGGGTGGCGGCGCAGCCAGGTGTCGGCGCGCAGGCGGTCGAGCACTTCCAGGTCGGGCAGCGTGCCGAACTCCAGGCCCATGGGCGCGACGCGCGCGTTCGGGCATTCGTCGTAGGCGGTCGAGATCACCGGGCCCGACACGTCGGCCGAGGCCGAGTCGCCCGCGAACGGCGCGAACACGTCGGCGCCCCACCAGGCATGGGCCAGCGCGAGGTCTTCGGGCGTGTTGCGGCCCGGGTAGATCTTTTCGCCGTGGCCGTAGGGCCCCAGGCCGGTGTGCACGTCGATCCAGCCCAGGTGCGTGGCCGAGGCCGCGTAGCCGCGCAGGATGGCGCGGATGGTGCGGTTGCTCCACGACGGCGCGGTGCCGCCGTAGAAGAGGCCGTCGGGCGAGGTGTACTGCCCGCGCGTGACGGCCGCGCGGAAGGCGGTCATGCCGTGCGTGGCGATGTAGCTCGCCACGGCCGCGTCGTCGGCCGGCGTCGGCGGCCAGCTGGCGGGCAGCACCAGCGGCTCCACGTCGGCGTACTCGGCGTTCACCGGCAGCGGTGCGCTGAAGTCGATGTGGTTGCGGTTCAGGTCGATGTTGTCTTCGTTGGTGCGGTGCAGGTGCGAGAACCCATGCGGGTTCACCGCATGCACCAGCAGCAGCGCGACGCCCGCGCGCTCCAGGCGCGCGAGCAGGTCGGCGTCGTTCAGCGTGGCCACCTGTGCGCCCGAGCCGCAGAAGCCCTCGGGGCCGTGCGTGCCCGAGGTGACGAGCAGCACCTTCTTCGCGTCGGCCGCGCCGATCAGCGCGACGTCGGTGGCGAGCTCTTCGCCGAGCGCGCCGCGGTGCGTGGGGTGCACGAACGACTCGATGGTGGCGCCGCGCGCCGCGGCGGCCTCGAGGAACTTGGCGCGGGCTTCGACGTACGTGCCCGAGAAATGGCGGGTGGCGGCGGTGGCAGGCTGGGACATGGCGGGAAGATTCCTGTGCATGAAGGCGGGAAGGAGGAAGACGGTATCAGGCCGGCGCGTGGGCGTTGGCGGCATCGATGTCGCGGCCCGTGTGGTCGCGCAACCAAAGGAGCCCGAGCAGCGACACCAGCGTCATCCCCACCAGGTACCAGGCCGGCGCGAGCTTGCTGCCGGTGGCGTTGACCAGCCAGGTGCTGACGAAGGGCGCGAAGCCGCCGAAGAGCGCCACGCCCACGCTGTAGACCAGCGACATGCCGCTGGCGCGCACCGCCTTCGGGAACATCTCGGGCAGCATCGTGATGCCCGGCACCGTCTGGCCCACCAGGCCGATGCTCAGCACGCCGAGCACCACGAACAGCACCGTGGGCGTCGGCGAGGCGTTGAGCCACAGGAAGCCCGGGTAGATCAGGATCGCCAGCGCGATGCGGCTCCACAGGATGAGCGGCTTGCGGCCCACGATGTCCGACCACTTGCCCACGAAGGGCGCGAGCGCGAACGACAGCAGGCCCGTGAGCGCCGCGCCGAACAGCGCCACCGACGGCGTGAGGCCGAGCTCGCGCACGGCATACGTCGGCATGTAGAAGGTGACCACGTAGGCCGCCGTGGTGCCGCCCACCAGCGCGAGGATGGCGGCCAGCACCGTCCTGCCGTGCTGCGTGCAGACGATCTTCAGGCTGCTCTCGCGCGGCGCCTTCGCGTCTTCCGGCGAGATGTGCAGCGACTCCTCGAGGTGGCGGCGGATGTACATGCCCACCGGCGCGATCAGCATGCCGAGCACGAAGGGCACGCGCCAGCCCCAGCTCTGCATGGCTTCGGCGGACAGCGAGACGGTCAGCACGCCGACCACCACGGCACCCATCAGCACGCCCAGGCCCTGGCTCGCGAACTGCCAGCTCGCCATGTAGCCGCGGTTGGCGGGCGTGGCGTGCTCCACCAGCAGCGTGGTGGATGCGCCCACCTCGCCGCCGGCCGAGAAGCCCTGGATCAGGCGCGCCAGCACGATCACGATCGGCGCCGCGACGCCGATGCTCGCGTAGGTCGGCGTGAAGGCGATCAGCGCGCAGCCCAGCGCCATCAGGAAGATCGTGAGCGTCATGGCCTTCTTGCGGCCCGCGCGGTCGGCGTACGCGCCGATCACGATGCCGCCCAGCGGCCGCATGATGAAACCGACGCCGAAGCTCGCCACCGTCAGCAGCAACTGGCCGTAGGAACTGAAGGTGGGGAAGAACAGCTTGCCGATCACCAGCGCGAGAAAGCCGTAGACCGTGAAGTCGAAGAATTCCAGGCCGTTGCCGATGGTGGTGGCCACGATGGTCTGGCGCCGGCGGGCCGGCGAGGAAGGCGAGGGCTGGGAAGCGAGGGTGTTCATGTGTCTCCTGTGTGTATCGGGGGCGCAGGCCGCGTGGGCCCGAACCGCGGCGGATGCTAGAGACTCGCCGCTGTCATGAAAAGACAATAATTGGGCGTCAACGATAACTTTTGGTTGTCACTCCAAAGATGAAACCCAATCAGTTGCATGCCTTCGTGGCCGTGGTCGAGCAGCTCAGCATCCGCGCCGCCGCGCGCGTGCTTGGCATTTCGCAGCCGGCCGTGACCAAGATCGTGCGCGAGCTGGAGCGCGAGGTCGGGGCGCCGCTGGTGGAGCGCAGTGTGAAAGGCGTGCGGCTCACGCAGTTCGGCTTGGCCTTCGCGCCGCGTGCGCGGCTGCTGCTGGCCGACATGGAACGCGCCCGCGACGAGATCGCGCAAATCCGCGACGGCGCCACCGGCTCGGTCTCACTGGCCGTGAGCGCCTCGTTCGCGCTCACCGTGCTGCCCGCCGCCTTCAAGGACTTCCACACCCGCCTGCCGGCGGTCGATGTGCAGTTCAGCGAGGCCGTGCTGCCGTGGATGCTCGCGCGGCTGCGCGACGGGTATCTCGACTTCGCGGTGGCGCACATCGTGCCCGGCACGCTCGATCCGCAGTTCGAGGCGCTGGAGCTGTTCCCGGTGCAGCTGGTGGTCGGCCTGCGCGAGCGCCATCCGCTGCGCAACGCGCGCTCGCTGAACGACCTCTATGCCGCCGAATGGGTCCTGCCGGGCGACGACCACGGCGGAACCAACGCCGTGGCGCCGCTGTTCACCCCGCTCGGATTGCCGCCGCCCACGCGCGTGCTGCAGGGCCACTCGGTCACCGTGGCGCTCGCGCTGGTGGGGCACATGGATTTGATCGGCCTCTTCGTCGAGCCGCTGGCCGGGCTGAGCTTCAAGCGCCACGGCATCCGCCGCGTCGACGTGCGCGAGACGCTGCCGGTGCTGAACGTGTGCGTGGTGCGCCGGCGCGGGCAGCCGTCGACGCCGGCGGCGCAGCACTTCATCGAGTGCATTCAGCGGGCGTCGGCGGCGGCGATGAAGGTGTAGCGGAGGCGGGGCGGCTCAAAGCCCGAACAGCAGCACCACAAGGGCAACGGTCGCGCCGAGGACCACGTAGCCAACGCCGGTCAGCAGCAGCGCGAAGCCGACGAGATGGATCACGCGCCGCCCCCAGCTCGGCGCGCGCGGCACGCAGCGCCAATAGACCAGCGCGGCCGCGAGGATCAGCACGCCCTCGATCGCATGGGCGATGACGCGCGTGGCCCCGGCAGAGTGAAAGACCGACCGGTCCAGCCACATGCCGAGGACTCCCGCGAGCGGGATCAAGGCGGCCCAGGCGAGCACGCCGAGCGCGAGCCGCCCCGCCGCCTTCATCGGATGGCCTCGCCCTTGAAGAAGTGAAGAGGCATCGGGCTTTCCCAGCCGGGCGCCTGATAGCCGGACACCCCGAGATCGGGGACCGAGCCCATCACGCCGCGCAGCAGTGCGGCGAGGTACGAACTGCTGTTGTATTCGCCGGGGTTCATCCGGTCGCCTCGCAGGCGTGCGGGGAAGCTGTAGGGAGACACGTAGCTCGAAAAATCCGTGGCGCGCCTCATCAGTGTGCGCGCGAGCGCCTCGGGGCTCATGCCACCGGGCGGCGCCAATGGAATCTTGACGACGACATCGGTGGGCAGCGTGTTGGCATAGACGTTGGTTCGGGTCCGCAACACGTTGTGCAACCCCGCTTCGCCCATCGTCGGTTGACCATCGATCACCGTGAGGCCCGAATAGGCGTCATCGATGACCAGCGAGATGTGCAGGCTGGGATAAGGGGTTCCCACAAGCCCGGCAGGACCGGCCGCCACCCGGCCGTACAGCGTGAACGACGGCGCCGAGTGCTGCGCACGCCCCACCGAGTTTTCATTGGTGTTCATGACTTTCCTCCCTGATTGGCGTTTCGAAATGGAACGCTCTGGAGGCGATGCTAGGGGCGCGAGCGCCAAAACACTGTTGTCAAATGAGGCTTCCGCTCATCCGGGAGCCCTGCCGCTTCCGCGCACCGGAAGTGCCACCGGGCCAAGTCTCCATGACCCCAGCTCAGCGCCTGAACGTCACCAGCATCGCGATGAGCAGTTGGACGCCGAAGGTCACGACGGCGCTGGCGACCACCAGCAGCACCACGAAGCCGACGAAGTAGGCCACGCGGCGGCCCCAGTGCGGCACGCTCGGCACGCCATACCAGTAGAGCAGTGCGGCCGTGCCGATGTTGAATGCCACGGTCACATACAGGATGACGGACGAGGCTTCGGGGGCGTCAAAGACCACCGCGCCCAGCCACAAGCAGAGAAGTCCCAGCAGCGGGACCACGGTGACCCAGGCGAGCACGCCGAGCGCCAGGCGTCCGGCCGTCTTCATCGCAGGGCGTCCCGTCTGGTCGATGTTTCACTGGCAGTCATGAATTCCTCCTTGATGGCGTTTCGACATGGAACGCTCCGGCGCCCGATCCTATCGGCGAGTGCCATGAAACTGTTGTCAAATGAGAATTCCTCTCATTCATAATCCCTCCCGCTTCCGCACGCCGGAAGCGTCACCAGGCGCCGGGAGGCGCGCCGCCAAGAACATCCAAGGGATTTGAATGAAGAGAGTTTGTGTGGGCCTCGCGCTCGCCGCCGTGCAGGCAGCGCACGCGCAATCCGTGGCTGCCGCCGAAACGGGCGAACTGAGCACCGTCAACGTCGAGGCCTCGCGCGCCAACGGCTTCCTGGCCGAGACGGTCGAGGCGGGCACGTTCCGGGGCGCGTCCGTGATGGACGTGCCGGCCACGGTCAACACCGTGACGCGCGAGGTGATCGAGCTGCAGGGCGCCACCGGCGTGTACGACGTGCTGCGCAACACGGCCGGCGTGACGCGCCAGCAGAACGGCGGCGACACCTTCGACCAGCTCGTCATCCGCGGCATCGCCGTGGAGAACCGTACCAACTACCGCCTCAACGGCGCGCTCGCGATCCCCAACGTGTCGGAAATTCCGATGGAGAACAAGGAGCGCGTCGAGGTGCTCAAGGGCGCGTCGGCGCTGTACTACGGCTTCACCACGCCGGCGGGGGTGATCAACTTCGTCACCAAGCGCGCGGGGCGCGCGCCCGTGACCTCACTGGGGATGAGCGTCGACAACCAGGGCGGGCTGCAGGGGCAGGTCGACATCGGCCGCCAGTTCGGCGAGAACGACCAGTTCGGGCTGCGCCTGAACGCGGCCGGCGGCCAGTTGGGCTCGACCATCGACGGCGTGGACGGCGACCGCAAATTCGTCTCGGCCGCCCTCGACTGGCGCGTGAACCGGCGGCTCACGCTGAAGGCCGACATCGAGCACTACCGCAAGCGCATCACCGAGCAGGCCGGCATCGCGCGGCTCGCGGCCGTGAACGGCGTCATCGCGCTGCCGGCGCTGCCCGATCCGCACAAGCTGATCGCGCCGCCCTGGGCCGTGTTCGAGGCCGAGGTCACCAACACCCAGCTGCGCGCCGACTACGCCTTGAGCGACCACTGGGCGCTCAGCGTGGAGGCCGGCCATTCCGAGGCCGAGCGCGACCGGCGCCTGGCGCAGTTCGGCACCTACAACGTGCGCACCGGTATCGGCCGCCTCACGGGCAACGTGCAGCACCTCGAGCAGCGCTCCGACCTGCTGCGCGCCGAGCTGTTCGGCACCTTCGCCACTGGCGCGCTGCAGCATGAGCTGACGCTCGGTGCGGCACGCAGCGACAAGACGCAGGCGCCCGTGTTCCAGCGCAACTACGGCGGTGCGACCACGCTGCAGAACCTCTACAACCCGGTGCCCATCGGCGCGCTGGCGCTGAGCGCGATGCCGTCGCGGCCCACCTCGGGCGCGCAGGACAGCGAGGAGCTGGGCCTGTACGCGCTCGACCGCATCACCTTCTCGCCGCAGTGGCAACTGGTGGCCGGCCTGCGCCACACGCGCTACCAGAGCTGGCAGGGCGCGAGCGCCACGCTGCCGGCCCTGGACTACAGCGTGCGCAAGACCACGCCGCTGGCGGCGCTGAGCTACAAGTTCACGCCCGACCTCATGGCCTACGTGTCGTATTCGCAGGGCGTGGAAGAGGGCGAGGTGGCACCGGCCGGCACCGCCAACCAGAACACGCGCATGCCGCCGGGCGTGAGCCGGCAGAAAGAAATCGGCCTGCGCTGGCTGACCGGCGGCGGCACGCTGCTGTCGGGCGCGCTGTTCGACATCGAACGGCCCGGCGCCTACACCGACAGCGCCAACACCTTCGTGGCCAGCGGGCGCCAGCGCTACCGCGGCCTCGAGGTGTCGGCGCAGGGGCGGCTCACGCGCGCGCTGGCGTGGCAGCTCTCGGGCCAGTGGCTGGACGCCGAGTTCCGCCGCATCAACGCGCAGTACGACGGCAAGCGGCCCGAGAACACGGCGCGAACCACGGCGAGCGCCTTTGTCTCGTACGACATCGCGGCGGTGCCGGGGTTGTCGGTCAACGGCGGCGCGTACTTCACGGGGCGCCGTCCCGTCGACGACCTGAACCAGGGCTTCATCGGCGGCACCACCGTCTTCGGTCTGGGCGCTCGCTACGTGGCGCAGCTCATGGGCAGGCGCACCACGTTCCAGCTGAACGTCGACAACGTGGGCGACAAGCGCTACTGGTCGGCGGCCGGCACGCGGCTGGCGGTCGGCACGCCGCGTACGATCAAGGCCCTGGTCAAGATCGATCTCTGAACCCGCGCGCCCCGCCTTGGCGGGGCTTCCTGTTTCTCGTTTTCTTCTGTTTTTCATGGCTTTGCTGCGACGCGTCTGGTTCCAGATCCATTGGTTCATCGGCATCACGGCGGGCAGCGTGCTGGTCGTCATCGGCCTGAGCGGGGCGATGCTGTCGTTCCGCGCCGAGATCACCGACCTGCTGAACCCGATTCCCGCGGCCTCGGCCGCACCGCTGGCGCCGCCCGCGCTGCTCGAGCGCCTGCAGGCGGATTCGCCGGGGCGCCGCATCGCGACGCTCACTGTGTTCGCCGAGCCCGGGCGCCCCGCGCGCGTCGGTTTCGCGCCGCCGCCCGGCCAGCGGCGCGGCGAGACGCGCTTTGCCGATCCCGCCACCGGCGCGCTGCTGCCCGACCCCGTGGGCGAGCACTTCTTCGAGTTCGTCGAGGAGCTGCACCGCTGGCTGCTGCTGCCGCGCGACGACGGCAAGCCCATCACCGGCTCGCTGGCCGGCCTGTTGCTGCTGCTCGCGCTGTCGGGCCTGTACCTGCGCTGGCCGCGCCGTCCCTTCGCGTGGCGCCAGTGGCTGCGCATCGACTTCGCGCTGCGCGGCCGTGCCTTCCTGTGGAACCTGCACGCGGTGGTCGGCACCGTCGCGCTGCTGGCCTACGTGGTGTCGACCACCACCGGCATGTACTGGGCCTTCGACGGGCTGCGCAAGGTGGTCGACGGCGCGGTCGGCGAAGGCCGCGTGGTGCGCGCCGAACGCGCGCCGGCCGATGCTCCGGTGACGCTCGACCTGGCGCGCGTCTGGCAGGCCTTCGTCGACACCACGGGGGGCGACTGGTCTTTGGTCACGCTGCGGCTGCCGGCGCGCAACGGGGCGCAGGTCGAGGCCAACTACCTGCGCACGCACCCCGAACACGAGCGCGCGCGCAACCGCCTGTACCTGCACGCCGCGACCGGCGAGACGCTGCGCCACGAGCGCTATGCCGACAAGCCGCTCGCGGGCCGCCTCGTGAACAGCATCTACCCGCTGCACATGGGCACCTACTGGGGCCTGCCGGGGCGCATCGTGATGATGCTCACGAGCGGGGGGCTCGCGCTCTTCGCGATCAGCGGCTGGATGATGTACCTCGGCCGCCGCCGCACCGCGAAGGCCGTGCGCGCCGAGCGTGCGCGGCTCGAGGCGGTCGCCGTGCCCGCCCCGGCGGGCGATGCGGGGCAGGTGCTGGTCGCCTTCGCGAGCCAGACCGGCCATGCCGAGCGCCTCGCGCTGCAGACGGCCGGCGCGTTGCAGGCCGCCGGTGTCGCGGCGGTGGTGCGGCCCGTGTCGGCACTGAGCGCCGACGCGCTGCTGCATTTCCGTCAGGTGCTGTGGGTGGCGAGCAGCTTCGGCGAAGGCGAGCCGCCCGACAGCGTGCGCGCCTTCGCCCGTGCGTTCGCACGACAAGGCGGCCCGGGCCTGCGCCATCTGCGCTACGGCCTGCTCGCGCTGGGCGACCGTCACTACGCGACCTTCTGCGGCTTCGGCCGCAAGCTCGACCACGACCTGCACAACCAGGGCGCGCAGCCGCTGTTCCCGATGATCGAGGTGGACGGCGAAGACCCGGTAGCGCTCGCGCGTTGGCACGATGCGCTGCGCGAGACCTTCGGGGTGCGCGACGCCGCGTGGCCTGTGTCGACCGCGCCGGCTTTCGACGCCTGGCGGCTCGACGGCCGGCGCCTGCTCAATGCGGGCAGCCAGGGCGATCCGTTGTTCGAGATCGAGTTGCGGCGCGTCGATGGCGGCACGATGGATTGGGTGCCCGGCGCACTGGTCGAGATCGTGCCGCGCCAGATGCACGACGACGGCGCCCCGGCGCCCGCGCCGCGCAGCTACTCGGTCGCGTCGATTACGTCCGACGGCGCCATCCAGCTGCTGGTGCGGCAGGCACGGCACGACAACGGCCTGGGCGTGGCCTCGGGCTGGCTCACGGTCGGCGCACCGATGGGCACGGAACTCGCGCTGCGACTCGTCGCCAACCCGGGCTTCGCGCTGCCCGACGATGCGCGGCCCTGCGTTTTCATCGGCAACGGCTCGGGCTTTGCGGGCCTGCGTGCGTTGCTGCGCGAGCGTGCACGCCGCGGGCACGGGCGCAACTGGCTGGTGTTCGGCGAGCGGCAGGCGGCGCACGACGGCTTCGGTGCGGACGAGGTCGCGGCATGGCAGGCCGGTGGTCTGGTCGCGCGTGCTGACTTCGTCTACTCGCGCGACCAGGCGCAGCGCGTGTACGTGCAGGACCGCCTGCGCGAGGCTGGCGAGGTGCTGAAGCAGTGGGTGGACGAAGAGGGCGCCATCGTCTTCGTGTGCGGCAGCCTCGAAGGCATGGCGCCGGGCGTGGATGCAGCGCTCACCGAGGTGCTGGGCGAGAGCGGCATGGACGCGCTCATCGCCGAAGGCCGCTACCGCCGCGACGTGTACTGATCAAGCGGGCGGAAAGCTCACGCTCGGTTCGCCCGCCTGCCAGGGCGCGTACTTGGTCATGATGCGCGCGAACAGGTCCGATGCGGTCCAGCCCGCGAGCCAGGCCTGCAGGCGCGGCCAGGGCTGGGCGTCGAACCAGGCCGCATCGACCATCGCGAACTGGCGAACGAAAGGCATGAGCGCCGCATCGGCCAGCGTGGCGTGCGCGCCGGCCAGTTGCACTGACATCGCGAGCCGGTCTTCGAGCCCTTGCAGGAAGCGCGCGCCCTCGTCGCGTGCCGCGCCTTCCGATGCGGGATAACGCGCCGGGTACTTGTAGCGGTCGAGCAGCGGCTTGAAGTCGTTGTCACACGCCGCCACCAGCGCCAGCAGCTCATCGAGCGTGCCGCGCTCCGGCGTCAGCCAGCGCAGCGGGTCGTGGCGGCGCAGCGCCCACAGCATCACGTCCAGGCTCTGTTCGAGCACCGCCGCGCCGCCGTCGAGCACCAGCACGGGCACCGTGCCCTTGGGCGAGGCCGCGAGCATCTCGGCGGGCTTTCGCTTGAGCTCGATCTCGCGCAGCGCGCAGTGCTGTTCGCTCGCCACCAGTGCGAGCCGGGCCCGCATCGCATAGGGGCAGCGGCGGAACGAATAGAGCACGGGGAGGGCGGAATCGGGCATGCGAACCAAAGGTGAACAGGGGGAGCCGGCCGATTGTCGGCCCGTGCCCGCCCGGTCGCGCGGCGGCGGGTTTTTCCTCACAATCGACCGCCATGGGCGAACGTCTTTTCCTCCGGCTCCACGACGACCCGCTGCACGGGCCGGAGTCGGGCGTGCCCGACGGCACGCTGCAGGTGCTGCCGATCGCGCCGGCCCTGCGGTCGCATGTCTCGCACCTGCTGATGTACCGCGAGACTTTCGCGCCCGGCCACGAGGTGCGCGAGCGCGTGCTGCCCGACGGCGCGATCCGGCTGGTCTTCAACTTCGGCGACGCGCCCTCGGCCGACGACGCGCCGGGGCAGGCGGTCGAAGCCATCGGCGCCTTCGCCGCACCCGCCGTGGTGCGGATGCGCGACACGGTCGAAGGCCTGTCGGTGGCGCTGCGCCCCGGTGCGGCGGCTGCGTTGCTCGGCGTGCCGGCCGGCGAGATCGCGGGCCGCGCGGTGCACCTCGACGAACTCTGGGGCGGCGAGGGCTCGACGCTGCTCGCGCGCATGGCCGAAGCGCGCGGCGATGCCGCACGCGCGCAGCTGCTGCAGCAGGCCCTGATGAAGCGCCTGCAGAAAGCCGGCGCTGGCACGCCGCCGGCCGCCGCCATGCACGCCGCGCGGCTCATCGCCGCTGCCGACGGGCGCCAGGCACTGCGCGAGGTGGCGCAGGCGGTCGGCGTGGGCGAGCGCCGGCTGCAGCAGCTTTTTCATGCGCACGTCGGGCTGTCGCCGCGCGCCTGGGGCCGGCTCGCGCGGCTGCATGCCTGCCTGCGCGCGCTGCGCCTGCACAGCGCGCCGGCCTGGGCCGACATGGCGCTGGACCACGGGTTCTACGACCAGTCGCACCTCGTCAACGAGTTCCGCGCCCTGTGCGGCGTGACGCCCACCGAGTTCCTCGGGCGCAGGGTTTCGGTTTCTTCCAAGACGGCGCGCTGAGGCCGGCCTATCGTGGCGGCTTGTCCTGCCCAAGGACCCTCACCGAACGAAGGAGCAATGAAAAATGACAGCAGCCCCCTCCACCCCTGACGCCGCGCACCGTCCGCTGGCGGGCCGCGTGGCCGTGGTGACCGGCGCCAGCCGCGGCGCGGGCCGCGGCATCGCGCAGGAACTGGGCGCGGCCGGCGCCACCGTGTACGTGACCGGGCGCAGCACCCGTGCGCGGCCGGCCGACACCTACGGCCAGCTGCTCGCCCTGTCCGAGCTGGCCGCCTTGCCCGGCACCATCGACGACACCGCCGACGAGGTCACGCAATTCGGCGGGCGCGGCATTGCCGTGGCCTGCGACCACACGAAGGAAGACGAGGTGGCGGCGCTGTTCGCGCGCGTCGAGCGCGAGCAGGGCCGGCTCGACCTGCTCGTGAACAACGCCTGGGGCGGCCACGAAAGCTTCACCGGGGTCTTCGAGGCGCCGTTCTGGGAGCACCCGCTGGCCAACTGGGATTCGATGTTCGACCGCGGCGTGCGCAACCACCTCGTGGCCAGCCGCTGCGCCGCGCCGTTCATGGTGGCGCGCAAGCAGGGCCTGATCGTCACCACCACCTTCTGGGACCGCGGCCACTACCTGCGCGGCAACCTGTTCTACGACCTCGCCAAGGCGTCGATGACGCGGCTGGCCTTCGGCATCGCGCAGGAACTGCAGCCGCATGGCGTGGCCTCGGTGGCGGTGTCGCCGGGCTGGATGCGCACCGAGTTCGTGCTCGCGGGCCACAAGACCGACGAGGCGCACTGGCAGGAGCGCCCGGCGCTGGCGCGCACCGAATCGCCGCGCTACCTGGGCCGCGCCGTGGCCGCGCTGGCGGGCGATGCGCAGGTGCTCGACAAGACCGGCCAGGTGCTGCGCGTGGCCGACCTAGCGCGTGCCTACGGCTTCACCGACATCGACGGGCGGCAGGTCGAACCGTTCGAGATGTAGGGCGCGTCAGCGCAGCCCGCGCACGTCGATGCGAAAGCGCAGCTCGGGCGCGCCGCCGAGCCCGGGCTCGGTGATGAACTCTTCGACCAGCACGCCGCCGTTGGCGCGGATCACGCGCTGCGAGGCGAGGTTGTCGGGGCTGGTCGTGATCTCGACGTGGTCCAGGCCGATGGCGCGCGCATCGGGCAGCAGCGCGCGCAGCGCGGCGGTGGCATAGCCCCGGCCGCTTTTCCACGGCACCACGCCGTAGCCGATGTGGCCGAGGCAGTACGAAGGCAGGGCGTTGGTGCCCGGCTGCCAGCGCAGCTGGATGCTGCCGCAGAACTCGCCGTCCCACAGCCAGCGCCGGTAGCCCGGCAGCCGGGGCACGGTGCCCGCCGGCGGGCAGCGCGACGGGTGGGCCCTTCGCCTCGCGGTCGACGAGGCCGGCGAGAAAGCCGTCGGGGTCGGCGCGGATCAGCGCCAGTTCTTCCCGGCCGGCTTCGGCGCGCAGGTTGTTGGGCGACCAGCCGCGCTCGAGCGCAGCGATGTAGCCGGGTAAATGCTCGGGCGAGGGCCAGACGAGTTGCAGTGCGGAAAGGGACATGGGAAACGGTCCTTGTTTTTTTGATCAGTACGAGCGCAGGGCGATGCCCCAGCGCCCCTCAGCCTGCACGACGATCCAGAGGTTGGCGTGCGTGCTGAGCACCGCGCCGGCCGCATCGCGCCGCGTGTAGTGCACGACGAAGTGCACCTTGTCCTGGCTCACGAGCACCGGCTCCTTCTGCTCGTACTGCGTGGAGGCCCAGCCGCCGGCCTTGAGCGTGTCGAAGAAATCCACCGGGTGCCGGCCGGGTGCGGGCCAGTCGAGCCGCCGTGCGCCCGAGAGCATCGTGTGCGGAAAGTGCAGCTCGGCGTCCATGCCCTGCGTGTCCGAGGCGTTGAACGCGGCCGTGAAGCGGTCGAGGCAGGCCGATGCGGCGGCAACGACGGCCGCGTGCGGCGCGTCGGAGGGCGGCGGGGCGACGAAGGCAGAGAAATCGGTCATGCGCTGGATGGTAGGCGAGCGCGCGCCTGTCGGTCACGCTTGCAAGAAATGCAACTGAGTTGCGTCAATCCCTATAATGCAATTCTGTTGCAACTATGGAGCCTGCCCTCATGGCCGATCGCCTTCCCGTCACCGTGCTGTCCGGCTTCCTGGGCGCCGGCAAGACCACGCTGCTCAACCACATCCTGCACAACCGCGAGGGCCGCCGCGTGGCGGTGATCGTCAACGACATGAGCGAGGTCAACATCGACGCGGCGCTGGTGCGCGAGGGCGGCGCCGCGCTGTCGCGCACCGACGAGAAGCTGGTCGAGATGAGCAACGGCTGCATCTGCTGCACGCTGCGCGAAGACCTGCTGATCGAGGTGAAGCGGCTCGCCAAGGAAGGGCGCTTCGACCAGCTCGTGATCGAGTCGACCGGCATCTCCGAGCCGCTGCCCGTGGCCGAGACCTTCACCTTCGCGGGCGAGGACGGCCAGAGCCTGGCCGACGTGGCGCGGCTGGACACCATGGTCACGGTGGTCGATGCCTTCAACTTCCTGCGCGACTACGGCTCGCCCGACAGCCTGGGCCAGCGCGGCCAGTCGCTGGGCGACGAAGACACGCGCACGGTGGTCGACCTGCTGATCGAGCAGATCGAGTTCTGCGACGTGCTGGTGGTCAACAAGACCGACCTCGTGACGGGCGAGGAGCGCGAGCGGCTGATGGCCATCTTGCGCAGCCTCAACCCGCGTGCGCGCATCGAAGAGTCGGAGTTCGGCCGCGTCGCGCTCGACCGCGTGCTCGACACGGGCCTGTTCGATTTCGAGCAGGCCGAGCAGGCGCCCGGCTGGCTGGCCGAGCTGCGCGGCGAGCACGTGCCCGAGAGCGAGGCCTACGGCATCCGCAGCTTCGTCTACCGGTCGCGCCTGCCGTTCCATCCGCAGCGCTTCTGGGACCTAGTACAGGGCGAATGGGAAGGCGTGGTGCGCTCCAAGGGCTTCTTCTGGCTCGCGAGCCGGCCGACCCGCGCGGGTTCATGGTCGCAGGCCGGTGGCGCCTGTCGCTACGGCGTGGCGGGCCTGTGGTGGGCGGCCGTGCCGCGCGAACACTGGCCGACCGACCCCGACGGGCTCGAACTCATCCGCAAGAACTGGGACGACGCCACCGGCGATGCGCGCCAGGAGCTGGTGCTGATCGGCATCGGCATGGACGAGGCCGCGCTGCGCGCGCGGCTCGATGCCTGCCTGCTCACGCCCAACGAGATGCGCTTCGGCCCCTCGTGGTGGCAGAACCTGCCCGATCCGTTTCCGTCGTGGAACGTGTGAGCGCGCGGGCGGTTCAGTCGCCGGCGCTGCCGGGCTGCATCGCCTGCTGCACCAGCCGGGCCATGGCCGACGCGTTCTCGCTGCCGACGGCGGCCAGGCCCTGCACCGTGCCTTGACGGTCCTGCAGGGCTTCGTCCTGGCTGGCCTTGAGCTTGCCTTCGAGGCGGGCGATGGGGATCTCGATGCCCACCACGGCGCGCGCCAGCTTGCGGATGAAAGTCTTGGGCGCGTCCGTGGTCTGCCAGGGCACGGGCTGGCCGGCCTCGTTCGCCGCGGTCAGCCGCGCGAGCAGGTCGAGCAGCCAGGCTTCGTCGTCGATGGCGCGCGCGATGCCGTGCGCATGGGCGACGGCGTAGTTCCAGGTCGGCACCACCTGGCCGTGCTCGGCCTTGCCGGGGTACCAGCCGGGCGTGATGTAGGCCTGCGGCCCCTGGAACATCACGACCGACGGGGCAGGGGCATCGAGCTGGCGCCACACGGGATTGGCACGCGACACGTGGCCGAGCAGCGTGCCGAACGGGCCGCGCGAGCGGTCGAGCAGAAAGGGTAGGTGGTTGGCGACCAGCCCGTCGGCGCCCGGCACGACCCAGGCGCCCAGCGGATGCGCGTCGATCAGCGCGTGGCTCGCGCCGAGGTCGGGCTGGCGGTGGTGCCGGGAGACGTACACGTGCAGCGCGATGAAACTATCGAGCGCAGTCGCCGCACATGCCGTGCAGCGTGAGCGCCGTGTGCCGCGTGTCGATGCCCTGCTTGCGCAGCGCCTTGCCGAGCCGGCCCATCACCTTGGGCAGTTCGGGGTCGGAGGGCAGGGCCAGCACCTTGTGGCACTGGTCGCATTCGAAGGTGTTGCCCGAGGCGGTGTCGACGTGCCGCGCGAAGCGGTTGACCCGGTCGGCGCCCACGCGGCGGTCGCACAGGCCGGCCTCGACCAGCCGGTCGAGCACGCGGTAGAGCGTGACGCGGTCGGGCGGCTCGCCCGTGGCGGCGGTGTAGGCGGCGGCCACTTCCTCGTGGGTCAGCGGCTGCGAGCCGTGTTCGAGCAGCTCCAGCACGGTCTGGGCGGCGCGCGTCACGCGCAGCCCGCTGCCGCGCAGCAGCGCCTCGCTGTCGAAGGCGGGGCGGGACGACGAGCTTTTCAGGGGCGGGGTGGGGGTCTTCATGCGAAACGCCATTGTGTTGCATCCGGCGCCCCCTTGCGACGGCAAGGACAGCCGGGGGCCCGGATGTTGCGAGGTGCAAGTCAGCCAACCGGCCGTTTCGCCGCGGCCCGGGTCGCCCGAATGCGCTAAGGTCTGGGCATTCGCATTCCTGAATACCTTCGTTGACCATGTCCCGTCCTCCCATCGAAATCGAAACCGCCCCGAACCCCACCGCCACGGTGGTCCTGATGCACGGCCTGGGTGCCGACGGCAACGACTTCGTGCCGATCGCCGGCGAGCTCGACCTGTCGGCCGTGGGCCCGGTGCGCTTCGTGTTCCCCAACGCACCGGTGATTCCGGTCACGCTGAACAGCGGCTACCAGATGCCGGCGTGGTTCGACATTGCCGGGCCCGATTTCAACGTGCAGGAAGACGCCGCGGGCCTGCGCCGCTCGCAGGCCACCATCGAGGCCGTGATCGCGAATGAAAAGGCCCGCGGCATTGCCGCCAGCCGCATCGTGGTGGCCGGTTTTTCGCAGGGCTGCGCCATGGCGCTGCTGACCGGCCTGCGCCACACCGAGCGCCTGGCCGGCATCGTCGGCCTGTCGGGCTGGCTGCCGCTGGCGGCCAGCACCGCGGCCGAGCGCCATGCCGCCAACCACGACACGCCGGTGTTCCTCGGCCACGGCCGGCAGGACCCGATGGTGCCCCTGGCACGCGCCACGCAATCGCGCGACGCGCTCGCCGCCCTGGGCTACACCGTCGAATGGCACGAGTACGCGATGGCGCATTCGGTCTGCATGGAAGAAGTGGCCGACCTGAACGATTTCCTGCTGCGCGTGCTGCGCTGAAGCACAGGCCGCTGCGGCAATCCACGAGACATACACAGAAGGAGACACCCCATGATCCTGGTCATCGGACACGCGCTGGCAAAGGCCGACACCCTGCAGGCGATGCTGGCCATCAGCGTGGAACACGTGCTGCGCTCGCGCGCCGAGCCCGGCTGCATCTCGCATGACGTCACGACCGACGTGCAAGACCCGCTGCAGCTCACCTTCGTGGAGCGCTGGAGCGACATGGCGGCGCTGCAGGCGCACTTTCGCGTCGATGCGTCGCGTGCGTTCGGCAAGGCGCTCGCGGCCATGGCCGACGGCGTGCCGTCGATCCATGTCTACCAGTCGGAAGAGATCGACCTCGCGGCGGGCCGCGCCAAGGCCTGAATTTCGAACCCCGCTGCGCGCCGCAAGGCCGGTGGCATTTGAGAGGGTAGCTATGGAAAAGGTAGCAAAAAACAGCATAGCCGGATGCGGGATTCCCTGCTTCAGCAGTGCCTGTCCGCCCGTGCTACCTTCCAGCCCCACAGAAGATTGATGGGTCATAAGAACATGAGCAACAGATTGCAGGAGAGGCTGGGTGCACTCCCGGCCGCGCGATTGAAGGGAATGCGTCGCGGCATCGAGAAGGAAAGCCTGCGCGCGTTGCCCGACGGCAAGCTGGCCCTCACGCCGCATCCGCTGGCGCTGGGCTCGGCGCTCACGCATCCGCACATCACGACCGACTTCAGCGAATCGCAGCTCGAACTCATCACGGGCGTGCACGCGGGCGTGGAGTCGGCCATCGAAGAGCTCACGCGGGTGCACCAGTTCACCTACCGCGTGCTCGACCAGCTCGGCGACGAGCGCCTGTGGGTGTCGAGCATGCCCTGCGGCCTGCCGACTGACGAGACCATTCCGATCGGCCGCTACGGCTCGTCGAACGTGGGCCGCGCCAAGAGCGTGTACCGCATGGGCCTGAGCCACCGCTATGGCCGCCGCATGCAGACCATCTCGGGCATCCACTACAACTGGTCGTTGCCGGAGGTGTCGAGCGAAGAGTACTTCGCGCTCATCCGCAACTTCCGCCGCCAGGCCTTCTTGCTGCTGTACCTGTTCGGCGCCTCGCCGGCCCTGTGTTCGAGCTTTGTCGCGGGCCGCCCGCACGAGCTGCAGCCGCTGGGCGACGGCAGCATGTACATGCCGCACGGCACCTCGCTGCGCATGGGCCGCCTGGGCTACCAGAGCGAGGCGCAGGCCTCGCTGGCCGTGAGCTACAACAGCCTGGAGGGCTACGGCGCCTCGCTGCAGGACGCGCTCACGCGCCCGTGGCCGGCCTACGAGGCCATCGGCATCCGCAACCTGGGCGGCGACTACAACCAGCTGGGCACCAGCCTGTTGCAGATCGAGAACGAGTTCTACGGCACCATCCGCCCCAAGCGCGTCATCCACTCCGGCGAGCGCCCGCTGCATGCGCTGCGCGAGCGCGGCGTGGAGTACGTCGAGGTGCGCCTGATGGACCTCGACCCCTTCGAGACCGTCGGCATCAATGCGCAGACCATGCGCTTCATCGACGTGTTCCTGCTGCACTGCCTGCTGAACGACAGCCCTGACGACACGCCGCAGGAAATCGCCGACCTGGCGCAGAACCAGCACCTCACGGCCGCGCGCGGCCGCGAGCCGGGGCTGAAGCTGCGCCGCGACGGGCGCGAGGTCGGCCTGACCGACTGGGGCCTGGAGCTGGTCGAGCAGTGCCTGCCCATCGCCGCCGCGCTCGACGCGGCGCAGGGCGGCACGCAGCACGTCGACGCGGTGCGCGCCGCCAAGGCCGGCCTCGAGAACCCCGACAGCCTGCCGTCGGCGCGCGTGCTCGCGGCCATCGAGCAGCAGCACGGCAACTCCTTCGTCGGCTTCGTGCGCGCCCAGTCGGAGCAGACCCGCGCCGCGCTGCTGGCGCTGCCGTTCACGGCCGCGCAGCAGGCCGGGTTCGAGCAGATGACGGCCGAGTCGATCCAGGCGCAAAAGCGCATCGAGGCGGCCGACACCATGCCCTTCGAGATCTACCGCGAGCAGTACGTCTCGCCGGCGCGCCTGGGCATGGCCCCCGGCCGCCTGCCTGTCGCGGCCTGAGGCTGCGACAGGGCGAGGGCAGGGCGGCGCGCGCCGACAGCGCCGCTGGCCGATGGCCTACAGCCGTTGGCCTGTCCGGCCCACCGCGCCCGTGCGGGCAGCCCGGAAGATGGCGTCATGCGCTGCCAAGCTTCGGACCCGAGACACTCCCCATGACGCTCCATGCCTATCTGGTCGAGGACAGTCCCGTGATCCGCGAGAACCTCGTCGACTTTCTCGAAGACGTGGCCCATGCGCATGTGGTGGCCTCGGCCAGCACCGCCGACGAGGCGCTCGACTGGTTGAGCCGGCACCAGCGCGACTGGGACCTGGCCATCATTGACCTGTTTCTGCAGCGCGGCAACGGCCTGGCCGTGATCCATGCCTGCCGCCACCGCGCGCCGCAGCAGAAGGTGGTGGTGCTCAGCAACTACGCCACCGCCGACATGCGCCTGCGCTCGCAGCAACTGGGCGCCGACGCCTTCTTCGACAAATCGGCCGAGCTCGACCAGCTGGTCGCGTACTGCGCAACCGTCCAGCCGTCGCATGGGTGACTCCCGCGAGGGGCGCCCGAGGGCAAACGGGGCGGGGAACTGAGGTAAAACGCCGGGTTGCCGCCCGTCGGCACCTCCTTTCCAACTCCCTACAGACAGCGAGCAGAGACCCATGAGCAACAGCACCTCCATCGACTTCAAGGGCCGCGTGGCCATCGTGACCGGCGCGGGCGGCGGCCTGGGCCGCCAGCATGCGCTGGCACTGGCGGCGCGCGGCGCCAAGGTGGTGGTCAACGACCTGGGCGGCGCGCGCGACGGCTCCGGCGGCTCGGTCAGCGCCGCGCAGGCGGTGGTCGACGAGATCAAGGCGGCCGGCGGCGAAGCCGTGGCCAACGGCGCCTCGGTGACCGACTTCGAGGCCGTGCAGGCCATGGTCAAGCAGGCGGTCGACGCCTGGGGCCGCGTCGACATCCTGGTCAACAACGCCGGCATCCTGCGCGACAAGAGCTTCGCCAAGATGGAGCTGGACGACTTCAAGCTGGTGGTCGACGTGCACCTGATGGGCGCCGTGAATTGCACCAAGGCCGTCTGGGCGCTCATGAACGAGCAGAAGTACGGCCGCATCGTGATGACCACGTCGTCGTCGGGCCTGTACGGCAACTTCGGCCAGAGCAACTACGGCGCCGCGAAGCTGGCGCTGGTGGGCCTGATGCAGACGCTGAGCATCGAAGGCGCCAAGAACGACATCCGCGTGAACTGCCTGGCGCCCACCGCCGCCACGCGCATGACGGAAGACCTGTTCCCCAAGGACATGCTCGAGGCCTTCCGCCCCGAGGCCGTGGTGCCCGCGATGCTGGTGCTGGCCGCGCAGGACGCACCCAACCGCACCATCCTCTGCGCCGGCGCCGGCACCTTCGAGGCTGCGCACATCACGCTGACGCAGGGCGCCTGGCTGGGCATTGCCGCCGACACGCCCGAGCAGCTGGCGGCGCGCCTGTCGGAAGTGACCGAACGCGAAGGCGAGGCCGTGCCGCAAAGCGGCGCTGCCCAGGGCGCGAACGAAGTCGCCAAGGGCATGGCGAACGCCGGCCGGGGCTGATCTCACCGTCGTTCGGTGCATGGCGCTTGACTTCGAGCGCACTCGAGCATTTCCAATGAATTCACCGGATGTCCGGTGTCTTCATTCATCCAAGGAAATCACGCTATGCACACGATCGACAACAAGGCCCTGGTCCGGCGCATCCACGCGGAGCTGGACAAGGGCAACGGCCAGGCCTTCATCGACAGCCTGGCCGACGACGCCAGCTGGACGCTGGAAGGCAGCACGCCCTGGTCGCGCACCTACCAGGGCAAGCAGGCGATCCGCGAAGAGCTGATCAAGCCGCTGTTCGGGCAGTTCGCCGGGCCCTATGTGAGCAAGACCGAATGCATCATTGCGGAAGGCGACCGCGTGGTGGTGCTGTTCAGCGGCGACGTGCCCACCAAGGCCGGCAAGCGCTACAACAACCGCTATTGCTACGTCTACCGACTCGAAGGAGGCCAGGTGAAGACATTGACCGAGTACTTCGACACCGCGCTGGTCGAGCGGGCGCTCGACGCGCCGACCGCCCATGCCGGCTGAGCCCAGCGCCGCCACCGCGCCGTTCCACATCGGCGAACTGGCCGCGCGCACGGGCCGCACGGTGCACGCCATCCGCTGGTACGAATCGCAGGGCCTCGTGCCCGGCGTGGCGCGCGACGCGGGCGGGCGGCGCGTGTACGGCGAACTGCATGTGGGCTGGCTCGACCTGATGGACCGGCTGCGCCGCACCGGCATGTCGATCGCCGAGATGCGCGATTACACGGCGCTCGCGATGCAGGGAAAAACCACGCTGCGCCAGCGGCGCGACCTGCTCGAGGCGCACCGCGCGCGCGTGCACCAGACCATTGCCGACTGGCAGCAGGCGCTGTCGCTGGTCGATCGCAAGATCGATTTCTACGACGCCTGGATGGCCGACGGGCGGCGCCCGCCGCTCATTCCGGTGGAAACGCCGCAGCGCCTGCCCGCGCCGAAGCGCAAGCCGGCGCGCTGAGCTTCGACTCGACTACTCGGCGACGAAGCCCTCGCCGTCGCGGCGGATCGAATCGCGGGCGCGGTGGTTGTTCAGGCGGCCCAGCGTGTTGTCGAGCAGGCGCTTGAGCTTGTCGGCCGCGCCGCGGAAGGCCTCGTCGAGGCTGGCAGCGTGCTGTGTCACCGCGAGCGGCTGGTGGTGCGCCAGGCGCGCTTCCATCACGCAGCACTTGTCGCCGCCGCCGGCCTTGTCGTGGTTCTCGTCGCTCAGGTGCACCTCGACGCGCGTCACGTCTTCGACGAAACGGCTCAGGTGCTGCTTGATCTCGGTGTCTGCCCAGCGCTCCAGCGTGTCCTTGTTGGTGATGCCATTGCTCGTGTTGACCTGGATCTGCATTGCGTATGTCCCTGCTGGATGGTGAACGAGCCTTCACTGTGCACCCGAAAGAGTGCCCCTGCGCGTAGGTGTGTTGCCCCTTTTTGCCGGGGCATGGCCGCGTGCTCAGCTCTGGATGTAACTGGTCAGCTGCGTGATGGTCTGCTCGTGCTCGGAAATGATGTCGTCCATCAGGTCTTGAATGGAGATCATGCCGACCACCTTGTCGCCGTCGACCACGGGCAGGTGGCGGAACTTGCGCTGGCTCATGAGCGCCATGCAGGCGTGGGTCTGGGTCTGCGGGGTGACGGTCATCACGTCGGGCGTCATGATCTCGGAGACCTTCACCTCTTTCGAGTTCTTGCCCTGCAGCGCCACCTTGCGGGTGTAGTCGCGCTCGGACAGAAAGCCCACGAGCTTTTCGCCGTCCATCACCATGAGCGCGCCCACTTCGAAATGCGCCAGCGTGGCCAGCGCGTCGAACACGCTGGTGTCGGGCGAGGTGCGCCAGGCGGCGGAATCGTGGCGCTTGAGCAGTTCGGAGACGGGTTTCATCGCAGGCACTCCATTCAGGGGTTTCGATCCGGCCGACGCACGTGGCGGCGCCGTGCTTCGGACAAATCATAGGGGCGGAATCGCCCTGTGCGATGCAAAACCCTCCGGGGTGTTGCGCGTGTCATGCCGCGCACACGAACCCCAGTGTCCTCAGAGGGTGCTCAGGGGGCCGTGGCGAGCACGCGGCTCAGCGCCACGGCGTTGCCCGCGACGTCCTTCACGAGGCCCTGCGCGTCGAAGTTCACCTGGAACTCCGACCAGCTGTCGCGCCAGTAGCGCCACACCGACGCGTCCAGGCTCGGGTTCTCGCTGGCCACCGGGTAGCCGATCGCCATGAGCACCTGTTCGCGCGTCATGCCGGGCATCACCTTGCCCGCGACGATGGCTGCACCCACCGCGGGCGGGAAGCTCGCGATCTTGCGCTTCGGGTCTTCGGTGACCACGTAGCGCTTGGCGAAGTCGATGAGCGTGATGTTGCGGCTGTAGTCGTTCTTGATGCGCTGGGGCTTGCCCGCGAGATCGACGTTGAAGAAGCGGAAGTCGTAGGCCGTGATGCGCGCCGGCGTGCCCACGGGGACGATGCTCGTGCCCTGTTCGTCGTAGTTGATGTCGCTGATCGAGTCGCCGTACGTGCGCATGTTGCAGCACAGGAAACCGTCGGTCAGCGGGCCGGGCGGCGGCGACGGGCGCTGGGCATGCACCGCGGTGGCGGACAGGATGGTGGTGGCCGCGAGCAGGGCGGCGGCGGCAAGGCGCTGGACCATGAAAAGGATCTCCCTCGGTGTGACTTTTTGAAACGGCTGCGGGCGCAGCGCGCGGATTCTAGGGGTGATCTGGCGGCCAACAAGCCAGTGAATACGCCAGTTGGTGCTATCAAAAGCGCAGCAGCGAGGAATCGGTCCGTTTCCCGGTTCACAATGCGCACCCGGCCTGCGAGGCCGGTCCCCTTCCAGACAGCGCGAAAGAAAGAGCATCCATCGATGGCGATCCAGTGGTTCCCCGGTCACATGTATTCGACCCAGAAGGCCATCACCGAACGGGTGAAGGACATCGACGTGGTGATCGAACTGCTCGACGCGCGCCTGCCCGGCTCCAGCGCCAACCCGATGCTGGCCGAGCTCACGGCCGGGCGGCCCACGCTCAAGGTGCTCAACAAGCAGGACCTGGCCGACCCGGCGCGCACCGAGGCCTGGCTGGCGCACTACAACGCGCTGCCCGACACCCGCGCCATCGCGCTCGATGCCAGCCTGACCATGCCCGCGCAGCGCATCGTGCGCGCCTGCCACGAGCTGTCGCCCAACCGCGGCGGCATGGCCAAGCCGATGCGCGTGCTGATCTGCGGCATCCCCAACGTGGGCAAGTCGACCCTCATCAACACGCTGACGGGCGGGCGCAAGGCCAAGACCGGCGACGAGGCCGGCATCACCAAGCTCGAGCAGCGCATCACGCTGGCCGACGACTTCTACCTGTGGGACACGCCCGGCATGCTGTGGCCGCGCATCATCGTGCCCAAGAGCGGCTACAACCTCGCGGCCAGCGGCGCGGTGGGGCGCAATGCGTTCGATGAAGAAGAAGTGGCGCTGGAGCTGCTCGACTACCTCAAGTCGAACTACGCCGACGGTCTTGTCGCGCGCTTCAAGCTCACCGAACTCGACACCGCCACCCTGGCCGGCATGAAGGACGAGGACGTGCTCGACACCATCGGCCGCAAGCGCGGCGCGCTGCTGGGCAAGGGCAAGGTCAACCTGCAGAAGGCGGCCGAGATCGTGATGCACGAGTTCCGCGCCGGCAACCTGGGGCGCATCACGCTCGAGACGCCCGAGGAGTTCGCGCAGTGGCTGGCCGCCGGCCAGCGCGCCGACGCCGAGCGGGCCGCGAAGAAGGCGGCGCGTGGCAAGAAGGGCAAGCAAAAGCCCGAGGCGCCCGAGGCAGACGGCGGCCCAACGGTCGACGTGTGAAGGTCTTGCGCGCGCCGCCCCTATCATCGAGCGATGCAACGTCTCACGCGCCAGCGCAACGCCGTTTTTTCCGCCTTCAGCGACGCCGGCCGCGTGCTGACCGCCCCCGAAATCCTCGAGCACGCACGGGCCATCGTGCCCGAGATCAGCCTGTCGACGGTGTACCGCCAGGTCGCGCTGCTGCTGGCCGACGGCGAGATCGCCAAGGTCGAACTGCCGGGCGAGCCGGCGCGCTATGAAGTGGCCTGCAAGGCCGATGCGCACGACCCTTCGCACGCTGCAGGCGACGATGCAGGGCACCACCACCATCACTACTTCCATTGCTCGCACTGCGGGCAGGTGTTCCTGCTGCATGCGTGCCCGGGGCCGATGCACGACCTCGCCCCCAAGGGCTTCCAGGTGACGCACCACGAGGTCACGCTGCATGGCCTGTGCGCGGCCTGCGTCGACGCCGGCGCGAAAGCGCCGAAGGCGCATCCGCCGCACTGACGACGGCGGGGCCCCGGATGCCGGGGAAGGGTTGATAAAGTTATTGAGAATGAATTCGCAATAACGTATATTCGCGTGTCCGAACGAACTCCCCGGCCACGCACATGCAAGTCCTGTCCTCGCTCAAGGAAGCCAAGAAGCGTCACCGCGATTGCCAGGTGGTGACGCGGCGCGGCCGCACCTACGTCATCTGCAAGTCCAACCCGCGCTTCAAGGCGCGGCAGGGCGGCGCGAAAAACAAGAACAAGCGCTGAGCATTCGGCGGCTCTGCCGCCGTCGCCTTCATTCCCCCTCGACGACCGCATCGGCGTGCCTACGCCGGGGCGTGCCTGCGCGCGTCTTTCCTTTCTTCCTTCCATCGGAACCCCTCCGCCATGCTCCGAGCCTCCGGCCTCACCAAACGCTACGGCGCGCACACCGCGCTCGACCGTCTCGACCTCGACATCCGCGGCGGCGACATCTACTGCCTGCTGGGCGCCAACGGCGCGGGCAAGACGACCACCATCAACCTGTTCCTGAACTTCATCGCGCCGACCGAGGGCACGGTGCAGATCAACGGCACCGACGTCACGCGCCACCCGGTCGCGACCAAGCAGGACGTGGCGTACATCCCCGAGCAGGTCACGCTGTACGGCACGCTCTCGGGCCTGGAGAACCTGCGCTTCTTCGCCGGCCTGGCGCTGGGCCACGAACTGCCGCGCGAACGCCTGCTCGCGCTGATGACCGAGGTGGGGCTCGACCACGCCGCCGCCGACAAGCGCGTCAGCATGTATTCGAAGGGCATGCGCCAGAAGGTGTGGATCGCGGTGGCGCTGGCCAAAGAGGCCAAGGCGCTGCTGCTCGACGAGCCCACCTCGGGGCTCGACCCGCATGCCGCGGCCGAGTTCTCCGACCTGCTGCGCCGCGCGGCCGACCGCGGCGTGGCGGTGCTCACGACCACGCACGACCTGTTCCACGCGCAGCAGACCGCCACGCGCGTCGGGATCATGAAGCGCGGGCGGCTGGTCGAAAGCCTCGACGGCGCGCAGATCGGCCAGACCGACCTGCAGTCCCTCTACCTGCAACACATGAGGGCCTGACCCGATGACGATGCGCTGGATCGCCCGACGCGAATTCACCGAACGCCTGCGCGACGGCCGCCTGTACTGGGCCGGCGGTCTCGTGGCCGTGCTGCTCTTCACCGCGCTGGCCGTCGGCTGGGCGCACCAGCGCGGCGCGCATGCCGAGCAGGTCGCCGCGCAGGCCATGGACTACCGCGACTGGCTGCACCAGGACAAGCGCCATCCGCACGACGCCGCGCACCAGGGCATGCATGCCTTCAAGCCCGAGCCGCCGCTGTCGATGGTCGACGCGGGCATCAACCCCTACATCGGCAGCACCGTGTGGCTGCAGGCGCACCGCCAGAGCGAGGTCAAGTTCAACGCCGCGCAGGACGCGACGGGCCTGCAGCGCTTCGGCAACCTCTCGGTCGGATGGATCTTGCAGGTGCTCGGCCCGCTGCTGGTGATCGTGCTGGGCTTCAACGCTTTCGCGGGCGAGCGCGAGCAGGGCATCCTGCGCCAGACGCTGAGCCTGGGCGTGGCGCCGCTGCGGCTGCTGGCCGGCAAGGCGCTCGCGCTGTCGGCGCTGCTCGCGGTGCTGCTCGTGCCGGCGGCCCTCGTGGCGGCCGTGGCCGTGGCGGTGGGCGCGGAGCCGGGCGGGCGCGTCGATGCGCTGCTGCGGCTGGGCGCGTGGTCGCTGGGCTACGCGGTCTACCTCGGCATCTTCGTGTGCCTGGTGCTGGGCGTGTCGGCGCTGTCGTCCACCTCGCGCATGGCGATCACCGTGCTGCTCGCGCTGTGGATCGGGCAGGCCGTGATGGCGCCGCGCGTGCTCTCCGAACTCTCGCGCACCTGGTTCCCAAGCCCGACGCGGCTGGCGTTCAACCAGGCGCTCGGCGCGGAACTCAAGGCCGTGTCGAACCAGGTCTGGCAGCAGAACTTCGGCACCACCGAGCGCTGGGGCCGTGATGTGCCGCTGAGCAAGTGGGGCATTGCGCTGCGCCTGGACGACCAGGCCTCGTACCCCGTGTACGACCGCCACTACGGCCGCCTGTGGGACACCTGGGAGCAGCAGCAAAAGGTGCAGGAGTGGAGCGGCCTGCTGCTGCCGCTGCTCGCGGTGCGCAGCTTCTCGATGGGCATGGCGGGCACCGACTTCTCGCACCACCGCCGCTTCACCACGGCCGCCGAACTGCACCGCCGCCACATCCAGGACCTGATGAGCAAGGACCTGGTGGCGCACGCCGATCCGCTCGGCGACCGCCACTTCTCCTACCAGGCCACACCCGAGCTCTGGGCCACCGTGCCGCCCTTCGACTACCACCCGCCGGGGGCCGGGTGGGCGCTGCGGCACCAGACGCGCAGCTTCCTCGTGCTGTGCGCCGGCCTGCTGCTCGCGGCGGCGTTCGCGGCCTTTGCCACCCTGCGCCAGCGCGCGCTCTGAGAGGGGATGCCACCCATGTCCATCCATCCTCCCCAAGGCCGCCGCCTGCTGGCCGTGATGCGCCAGGAAGTGCGTTTGATGCTTGCCGAGCGCGGCCTGTGGGTCGTCGGCGCGCTGTTCCTCTTGCTCGTGGCCTATGCACTGGGCAACGGCCTGCTGCAGACCGCCCAGCGCGACCGCGCGCAGGCGGCCGTGGCGCAGGCCGACCGCGACACCCGCACCGCGCAGCGCACGCTGCTCGAAGCCATCCTGGCCGGCACCGCACAGCCCACGCCCTTCGAGAACCCGGCCGACCCGTCGCGCATGGCCAGCGGCTACGGCGGCCAGCACGTGCTGCTGCCGACCGCGCCGCTGGGCCCGGTGGCGTTGGGGCAGAGCGACCTGTTCCCGAGCCAGTACCAGGTCACGAACCAGAGCCGCGTCGTGTTCATGAACCCGAGCGACATCGAGAACCCGTGGCACCTGCTGAGCGGGCATTTCGACCTGGCCTTCGTCATCGTCTACCTGCTGCCGCTGCTCATCTTCGCGCTCAGCTACAACCTGCTGTCGGCCGAGCGCGAGAACGGCACCCTGCGCCTGCTGCTGTCGCAACCGCTGCGGCTGCGCACGCTGCTCGCGGGCAAGCTCACGGTGCGCGCCGCCGTGCTGCTGGGGCCGGCCGTGCTGCTGCCGGTGGCGGTGCTGTGGATCGCGCGCCATGCGGGGCTCACGGCAGGTGGCGCGGGCAGCGCCACGCTGTGGTGGGCGCTGCTGGTCGGCGCCTACGCGCTGTTCTGGTTCGCGCTGGTGGTGGCGGTGAACGCCTTTGGCGCCTCGTCGGCGACCAACGCGATGGTGCTCGTCATCGCCTGGGTGCTGCTGGTGCTCGTGGCGCCGGTGCTGCTGAACCTGGCCGTCACGCAGGCCGCGCCCGCGCCGTCGCGCACCGAGCTGGCCACGCGCCAGCGCGTGGTCACGGCCGAGGCGATGAAGCGCTACCAGGACCTGCTGGGCACCGAGTACCAGCACGTGGGGCAGGGCGCCATCCTCGTGCCGCGCGACGGCAAGATCGAGATCGCCGGCCGCTCGCTGGCCAACTACCGCATCCAGCGCGAGGTCGACGAAGCGATCCGCCCCGCGCTCGCGCGCTTCGACGCGCAGCAGGCGCAACAGCAGGCGCTGGTGGGCCGCTTCGGCGCCGTGTCGCCGGCGGCCGTGGCCTACGAAGGCATGACCGCGCTGGCCGGCAACGGCGCACGCCGCCATGCGCGCTTCGATGCCCAGACCGTGGCGCACCACGAGGCCTGGAAGGACTTCTTCTTCCCGCGCATCGACGCGCGCGATGCGCTCGCCCCGGCCGACTTCGACCGCATGCCCGCCTTCGCCTGGCACGAGGAGCCCGCCGAGCTCGTGCGCGGACAGGCCGCGCTGGCCGTGCTGCAACTGCTGGTGCCGAGCCTGCTGCTGTTCGGCCTTGCGGCCTGGCGGCTGCGGCGCTTCTCGGTGGCCTGACGCTTTCTTCATTTCTTCCACGCACCGTTCCATGACCCCGTTCACCCGCACCACCGTCGCGCTGGCCGCCTTCACCGCCTTGCAAGTCGCCTCTGCACAAGACAGCAGCAGCAACAACGCCGAACTCGGCACCGTCACCATCGAAGGCAGCCGCGACGCGAACAGCCTGCACCTCGATGAGTCGAGCGGCTCGGCTTCGCGCCTGGGCCTCTCGGTGCGCGAGACGCCGGCCTCGGTCGAGATCCTGTCGCAGGACGCGATCCAGCAACGCGGCGCGCGCACCTTCAGCGAGGCGCTGCGCGGCATGGCGGGCCTGTCGGGCGGCGGCCCGCCGTCGTCGCCGACCACGTTGTCGCTGCGCGGCTTCACCAGCCTCATGTACCTGTACGACGGCGTGCGCAGCTCGGGCGCGGGCGTCACCAACCGCGTGCAGGACACCTGGAACTACGAGCGCATCGAAGTGCTCAAGGGCCCGGCCTCGGTGCTCGACGGCGAAGGTGCCATCGGCGGCATCGTCAACTTCGTGACCAAGCGGCCCGACCGCAGCAATCCGCACAAGGAGGCGCTGCTGTCGTACGGCAGCTACGGCTCCACGCGCGCGGCCTTCGGCTTCGGCGGCGCGCTGGGCGAAGCCAGCGCCTACCGGCTCGACTACAGCCGCAACGACACGAAGGTGGGCACCATCGACCGCAACGGCGAGCGCATCGACCACTTCACGAGCGGCCTGCTGGTGGACCTGGGCGGCTCGGTCAAGCTCGACCTGTCGTTCGACTACCTGCGCGACGACAACGACGCCTACTGGGGCACGCCGCTCGTGCCGCGCAGCTTCGCCACGCAGCCGACGAACGTGGTCAGCACGCCCGACGGCCGCGTGATCGACCGGCGCATGGCGCGCACCAACTACAACGTGCGCGACGACGAGAACTCGTCCGAAACCTACTGGCTGCGCGCGCGCCTTACGGGGCAACTGGACGGCGGCTGGTCGTGGCGCAACGAGTTCTCGGCCAACCAGTCCAGGCGCATGTTCCGCAATTCAGAGAGCGCCACCTTCGTGCCGCCCGCCAGCATCGCGCGCGACCAGACGCTCATCACGCACGACCAGGACTTCTGGCTCGACCGCTTCGACGCCACGCACAAGGGAAAGATCGCCGGGCTGGACAACCGCTTCGTCGTCGGCGGCGAGTACAGCGAAACCCGCTTCGGCAGCCAGCGCCGCTTCTCCAACAGCAGCCCCGCCACCGCCGCGCAACTGCGCGTGCCCGTGTTCGACCCGTACACCGGCTACTTCGACGACAACCCTGCGCTGACCACCGGCGCGGGCAACCGCGCCGACACCTTCTCGCGCGTGAAGGTCGCGTCGGTCTTCGTGGAAGACGCGCTCAAGCCGATGCGCGACCTCACGCTGGTCGGCGGCCTGCGCCACGACCGCACCGAGGTCGACCGCCGCATCTGGGACCTGAACGCGGGCAGCGTCGCGCGCTTCGGCGCGAGCTACCGCGCCACCTCGGGGCGCCTCGGCGCGGTGTACGACCTGTCGCCGCAGTCGAGCCTGTACGCGCAGTACACCAACGCCACGCTGCCGGTGGGTTCGCTGTTCCTGCTGTCGGCGTCGAACGCCGCGTTCCCGATGTCGCGCGGCAAGCAGGCCGAGGTGGGCTTCAAGCAGAGCCTGCCCGCGGCCAACCTCGAGTGGACAGCCGCGCTGTACAAGATCGAACTCGACAACGTGCTCTCGCGCGACCCGAACAACGCCGCCACCACCGTGAACAACGGCCGCCAGTCGTCGCGCGGCCTCGAGCTGTCGGCCGTGTGGAAGCCCACGCGCGAATGGACGCTGGCGGGCAACCTCGCGGCGCTCGATGCGCGCTTCGACACGCTGGTCGAAGCCGGCAACGTCTCGCGCGTGGGCAAGACCCCGCCGAACGTGCCCGAGCGCATGGCCAACATCTTCGCCACCTACCGGCCCGACGGCTCGAAGTTCGAGTACTTCGCGGCGCTGAACCACACGGGGCCGATGTACACCGACAACGCTAATCAGATCCGCATCAACGGCTTCACGACGGTCGATGCGGCGGTGAGCTACCGCCTGAAGAATGCGCTGCTGAGCTTTCGCGTGCGCAACCTGACGGATCGGCTCTACGCGACCTGGACCGGCCGCGCCGCGAGCCAGGTGCTGCTGGCGCCGCGGCGGACCTTCGAGGTGTCGGCGAAGTTTGATTTCTGAGTGCCGTTGTTCGGGGTGCGATCACGCCGACGGGGCACCTTGCTCCGCGAATGTCCCCCGCCCTTCGGGCTCCTCCTTGATTTCGCTGCGCAAGGCACCCCATCAGCGTGATCGTTTTCAGCGCACTGGTTGATCAGCCGAGAACCGACCGCGTGCCCTCGTGCGCAGGGCACTGGGTGCTCCCCGCAGCGAAATCAAGGAGGAGGGCGAAGCCCGGGGGACATTCGCGGAGGGGAGTACCCGGTGTCCTGTGCACGCGCCCCGAACCGGTCCCGTTCAGCGCATCTGCAACCGCGCATCCTTCGGATACCCGATCGTGTAGTCCGCTGACACGCGCGCCGTCTGCCCCGCGTCCAGGTCGAAGCGCCACATCGCCAGCCCCGGCTGCTTGTTCCACGCCTGCTCGGCTGGCTGCGGTGCGAAGCGCGTGGTCACGCGCACCTGCTCGTCGACCGACACCGGCGCGGCCTCCAGCACCTGCACGGCGATCGGCGTGCGATGGCGGTTCTCGACCACGTAGGCGCGTTGCACCTGGCGCTCGGCGCGCGAGCCGACGAAGCCGCCCGAGCCCTGGTTGTCGCGCTCGGGCTCGACCTGCACGCGCACCAGTTCGTCGCGGCCGAACGAGAGTGTGAGCTTGGCGTCGCTCGGCGCGTTCCAGCGGCCCTGGCCGACGAAGTTGCCGTCGCGGTACAGCTGCATCGGGCCGGCCGGCCACACGCCCGCGGGCTGTGCCATCTCGGCGACCAGGAAGGCGCTCGGGTCCACGCGCGGGCTGGTGCGCGCGGCGAGCTGCGCCGTGTCCTCGTGCTGGCCCAGCGCCAGGGTCACGCGCTGGCCGTTGGAAGGCACGTCGATGCTTTGCGGCACGGCGAATTCGGTGGCGAAGCTGTTGTCGAACACGCTCACGTCGAACAGCGGCTCGCGTGTGCGCTCCATGGCCATCTTGCGGTCGGCGGCGATGGGGGAAGGGGCGGCGGCCATCGGCGCGGCCATGTACGCCAAGTCGGCATTCGCGCGCGGCGGCGGCTCGATGCCGATGCGCCACGCGCTCGGCGTGCGCCCCGTGGTCTCGCGGCGCGGCTGGCCGGTGGACAGCACCAGCTTCACCCCGCGCCAGTCCTCGCCCGTGGCCTGCGCCAACAGCGCCTGGCGCTCGATGCGCACCTTGCGCGTCGTGGTGTCGAGCAGCGCGCGGTAGCTCGGCGTCCAGCCCGGGCCGTTGACCTGGTAGCTGAGCTTCACGTCGGCGTCGGCACTGGCGGCCAGCGTGACGGTCACGGCCGTCACCTGCGCACCCTGGCCCTGCGTGCGGCCGCGCTCGGCCAGCAGTGGTTTGAGCTGGCGGTCGAGGTCGGTCTGGCGGCGCTGGATCTGGTGCTGCTTGAGCAGCGCGTCCTGTCCCGAGCGGCGCATCGCGTCGGTCACGGCGGTGAGGTTGCGCGCGTCGATCGGCGCACGCGCGCCGGGGCCCGATTCGCCGCCCGACAGCCCCTTGAGATACCCCGTGACCATGCCCAGCGCATCGGTCTCGGCCTGCAGCGCGGCCTTCTGGTCTTCGAGCTCGCGAATGCGGCCGTCGAGCGCGCTGGTGGCGCAGTTCGCCGACAGCTCGCGCGCCTCGCTGAGCACGGAGGTCTCGCCCACGCGCACCGCCGCGTCGGCCGACACCTGCAGGCTCTGCACGTCGAGCCCGGCCGGCAGACAGGCGAAGGTGACCGAGCGGCTGCCCGCCGCGACGCGCGCCACGCGCTCCACCGTGGCGCTGCCGGGGTAGACCTTGACCTGGGTGATGCGCGAGGCATCGGCCTGCAGCTGCGCATGGGCACCGGCGCCTGCGGTCAGCCAGAGGGCGGCGAGGGCGGTGGTACGCAGGAGGGGACGGGCGGAGAACGGTGTGTGCATGGAAAGCCTTCCGGAAGAAAGTCAGTGACGAATCTCTGCTTCTACGGACGGGGCGGGCGAACGGGGTTAAGGCGTTGCGAAGTTTTTTTCATGACGCCGAGGTGACGCGGGCGCGTTGCTGTCGCGCAGGCATCTGTCGGCGGCAAACCGGTCACCCAAGAGACGGTGCGCGGCGGCGCGGCTTTCTAGAGTGGGCCTCACTTTCCACATTCATCTTGAGAGGACACCCCCATGCTCGACACGATCCAGGCCATCAACCGTTCGGCCGCCTTCAACCGCTGGGCCGGCTTCGACGTCACACAGGCCGCCGACGGGCAGGCCGAACTGCGCATGAAATGGCGCGAGGAAGACATGGGCCAGTACGCGGGCTTCTTGCACGCGGGCATGATCGCCGCGCTGCTCGACACCGTGAGCGGCTTCGCGGCCGCCACCGTGGCGGGCCGCGTGCTGGCCTCGCATTTCTCCATCAACTGCATCTCGCCCGCCATCGGCGAGGCCTTCGTGGCGCGCGGGCGCGTGGTGAAGGCGGGGCGCAAGCAGGTGTTCGTCGGGGCCGAGCTGTTCGCGCGGCCTGAAGGCCAGGGCGAAGACAAGCTCAAGCTCGTGGCGACGGCGAACGCCATCCTGGTGCCGGTGGACGAGGCATCGACGACGCCGAAGCAGGCGACGTAAGCACCACGGCAGGCTCGGCCTCGGGCTTGCGCTTCAGCCCGAACAGCGGGCGCAGCCAGCCGATGCGGCGGATCAGCCCGTCGGTCAGCAGCCAGCAGCCGGCGATCGTCACGGCGACCAGCGCCATCGGTTCCCACACCGGGCCCAGCGCGAGCGGCACCAGCAGCGCCACCCCCGCGACGATCAGCGTCTGGTGCAGCATGTACCAGGGGTAGACCGACTCGTTGGCCCAGCGCAGCCACGGCCAGGGGCGGTTCAGGTGGCGATGGCCGTGGCCCAGGATGGTGGCGACCGCGAGCCACAGGTAGGCATTGCGCAGCACGTCCATCAGCAGCCCCGTGGGCGGCGCCTTGGCCCCGACACGCAGCGCGATGAGCGCGCCGATCGCCGCCACCGCCAGCAATAGAGACACGCGGCGCAGCCGTTCGAGTTCGCGCCAGATGCCCGTGTCCACGCCCATCCAGTAGCCGTAGAGGAAGACGGTGAAGTAGATGCTGTGCAGGTGGAAGTCCCACACCAGGTTGTGCGTGGCCGGAAAGTGCCGCGCCAGCAGCACCGTCCACGCCAGCAGCGGCAGCGCCGGCAGCACCAGCAGCTGCCAGCCGCGCAGCCCGTTGAAGCGCCGCCGCACCCACTGGCCGGCCGCCGAGCGCCACAGCGGCAACGTCAGCGCGACCAGCGCTGTGTAGAGGAACAGGTAGGGCAGGTACCAGAGGTGGTTCCAGGTGATGCCGAACTCCGCCCCCGCGAACGCGCCCTTGGGCCACGGCGCGCCCATCGACAGGTAGCGCAGCAGGAAGGTGCCGAAGCCCGGCGCCACCAGCCCGCGCGCCACGCCCTCGGCATAGGCCTGGTAGGGCACGACCACCGCCATGCCGAAGGCCAGCGGCAGCATCAGCCGCAGGCCCCGGCTGCGCAGCAGGCCCCAGGTGCCCTGGCCCCGGCTCAGGAAGCCGAGCGAGACGCCCGAGATGAGAAACACCAGGTCCATGCGCCACAGGTTCAGCACCCGCATCGGCCACGGCAGCCACTCGGCCGCGTGCGGGCTCTTCAGGTGCCAGGGCCAGTCGGCCACGTAGTACATGCCCACGTGGTAGAGGATGACGAGCAGGAAGGCGAGGGCGCGCAGGGCGTCGATGTCGTGGCGGCGTGGGTCGGCCGGGTGGGTGGTTGCGGTGGTCATTGCAGGCGCCTCGAAGCGAAGAAGCCGCGATGCTCGGGCCCGCGGCCCCGGCCGGGGGCGGCAAGGGGACGGATCGCTCCCGCTTTGTGACGAGCGGTGCCCCGCAGGGACGAAATGGGCCGACCCCAGGGGCCTGTTTTCGCGAGAATTCGCCGCATGCGAGACCCGCGCAAGAACCTGTACGAACGCTACGAGCCGATCCGGCGGTACGTGGAGGTGGGTTTCTGGATCGTGGTCATGGCGGTGCAGGCCGTGTTCAACACCTCGGTGGCGCTGGTCGATGCAGGGCGGCGCGCCGTGCCGCACGCCACCTGGGAGATTCTGGTGTGGGAGGGTTCCAGCCACCTCGTGCTGCTGGCGCTGGTGCCGGGCATCGTGGCGGTCGAGCGCTGGCTGTCGCCGCTGCCGCGCAGGCACCTGCTGCGCTACCTGGCGGGGCATGCGGTGGCCAGCGTGGTCTTCAGCGTGGTGCACGTGGTGGCC
Source organism: Variovorax sp. GW821-FHT09A10 (assembly GCF_059418385.1). Lineage (NCBI taxonomy): Bacteria > Pseudomonadati > Pseudomonadota > Betaproteobacteria > Burkholderiales > Comamonadaceae > Variovorax > Variovorax sp. GW821-FHT09A10. The sequence continues at coordinate 295,613 of NZ_JBWKPT010000007.1, forward strand.
ATGTTCGCGCTGCGCGCGCTGGCCTACGCAGCGGTCGGCGAGCGCTACGACTTCGCGGACTGGCGCGGCCAGTGGGGCTACGAATACCTGAAGGACGTGCGCGCATACGTGTCGATGGTCTTCGGTATCTGGGCCTACCGGCTGTTCATGCTGCGGCTGCAGGGGGAGGCGCGGGTGCTCGACGCGCCGGAGGATGCAGGGGCGGCCGAGGCTGCGATGCCGCCGGTGGCCGCCGAGGCGCCCACCGACGCTGCCGTGCCTCCCGCGCCCGCTGTCGAAGCGCCGCCGGCGCCATCGCCCGTGGTGGCACGCCCCGAACGTTTTCTCGTGCGCAAGCTGCGCCGCGAATTCCTCATCGCCGCCACCGACATCGACTGGCTGCAAGCCGAGGGCAACTACGTCGGCCTGCACGTCAACGGCCACGACTACCTGCTGCGCGCCACGCTCACCGACTTCCTGACCCAGCTCGACCCGGCGACCTTCGTGCGCGTGCACCGCAGCCACGCCGTGAACCTGGGCCGCATCAAGGAGATCGAGCCGCTGGACGGCGGCGACGCCCGGCTGCACATGCGCGACGGGACGAGCGTGCCCTGCAGCCGGCGGTATCGCGACGCGCTGCGCGGCGGCGCGGGCTGAGGGTTTCGGCGCGTTCCGATCCGGTGCGCGTCCCGCGAAATCGGCCCATTCCTGGGTCGTTTCGCACCATTCAAGAGCCTGCAGGCACCATTTTTGCTTTCTTGCGCCGGCGCCCCGAGCCGTTCGGGTGCGACGCACCAAATCAAACCAAAAACCTGCAAGAAGCTCTCATGGACGCACTCAAACAGGGCGCTGACGCGCTGTTCATCCTTCTCGGCGCCATCATGGTCCTGGCCATGCATGCCGGCTTTGCCTTCCTGGAACTGGGCACCGTGCGCAAGAAGAACCAGGTCAATGCGCTGGTCAAGATCCTGGTCGACTTCTCGGTGTCGACCATCGTGTACTTCCTGGTGGGCTACGGTGTGGCCTACGGCACGCATTTCTTCGTCAGTGCCACCGAACTGTCGGCAAGAAGCGGCTACGAGCTGGTGAAGTTCTTCTTCCTGCTGACCTTCGCGGCGGCCATTCCGGCCATCATCTCGGGCGGCATCGCCGAGCGCGCCAAGTTCTGGCCGCAACTGATCGCCACCGCGGTGATCGTCGGTTTCGTCTACCCGCTGTACGAGGGCATCGCCTGGAACAAGGCCTTCGGCATCCAGGGCTGGATCGCCTCGGTCACGGGTCACGAGTTCCATGACTTCGCCGGCTCGGTCGTCGTGCACGCCGTGGGCGGCTGGCTCGCGCTGCCGGCCGTGCTGCTGCTGGGCGCGCGCCGCAACCGCTACCGCGGCGACGGCTCGCTCAGCGCGCACCCGCCGTCGAACATCCCGTTCCTGGCGCTGGGCGCGTGGGTGCTGTGCGTGGGCTGGTTCGGCTTCAACGTGATGAGCGCGCAGAGCATCGACAAGATCTCGGGCCTCGTCGCCGTCAACTCGCTGATGGCCATGGTCGGCGGCACGCTGGTGGCGCTGGCCATGGGCAAGAACGACCCCGGCTTTGTCTACAACGGCCCGCTCGCCGGCCTCGTGGCCGTGTGCGCCGGCTCCGACCTCATGCACCCGCTGGGCGCGCTCGTGGCGGGCGGCGTGGCCGGCGCCATCTTCGTCTTCATGTTCACGCGCACCCAGAACAAATGGAAGATCGACGACGTGCTCGGCGTGTGGCCGCTGCACGGCTTGTGCGGCACCTGGGGCGGCATCGCGGCCGGCATCTTCGGCACGCAGGCGCTGGGCGGCATCGGTGGCGTGAACCTGTGGGCGCAGCTCATCGGCACCTTGCTCGGCGTGGTCTGGGCGCTGATCGGCGGCGCGGTGGTGTACGGCGTGCTCAAGGCGACCATGGGGCTGCGGCTGTCGCAGGAAGAGGAATACGACGGGGCGGACCTGTCGATCCACCACATTTCGGCGACGCCGGAGCGGGAAGTGAATTGGTAAGGGCGAGAGGCCGGTGAGGGAGATGCGGCTCAGGACATGAGCCGCATCGGGGGATTTGCGGCTCACGGCACGAATTTGCCAGCTGTAGCAAACTTGCCGGCGGCCTCCGATCCCACCTGTTCACCACCCCATGACCCAATCTCCCCCCGCCCTCGAAGTCCTCCCCCGCGATCTTTCCGCCTACCGCGAGGGCAACGTCGGTATCGACTACGTGCACCGCTTCGAATCCGGCAAGCCCGGTCCGCACGTGCTGATCAACGCGCTGACGCACGGCAACGAGATCTGCGGCATGACCGCGGCCACGCACCTGCTCGACACCGGCGTGCGCCCGAAGATCGGCACGCTCACCGTCAGCTTTGCCAACGTGGCGGCCTACGAGTCCTTCAACGAGGCGCTGCCGTTCGACAGCCGCCAGCTGGTGCACAACCTCAACCGCGTGTGGTCGCCCGAATGGCTCGACGGCAGCGAGGACAGCCCCGAGCTGCGCCGCGCCCGCGAGTTGCGCCCGGTGGTGAGCGCGGCCGACCACATCCTCGACATTCATTCCACGAGCCAGCCCGTGATCCCGTTCTGGGTGTACCCGGCCTTCGACCGCAACGCCGAGGCCGCCATGGCCATCGGTCGCCCGTCGGTGCACCTGGTGATGCCCGACGGCCTGGGCTCGGGCACGCCGCTGATCCAGCACGGCCAGCATGGCCGGGCCGACGGCAAGGGCGTGGCGCTGGTGGCCGAGTGCGGCCAGCATTTCCTGCGCTCGGCCTCCGAGCTGGCCACCGCCATCTCGCTCGATTTCCTGGCGCACTTCGGCCTCATCGACAAGGACCCGGCCGTGCCCGCGCCCGGCGAGCAGCGCCGCTTCGAGCTGCTCCAGACGCACGTCATCAAGTCGGAAGACTTCGCCTTCGTGCGCCCGCTGATCGGCTTCGAGACCTTCGCCAAGGGCGAACTGATCGCCACCAACGGCCCGGACGAAATCCGCGCGCCGTGCGACGACTGCACGATCTTCATGCCCGCGCAGCGCACGATCGTCGGGCGCGAGGCGGTGTACCTGACCAGGCCGCTTTGAGGCCGACGCCCTTCAGTTCAGCAGATCAGCAGGTGCCGTGGTTTGTCCGCGGTGCTGTAGTCGGCATGCCAGTAGTGCGGGTCGTCGCAGAGGCTGAAAGCGGCCTGCTTGCCGGCGTGCCGGGCCGTGAAGTGCCTTTGGAGCGTGACGTGCACCGAGCCCTCGTCGGGCCAGTCGACGCCGGCATCGACGACGCGGTTGCCCGCGGCGACCTCGGCGGCGACGATCCGCTGCAGGGCGGGGTGCAAGAGGGTGTTGAGGCGGGCGAGGGCTTCGCGGCGTTCGGTGGGGGCGAACGAGGAGGCGAGGCAGGCTTCGGTGAATATCGCTGGATGGGCCATGGCGCGCTTCCTGGTCAGATCGTCGCGGATGCCTTCGACTTCGGGATCGTCCGGCCCCGGCACTTCGGGTAGTTGGCGCAGCCCCAGAAGCTGCCGTCGTTCTTGGACGAGCTTCTTTCGACCATCTTGGTGCCGCAACTCGCACAGGTCGGCCGCCAGTACTCCCCTTCGTAGGCCACGGCGAGCAGTGCCGCTTGTTGTTCGGGCGTGCGCTGGCCGATCAGCTTGAGCAGGGCCGCGCCGTCTTGGGCGTGGATGCCGTTCGCCTTCGCAAACGCCGCCGCTTCCGCCGAGAAGGTCGAGCTCGTCACGTAGGTGCCGCTCTTCAATTGGTGCGAAGCCATCACGCCGAGGAACTCGCGCATCTCCTTGACGCCCACGGCTTTGCTCTGCCAATGCTTGCACTGGATGATGCGCGGCACGTCACTGTGCCTGGACTGCAGCCAGATATCGACGCCGCCGTCCGCGCCGTGCGATTGGCTGCGCGTGGTGAACCCGGCTTGTGCGTAGAGCGCTTCGCACAAGGCCTCGAAGCGACGCCATTCGATGGCCTGGAGTACGGCGGGGCTCCACTGCGATTCCTGGCCCGCATGGGGCGTTGTCGATGGCGCGGGCGACAGCACGGGCTCGCGACGCCCGGCTGTCGAGGCGGGCGCGGGGCGTGCGGGAGCGCGAGCTGCCGCGGGTTCGATCTCCACGCGGGTGGCCTGACGACGGACGACGTAGTGCAAGCCCAGCAGCACGGCCCCGATCGCCAGTGCGACCCAACCGGCAGGCCGCAGCGCCGGCCCCAGCGTGCCCACGATCGGCCCTTTCAGGAAGACGGGGGCGACCACCAGCAGCAGGATGCCGACGAAGATCGCCATCCAGGCCTTGCCGGCCAGTTCCTGTCGCGCGCGCTCGCGTCGGCGCTCGGCTCTTGTCTGTTTTGCCATCGGTCGCTCGCCTCGCTCCTCGAAAGATCTCTTTATAAGCCGGGGGCGGGCGCCCGGGTCTTCACCGCGCGACCGCGTTGCTCTGCGCGTCTCGCAGCGCGTTGTCCGCGGCTTGCCGCGCCTGCGAGCTGCCGGACTCGGGGGCACGCGCTTCTTCCGGTGTTTCGGGCGGCTTGTTGATCTCCTTGACCAGTCCGGCCAGGTGCGTGTCGTCGTCTCCTCCGCACCGCGCGGGTGGCCGCCTCAAACGGGCGCCGTCGAAGTGCCATCCGGCGGTGCCGTCCGTGGCGGTTTTTGTGCGCAGCCAGAGCTGTTCCCAGCGCGGGAATGCCGAGGGGTCGTCGCGCCAGTACAAGCTCTGCAGCATTTGAGACAGGGCCACCTGCGTTTCACGCTGGGCCGGCTGCGTCGAAACGAGGATCTCGGCCACCTCGAAAAGTCGCGGCGTCGAGATGAAGTAGCGCTGCCCCATGCGGGTGCGCTGCGTGTCCGGCCCTTCGGGCATCAGATATCCCGAGCCGCCGCTCCCGCTGTCGGCGCCCAGGACGCAGAGCGCTTCGGCCGGCGTGAAGTGCCGCAGGTCATTGAGCGCCGACGCCGTGGCCTTCCGGTCGCCGCGCGCCACGGTCTGGCTGAACGCCCGGAATTCCTTGTACGAAGCGTCCCGATCCGCCCGACGTGCGGCGTCGGCGATGCTGAAGGCAACGCTCACCAGCACGACGCCACCAGCGAGCCCCGCAACGCTCGCACCGAGGGTCCGGGTCGCGCCGCCTGCGGCCAAGACCGCCACGAGGACGACCAGCACGGCCGCCCCGATCGCATAGGGCAGGAGGTACGCGAACCACAGCGGCAACAGGCTCAGGCCGATGAGGCACAGGCCCGTGAGCACGGGGACGACGGCGAGCCAGATGAGAAAGGACTTGGTTCGGGTCGTCATGCGCCGAGATTACCGAGGGCGGTGAGGGCCTGTTCCTGCGCGCGACTCAACCCGCAACGAACAACGCCGGGTCCACCATCGTCCGGTTCAGCATCACTCCCCAATGCAGGTGCGGCCCGGTCACCCGCCCCGTCGCTCCCACCGCGGCCAGCTGGTCGCCGACCTTGAGCACGTCGCCCACTTTCACGTCCCAGCGGCTCAGGTGGCAGTACATCGTCAGCAGACCGCCGCCGTGGTCGACCCAGACGGTGCCGCCGTTGAAGAAGTAGTCGCCGGTGTCGATCACCTTGCCGGCCAGCGGCGCGCGCACGGGCGTGCCGGTGCCGGCCGCGATGTCCATGCCGCTGTGCGGATTGCGCGACTGGCCGTTGAATACGCGGCGCAGGCCGAAGGAGCTGGAGCGGCGGCCCGGCACGGGCACGCGCATCTGCAGCGCGGTGTCGGGGCGCAGGTCGGTGAGGGTGGCCATCACGCTGGTCAGGTGATCGCGTTCCTTGACGTAGCGGGCCTCGTCCTCGGGCGACAGGTCGACCGTGCGCGGCGCCACCGTCAGGCGCTGTTCGCGGTACTGCTTCGGGGCGACGGTGTAGGCGATCTGGCGTTCGGGCTTGCCCTCGGCGCGCACGCTGATGCTGGCTTCGCCGGGTACGGTGGCGAGCGGAATGCCGACCAGCGCGGTCCATTCGATCGGATCGCCGAGCACCAGCACCGGCACATCACCAGCGAAGGCCTTGGGGCGCGTGGCCGCGGGGCCGAGCGACAGGCGGGCGACGCCGCCGGGCACCAGCAAGGCGTGCGGCCAGACGTCGGGCGCCTGCTGCTTGTTTTTCTTGGCCGGGGCCGCGGCACCGGCGGGCAGCGCCAGCAGGCCGAGGGCGCCGAGCACGGCGCTGCGGCGGTTCAATGCGGCAGAGGGGCGGTCGGAGAAAGGGAAGTTCATATGCATGGACAGGATTCGAATGAAGTGTTGGTTATGCGGCGGCTCAGCCACCGTTCTGTTCCAGCCAGGTGCCGGGCGCCAGTCCGTCGAGCGTGTAAGGCCCGATGGCGGCGCGGATGAGGCGCAGCGTCGGCAGCCCCACGGCCGCCGTCATGCGCCGCACCTGGCGGTTGCGGCCTTCGCTGATCGCCAGCTCCAGCCACGCGGTGGGAATGAGCTTGCGCTCGCGGATGGGGGGCTCGCGGTGCCACACCTCGGGCGGCGGATCGAGCCGGTGCGCCCGTGCGGGGCGCGTGGGGCCGTCGTTGAGCTGCACGCCGTTGCGCAGCGCCTCGAGCGCTTCGTCGGTCGGCACGCCCTCGACCTGCACCCAGTAGGTCTTCTCCATCTTGAAGCGCGGATCGGCGATGCGCGCCTGGAGCTTGCCGTCGTCGGTGAGCAGCAGCAGGCCTTCGCTGTCGGCATCGAGGCGGCCGGCGACGTAGACGCCGGGGAGGTCGATGAAGTCCTTCAGCCCGCGCCAGCGGCCCTCGGGCGTGAACTGGCTGAGGACGCCGTAGGGTTTGTTGAAGCGGATGAGGCGGGAGCTGGTTGGCAGATTCATGGGCGGGTGGCATCGCGTGGCGCATCGGCCAGCTGCGGCAGATAGTCTCGCACCAGTTCTTCCACGGTGTCCGCTTGCAAGCTGTCGCGTCCAGACTTGAGTGGATCGCGATCGGGTCGCTGGGCTAACCACCGCTTGAAGCGCACGAAGGCGAGTGGATGCACGGTGTTCATGCGCGCCATGTGCCCGGTGGTGCCGACCACGACGGCCGAGAAGCGCGGGGCGCTCACCAACTGTTCTGCGTTGTGGGCTTGCACGGCCCAGAAGTCGTCTTCATCGTCGCTGAGCTGTGCCGGGTGGGGGTCATGCTCTTGTGCTTCGCGACGCAGGATGTCGACCTCGAAGCCTTTGCTGTTGACCGCCGTGTAGCGCTGATCGGCGATCAAGGCGAAGGTCTTGTCGACCTTGCGCAGCAAGGCCAGCATGGACGAATCGAGCCGCTTGAGCTGCGTTGCCAGGCGAAAACGCTTGCGCGTGTCCCAGAGCAGGTCGACATCGCGCGTGGCCACGGCGGCACTCTGCAGGCGCACGCCCGCTGCTGCTTCGTAGGCGTAGAGCGCGTGCGTGCCCACCACGGTGAAGTGCTCTGCGATGTCCGCACGCTGGAGCATGTCGAGGATATCGATGACGATGGTCGGCACGCGGCCGACGAACAGGGCCCGGTTCATGCGCTGATGGCGGGCGAGTGCCTCGCCGAGATCCTTGATGCGTCCCTCGGCTTCTTCCTTTCTTTGGATGAAGCCTGCGTGGATGGCCTCGGTCTCGGGGCTCCGTGCACCTAGGCTTTTTTGTGCGTTGCGGGTGCTGGTGCGCACGAGGTACTCGATGCCGTTCACCGTCTTCCAGTACATGCCGCCGCGCACGCCTGCGGCTTGCACCTGTGCCGCTTCGAGGGCCTCGAACGTGGCTCTGGCATCGATGTACTGGCGCCGGGCGTCGTCGCCGATGTCCTGGAAGTCCATGATTTTCCGTATAAAAAACAAGAGTCCTAATTTATACGGAAAATTATTTCAAATCAATAACTTATGTCAACCGATGAGGGTATGAAAAAAGCCGGAGCCTCAACGGCCCCGGCTTCGCAGGAGAACGCGACCAGCGGGCTTACTTGGCCCAGCTGTCCCGCATCCCCGCCGCGCGGTTGAACACCACCTGTCCGCCGGCGGCGGCGCCCTTCGTGTCGCGCACGAAGTAGCCATGCCGTTCGAACTGGATGCCCACGCCCGGCTCGGCCTTCGCCAGCGACGGCTCGACGAAGGCTGTGCACACCTCCAGGCTGTGCTTGTTCAGCTCGTCCAGCAGCTCGCCGCTGCCCGGGTTGGCTTCGGCGAACAGACGCTCGTACAACCGCACCTCGGCCTGCACGGCATCGGCCGCGGCCACCCAGGTGATGTTGCCCTTGACCTTGATCGCGTCCGCGCCGGGCGTCCCGCTCTTGGTGTCGGGCACCAGCGTGGCCTGCACTTCGAGGAGCTTGCCGTCGGCGTCGCGCGTGGCGCCGGTGCATTCGATGACGTGGCCGTACTTCAGGCGCACCTTGTTGCCAGGGAACAGGCGGAAGAAGCCCTTGGGCTGAACGTCTTCGTAGTCGGTGCGCTCGATCCAGACGTCGCGGCCGAGCTTGAATTCGCGCTTGCCCATCTCGGGATGGTGCGGGTGCACGGGGGCGGAGCAGTCGTCGAGCGCGTCGTTGCTGCCCATCAGCTCACCCCAGTTGGTGATGACGAGCTTCACCGGGTCGAGCACGGCCATGGCGCGCGGCGCGATGGGGTCGAGGGTGTCGCGCAGCGCGGCCTCCAGGCTGGCGTATTCGATCCAGCCGCCCGACTTGGTGGTGCCGCTACGTTCGCAGAACAGCTGCAGCGCGGCGGGCGTGTAGCCGCGGCGGCGCAGGCCGGCGATGGTGGGCATGCGCGGGTCGTCCCAGCCGTCGACGTGCTTTTCTTCGACCAGCTGGCGCAGCTTGCGCTTGCTGGTCATCACGTGGGTCACGTTCAGGCGGGCGAATTCGTACTGGCGCGGGTGCGGGCTGGCGACGAGGCCGCCTTCGGCCAGGCGGTCGAGCAGCCAGTCGTAGAAGGGGCGCTGGTCTTCGAATTCGAGCGTGCAGATGGAGTGGGTGATCTGCTCCAGCGCGTCTTCGATCGGGTGCGCGTAGGTGTACATCGGGTAGATGCACCACTTGTCGCCCGTGTTGTGGTGGGTGGCCCGGCGGATGCGGTACAGCGCGGGGTCGCGCATGTTGATGTTGGGGCTCGCCATGTCGATCTTGGCGCGCAGGATGGCGGCGCCGTCGGCGAGCTTGCCGTCGCGCATCTCGCGAAAGCGCGCCAGGTTCTCGTCGGGCGTGCGGCTGCGAAAGCGGCTGTCGGTGCCGGGCGTGTTGAAGTCGCCGCGGTTGGCGCGCATTTCTTCGGGCGTCTGCTCGTCGACGTAGGCCAGGCCGGCGCCGATCAGGTACTCGGCGGCTTCGTACATGAAGTCGAAGTAGTTGCTGGCGAAGTACTCGTGTTCCTGAATCGTGCCGGGCGCGCTGGGGCGGTCGGCCAGGTAGGTTTCGTAGCCGAGCCACTTCACGGCGTCGCGGATGGAATCGACGTACTCCTGCTCTTCCTTCTCGGGGTTGGTGTCGTCGAAGCGCAGGTGGCACACGCCGCCGTATTCCTTGGCCAGCTCGAAATTCAGCCAGATGCTCTTGGCGTGGCCGATGTGCAGGTAGCCGTTGGGTTCGGGCGGAAAGCGCATGCGGACCTTGGCGGGGTCGGGCATGCCCTGGGCGTGGTGGGCGGCGTCGCCCGGGGAACCGCCCCAGGTGCGGCCTGCGTAGGCACCCTGTGCGAGGTCGTTCTCGATCACATGGCGCAGGAAATTGCTCGGTGCAGCGGTCGTTTTGGTGCCGCTTTTGTCGGTCGGGGAGGTCATCGCGTCATTCTAGAGGGGGGCCTGCGGGGGTTACTTTTGGCAACGCTCTTCACAATGCAGCGTCCACGCGGTTTGCATTTGGGGCGTTCAATACACACATGGGCCCACAACGCCCCCTCAACAAGGAGTTCCACATCATGAGCGTCACACGTTCTACCTTCTTCAAATGGGCCGCCGCCGGTGCGGTGGCCTTCAGTGCGCTGTTTGCCGCCACCTCGGCCAGCGCGCGCAGCGACGTGAGCTGGTCGATCGGCGTCGGCGTGCCCGGCGTGGCCGTCGGCGTGGGCGCACCCGCCTACTACCCGGCCCCGGTCTATGCACCGCCGGCCCCGGTGTATTACGCGCCGCCGCCCCCGGTCTACTACCGTCCGCCGCCGCCGGTGTATTACCGTCCGGCCCCGGTGTACTACGCACCGCCGCCGCCGGTCTATTACGGCCCGCGCTACTACGGTCGTGGTTACTACCGCGGTCACGGCCATGGGCACGGCCACTGGCGCTGATTTACAACGCCATTCGTGACTGAATGAAAAAAGCCGGCCCCGAAAAGGCCGGCTTTTTGCTGGGCGCTGGGCGCGCAGATTTCACATGGCGCGAAACAAGTGGGCGTAGAGCCGGCTGACCGGGATCTTCTCGGCCCGCCCGCGCAGCGCCAAGTGCAGCTTGCCGGCCTCGTCGCGGTGCACCGCCTCGATGGCCGCGCTGCGCACCACCACCGCCCGGTGCACCTGCCAGAAGGTGTCGGGGTCGAGCTGGGGCAGCAGTTGCTTGAGGGGCGTGCGGATCAGGTATTCCTGCGTGGCGGTGAGCACGCGCAGGTATTTGTCGGCGGCCTCGAAATACAGCACCTCGTCGATCGGCACCATGCGCACGGTGGCGCCGCCGGCATCGCTCGCGGCAATCATGCGCAGCGGCGCTGATGGCGGCGTCGATGCCGACGGCGCACCGCCGGCGGCGCCCAGAACCTGGCGCCACTGGGCGAGGGTGCGCTCCAGCGCTTCGTCGGCCGCAACGGGGGGCGTCATCGACGGCGCCGCCGCCAATGCCTGCCGCAGTCGCGCCACGGTCTTGCGCAGGCGTTCGGGCTGCACGGGCTTGAGCACGTAGTCGATGGCCTCGGCCTCGAAGGCGCGCGCGGCGTACTCGTCGTAGGCGGTCACGAACACCAGCTGCGGCATCGGCGCCTCGTCGGTGGGCCAGCTGTCGGCCAGTTCGGCGGCGGCGCCCAAGCCGTCCAGGCCGGGCATGCGGATGTCGAAGAACAGCACCTGCGGCAGCAGCCTCAGCGCCTCGCGCACGGCGCTGCGGCCGTCGCGGGCGGTGGCGACCACGCGCAGCTCGGGCCAGGCGGCGGCCAGTTCAGCCTGCAGGGCCTGGGCCAGCAGGGGTTCGTCTTCGGCGATGAGGGCGGTGAGGGGCATCGTCTTGTCGTCTTGGGGCATGTCAGGCAGGCAGGGGAAGATTCAGGGTGACGCACGTACCGCCGCCCGTCGGCGCGGGGCGCAGGCTCAGTCGGCCTTGCTCACCGTACACGGTGGCCAGCCGCTCGCGCACCTGTTCGAGCCCGAAGCCGCTGCCTTCCGAAGGCTGCGGTGGTGCCGCATCGAGCCCGACGCCGGTGTCGCTCACTTCGATGACCAGTTCGCCCGCCTCACGGCGCGCGCGCACGGCGATCTCGCCGCCTTCGACCTGGGGCTCGAGCCCGTGGCGGATGCTGTTCTCGACCAGTGGCTGCAGCAGCAGCGGCGGCACGGGCGTGTCGCGCAGGTCATCGGGCAGGTCGAGCGTGTAGCGCAGGCGCTCGCCCATGCGCACCGACATCAGTTCGAGGTAGTCGCCCAGCCGGTCGAACTCGGCCGACAGCGGATGCGACAACGCGCGCGAGCCGCTGAGTGTCATGCGCAGATAACTGTTGAGCCGGTCGAGCATGGCCACGGCGCGCGGCGGGTCGACGGTGATCAGCACGCGCAGGTTGGCCAGCGTGTTGAACAGCATGTGCGGCTCGAGCTGGGTTTCGAGCAGCTTGAGGCGGGCTTCGGTGGCGTTGCGCTGGGCCAGTTCGATCTGGCTCTGCATGTACTTGCTCTTGCCGAGGCTGTAGAAGAGGAAGCAGATGCCGGCCCCCGCGATGATGGTGATGGTGACGCCCGTGGCCAGCTTGTGGCCCCGCAGGTCGAGAAAGTCGAAGGCGGGCGCGCCGCTCCAGGCGTCGCCGATGAGGTTGCCGGTGAGGAAGCCGAAGGTCACGCCCACCACGACCAGCAGCGGGCCCCACGGCCATTTCGGCCAGAGGGCGTCGCGGTGTCCGGTGATGAGGAGCCGGCCGCCATCGATGAACAGCCAGCTCGCGGTGCCGATCGCCAGCGAATAGACCATGTGGGCGGCCCAGCTGCCGCCGCCGGCGATGGTCAGCGCGCTGGCAATCATGCAGTTGAAGACCGCGGTGATCAGCCCATGCCGCAGCATGGACTGGAGGTTGGTGGCACTGAACCGGGCACTGAGCCCGGCGGCAAGGGGCGACAGCGACAGGCCCAGGCTCACCGGCGGTCCTCGCCGCCCAGCGCGCGGCGCTCGCGCTCCAGCAGCCGGTCGTACAGGCCGCCGCCGGGCGCAATGAGCCAGACCACGGCGCCATGGATCAGCAGGCCCAGGCCCCAGCCCATGAGCGGGTACACGGCCCAGTTGTGGCCGCGCGAGGCGGCAAGCCCCACCAGCCCGACGTTGACGACCACGTAGACGAAGGCATGGATGAACCAGCCCATCTTGGCGCCGGCGCGGCGGCGGGCGCGCCGTTCGATGTCGGCGGACGAAGAAGAGGAGGAGGAGGAGGAAGGGGACATGGGGGTCATGACAGCTCCTTGAGAGAGACAGGTGAAAGGGGAACGAAGTCGCTGGCGGCCGATGCCGGCATCGACGGTGAAGGTGGCAGGGCCGCGCGCTGGCGCAGCTCCTCGGTGGTCTCGCCCGGCCCGTCCGCCCGCCAGCCCGGCGGCTTCACGAGGTAGCCGACGAAGGCGCGCAGCGAGCGCGCCGAGCGCAGGTCGCGCCACAGGTCGCGCCATTGGCTGAACTCGATCTCGAGCAGGTTGTACGAGGTGATCGGCTTCACCAGCCCGTAGCGGCAGGGCAGGTCGGCGCGCTCGGGGATGTAGGTGCCGAACAGGCGGTCGAACACGATCAGCACGCCGCCGTAGTTGCCGTCCAGGTACTCCAGGTTCGAAGCATGGTGCACGCGGTGGGCCGAGGGCGTGTTGAGCACCCATTCGAGCGGGCCGAGCTTCGGAATCCAGGTCGCGTGGATCCAGAACTGGTAGAGCAGGTTCAGCGTGAGCATCAGCAAGATGATCCGCGGCGGCATGCCCAGGAGCGGCGCCAGCAGGAAGAAGGCCAGCGTGCCGGTGAGCCGGCCGGTCCAGCCGAAGCGGTAGGCGGCCGACAGGTTCAGCTGGTTCGGCGAGTGGTGCACGGCGTGGGTACACCAGAACCAGCGCACGCGGTGCGCGGCGCGGTGGTACCAGTAGTAGCAGAACTCCTGGCCGACGAAGCAGGCGAGCCAGCCGGTCCAGTGGTCCATCGGCAGCGTGAAGAGCCGGTGGGCGTAGAGCCAGTCCATGGCGCCGACCCAGAAGGCCAGCGGCAGCAGCCAGCGCAGCGGGTATTCGCGCACCAGGAAGTCGAACACCGAGATGCCCGCCGCCTTCCAGTCGTAGCTGCGCCAGCCGTTGCGCCACGACAGCACCAGCGCTTCGGCCAGCGAGGCAAGCAGCACCACCGAGATGGAAATCTTGAGGATCAACACGAGCACGGTCATGGCGGTTCCTGGCGGCGAGGGCGGGCGGGGGTGCCGGAATCTTAGGCTGCGCGGGCGCCGCTGACCATCGCACCCGACGCGGCGGCCAGCCGCCACAGGCGTGCGGCACGGGCCGCGAAGATGCCGCTGAAGGCACCGTACAACGCCGGCACGCCCAGGGCGAAGGCCACGTGGTGACGCAGTTCGGGATGCATGGCCAGCGACACGCCCACCACGTACTTGGTGAGGAAGATGCCCATCATGAGCATCAGCGGCACGGCGGTGCCGGCCACCTCGAACTGGCGCGCCGCCGCGTCGTAGCGCGTGGTCGCCGGCAGCGGACGGCGCAGCACCAGCACCATGAGCAGCAGCGCGGCCACAGCCCAGCCGATCAGGGCGCCGGCCGACTCGCCGGACACCGACACCACGCCCCAGAACGACAGGCCGGCCATGGCGACCGGCATCACCAGCACGCGGTTCAGGCCGATGCGGTTGGCCACGAGCTGCCGGCCACCGAGCCAGGCCAGCAGGACGAACACGGCGAACACCCACTTCGGGGTGTGAAGAAGGATTTGCATCAGCATGAGAGGCTCCGTTCGGTTGGAAGAAGACAAAGGGGGCAGGGAATCGATGGAGCGGACTGTGCCGATGCCGCCCGGCCCTCGCCACGGCCATGCGACGAAATGCGGGTGGGCGGCGTGAAGTGCCGGCCACCGGCGCGAATGGCGGGCGCGGGATGACGGGGTCGCCGCGCAAACGGAAGCTTTACCGTCGCTTTACGGCACGGAAAACTTGGGGAGTGATATTTCGCGCTGTACTCTAGGCCGCCTCCCTTCAGGCCGCCTTTTCGCACCCCTTCGCACGCACCGCCCATGGATTCCCAAACGCCCCCCGAACCCCTGCCACCCGTCGTGTCGCCGACCCATCCGCCGGCGCGTCGACGCCGCTGGTTCGGGAGCCTGATGGCCCTGCTGCTGCTCGTGGCGCTCGGGGGCGGTGCCTGGTACCTGATCCAGCGTTCCAAATCACCGGCGCCCGGCGCGGGCGGACCGGGCCAGGGCGCGGGCCGGCCCGGCGGCGGGCCGGGCGGGCGGGCAGGTGGCGGCGGTCCGGCCTCCAGCACCGTCGGCACCGCCGTCGCGCGGCAGGCCGACATTCCGGTGCAGCTCGAAGCGCTGGGCACGGTCACGCCGCTGGCCAACGTGACCGTGCAGCCGCAGGTGTCGGGCGTGCTCACGGCCGTGCTGTTCAAGGAAGGCCAGATGGTCAAGAAGGGCGACGTGCTCGCCACCATCGACCCGCAGCCCTTCGAGAACGCGCTGGCGCAGGCCGCCGGTGCCCGCCAGCGCGACGAGGCCCAACTGGCCGCGGCGCGCGTCACGCTGCAGCGCTACCAGACGCTGCTCGGGCAGGACTCCATCGCCCGCCAGGACGTCGACACCCAGGCCGCATTGGTCAAGCAGCTCGAAGGCACCGTGGCCATCGACCGCGCCAACGAGAACACCGCCAAGCTCAACCTGGCCTGGAGCCGCATCACGGCGCCGGTGAGCGGGCGCATCGGCCTGCGGCCGGTGGACGCGGGCAACTACATCTCGACCGGCAGCACCGGCGGCGTGGCCACCATCACGCAGATCGCGCCCATCGACGTCGAGTTCGCCATTCCGCAAGACCGCGTGCCCGAGGTACAGGAGCGGCTGGGCCAGGGCGCCACGCTCGCCACCACCGCCTTCGACCGCACGCGCACGCGCCGGCTGGCCGACGGCAGCTTCTCCACGCTCGACAACATGGTCGACACGCAGACCGGCACCGTGAAGGCCAAGGCGCGCTTCACCAACGCCGACGGCGCGCTGTTCCCGAACCAGTTCGTCAACCTGCGGCTGCTGCTGCGCACCGTGAGCAGCGCGGTGGTGGTACCGGTCACGGCGCTGCGCCACGGCCCGAACGGCGACTACGTGTACGTGGTGACGGCCGAGAACACGGCTTCGCAGCGGCCGGTGACGCGCGGCGAATCGAGCGTCGATTTCGCCTCCATCACCAAGGGCCTGCAGCCCGGCGAAACCGTGGTCACCGAAGGCGGCGACCGCCTGAAGGACGGCGCGCGCGTGCAGACCACGGTCGACCGGCCGGCCGGTGCGGCCTCGGGCGCCGCCGCGCCAGGCGGACGGCGTGGAGGACGTCGGCAGGAAGGTGGCGGTGGTGCGGGCGGTGCTGGCGGTGCTGGCGGTGCTCAGGGCGGCGGTGCCCGTCCGGCCGAAGCGGCGGCGCCGGCTTCGCCATCGCAGGCCCCGGCCGCACCCGCCGCTGGAACGGCTGCGCCGGCTGCAGCGCCCGCGGCAGCAACGCCAGCACCTGCAGCAGCCCCTGCCCCTGCAGCCACACCCGCCAAGCTCCCCACCGCCGAACAGCGCCAGCGCATGCTCGATGCGGCCAAGGACGATCCCGAACAGCTCGAACGCCGCAAGCGTTTCCTCGAAGCCCTCGACCGCGGCGAGCCCGCCGCGCTGGAGCGCTGGCAGCGCATGGCCGAGCGCGGTGGCGCCGGCGGCGGTGGCGAACGCGGCGGTGAGGGACGGCGCAGCCCATGAGCCCCTCGCGCCCGTTCATCCTGCGGCCGGTCGCCACCTCGCTGCTGATGCTGGCCATCGTGCTGGCCGGCCTGGTGGCGTTCCGCTTCCTGCCGCTGGCGGCGCTGCCGCAGGTCGACTACCCGACCATCCAGGTCCAGACGCTCTACCCCGGGGCCAGCCCCGAGGTCATGAGCAACACCGTCACCGCGCCGCTGGAGCGCCAGTTCGGCCAGATGTCGGGCCTGGACCGCATGAGCTCGACCAGCGCGGCCGGCGTGTCGATCATCACGCTGCAGTTCTCGCTGGGCCAGACGCTGGACGTCGCCGAGCAGGAAGTGCAGGCCGCCATCAACGCCGGCGGCTCGCTGCTGCCGGCCGACCTGCCCGCGCCGCCGGTGTATGCCAAGGTCAACCCGGCCGACGCGCCGGTGCTCACGCTGGCCATCACCTCCGACACGCTGCCGCTCACCGAGGTGCAGAACCTCGTGAACACCCGGCTCGCGCAGAAGATCAGCCAGGTCTCCGGCGTGGGCCTCGTGTCGCTCAGCGGCGGGCAGCGCCCGGCCGTGCGCATCCAGGCCAACACGCAGGCGCTGGCGGCCAACGGCATCGGGCTGGATTCGCTGCGCACCGCCATCAGCGCGGCCAACTCCAACGGCGCCAAGGGCAGCTTCGACGGCCCCAAGCGCGCCTACACCATCAACTCGAACGACCAGCTGCTCACGGTCGACGACTACAAGAACCTCATCGTCAGCTACAAGAACGGCGCGCCGATCCGCATGGTCGACGTGGCGCGCGTGGTCAACAGCGCCGAGAACGCCCAGCTGGGCGCGTGGTCCGGGCGCAAGGTCGATGGGCAGGTGCAGCTCACGCCCGCCATCATCCTGAACGTGCAGCGCCAGCCCGGCGCCAACGTGATCGCCACCGTCAACGCCATCAAGAAGCAGCTGCCCGAACTGCAGGCCGGCCTGCCCGCGGGCCTGCAGATCGAGGTGCTGAGCGACCGCACCGCCGGCATCCGCTCGTCGGTGCAGCACGTCGAGATGGAACTGGTGTTGGCCGTGGTGCTCGTGGTGCTGGTGATCTTCGCCTTCCTGGGCAGCCTGCGCGCCACCGTCATCGCCAGCATCGCCGTGCCGATCTCGCTGATCGGCAGCTTCGGCCTGATGTACCTGCTGGGCTACAGCCTGAACAACCTGAGCCTGATGGCGCTGACCATCGCCACCGGCTTCGTGGTGGACGACGCGATCGTCATGATCGAGAACATCGCGCGCTACATCGAGGAGGGCGAGAAGCCATTGCAGGCCGCGTTCAAGGGCGCCGCGCAGATCGGCTTCACGATCATCTCGCTGACCGTGTCGCTCATCGCCGTGCTGATTCCGTTGCTGTTCATGGGCGACGTGGTGGGCCGCCTGTTCCGCGAGTTCGCGGTGACGCTGGCGATCACCATCCTGATCTCGGGCGTGGTCTCGCTCACACTGGTGCCGATGATGTCGGCGCGCTGGCTCAAGCATGAGCCGAAGAAAGACGCATCGGGCACCGGCTTCGGCGCGCGCGCCCAGCGTTTCTTCGACGGCGTGATGGTGCGCTACGACCGCTCGCTGCACTGGGTGATCGCGCACCAGCCGCTCACGCTGCTGGTGGCGTTGCTCACCATGGTGCTGACCGTGGTGCTGTACCTCACCATTCCCAAGGGCTTGTTCCCCACGCAGGACACCGGCCAGCTGCAGGCCCGCGTGCAGGCCGCGCAAGACGTGTCGTTCGACCGCATGGCGCAGCTGCAACAGCAGGCCGCACGCGCCATTCTTGAAGACCATGACGTCGAGAACCTGAGTTCCTTCGTCGGCGTGGACGCGGCCAACAACACGATGCTGCACACCGGCAGCATGCTCATCAACCTGACGAAGAGCCACGACAACCAGCAGGAGGTGATGGAGCGCCTGCGCGAGCGCGTGCGGCAGGTGGCGGGACTCACGCTGTACCTGCAGCCCACGCAGGACCTGACCATCGATGCCGAGACCGGCCCGACCGAGTACCGCGTGTCGCTCGAAGGCGTGAACAGCGCGCTCGTCACCGAGTGGATGCAGAAGCTGGTGGCGAAGCTGCAGGAGTCGGACAAGGTGCGCAACGTGAGCAGCGATGCCGGTGCGCAGGGGCTGGCCGCGTATGTGAACGTGAACCGCGACACGGCGTCGCGGCTGTCGATCACCGCGAGTTCGGTGGACGACGCGCTGTACAGCGCCTTCGGGCAGCGGATCGTGTCGACCATCTTCACGGAGACGAACCAGTACCGCGTGATCCTCGAGGCGCAGCCTGGCATGGTGAACACGCCGCAGACGCTGGGGCAGCTGAACCTCATTGCGGGGTCTGGCACGGCGACGCCGTTGTCGGCCTTTGCGGAGATCAGCGAGCGGCAGGCGCCGTTGCAGATCACGCACGTGGCGCAGTATCCGGCGAGCACGTTGAACTTCGATACGGCGCCGGGGGTGTCGCTCGGTGGATCGGTTGCCGCGATTCGCGCGGCTGCTAAAGAGATCGGGCTGCCGAGCAGTGTGACGATGACTTTTCTGGGGGCTTCAGGGGCTTATGAGAAGTCTTTGTCGAATCAGCTGTGGTTGATTCTGGCGGCGGTGGTTTGTGTGTACATCGTGCTCGGGGTGCTGTACGAGAGCTATGTGCATCCGCTGACGATCTTGTCTACGTTGCCTTCTGCGGGGGTTGGGGCTTTGTTGGCCTTGATGCTGACCGGCAATGACCTGGGGGTGATCGGGATCATCGGGATCATTTTGCTGATCGGCATCGTGAAGAAGAACGCGATCATGATGATCGACTTTGCTATTGATGCTGAGAGGACGCAGGGGAAGTCGGCTCGTGAGGCGATTCATCAGGCTGCGTTGTTGCGGTTTCGGCCGATCTTGATGACTACGTTGGCGGCTTTGTTTGCTGCTGTTCCCTTGATGTTCAGTTTTGGGGATGGGGCGGAGTTGCGACGTCCTCTGGGGCTTGCGATCTTTGGTGGGTTGATCGTTAGTCAGTTGCTGACTTTGTTCACTACGCCTGTTATCTATCTGGCGTTTGATCGGTTGGGTGGGGGGAGTGGTCGTCGGTCTTCTTCGGAGCTTGAGGAGGAGACGGCTTGATCTGGTTCATCTCCTGTTGTTCTTTTGTTTTCCGAGGCCGGGTCTCGCCCCGGCGGGCGACTCACTTTCTTTTGCTTCGCCAAAAGAAAGTAAGCAAAGAAAAGGCGA
>NZ_JBWKPT010000008.1:0-5931 GCF_059418385.1 Variovorax sp. GW821-FHT09A10
CCACTGGTTGCAGTGCTCAAGCCGCTCGACGTGGATGTCGACAGGCTGTCCAGGTTGCTATTCGTCGTGCTCAGGCCCGTGGACAGGCTAGAAATACCACTGGTCGCTGTGCTCAGACCCGACGACGTGGACGTCGACAGGCTGCTCACATTGCTGTTCGTCGTGCTCAAGCCGGTAGACAGACTGGAGATGCCACTAGTCGCCGTGCTCAAGCCGCTCGAAGTAGACGTCGACAGACTGTCGATGCTGCTCGTCGCCGTGCTCAGACCCGACGACGTCGAGGTCGACAAGCTGCTCACGTTGCTGTTCGTCGTGCTCAAGCCGGTAGACAGGCTGGAGATGCCACTGGTCGCCGTGCTCAGACCGCTCGACGTGGACGTCGAGAGGCTGTCCAGGTTGCTGTTCGTCGTGCTCAGGCCGGTGGACAGGCTAGAGATACCACTGGTAGCCGTGCTGAGGCCGCTCGACGTGGAAGTCGACAGACTGCTTACGTTGCTGTTCGTGGTGCTCAGACCCGAGGACGTCGAGGTCGAAAGGCTGCTGACGTTGCTATTCGTCGTGCTCAGGCCCGTGGACAGGCTGGAGATGCCACTGGTCGCCGTGCTCAGGCCAGACGACGTGGAAGTCGACAAGCTGCTGACGTTGCTGTTGGTCGTGCTCAGTCCGGTAGACAGGCTGGAGATGCCGCTGGTTGCAGTGCTCAAGCCGCTCGACGTGGAAGTCGACAGGCTGTCCAGGTTGCTGTTCGTCGTGCTCAGGCCCGTGGACAGGCTAGAAATACCACTGGTCGCTGTGCTCAGACCCGACGACGTGGACGTCGACAGGCTGCTCACATTGCTGTTCGTCGTGCTCAAGCCGGTAGACAGACTGGAGATGCCACTAGTCGCCGTGCTCAAGCCGCTCGAAGTAGACGTCGACAGACTGTCGATGCTGCTCGTCGCCGTGCTCAGACCCGACGACGTCGAGGTCGACAAGCTGCTCACGTTGCTGTTCGTCGTGCTCAAGCCGGTAGACAGGCTGGAGATGCCACTGGTCGCCGTGCTCAGACCGCTCGACGTGGACGTCGACAAGCTGCTGACGTTGCTATTGGTGGTGCTCAGGCCCGTGGACAGGCTGGAGATCCCACTGGTCGCCGTGCTCAGGCCACTCGACGTCGACGTTGAGAGGCTGTCCAGGTTGCTATTGGTGGTGCTCAGGCCTGTAGACAGGCTGGAGATACCGCTGGTCGCGGTGCTCAGACCCGACGACGTCGAGGTCGACAGGCTGCTCACGTTGCTGTTCGTGCTGCTCAGGCCCGTGGACAAGCTGGAGATACCACTGGTCGCCGTGCTCAAGCCACTCGAAGTAGACGTCGACAGACTGTCGATGCTGCTCGTCGCCGTGCTCAAGCCGCTCGAAGTAGACGTCGACAGACTGTCGATGCTGCTCGTGGCCGTGCTCAAGCCACTCGACGTGGAAGTCGACAGGCTGCTGACGTTGCTATTCGTCGTGCTCAGGCCCGTGGACAGGCTGGAGATGCCGCTGGTCGCTGTGCTCAGACCGCTCGAGGTAGACGTCGACAAGCTGCTGACGTTGCTGTTCGCCGTGCTCAGACCCGAAGACGTGGACGTCGACAGGCTGCTTACATTGCTGTTCGTCGTGCTCAGGCCGGTAGACAGGCTGGAGATGCCACTGGTCGCCGTGCTCAAGCCGCTCGAAGTAGACGTCGACAGACTGTCGATGCTGCTCGTGGCCGTGCTCAGACCAGAGGACGTCGAGGTCGAGAGACTGCTGACGCTGCTGTTCGCTGTGCTCAGACCGGACGACGTCGAAGTCGACAGGCTACTCACGTTGCTGTTCGTGGTGCTCAAGCCGCTCGACGTGGACGTCGACAAACTGCTGACGTTGCTATTGGTGGTGCTCAGGCCCGTTGACAGGCTGGAGATCCCACTGGTCGCCGTGCTCAGGCCGCTCGAAGTAGACGTCGACAGGCTGTCGATGCTGCTCGTGGCCGTGCTCAGGCCGGACGACGTCGAGGTCGACAGGCTGCTGACATTGCTGTTCGTCGTGCTCAGACCCGTGGACAGGCTGGAGATACCGCTGGTCGCCGTGCTCAAGCCGCTCGACGTGGAAGTCGACAGGCTGCTGACACTGCTGCTCGCCGTGCTCAGACCCGAGGACGTCGAGGTCGAAAGACTGCTGACGTTGCTATTCGTCGTGCTCAGGCCCGTGGACAGGCTGGAGATACCGCTGGTCGCAGTGCTCAGGCCAGACGACGTGGAGGTCGACAAGCTGCTGACGTTGCTGTTGGTCGTGCTCAGGCCACTCGAAGTCGACGTCGACAGGCTGTCGATGCTGCTCGTCGCCGTGCTCAGACCCGACGACGTGGACGTCGACAGGCTGCTCACGTTGCTGTTCGTCGTGCTCAGGCCCGTGGACAGGCTGGAGATACCGCTGGTCGCCGTGCTCAAACCGCTCGACGTGGACGTCGACAGACTGTCGATGCTGCTCGTGGCCGTGCTCAGGCCAGACGATGTGGAAGTCGAGAGACTGCTGACGCTGCTGTTCGCTGTGCTCAGACCGCTCGACGTCGAAGTCGATAGGCTGCTCACATTGCTGTTCGTCGTGCTCAGACCAGTAGACAGGCTCGAGATGCCGCTGGTCGCAGTGCTCAGACCGCTCGAAGTGGAAGCCGACAAGCTGTCGATGCTGCTCGTAGCCGTGCTCAAACCCGACGATGTCGAAGTCGACAAGCTGCTGACGCTGCTGTTGGTCGTGCTCAGGCCACTCGAAGTCGACGTCGACAGGCTGTCGATACTGCTCGTCGCCGTGCTCAGACCCGTGGACAGGCTGGAAATGCCGCTGGTCGCCGTGCTCAGGCCAGACGATGTGGAGGTCGACAAGCTGCCGACGTTGCTATTCGCTGTGCTCAGGCCCGACGACGTCGAGGTCGAGAGACTGCTGACGTTGCTGTTCGTCGTGCTCAGGCCCGTGGACAGGCTGGAGATACCGCTGGTCGCCGTGCTCAAACCGCTCGAAGTGGACGTCGACAGACTGTCGATGCTGCTCGTGGCCGTGCTCAGACCAGAGGACGTCGAGGTCGAGAGACTGCTGACGCTGCTGTTCGCTGTGCTCAGACCGGACGACGTCGAGGTCGACAGGCTGCTCACATTGCTGTTCGTCGTGCTCAGACCAGACGACGTGGAGGTCGACAGGCTGTTCACGTTGCTGTTCGTCGTGCTCAGGCCAGTCGACAGGCTCGAGATGCCGCTGGTCGCAGTGCTCAGACCGCTCGAGGTGGACGTCGACAGACTACTGACATTGCTATTCGCTGTGCTCAGGCCAGACGACGTCGAGGTCGACAAGCTGCTGACGTTGCTGTTCGTCGTGCTCAGGCCACTCGAAGTAGAAGTCGACAGGCTGCCGATGCTGCTTGTTGCCGTGCTCAAGCCGGACGACGTCGAGGTCGACAGGCTGCTCACGTTGCTGTTCGTCGTGCTTAGGCCGGTGGACAAGCTGGAGATGCCACTGGTCGCGGTGCTCAGACCCGACGACGTCGAGGTCGACAAGCTGCTGACACTGCTGTTGGTCGTGCTCAGGCCACTCGAAGTCGACGTCGACAGGCTGTCGATACTGCTCGTCGCCGTGCTCAGACCCGACGACGTCGAGGTCGAGAGACTGCTGACGTTGCTATTCGTCGTGCTCAGGCCTGTGGACAGGCTGGAGATACCGCTGGTCGCCGTGCTCAAACCGCTCGAAGTGGACGTCGACAGACTGTCGATGCTGCTCGTGGCCGTGCTCAGGCCAGACGATGTGGAAGTCGAGAGACTGCTGACGCTGCTGTTCGCTGTGCTCAGACCGGACGACGTCGAAGTCGACAGGCTGCTCACATTGCTGTTCGTCGTGCTCAGACCAGTAGACAGACTGCCGATGTCCGTCGAGAGACCGTCGATGCGGCTATTGGTCGTACTCAGGCCACTCGACGTCGACGTCGAAAGACTTCCCACATTGCTGTTGGTAGTGCTCAGACCAGAAGACGTGGACGTCGACAGGCTGCTGACGTTGCTGTTCGTCGTGCTCAGACCAGTGGACAGGCTGGAAATGCCGCTGGTCGCCGTGCTCAGGCCGCTCGAAGTAGACGTCGACAGACTGTCGATGCTGCTCGTGGCCGTGCTCAAGCCACTCGACGTGGAAGTCGAGAGACTGCTGACGCTGCTGTTCGCTGTGCTCAGACCGGACGACGTGGAGGTCGACAAGCTGCTGACGCTGCTGTTCGTCGTGCTCAGGCCAGACGACGTCGAGGTCGACAAGCTGCTCACGTTGCTGTTCGTCGTGCTCAGGCCACTCGAAGTAGAAGTCGACAGGCTGCTGACGTTGCTGTTGGTCGTGCTCAAACCCGTCGACAGGCTGGAGATACCACTGGTCGCCGTGCTCAAGCCCGACGATGTCGAGGTCGACAAGCTGCTCACGTTGCTGTTCGTCGTGCTCAGGCCACTCGAAGTAGAAGTCGACAGGCTGTCGATGCTGCTTGTTGCCGTGCTCAAGCCGGACGACGTAGACGTCGACAGGCTACTGACGTTGCTGTTCGCGGTGCTCAGACCGGACGACGTCGAGGTCGACAGGCTGCTGACGCTGCTGTTCGCTGTGCTCAGACCGGACGACGTCGAGGTCGACAGGCTGCTCACGTTGCTGTTCGTCGTGCTCAGGCCGGTGGACAAGCTGGAGATGCCACTGGTCGCGGTGCTCAGACCCGACGACGTCGAGGTCGACAAGCTGCTGACGCTACTGTTGGTCGTGCTCAGGCCACTCGAAGTCGACGTCGACAGGCTGTCGATGCTGCTCGTGGCCGTGCTCAAGCCACTCGACGTGGAAGTCGACAGGCTACTCACACTGCTATTCGTCGTGCTCAGGCCACTCGACGTCGACGTTGAGAGGCTGTCCAGGTTGCTATTGGTGGTGCTCAGACCTGTGGACAGGCTGGAGATACCGCTGGTCGCCGTGCTCAGACCCGACGACGTCGAGGTCGACAGACTGCTGACATTGCTGTTCGCCGTGCTCAGTCCACTCGAAGTGGACGTCGACAGACTACTGACGTTGCTGTTCGCTGTGCTCAGGCCAGACGACGTGGAGGTCGACAGGCTGCTCACATTGCTGTTCGTGGTGCTCAGGCCCGTGGACAGGCTGGAGATGCCGCTGGTCGCCGTGCTCAAGCCGCTCGATGTAGACGTCGACAGGCTGTCGATGCTGCTCGTGGCCGTGCTCAAGCCACTCGACGTGGAAGTCGACAGGCTGCTGACACTGCTGTTCGCGGTGCTCAGACCGGACGACGTCGAGGTCGACAGGCTACTCACGTTGCTGTTCGTCGTGCTCAGGCCGGTGGACAAGCTGGAGATGCCACTGGTCGCCGTGCTCAGACCCGACGACGTCGAGGTCGACAAGCTGCTGACGCTGCTGTTGGTCGTGCTCAGGCCACTCGAAGTCGACGTCGACAGGCTGTCGATGCTGCTCGTGGCCGTGCTCAGACCAGAGGACGTCGAGGTCGAGAGACTGCTGACGTTGCTGTTCGTGGTGCTCAGGCCCGTGGACAGGCTGGAGATGCCACTGGTCGCCGTGCTCAGACCCGACGACGTCGAAGTCGAAAGGCTACTCACACTGCTATTCGTCGTGCTCAGGCCACTCGAAGTCGACGTCGACAGGCTGTCGATGCTGCTCGTGGCCGTGCTCAGGCCGGACGACGTAGACGTCGACAGGCTGCTCACGTTGCTGTTCGTGGTGCTCAGGCCCGTTGACAGGCTGGAGATCCCACTGGTCGCCGTGCTCAAGCCGCTCGAAGTAGACGTCGACAGACTGCCAATGCTGCTCGTGGCCGTGCTCAAGCCACTCGACGTGGAAGTCGACAGGCTGCTGACATTGCTGTTCGTGGTGCTCAAGCCCGTGGACAGGCTGGAGATG
>NZ_JBWKPT010000008.1:6028-237565 GCF_059418385.1 Variovorax sp. GW821-FHT09A10
ATGCCGCTGGTCGCCGTGCTCAGACCGGACGACGTGGACGTCGACAGGCTGCTGACGTTGCTGTTCGTCGTGCTCAAGCCCGTGGACAGGCTGGAGATGCCGCTGGTCGCCGTGCTCAGACCGGACGACGTGGACGTCGACAGGCTGCTGACGTTGCTGTTCGTCGTGCTCAAACCGCTCGACGTGGACGTCGACAGACTGTCGATGCTGCTCGTGGCCGTGCTCAGGCCAGACGATGTGGAAGTCGAGAGGCTGCTGACGCTGCTGTTCGCTGTGCTCAGACCGCTCGACGTCGAAGTCGAAAGGCTGCTCACGTTGCTATTAGTCGTGCTCAGACCAGTAGACAGACTGCCGATGTCCGTCGAGAGACCGTCGATGCGGCTATTGGTCGTACTCAGGCCGCTCGACGTCGACGTCGAAAGACTTCCCACATTGCTGTTGGTAGTGCTCAGACCAGAAGACGTGGACGTCGACAGGCTGCTGACGTTGCTGTTCGTCGTGCTCAGACCAGTAGACAGGCTCGAGATGCCGCTGGTCGCAGTGCTCAGACCGCTCGAAGTGGAAGTCGACAAGCTGTCGATGCTGCTCGTAGCCGTGCTCAAACCCGACGATGTCGAAGTCGACAGGCTGCTCACGTTGCTGTTCGTCGTGCTCAGGCCTGTAGACAGGCTCGAGATGCCGCTGGTCGCAGTGCTCAGGCCCGACGACGTCGAAGTCGACAAGCTGCTCACGTTGCTGTTCGCTGTACTCAGACCGGACGACGTCGAGGTCGAGAGACTGCTGACGTTGCTGTTCGTGGTGCTCAGGCCCGACGACGTCGAGGTCGACAAGCTGCTGACGCTGCTGTTGGTCGTGCTCAGGCCACTCGAAGTAGACGTCGACAGGCTGTCGATGCTGCTCGTCGCCGTGCTCAGACCCGAAGACGTGGACGTCGACAGGCTGCTTACATTGCTGTTCGTCGTGCTCAGGCCCGTGGACAGGCTGGAAATACCACTGGTTGCAGTGCTCAAGCCGCTCGAAGTAGACGTCGACAGGCTGTCGATGCTGCTCGTGGCCGTGCTCAAGCCGGACGACGTCGAAGTCGACAAGCTGCTCACATTGCTGTTCGCCGTGCTCAGACCCGAAGACGTGGAAGTCGACAGGCTGCTCACGTTGCTGTTCGCTGTGCTCAGACCGCTCGACGTGGAAGTCGACAGACTGCTGACGTTGCTGTTCGTCGTGCTCAGACCCGTGGACAGGCTGGAGATACCGCTGGTCGCAGTGCTCAGACCCGACGACGTCGAGGTCGACAAGCTGCTGACGCTGCTGTTGGTCGTGCTCAGGCCGCTCGAAGTCGATGTCGACAGGCTGCTCACGTTGCTGTTCGTCGTGCTCAGACCAGTGGACAGGCTGGAAATGCCGCTGGTCGCCGTGCTCAGGCCGCTCGAAGTAGACGTCGACAGACTGTCGATGCTGCTCGTGGCCGTGCTCAAGCCACTCGACGTGGAAGTCGAGAGACTGCTGACGCTGCTGTTCGCTGTGCTCAGACCGGACGACGTGGAGGTCGACAAGCTGCTGACGCTGCTGTTCGTCGTGCTCAGGCCAGACGACGTCGAGGTCGACAAGCTGCTCACGTTGCTGTTCGTCGTGCTCAGACCGCTCGAAGTAGAAGTCGACAGGCTGCTGACGTTGCTGTTGGTCGTGCTCAGGCCTGTGGACAGGCTGGAAATACCACTGGTTGCAGTGCTCAAGCCGCTCGAAGTAGACGTCGACAAGCTGTCGATGCTGCTCGTGGCCGTGCTCAAGCCGGACGACGTAGACGTCGACAGGCTGCTGACGTTGCTGTTGGTCGTGCTCAAACCCGTCGACAGGCTGGAGATACCGCTGGTCGCGGTACTCAAACCGGACGACGTGGACGTCGACAGGCTGTCGATACGGCTGTTGGTCGTGCTCAAGCCACTCGATGTCGAGCTCGACAAGCTGGAAATACCGCTCGTTGCAGTGCTCAGACCACTCGAAGTAGATGTCGACAGGCTGTCCAGGTTGCTGTTCGTCGTACTCAGCCCGGTCGACAGACTGGAGATACCGCTGGTCGCGGTGCTCAAGCCGGACGACGTGGAGGTCGACAGGCTGCTGACGTTGCTGTTCGCGGTGCTCAGGCCAGACGACGTGGAGGTCGACAAGCTGCTGACGTTGCTGCTCGCAGTGCTCAGACCGGACGACGTCGAGGTCGACAGGCTGCTCACGTTGCTGTTCGTCGTGCTCAGGCCCGTGGACAGGCTCGAGATGCCACTGGTCGCGGTGCTCAGACCACTCGAAGTGGACGTCGAGAGGCTACTGACATTGCTATTCGCTGTGCTCAACCCAGACGACGTCGATGTCGACAGGCTGCTCACGTTGCTGTTCGTAGTGCTCAAGCCACTCGAAGTGGACGTCGAAAGGCTACTGACGCTGCTGTTCGCTGTGCTCAGACCCGACGACGTCGAAGTCGAAAGGCTGCTCACACTGCTATTCGTCGTGCTCAGACCAGTAGACAGACTGCCGATGTCCGTCGAGAGACCGTCGATGCGGCTATTGGTCGTACTCAGGCCGCTCGACGTCGACGTCGAAAGACTTCCCACATTGCTGTTGGCAGTGCTCAGACCAGAGGACGTGGACGTCGACAGGCTGCTCACGTTGCTGCTCGCGGTGCTCAGGCCGGACGACGTTGAGGTCGACAGGCTACTCACGTTGCTGTTCGTCGTGCTCAGGCCGGTGGACAAGCTGGAGATGCCACTGGTCGCGGTGCTCAGACCCGACGACGTCGAGGTCGACAAGCTGCTGACGCTGCTGTTGGTCGTGCTCAGACCACTCGAAGTCGACGTCGACAGGCTGTCGATGCTGCTTGTTGCCGTGCTCAAGCCGGACGACGTAGACGTCGACAGGCTGCTCACGTTGCTGTTCGTCGTGCTGAGGCCTGTAGACAGGCTCGAGATGCCGCTGGTCGCAGTGCTCAGACCGCTCGAAGTGGACGTCGACAGACTACTGACATTGCTATTCGCTGTGCTCAGGCCAGACGACGTAGACGTCGACAGGCTGCTGACACTGCTGTTCGTGGTGCTCAGGCCCGTGGACAGGCTGGAGATCCCGCTGGTCGCGGTGCTCAGACCGGACGACGTCGAAGTCGACAGGCTGTTTACGTTGCTGTTCGCCGTGCTCAGACCACTCGAAGTGGACGTCGACAGACTACTGACGTTGCTATTCGCCGTACTCAGACCCGACGATGTCGAGGTCGACAGGCTGCTCACGTTGCTGTTCGCGGTGCTCAAGCCCGTGGACAAGCTGGAGATACCACTGGTGGCGGTGCTCAGGCCCGACGACGTCGAGGTCGAGAGGCTACTGACACTGCTGTTCGCGGTGCTCAGACCGGATGACGTCGAGGTCGACAGACTGCTGACATTGCTGTTCGCCGTGCTCAGTCCAGACGACGTGGACGTCGACAGGCTGCTGACGCTGCTGTTCGCGGTGCTCAAGCCGGACGACGTGGAGGTCGACAGGCTGCTGACGTTGCTGTTCGTCGTGCTCAGTCCGGTAGACAGGCTGGAGATACCGCTGGTCGCGGTACTCAGACCCGACGACGTCGAAGTCGACAGGCTGCTGACATTGCTGTTCGCTGTGCTCAGACCGGACGACGTCGAAGTCGACAGGCTGCTGACGTTGCTGTTCGCTGTGCTCAGGCCGGACGACGTCGAGGTCGACAGGCTGCTGACGTTGCTGTTCGCTGTGCTCAGGCCGGACGACGTCGAGGTCGACAAGCTACTCACATTGCTGTTCGTCGTGCTCAGGCCCGTGGACAGGCTGGAGATCCCGCTGGTCGCGGTGCTCAGGCCAGACGACGTGGAGGTCGACAAGCTGCTGACGTTGCTGTTCGCTGTGCTCAAACCGGACGACGTCGAGGTCGACAGGCTACTCACGTTGCTGTTCGTCGTGCTCAAGCCGGTAGACAGGCTGGAGATGCCACTGGTCGCGGTGCTCAGGCCAGACGACGTGGAGGTCGACAAGCTGCTGACGTTGCTGTTCGTGGTGCTCAGACCCGTCGACAGACTGGAGATGCCACTCGTGGCCGTACTCAGACCGCTCGAAGTCGACGTGGAGAGACTGTCAATGCGGCTGTTGGTGGTGCTCAGGCCCGACGAGGTCGAAGTCGACAGGCTGCCGACGTTGCTGTTTGCTGTGCTCAGCCCGCTCGACGTGGAAGTCGAAAGACTTCCGACATTGCTGTTTGTGGTGCTGAGGCCAGTGGACAGGCTCGAGATGCCGCTCGTGGCCGTGCTCAGACCAGACGATGTGGAAGTCGAGAGGCTGCTGACGCTGCTGTTCGCTGTACTCAGACCGGACGACGTCGAGGTCGAGAGACTACTGACGCTGCTGTTCGCCGTGCTCAAACCGGACGACGTCGAGGTCGACAAGCTGCTGACGTTGCTGTTCGCTGTGCTCAGACCGGACGACGTGGAGGTCGACAGGCTGCTGACGCTGCTGTTCGCTGTACTCAGACCGGACGACGTCGAGGTCGACAGGCTGCTCACGTTGCTGTTCGTCGTGCTCAGGCCAGACGACGTCGAGGTCGACAGGCTACTCACGTTGCTGTTCGTCGTGCTCAGGCCCGTGGACAAGCTGGAGATGCCGCTGGTCGCGGTGCTCAGGCCAGACGACGTCGAAGTCGACAGGCTGTTCACGTTGCTGTTCGCCGTGCTCAGACCACTCGAAGTGGACGTCGACAGACTACTGACGTTGCTATTCGCCGTACTCAGGCCCGACGACGTCGAGGTCGACAGGCTGCTGACGTTGCTATTCGCCGTACTCAGACCCGACGACGTCGAGGTCGAGAGACTACTGACGCTGCTGTTCGCTGTGCTCAGACCGGACGACGTCGAGGTCGACAGGCTACTCACGTTGCTGTTCGTGGTGCTCAGTCCGGTAGACAGGCTCGAGATGCCACTGGTCGCAGTGCTCAGGCCACTCGAAGTGGACGTCGAAAGACTACTGACATTGCTATTTGCTGTGCTCAAACCCGACGACGTCGAAGTCGACAGGCTGCTCACATTGCTGTTCGTCGTGCTCAAGCCGCTCGACGTGGACGTCGAAAGACTGCTGACGTTGCTGTTCGTGGTGCTCAGCCCCGTCGACAGGCTCGAAATGCTGCTCGTGGCCGTGCTCAGCCCCGACGAGGTCGAGGTCGACAGGCTGTTGATGCGGCTGCTCGCCGTGCTCAGGCCCGACGATGTAGAGGTCGACAGGCTGCCGACGTTGCTGTTCGTGGTGCTCAAGCCGGTCGACAGGCTGGAAATGCCGCTGGTCGCCGTGCTCAACCCGCTCGACGTGGAAGTCGACAGACTGTCCACTTCGCTGTTCACCGTACTCAAGCCCGTGGACAGGCTCGAAATGCCGCTCGTGGCCGTGCTCAGCCCCGACGAGGTCGAGGTCGACAGGCTGTTGATGCGGCTGCTCGCCGTACTCAGGCCCGACGACGTGGACGTCGACAGGCTGCCGACGTTGCTATTTGTGGTGCTCAGGCTGGTCGACAGGCTGGAAATACCGCTGGTCGCCGTGCTCAATCCGCTCGACGTGGAAGTCGACAGACTGTCCACTTCGCTGTTCACCGTACTCAAGCCCGTGGACAGGCTGGAGATGCCGCTGGTCGCCGTGCTCAACCCGCTCGATGTGGACGTCGAAAGGCTGGTGACGCGGCTGTTCGCCGTGCTCAGACCAGACGACGTCGAAGTCGACAAGCTGCTCACGTTGCTGTTCGTGGTGCTCAGTCCGGTCGACAGGCTGGAGATCCCGCTGGTCGCAGTACTCAACCCCGTGGAAGTCGAAGTCGACAGTGACCCCACCGCGCTGGCAACGGAAAACAACTGGCTGCCGTTGATCGCATCGGTTGAAGCGGAGGTCACGCGACCTGCCGCCACGTTGGTGATTTGGCGCTCGCTCCCCGCCGAACCAACGCTTACAACGCCAGTCGGCGAAGGTCCGGCGAATCCGCTCAGCACGACTCCATTGACCGTAGCGTTGGGAACCGCGGTCGCCGCAGCTGTCGCGCTGTTGCTGCCCAGTGCAACACTGTTGTCAATGCTGGCGCTGGCACCTGTACCGATTGCCACAGCGTTATTGCCTGCGCTCGTTGCACCAGGATTGGTCAGCGAAGCGCCGCCAATCGCCACACTGTTCGTGCCGCCAGCATTCGTATTTCGGCCAATAGCCACAGCCTGGTCACCCGCCGCTACTGAGCCCCCACCGCCAGATCCATTTCCGCCGCCGATGGCAACCGATGACACGCCATCCGCGTTGGCGTCGTTACCAAGTGCGAACGCGCCAGCCCCATTAGTTGCCTTCGCTCCAGAGCCGATCGCTGTCGCGCTTCCTCCCGCTGCGGTTGCCGCTGCGTCGTGTCCGATCGCAAGGCTGTAACCACTGCTACCGGTGGTGCGCGCCTTGAGGCCGATGGCGATGTCTGCCGTGCCAGATACCGCCGTGTTTTGGCCAATCGCGACTGAAGCACTGCCGTTCGCACTGGCCGCGTTGCCCAACGCGACGGTGTTGTCTCCCTGGGCATTGGCATTGAAACCGATGGCGAGTGCGTTAGCACCCTGCGCATTCGCGAACCCCTTGGCCGTCGTCGTGCCGGCGCCAATGGCGATACCGGTGGTGGAAGCTGAACCGACCGTTGAGCTAGAGCCTACGTAGCTGGCACGCGCCACACCACTCAAACCAGCTGCAGCTGAAACCACGGCAACAGCCACAACCGCAGCCACCCGCGACTTGCTCTTCTTCCCCCTCGCCGAAGTGATTTCAGACGCCGCAACCCAGGCCCCCAGGGCTTCATTCCAGATACTTCGGTAAGACTTGTTCATATTCTTCGAGCTCGGTTCGCAGAGGGCGGGCGCGGTATCAACGGCGGAGGAGAAGAACGACGACCACCCGCGGTTCGTCGCCCCAGCCAGGGTCGTAGTTACCCTGACGTTCACAATGGACGCGGTAATGTACGCAGCCGTTTACATTTGCAGCCATTTCGGACTACCGGAAACCGGCAAATGATGATTTAGTTCACAAACTTTCACGATTGGCGACAAATCCCAGCCCGCCGATGTCGCTGTGGAACGTCGATCCGAACGCCACGCCTAGAATCGCCGCCGCTGTCTGTCACAGCGGTTTTCCTCACAAAAGGTGCCCAATGAAGCCGTTTCTCCCCCGTTTCCTGGCCGCATGCACGCTGGCCCTGGCCGGTTCCTGCGCCCTGGCGCAGGACGGCAGTTCCGCCGACGAACTCATCCAAGCGGGCCTCACCAGCCTCAAGCAGATCGACGAGAACCGGGCAGGAGAGATCTGGGACACCGCGTCGGCGTTTGTGAAGACTCGCTTCCCGAAGGCTGAATTTGTTGCCAATACGCAACGCTCGCGCCAGACCGTGGGGACCGTGGCCCGCCGCGACTGGGCCAGCGTGACGCGCATTCGCTACCTGGACGACAGCACTGGCATCCCTGCGGGCCAGTACGCCAACGTCGACTTCGCCACCCATCTGACCAACAACAAGACCGTCTTCGAAAAAGTCAGCTTCCGCCTCGAACCCCAAGGCTGGCGCCTGACGGGCTACATCCCCCGCGAAAACCAATGACCACCGCCTCGGGTGCCGGCCTGCGCATCGGCATCACGATCGGCCTCCACCACGAGGCCGAGACCCTCTGGAACAACGGCATCAAGCAGAACGCCGTGTTCCTGGCAGAGGCGCTGAAGCACTGCCCCAGCGTCGCTTCGGTGGTGCTGGTCAACACCACCGCCACCCCCATCACCCCCGCCCTGCCCTGGGACCAGGCCCGCTGGCCGACCGTGACCTTCGAGGCGGCCAAGGACAGCGTGGACGTGCTGATCGAGCTGGGTGGCCAGATCGACGCCGACCAGACCGACCACCTCAAGCGCCGCGGCGCGCGGCTGGTGTCGTACTGCTGCGGCTTCGAGTACGTGCATGCGATGGAGTCGATGCTGTTCGGCAAGCCGCTGTGGGGCCGCAACCTGTTCATCAACCAGCGCTACGACGACATCTGGATGGTTCCGCAGGTGGCCCACATCAGCCAGCCGTACTTCGAGGTGCTGCGCCGCGCCGAGGCGCGCGCCGTGCCCTTCGTCTGGAGCCCGGTGTTCCTGCAAGAGCGCGCCCGCGCCCTGCCCGACGGCGGTGCGTACCAGCCGCGCAGCGGCCCGCGGCGGCTCAGCGTGATGGAACCGAACATCAACGTGGTGAAGTTCTGCGTCTACCCGATCCTGATCGCCGAACTGGCGTACCGCGCTCGCCCCGACGCGATCGCGCTGCTGCAGGTCACGAACGTGGAGCGCATGGCCAAGGACAGCATGGAGTTCATCACGCTGATGAACCAGCTCGACCTGGTGCGCCAACACAAGGCGGTCTTCCTGGGCCGGCACGAAACCCCGGTGTTCCTGGCGCAGAACACCGACATCGTGGTCTCCCACCAGTGGGAGAACCCGCTCAACTACTTCTACCTCGAGACCTGCTGGCAGGGCTATCCGCTGGTGCACAACGCGCACCTGTGCGCGGACCTGGGCTACTACTACGCAGAAAACGACGTGGCCGCGGGCAGCGCCCGCGTGCTCGAAGCCATCGACGGGCACGACGCCCAGGCCCAGGCCTATCGCGACCGGCAACGCGCGCTCATCGGGCGCTACCTGCCCGGCGACGCGGTGGCCACGCAGACCTACAACACGCTGCTGCAGGGTCTGATGCAGCGCCCCGCCCGCTAGACCCACGGAGCCCCCTCGCATGCTCGATCCGTCCGAACTCCGGCACTTCTACCCCGTGATCGTGACGCCGAGCCACGACGGCAAGTTCTTCCAGAATTACGTGGCGTCGCTGCTGAACTTCACCGTGAGCGCCGAGCGTGCCGGCATGAAGGTGCAGGTGCTGATGCACCAGGGCGAAAGCCTGGTCACGCGCGCGCGCAACAACTGCGTGGCCCAGTTCCTGGCCAACACCGAGTGGACCCACCTGTTCTGGATCGACGCGGACATCGGCTTCTCGGCCGAGGCGGCGTTCCGCCTGCTGCTGTCGGGCTACGACATCGCCGCCGGCGTCTACCCCCTCAAGCGCGAAGACTGGCCGGCCGGCGGCGTGGCGGCCGGCACCACGCAGCAGCAGTTCGAGGCCGCGTTCACGCGCTACACGGTCAATGCCAAGGCCGAAGAAGGCGCATCGCAGATCGAACTCGAGGTGCAGCCCGACGGTTTCATGAAGATGACGGAGGCGCCCACGGGCTTCATGGCGATCCGGCGCCATGTGTTCGAACGGCTCATGGCCGCCTACCCCGAGCTGCAGTACGTGCCCGACAGCATCGGCGAAGCCGACCGCGGGCTGCACTACCGTTTCTTCGACGTGATGGTCGACCCGGTCACGCGGCGCTACCTGTCGGAAGACTACGGCTTCTGCCGGCTGTGGTCAGGGCTGGGCGAGTCGATCTACATCGACGCCAACTCGAACCTGACGCACCAGGGCGCCAAGCTGTATCGAGGCGATTTCGCGCACTCGCTGCAGGCTTCGCTGCCCTATGCGGTGGGCGGCCCCGCCGGCATGGCGATGGTGCTGAAGGGCCAGGAGCACCTGAAGTCGAATCCGCCGCCGGGCTGACACCGATAACGAACGCCCATGAAAAAGCCCCGCCGAAGCGGGGCTTTTTCATGGGGCCGGCAAATCGCTCGCCGGCTGCAACGACCCTCAGGCCGTGACCGTGTCCGCCACGCCCTTGTAGTCCTCGATCTTGTCGAAGTTCAGGTACTGGTAGATCTGCGCGCTGGATGCGTCGATCACGCCCGTGGCGGCCATGTACTCCTCACGGGTCGGGATGCGACCCAGGCGCGAGCAGATGGCGGCCAGTTCGGCCGAGCCCAGGTACACGTTGGTGTTCTTGCCCAGGCGGTTCGGGAAGTTGCGGGTGCTGGTCGACATCACCGTGGCGCCTTCGCGCACCTGCGCCTGGTTGCCCATGCACAGCGAGCAGCCCGGCATTTCGGTGCGCGCGCCGGCGTTGCCGAACACGCCGTAGTGGCCTTCTTCGGTGAGCTGCTGCGCGTCCATCTTGGTCGGCGGCGCGATCCACAGCTTGACCGGGATGTCGCGCTTGCCTTCGAGCAGCTTCGATGCGGCGCGGAAGTGACCGATGTTGGTCATGCACGAACCGATGAACACTTCATCGATCTGCGCGCCGGCCACGTCGCTCAGCGTCTTCACGTCGTCGGGGTCGTTCGGGCAGGCCACGATGGGTTCGTGGATCTCGGCCAGGTCGATCTCGATCACGGCGGCGTATTCGGCGTCGGCGTCACCCTTGAGCAGCTGCGGGTCCTTGAGCCAGGCTTCCTGCGCGGCGATGCGGCGTGCCAGCGTGCGGGCATCGGCGTAGCCTTCGGCAATCATCCACTTCATCAGCGTGATGTTGCTGTTGATGTACTCCTGGATCGGTTCCTTGTTCAGGTGCACCGTGCAACCGGCGGCCGAGCGTTCGGCGGAAGCATCGCTCAGCTCGAAGGCTTGTTCGACCTTCAGGTCGGGCAGGCCTTCGATTTCGAGGATGCGGCCCGAGAAAATGTTCTTCTTGCCTTGCTTGGCCACGGTCAGCAGACCCGACTTGATGGCGTACAGCGGAATGGCGTTGACCAGGTCACGCAGCGTGACGCCGGGCTGCATCTTGCCCTTGAAGCGCACGAGCACCGACTCGGGCATGTCCAGCGGCATCACGCCGGTGGCGGCCGCGAAAGCCACGAGGCCGGAGCCCGCGGGGAAGCTGATGCCGATGGGGAAGCGGGTGTGGCTGTCGCCGCCCGTGCCCACGGTGTCGGGCGTCAGCAGGCGGTTGAGCCAGGAATGGATCACGCCGTCGCCCGGGCGCAGCGACACGCCGCCGCGGTTGGCCATGAACTCGGGGAGTTCGTGGTGCATCTTGACGTCGACCTTCTTGGGGTACGCCGCCGTGTGGCAGAACGACTGCATGACGAGGTCGGCCGAGAAGCCGAGGCAGGCCAGGTCCTTCAGCTCGTCGCGGGTCATCGGGCCGGTGGTGTCCTGCGAGCCGACCGAGGTCATCTTGGGTTCGCAGTACGTGCCCGGGCGAACGCCCTGGCCTTCGGGCAGGCCGCAGGCGCGGCCGACCATCTTCTGTGCGAGCGAGAAGCCCTTCTTGGTGTCGACCGGGCTTTGCGGCAGGCGGAACAGCGTGGACACGGGCAGGCCCAGCGCCTCGCGCGCCTTGGCCGTGAGGCCGCGGCCGATGATCAGCGGAATGCGGCCGCCGGCGCGCACTTCGTCGAACAGCACGTCGCTCTTGACCTGGAACTCAGCGATGACTTGGCCGTCCTTCAGGGCCTTGCCTTCGTAGGGACGCAGCTCGACCACGTCGCCCATGTTCATCTGCGTCACGTCGAGCTCGATGGGCAGTGCGCCCGAGTCTTCCATCGTGTTGTAGAAGATGGGAGCGATCTTGCCGCCAAGGCAGACGCCGCCGAAACGCTTGTTCGGCACGAAGGGAATGTCTTCGCCGGTGAACCACAGCACCGAGTTGGTGGCGCTCTTGCGCGACGAACCCGTGCCGACCACGTCGCCGGCGTAGGCCACGAGGTGGCCGCGCGCGCGCAGGTCTTC
This sequence comes from Variovorax sp. GW821-FHT09A10, assembly GCF_059418385.1. Taxonomy (NCBI): domain Bacteria; kingdom Pseudomonadati; phylum Pseudomonadota; class Betaproteobacteria; order Burkholderiales; family Comamonadaceae; genus Variovorax; species Variovorax sp. GW821-FHT09A10. The sequence goes on from NZ_JBWKPT010000008.1 coordinate 17,682, forward strand.
GATGAACTTCACCGGGCCGCGCTTGCCGTCTTCTTCAGGAACGATGCCGGGGCGGGCGTTCTTGTGCATCGCCAGGGCGTGCATCGGAATGTCGGGACGCGTCGTCGCATCGGGTGCGGGCGACAGGTCGTCGGTGTTGATTTCGCCAGCCACCTTGAAGATGCTGACGGTGATGCTCTTGGGCACTTCGGGGCGGCTGGTGAACCACTCGGCATTGGCCCAGCTTTGCAGCACGCCCTTGGCGTGGGCGTTGCCCTTGTCGGCCTTTTCCTTGACGTCGTGGAACTGGTCGAACATCAGCAGGGTTTTCTTCAGGCCTTCGGCTGCCACGGCGCCGACTTCGGCGTCGTCCAGCAGGTCGATCATGGGGCTGATGTTGTAGCCGCCGAGCATGGTGCCGAGCAGTTCAGTGGCGCGGGCGCGCGAGATGAACGCATTCTTCTCGGTGCCGTGAGCCACGGCCGCGAGGTAGCTCGCCTTGACCTTGGCGGCGTCGTCGACGCCGGCGGGCACACGGTAGGTGAGCAGGTCCAGCAGGAAGGCGCCGTCCTTGGCATTCGCGCTCTTCAGGAGCTCGATCGCTTCGGCGGTTTGCTTCGCGCTCAGGGGCAGCGGCGGGATACCGAGCGCGGCGCGTTCGGCAACATGATCAACGTAGGCTTGCAACATCTTCTTTTCTCCGGAAACTAGGCTATCGGGTGTGCGCAGCGGTCTCGAGCGGCCAAGCAAGAGCCGCGCCGCACCCCGGGTTCGGTGCTCTTCTTACTTCTTGGCTGCGTCGGCACCTTCGAAAAGGGCCTTCGGGGGGTTCTTCTTCATCTCGTCGGCGAAGGCGACCTGAGCGGCGGTCTGGCATTCGTCGGCGATGCGCAGGCCGGCCTTCTGGTTCATCAGCATCGACTTGTTGCCGAGCTGGAGCCACATGGCGCCGGCACGCGGGTCTTCGAGGCGGATGGCGCCGGTGCGGCTTTCGACCGGGTGCATGCGGTACTTCAGGCCCTTGGTGGTCACGTTGAAGAAGCCGGGCTTCTTCTCGTCGGGCGTCACGGTCACGTCGGCGCCGAGTTCGCACTGCGCCTTGCCGGTGGACACGCGCTGCGCCACGGCCAGGTCGGCGTCGTTGAGCACCACATCGGTGTCGGTGTTGATCGGCGTCACTTCCTCGACGGCCTTGGCGGCCTTGCGGGTCACCTGGCGCTTCGGCGGAGCCTTCTTGGCTTCGGCCTTGGCGGCAGCCGGCTTGGTGGCGGTGGCGTTCTGCGCCACGGCGGCCAACGGCAGGGCCAGGGCAACGGCGGCGATCAGTGCAATTTTCTTCATGTGCGGGGTTCCTTCAGGCTGATTCAGTGGGTTTCAGGAGACCGCGATGCAAACCAGGCTTTCGCCTCGGAGGGCAACGCGCGCCCTGTTGCGTGGGCGCGCGTCAGGACCTGCCAGAAGTGGCGGTAGCTCGCGCGGTCGTGCAATGTGCCATCAATTTGTGTCGGTGCCCAATCCGCGTCTGCGGCTTTTGTAATGATTTTTGTGGCAATTTGAATCTGCGCCTCGTCGGGCGCGAAGGCCTCGAGGATCGGCCGGATCTGGTTCGGGTGGATGCTCCACATGCGCGTGTAGCCGAATTCGGTGGCCGCCTTGCGGGCCGCGGTGCGCATCGCATCCATGTCGTTGAACTCGGTGACCACGCAGTGCGAAGGCACCTTGCCGTAGGCATGCGCGGCCGAGGCCAGTGCCAGCTTGGCCCGCACGACCAGCGGGTGGCTGAACTGCCCCGCCGCGCCCATGCCGTCGGCCGGAATGGCGCCGGCATGCGCCGACACGAAATCCATGAGACCGAAGCTCAGCGACTGCACGCGCGGATGCGCGGCGATCTCGAAGGCGTTGTGCACCGCCAGGGGCGACTCGATGAGCACGTGCAGCGGCAACTCGGCGGCGTCGGCGGCATCGAGCGCGGCAACAGCCTGACACACATCGGCCACGGATTCGACCTTGGGCACCATCAGGTGGCTCAGGCGATCGCCCGCACGACCGGCGATGGTGATCACGTCGCCAGCGAATGCGGGGTGATCGACGGGATGCACGCGCACGCCGACGCGCATGCCGGGCTTCGCGGCCAGCGCGAGCTCGGTGACGAGCGCGGCGTGCTCTGCCTCGCCGCCGACCGGGGCACCGTCTTCGCAGTCGAGGGTGACGTCGAACACGCAGGCCCCGAACTCCTGCGCCATCTCGGCCTGGAGCGCGAGGCTCTTCTTCATGCGGGCTTCGACGCCGCTGTAGTGGTCGCACACCGGCAGGGTCACGGCGCCGGCCTGTGCGCCGAGCAGCACGTCCGCGGGATGGGCGGCGTTCTTGGTGGTCATGCGTCTTTTTTCTTGTGCGCCACGATGAACATGCGCGGGAAGGCCAGCAGGCGCTTGCCGTCGGTGCGCACCGGGTAAGCCTCGTCCACCCGGCGTTCGTATTCGGCGAGATAGCTCGCCTGCAGGTCGGGCGGCAACCGGTCGACGAAAGGCTTCAGGCCCGTGCCGCGCACCCATTCGACGATGGAGGCGGCATCGGCCATGCGGTGCTGATAAATGGTGTGCCAGACATCGACGTTGGCCGCGTGCGGCGCCAGCAGGTCGTAGTAGCCGCCGAGCGGCAACAGCAGAGTGCGCAGCTTGTCGGCGTCGCCGATGGGCTCGGCCCAGGGCGCTTCGGCTGCCACCGCCCGCATCAGGCGGTGCGTGGGCTCCTGGCGGTTGTCGGGCATCTGGACGGCGAGCACGCCGCCCGGGGCCAGCGCGTCGAACAGGCGGGGGATCAGCGTCTCGTGATCCGGCACCCATTGCAGGGACGCGTTGGCGTAAATGAGATCGGGCGCTTCTGTTTCACGCGGCGCCCAGGTCGCGATGTCGCTCAACTCGAAGCGCGCCGCCGGCAGGCGCTCGCGCGCGCTGACCAGCATGGCTTCGGAGTTGTCGGTGCCCGTGACCTGCGCCTTCGGGAACCGACGTGCCAGCAGCTCGGTGGAATTGCCCGGGCCGCATCCGAGGTCGACCACATGGGCGGCCTCGGCAAGCGGGACCCGCGCCAGGAGTTCCTGTGCGGGCCGGGTGCGCTCGTCCTCGTAGCGACGGTAGAGCGCGGGGTTCCAGTCGAGCATGCGGGTGGGCTTGCTTTACAGCAGGTGGGCGACGCCGGCGCGTTCGCCTTCCAGCTCTTCCAGGGTCTTGTTGATGCGTTCCTGGCTGAAGGCGTCGATCTCGAGGCCTTCGACCAGCTTGTACTCACCGTTTTCGCAGGTGACCGGGAAGCCGAACATCACGTCCTTCGGAATGCCGTACTGGCCGTCCGACGGGATGCCCATCGTGACCCACTTGCCGTTGGTGCCCAGGGCCCAGTCGCGCATGTGGTCGATGGCGGCGTTGGCAGCCGAGGCAGCCGACGACAGGCCGCGGGCTTCGATGATGGCCGCGCCGCGCTTGCCGACGGTCGGCAGGAAGGTGTTGGCGTTCCATTCCTGGTCGTTGATCATCTTGGCGACGCTTTCGCCGTTGATGGTCGCAAAGCGGTAGTCGGCGTACATCGTGGGCGAGTGGTTGCCCCAGACGGTGAGCTTTTCGATGTCGGCCACGGCCTTGCCGGTCTTGGCGGCGATCTGGCTGGCAGCGCGGTTGTGGTCCAGGCGCAGCATGGCGGTGAAGTTCTTGCGCGGCAGGTCCGGTGCCGACTTCATGGCGATGTAGGCGTTGGTGTTGGCAGGGTTGCCGACGACCAACACCTTCACGTTGCGCGAGGCCACGGCGTTCAGCGCCTTGCCCTGTGCCGTGAAGATGGCGCCGTTGACGGCCAGCAGCTCGGCACGTTCCATGCCGGGGCCACGGGGGCGCGAGCCGACCAGCAGGGCGTAGTCGGCGTCCTTGAAGGCGGTCATCGGGTCGCCGTGGGCTTCCATGCCGGCCAGCAGCGGGAAGGCGCAGTCGTCGAGTTCCATCATCACGCCCTTGAGCGCCTTCTGGGCCTTCTCGTCGGGGATTTCGAGCAGTTGCAGGATGACCGGCTGGTCTTTGCCGAGCATTTCGCCGGAAGCGATACGGAACAACAGGGCGTAACCGATTTGACCGGCGGCACCGGTAACGGCAACGCGGACAGGCTTTTTGCTCATGGGAAGACTCCAGAAGGTAGTGAAACGGGGCAGCGCTCTCGTGGGGCGCCAGCGGTCCTGTGGGGGGAAGCTTTCCCGCGGCGCGGGACCGGGCCGCATTTTAAGCCGATTCGACAAAGGCCGTCTTATGTCTTATATAAGATATCCTCTGGGGGTCCGCCACGGCGCACCCCACCGCTGCCATGAACACGCCCTCCACCCTCGACGAGCCCACGACGCCGTCCTTCAGTCCGCTCTACCAGCAGATCAAGACCCTGATCCTGCAGAGCCTGCAGGCCGGCGAGTGGAAGCCGGGCGAACCCATCCCCAGCGAGATGGACCTGGCCGTGCGTTACCGCGTGAGCCAGGGCACGGTTCGCAAGGCGATCGACGAACTGTCGGCCGAAAACCTGGTGGTGCGCCGCCAGGGCAAGGGCACCTTCGTGGCCACGCATGCCGAGCAGCATGTGCAGTACCGTTTTCTGAAGCTGGTGCCCGACGCCGGCAGCCCGAGCGCCGAAGGCCCGGCCGAGCGCACCATCGTCGACTGCAAGCGCCTGCGCGCCTCGGCCGACGTGGCGCGTGCGCTGAGCCTGCGCACCGGCGACGCCGTGCTGCAGGTGCGCCGCGTGCTCGCCTACGCCGGCGTGCCGACCATCCTCGAAGACCTCTGGCTGCCCGGCGCGCCCTTCAAGGGCCTCACGGCCGACCGCTTGCGTGCCTGGCCCGGCCCGATGTACGCGATGTTCGAAACCGAGTTCGGCGTGCGCATGGTGCGTGCCGAAGAAAAGATCCGCGCCGTGCTGCCCGATGCCGAACAGGCCCAGCTGCTCGACGTGCCGCTGCAGATGCCGCTGCTGAGCGTGGAGCGCGTGGCGCACACGTACCACGACATGCCGATGGAACTGCGCCGCGGCCTGTACCGCACCGACACCCACCACTACCGCAACCAGCTGGGCTGATCCGATGGCGCCGAAGAACCTCGCCCGCGCGGGCACAAACGCGCACACTCAGCCCGCGCAACGCAACCTCAATCCCCGAGCATCCGACTGCCGCAGTGCGTTGACTCCTGTGCGTCCGGTGCGCGATGGTGCATTGCAATAGAATTTTGCGTTGTTTGCATTCCGCAGAAGAAACAAAAGCGTTCGCTCTCAGAACAAGCCAACAAGTCACAAAAGCCACGAAAGCCATCTCCCTATGACAGAGCTTGCAACTCCCCCCCGGCCGCCGCGTCGCGAATTCCGGAACATCAATGCGATCACCGATCTCACGACCTACCGGTTTCCGCCGGCCGCCCTCGTGTCGATCCTGCACCGCATCAGCGGTGTCCTGATGTTCCTGCTGATGCCCTTCATCATCTGGATGTTCGACACCTCGCTGTCATCTGACTATTCGTTCGCGAAATTCAAGTCCGCGTTCAATGTCGGCATCGGCTTTGCCCCGGGATGGTTCTTCAAGCTCGTCGCACTGGCGCTCATCTGGGCCTACCTGCACCACTTCATCGCCGGCCTGCGCCACCTCTGGATGGACGTGAGCCACTCCGCCGTGACCAAGGAGTTCGGCCACAGCTCGGCCCTCTTCACGCTGGGCGCAAGCATCATCCTCACGCTGGCGCTTGGCGCCAAGCTGTTCGGCCTGTACTGAGAAGGAGCCCCCCATGTCTGTGAATTACGGCTCCAAGCGCATCGTCGTCGGCGCGCACTACGGTCTGCGCGACTGGCTCAGCCAACGCATCACCGGCGCCCTGATGGCGCTCTTCACGATCATCCTGCTCGCGCAGGTGGTCTTCTCGCGCGGCCCCATCGGCTATGACCTGTGGGCCGGCATCTTCGCCGCACAGTGGATGAAGGTCCTGACCTTCTCCGTGATCGTTGCCCTGCTCTATCACGTGTGGGTCGGCATGCGCGACGTGTGGATGGACTACGTCCAGCCTGTCGCCATCCGTCTCGTGCTGCAAGTTTTCACCATCGTCTGGCTTGTCGGTTGTGCGGGTTGGGCCATTCAAGTGCTTTGGAAGATCTGACCCACCATGACCTACACAAAAGAAAACATCACCAAGCGCAAGTTCGACGTCGTCATCGTCGGTGCCGGCGGCTCCGGCATGCGCGCCTCGCTGCAACTCGCCCGTGCCGGCCTCAACGTGGCCGTGCTCTCCAAGGTGTTCCCGACCCGTTCGCACACCGTCGCCGCGCAAGGCGGCGTGGGCGCATCGCTCGGCAACATGAGCGAAGACAACTGGCACTACCACTTCTACGACACGATCAAGGGTTCCGACTGGCTCGGCGACCAGGACGCGATCGAGTTCATGTGCCGTGAAGCCCCGAAGGTCGTGTACGAGCTCGAACACTTCGGCATGCCCTTCGACCGCAACCCAGACGGCACCATCTACCAGCGTCCGTTCGGCGGCCACACCGCCAACTACGGCGAGAAGGCCGTGCAGCGCGCCTGCGCCGCGGCCGACCGCACCGGCCACGCGATGCTGCACACGCTCTACCAGAAGAACGTGGAAGCCCGCACCCAGTTCTTCGTCGAATGGATGGCGCTCGACCTCATCCGTGACGACGAAGGTGACGTGGTCGGCGTCACGGCCCTCGAAATGGAAACCGGCGACCTGCACATCCTGCAGGCCAAGACCGTGCTGCTGGCCACCGGCGGTGCAGGCCGCATCTTCGGTGCATCCACCAACGCGTTCATCAACACCGGCGACGGCCTGGGCATGGCCGCACGTTCGGGCATCCCGCTGCAGGACATGGAGTTCTGGCAGTTCCACCCCACCGGCGTGGCCGGCGCGGGCGTGCTGCTGACCGAAGGCTGCCGCGGCGAAGGCGCCATCCTGCTGAACAGCAACGGCGAACGCTTCATGGAACGCTATGCGCCCACCCTGAAGGACCTGGCACCGCGCGACTTCGTGTCGCGCTCGATGGACCAGGAAATCAAGGAAGGCCGTGGCTGTGGTCCCAACAAGGACTACATCCACATGAAGCTGGACCACCTGGGTGCCGACACCATCCACAAGCGGCTGCCGTCGGTCTACGAGATCGGCATCAACTTCGCCAATGTCGACGTCACCAAGGAACCGATTCCCGTGGTGCCCACCATCCACTACCAGATGGGCGGCATCCCGACGAACATCAACGGCCAGGTCGTCATCCAGAAGGGTGAAGACAACAGCGCCGTGGTGAACGGCCTCTACGCCGTGGGCGAATGCTCCTGCGTGAGCGTGCACGGCGCCAACCGCCTGGGCACCAACTCGCTGCTCGACCTCTTGGTGTTCGGCCGCGCGGCCGGCAACCACATCGTCGAGTTCAACGACAAGCTCAAGGAACACAAGGAACTGCCCAAGGATGCGGCCGACCGCACCCTGCAGCGCCTGAACGAACTCGAAGCCTCCACCGGCGGCGAGTACGCCCAGGACGTGGCCGGCGAGATCCGCGCCGTCATGCAGCAGCATGCCGCCGTGTTCCGCAAGCAGGCCTCGATGGACGAAGGCGTGGTCAAGATCGCCGCCGTGCGCGAGCGCGTCAAGTCGATCGGCCTGAAGGACAAGTCCAAGGTGTTCAACACCGCCCGCATCGAAGCGCTGGAAGTCGACAACCTGATCGAAGTGGCGCAGGCCACGATGGTCTCGGCCGCCGCCCGCAAGGAATGCCGCGGCGCCCACACGGTGGAAGACTACGAGCGTCCCGCGGACGACCCGGTCGCACCGCTGGGCCGCGACGACGCCAACTGGATGAAGCACACGCTCTGGTACAGCGCGGACAACCGCCTCTCGTACAAGCCCGTCAAGCTGCAGCCGCTGACGGTGGCATCCGTGCCGCCCAAGGTCCGCACGTTCTAAGAATATTTACAAGGTCCATACGATGAAGCGCACATTCCAGATCTACCGCTACGACCCGGACAAGGACGCCAAGCCCTACATGCAGACGGTCGAGGTCGAACTCGACGGCCACGAACGCATGCTGCTGGACGCCCTGATGAAGCTCAAGGCGCAGGATCCCACGCTGTCGTTCCGCCGCTCGTGCCGCGAAGGCGTCTGCGGCTCCGACGCAATGAACATCAACGGCAAGAACGGTCTGGCCTGCCTGACCAACATGAACACGCTCAAGGGCACCGTCGTGCTCAAGCCGCTGCCGGGCCTGCCCGTCATCCGCGACCTGATCGTCGACATGACCCAGTTCTTCAAGCAGTACAACTCGATCAAGCCGTACCTGCAGAACGACAGCGTGCCGCCCGAGAAGGAACGCCTGCAGTCGCCCGAAGAGCGTGAAGAGCTCGACGGCCTGTACGAGTGCATCCTGTGCGCGAGCTGCTCCACGAGCTGCCCGAGCTTCTGGTGGAACCCCGACAAGTTCGTCGGCCCGGCCGGCCTGCTGCAGGCCTACCGCTTCATCGCCGACAGCCGCGACGAGGCCACCGCCGAGCGCCTGGACAACCTGGAAGACCCGTACCGCCTGTTCCGCTGCCACACGATCATGAACTGCGTGGACGTGTGCCCGAAGAGCCTGAACCCCACCAAGGCCATCGGCAAGATCAAGGAACTGATGGTGCGTCGCGCCATCTGACCTTTTTTCAAGACACCACCATGCAAACCGCCGACGAACTCCAGCAGCCGCTCAGCGAACGTGCGCTGAGCAAACTGAAATGGCGTTGCCGGCGCGGCCTGCTCGAGAACGACCTGTTCATCGCCCGCTTCTTCGAGCGGCACGAATCCCACATGACCAACGGTCAGGCGGGAGCGATGGAGACATTGATGGACCTGTCGGACAACGACCTCCTGGACCTTTTGCTGCGCAGAAAGGAGCCCGAGCCCGAATGGGCCGGCGCCGAGGTGGTCGCATTGCTGCATCTGATGCGTACCGATGGCGCGCAGCGTCCCGCAATCTCTCCTTCGTCCTGAATCCTCCTCTGAAAGTAAACCGAAATGAAAGCATCCGATACCAAGGCCACGCTGTCGTTCAGCAATGGCGGCGACAACGTCGAACTGCCGATCTACAAGGGCACCATCGGCCCTGACGTGATCGACATCCGCAAGCTGTATGCACAGACCGGCATGTTCACGTACGACCCGGGCTTCATGTCGACCGCCGCCTGCCAGTCGGCCATCACCTACATCGACGGCGACAAGGGTGAGCTGCTGTACCGCGGCTACCCCATCGAGCAACTCGCGACCAACTGCGACTTCATGGAGACCTGCCACCTGCTGCTGTACGGTGAACTGCCGGACGCAGGCAAGAAGGCCAGTTTCACCAAGCTCGTGACGAACCACACGATGGTCAACGAGCAGATGCAGTTCTTCCTGCGCGGCTTCCGTCGCGATGCCCATCCGATGGCCATCATGACCGGCCTCGTGGGCGCCCTGTCGGCCTTTTATCACGACAGCACGGACATCAACAATCCCGAGCACCGCGAGATCGCCGCGATCCGCCTGATCGCGAAGATGCCCACGCTCGTGGCCATGGCCTACAAGTACACCGTCGGCCAGCCGTACATGTACCCGAAGAACGAACTCAGCTATGCAGGCAACTTCCTGCACATGATGTTCGCCACGCCGTGCGAAGAGTACAAGGTGAACCCGGTGCTCGAGCGCGCGCTCGACCGCATCTTCATCCTGCACGCAGACCACGAGCAGAACGCATCGACCTCGACCGTGCGCCTGTGCGGCTCGTCGGGCACCAACCCCTTCGCGGCCATTGCAGCCGGCGTGGCGTGCCTCTGGGGCCCGGCCCACGGCGGTGCCAACGAAGCAGCGCTGAACATGCTGTACGACATCCAGCGCGAAGGCGGCGTGGAAAAGATCGGCGAGTTCATCAAGAAGGTCAAGGACAAGAACTCGAACGTCAAGCTGATGGGCTTCGGCCATCGCGTGTACAAGAACTACGACCCGCGCGCCAAGCTGATGCAGGAAACCTGCAACGAAGTGCTGACCGAGCTGGGCCTGGAAAACGACCCGCTGTTCAAGCTCGCCAAGGAACTCGAGAAGATCGCCCTGGAAGACGAGTACTTCGTGTCGCGCAAGCTGTACCCGAACGTCGACTTCTACTCGGGCATCGTGCAGCGCGCCATCGGCATCCCCGTGCCGCTGTTCACCGCGATCTTCGCGCTGGCCCGCACGGTCGGCTGGATCGCCCAGCTGAACGAAATGATCGGCGACCCCGAGTACAAGATCGGCCGCCCGCGCCAGCTGTTCGAAGGCTCGCCCAAGCGTGACGTGAAGCCGATCTCGGCCCGCTGATCGACCGGCTGCGGAACCTCCGCCCCCTGAAAAAGCTGCCTCCGGGCAGCTTTTTTATTGCCCGTTCGGCATGCCCCTCCTCGCCAGCCGGCAGCGAGGTCATCGCGCATCGCGATGGCGACGGCCTAAAAACAGTAAGAAAATAGCCAACTCATCGCCAAATGCGATGCCCAAGCCCCATGAGCACCTCCGAACGCAACTTCGCCCGCCGCATCGACCTCACGTCGCTGCAGCTGTTCGTGGCTGTGTGTGAGCTGGGCAGCATCGGGCGCGCGGCGGAGCGCGAGTTCATTGCGGCCTCGGCCGTGAGCAAGCGGCTGTCCGACCTGGAAGCCACGCTCGGCACCGCCCTGCTCTACCGCCATGCGCGCGGCGTCGACCTCACGCCGGCCGGCGAAAGCCTGCTGCACCACGCCCGCTCGGTGCTCTACAGCCTCGAGAAGATGCAGGGCGAGCTCAGCGAATACGCCGACGGCGTGCGCGGGCACGTGCGGGTGCACGCCAACATCTCCGCCATCGTGCAGTTCCTGCCGGAAGACCTGGGCGTGTTCTCGCGCGCGCACGAGGCCATCAAGATCGACCTCGAGGAGCACCTGAGCAGCGAAGTGATCCGCGCGGTGCAGGAAGGCGCAGCCGACCTGGGCGTGTGCCACGTGGCCGGCGGCGCGGGCGAACTGCAGAGCCTTTCCTACCGGCACGACCACCTCGCGCTGATCGTTCCCGAGGGGCACGCGCTGGCCGCGCAGGACGCGATCGATTTCATCGACTCGCTGGCCTTCGACCACGTCGGCCTGCACACCAACAGCTCGATCTACGTGGCGATGCACGAAGCGGCGCTCAGCGCCGGCCGCAGCGTGAAGCTGCGCATCCACGTCACGGGCCTCGATGCCATGTGCCGGATGATCGACAACGGCCTGGGCATCGGCGTGATGCCGCAGCGCGCCTTCGAACTCATGCACAACGGCATCGGCCGCGGCCTCGTCAGCGTGACGCTCAACGACGCCTGGGCGGCGCGCGAAATCCGGCTGGTGGCGCGCGACTTCTCCACCCTGCCGGTGGCGGCGCGCACGCTGGTGAACCACCTGCACGCGGCGGCCGATTCGGCCGACGCCACCGAACGACTCGCGGCCTAGACCGCGTCGACAGACAATCCATTTCCCCACGAAAGACAAGAGACCGACATGGCACGCACGCTCTACGACAAGATCTGGGACGAACACGTCGTCCACACCGAGGAAGACGGCACCGCGATCCTCTACATCGACCGCCACCTGGTGCACGAAGTGACCAGCCCGCAAGCCTTCGAAGGCCTGCGCGAAGCCGGCCGCAAGCTGTGGCGCATCAGCTCGGTGGTGGCCACCGCCGACCACAACACGCCGACCACCGGCTGGGAACGCGGCTACGAAGGCATTGCCGACCCGACCAGCAAGGAACAGGTCACAACGCTGGACCACAACATCGCCGAGTTCGGCGCCGCCGCGTTCTTCCCGTTCCTGAGCAAGCGCCAGGGCATCGTGCACGTGATCGGCCCGGAAAGCGGCGCGACGCTGCCGGGCATGACGGTGGTCTGCGGCGACTCGCACACCTCCACGCACGGCGCGTTCGGCGCGCTGGCACACGGCATCGGCACCAGCGAGGTCGAGCACGTGATGGCCACGCAGACGCTGCTGGGCAAGAAGGCCAGGAACATGCTCGTGAAGGTCGAAGGCAAGCTGCCGCTCGGCTGCACGGCCAAGGACATCGTGCTGGCCATCATCGGCAAGATCGGCACCGCCGGCGGCACGGGCTACACGATCGAATTCGCAGGCTCGGCGATTCGCGACCTGAGCATGGAAGGCCGCATGACGGTCTGCAACATGGCCATCGAAGCCGGCGCGCGTGCCGGGCTGGTGGCGGTCGACGAAAAGACCATCAGCTACGTCAAGGGCCGCCCGCTCGCGCCCAGCGGCGTCGAGTGGGACCAGGCCGTGGGCTACTGGCGCACGCTGCAGTCCGACCCCGGCGCGACCTTCGACGCCGTGGTCGAGCTCGACGCCGCGCAGATCCCGCCGCAGGTCACCTGGGGCACCTCGCCCGAGATGGTGGTCGACATCAACGGCCGCGTGCCCGATCCCGACAAGGAAAAGGACGCCAGCAAGCGCGGCGCCATCGAGCGCGCGCTGGTCTACATGGGCCTGGAGCCCAACAAGGCCATGAACGACATCTTCATCGACAAGGTGTTCATCGGCTCGTGCACCAACAGCCGCATCGAGGACATGCGCGAAGCCGCTGCGGTGGTCAAGAAGCTCGGCCAGAAGGTCGCCAAGAACGTGAAGCTCGCGATGGTCGTGCCCGGCTCGGGCGTGGTGAAGGAACAGGCCGAGCGCGAAGGCCTCGACCTGATCTTCAAGGCCGCCGGTTTCGAATGGCGCGAGCCCGGCTGCTCGATGTGCCTGGCGATGAACGCCGACCGGCTCGAGCCCGGCGAGCGCTGCGCATCGACCAGCAACCGCAACTTCGAAGGCCGCCAGGGCGCCGGTGGCCGCACCCACCTCGTGAGCCCGGCGATGGCCGCCGCCGCCGCGGTGCACGGCCACTTCGTCGACGTGCGCACTTTTGCCTGATCTGGCCTGACCTGGAGACATCACATGCAGAAATTCACCGTGCACAAGGGCCTCGTGGCCCCCATGGACCGCGAGAACGTCGACACCGACGCGATCATCCCCAAGCAGTTCCTCAAGTCGATCAAGAAGACCGGCTTCGGCGTGAACCTGTTCGACGAGTGGCGCTACCTGGACGCCGGCTTTCCGGGCCAGGACCCGGCCAGCCGCAAGCCGAACCCCGACTTCGTGCTGAACCAGCCGCGCTACGCGGGCGCTTCGGTGCTGCTGGCGCGCAAGAACTTCGGCTGCGGCTCGTCGCGCGAGCACGCGCCGTGGGCGCTCGACCAGTACGGCTTTCGCGCCATCATCGCGCCGAGCTACGCCGACATCTTCTTCAACAACAGCTTCAAGAACGGCCTGCTGCCGATCGTGCTGCCCGAGGCGCAGGTCTCGCAGCTGTTCGACGAAGCCTTCGCCTTCCCGGGCTACACGCTGACCATCGACCTGGAGCGCCAGGTCGTCGTGAAGCCTGACGGCCAGGAGTTCGCGTTCGACGTGCAGGCCTTCCGCAAGTACTGCCTGATCAACGGGCTGGACGACATCGGCCTCACGCTGCGCCACAAGGACAAGATCAAGGCCTTCGAGACCGAGCGCCTGGCGCAGAAGCCCTGGCTCGCGCACACGATGATCTCGTGATCGGCGGCCTTTCCGTTTTCAAGAAAAAACCTCAGACCAACTTATGAAAATCGCAGTTCTCCCGGGTGACGGCATCGGCACCGAAATCGTGGCGGAAGCCGTCAGGGTGCTCGAAGTCCTCGACCTGAAGTTCGAGATGGAATCGGCCCTGGTCGGCGGCGCGGCCTACGAGGCGCACGGCCACCCGCTGCCCGACGCGACGCTCAAGCTCGCCAAGGACGCCGACGCGGTGCTGTTCGGCGCCGTCGGCGACTGGAAGTACGACAAGCTCGACCGCCCACTGCGGCCCGAGCAGGCCATCCTGGGGCTGCGCAAGAACCTGGGCCTGTTCGCCAACTTCCGCCCGGCCATCTGCTACGAGCAGCTCGTGGACGCCTCGAGCCTCAAGCCCGAGCTGATCGCGGGCCTGGACATCCTCATCATCCGCGAGCTGACCGGCGACATCTACTTCGGCCAGCCGCGCGGCCGCCGCATTGCCACCGACGGGCACTTCCCGGGCGCCGAAGAGGCCTTCGACACCATGCGCTACTCGCGCCCCGAGGTCGAGCGCATCGCCCGCGTCGCCTTCGAAGCGGCCCGCAAGCGCAGCAAGCGCGTGACCAGCGTGGACAAGGCCAACGTGCTGGAGACCTTCCAGTTCTGGAAGGACATCGTGACCGAGGTCGGCAAGGAGTACCCGGACGTCGAACTCGACCACATGTACGTCGACAACGCCGCCATGCAGCTCGTGAAGGCGCCCAAGAAGTTCGACGTGGTCGTCACCGGCAACATGTTCGGCGACATCCTCTCGGACGAGGCCGCGATGCTCACCGGCTCCATCGGCATGCTGCCCTCGGCCTCGCTCAATGCGAGCAACCAGGGCCTGTACGAGCCCAGCCACGGCAGCGCGCCCGACATTGCTGGCAAAGGGGTTGCCAATCCTTTGGCTACAATCCTGTCCGCTGCCATGATGCTCCGCTTCTCCCTCAACCAGCCCGAAGCTGCCGACCGTATCGAGTCGGCGGTCAAGCACGTGCTCGCCTCCGGGCTGCGCACGGGCGACATCTGGTCCGAAGGCACGAAGCGCGTCGGCACCCGCGAAATGGGCGACGCGGTCGTAGCAGCCATCACCAAAAAGACGATTACCGGCTAACCGCAGCCCGCTTCGTCACGCCCTCCCCCGGCCGACGAGTCGGGGGCAAAAAAGACTGATTTTTTCTTTCTTCACTAAGGGCAAACTGAAATGGCGAACGCATCCAAGCAACCTCTGGTCGGCCTCGTGGGCTGGCGCGGCATGGTCGGCTCGGTCCTCATGGACCGCATGCAGGCCGAAGGCGACTTCGGCCTCATCGAGCCGGTCTTCTTCTCGACCTCGAACGCGGGCGGCAAGGCCCCGGCGATGGCCAAGAACGAAACCACGCTCAAGGATGCGAACGACATCGAGGCACTGAAGAAGTGCGACATCGTCATCACCTGCCAGGGCGGCGACTACACCAGCGAGGTGTTCCCCAAGCTGCGCGCCGCCGGCTGGAACGGCCATTGGATCGACGCGGCCTCCACGCTGCGCATGAACGATGACGCGATCATCGTGCTCGACCCCGTCAACCTGCCCGTGATCCAGAACGCGCTCGCCAAGGGCGGCAAGAACTGGGTCGGCGGCAACTGCACCGTCAGCTGCATGCTCATGGGCGTGGGCGCCCTCTACAAGGCCGGCCTGGTCGAGTGGATGACCAGCATGACCTACCAGGCGGCCTCGGGCGGCGGCGCGCAGCACATGCGCGAGCTGCTGACCCAGTTCGGCACCCTCAACGCCGAAGTGCGCGCCCTGCTCGACGACCCGAAGTCGGCCATCCTCGAGATCGACCGCAAGGTGCTGCACAAGCAGCAAAACCTGAGCGCCTCCGAAATCGCCAACTTCGGCGCCCCGCTGGGCGGCTCGCTGATCCCCTGGATCGACAAGGACCTGGGCGACGGCATGTCCAAGGAAGAGTGGAAGGGCGGCGCCGAGACCAACAAGATCCTCGGCCAGGGCGCGGGCTTCGGCACCGCCCCCACGCCGGTGGACGGCTTCTGCGTGCGCATCGGCGCGATGCGCTGCCACAGCCAGGCCCTGACCTTCAAGCTCAAGAAGGACGTGCCGGTCGCCGACATCGAAGCGATGATCGCCGCCGACAACCCCTGGGCCAAGGTCGTGCCGAACACGCGCGAAGCCACCGTCAAGGACCTGACGCCAGTGGCCGTGACGGGCACCATGGACATCCCGGTCGGCCGCATCCGCAAGCTGGCGATGGGCCCCGAGTACGTCGGCGCCTTCACCATCGGCGACCAGCTGCTGTGGGGCGCGGCCGAACCGCTGCGCCGCATGCTGCGCATCCTGCTCGAAGCCTGATGCGGGTTGCTCAGGCCCTTGAAATACAAAAATGTTGCCGAAAGGCAACACAGGATGTCATCGGAAGTATGCGCGCACTGGGTAGATCAGGCGCATTGCCTTGTCAGTGCATGGTGATGATGCTAACGTCCTCTTACAAATTCAGGGCCTGAGCCGCCCCTATCAGCATGACAAGACATCTGTTGCCCGCGGCCCGCCCTTCGGCCGCCCGCCCCGCCCTGCCGTCAAATGGCTGGCGCCTTTCCATCCTGGGCGCTGCCGCCGCCCTGACGCTGGGGCTCGCCAGCCCTGACGCCAGCGCCTTCGCGCTCGGGCCGCTGCGGGTGCAGTCGGCACTGGGCGAACCGCTGCGCGCCGAGATCGATGTCACCGAAATGGCCGCCAATGAAGCGGACGGCCTGAAGATCAACATCGCCACGGCCGAAGCCTTCAAGAACGCAGGCATCCCGTACAACGCGGCCCTCGGCGACGTGAAAGCCACGCTGCAGCGCCGCGCCGGCGGCCAGTACGTCGTGCGCCTGGCCGGCAACCGCCCGCTCAACGACCCCTTCATCGACCTGCTGCTCGAAGCCAATGGCGCCTCGGGCCGCATCGTGCGCGACTACACCGTGCTGCTCGATCCGCCGGCCACGCGCCAGGCGGCAGCCGCGCCGGTCGCGCCCATCGCGCCGCAGATCGCCACACCGGTCGAGCGCCCCGCGCCCGCCCCGCGCGTGCGCCGCGAACCCGCGCCTGCGGTCGCTGCAACGCCCGCACCCGCTGCGGCTGCGCCGGCCCCTGCAGCCGCACCGGCTCCTGCGCCGGCACGTGCCGCCGTCGCCGCCCCTAGCGGCGGAAGTGGCGGCAGTGGCGGCAGTGGCGGCAGTGGCGAACAAGTCACGGTGCGCCGTGGCGACACCGCCGGCAAGATCGCCTCTGCGCACAAGCCGGCCGACGTGTCGCTCGACCAGATGCTGGTCGCGCTGCTGAACGCCAACCCCGACGCCTTTGTCGGCGGCAACGTCAACCGGATGAAGGCCGGTGCCGTGCTCGACCTGCCGAACGCCGCCGCTGCTGCTGCTGTGCCGGCCGCCGATGCGCGTCGCACGATCACCGCGCAAAGCCGCGACTTCGGCAGCTACCGCCAGCGCCTCGCCGAAAACGCCCCGACCACCAACGTGGCCGCAGCGAGCCGTCAGGCCTCGGGCAAGCTGCAGGCCAGCGTGGAAGACCGCAATGCCGCCGCCAGCGCACCCGACAAGCTCACGGTGTCGCAAGGCAACGCCGCCGCACGCGCCGCTGACGAAAAGGTCGCGCAGGCCCGCCAGGCGCAGGACAGCAGCAACCGCGTCGCCGAACTCTCGAAGAACATCAACGAGCTGAACAAGCTCAAGGCCGGTGCGGGCACCGGCACCGGATCGTCCGCTGCGGCCGCCGCGCCTGCAGCGCCGGCCACCACGCCCGGCATCGCCGTTCCCGCGCCGCTGACCGGCGCCACGACGCCGTCGCCGGCGGTCACGGCCGGTCCTGCACCGGTCGCGACCCCTGCAGCCGCTGCCACCGCACCGGCAACGCCGGCTCCGACCGCTGCGCCAGCCGCTCCCGCTGCAACGCCCCCTGTCGCCGCTGCCTCTGCTGCTGCACCCGCCGCAGCAGCCGCACCGTCCGCCACCGATGCAGCCGCCCTCCCCGTGGCTGCCGCTGCCAGCGCTGCGGCAGCCGCAGCCCCCATCGTCGCGCCCAAGCCGGTGGTCAAGGCCTCGCCGCCGCCGCCCCCGCCGGAGCGCAGCTTCTTCGACGAGTTGCTCGACAACCCGCTGATGCTCGCGGGCGCCGCGCTGATCGCGCTGCTGGTCGGCTTCCTGCTGTACCGCGTGCTGGGCCGCCGTCGCGAGGAAATGAGCGAAAGCGTGTTCCTCGAAAGCCGCATTCCCAAGGACTCGTTCTTCGGCGCCAGCGGCGGCGAATCGGTCGACACCAAGAACCGCGGCGATTCCACCGTGTCGTCGCTGTCGTACTCGCCGAGCCAGCTCGATGCGGGCGATGTCGACCCGGTCGCCGAAGCCGACGTCTACCTCGCCTACGGCCGCGACCTGCAGGCAGAGGAAATCCTGCGTGAAGCGCTGCGCCTGAACCCGGACCGCACCGCGATCCACCTCAAGTTGCTCGAAATCCACGCCAAGCGCCGCGATGTGCGTGCCTTCGACGGCCTCGCCACCGAAGTGCACAAGCTGACCAACGGCGCGGGCTCCGAGTGGAACCGCGTGGTCGACATGGGCAAGGACCTCGATCCGGGCAACCCGCTGTACGAATCGGGCACGGGCACCGCGCGCGGCGCCAGCCAGGCCGAGACCGCCGCATTCGCCGGCGCGCTGGCAGCCGCTGCCAAGCCGGCTGCTGTAGCCGCAGCAGCCGTCGTGGCACCGCCGCCTCCAGCCGCACCGCCCGTGGCGTCGGCCCCGCCGGCCTTCATGCCTTCGGTCGCACCGCTGGACTTCGACCTCGACCTGACCCAACCGCCAGCACCGGCGCCTGCCCCCGTGGGTGCCAGCCTGCCGAAGTCGGTCTACGCGCCGACGGCCGCAGCGGCTCCGCTGAGCAACGGCCACGACGCGGCACCTGTCGACCTTGAAAACGATTTCGACACGGCCCCCGGTGCACTGACCGCCCACACGCGCCCCTCGTCGCTGAACGACGCCGAGCACAACACCCGCCCGGCCATGCTGCGCGACGCGCTGCCCGCCGATTCGGGCTTCATCGAGTTCGACATGAGCGCCCTCGCCGGCCTGCCGGCCCGCTCCGCCGCTGCCGAAGCACCTCGCTCGGCGGCCGTGGCCACCTCGCCGTCCGCCCTGGACGACGACGGCGACGACAACCCGCACGCCGTGAAGCTCTCGCTGGCCCGCGAACTGCAGGCCATCGGCGACGTCGAAGGCGCGCGCTCGCTGGTCGAGGAAGTCGAAGCCGAAAGCGCTGGCGACCTCAAGTCGCAAGCCAAGCAGCTGCTCGCCGAACTGCGCTGAGCCGGTTGCCGACTGCCCTTCTGATCGCTTCGTGAGGCTGGCACTCGGCATCCGCTACAACGGCCAGGCATACGAGGGCTGGCAGAGCCAGCGCTCGGGCCGCACGGTGCAGGACAAGCTCGAAGCCGCCCTCGCGAAGTTCGCCGGCCTGCCCGTCGGCAGCCGGGTCAGCACGCTGTGCGCCGGCCGCACCGACGCCGGCGTGCACGGGCTGATGCAGGTGGTGCACTTCGACACCGACATCGAGCGCGACCCCTTCTCCTGGATGCGCGGCACCAACCGCTACCTGCCCGACGACATCGCGGTGCAGTGGGCGCACCCGGTGCCCGACGAATTCCATTGCCGCGCCAGTGCCCTGGCGCGTCGCTACGTCTACGTGCTCTCGCAGTCGCCCGTGCGGCCCAGCCTGGATTCGGGCCGGGTCGGGTGGTCGATGTACCCGCTCGACGGTGATGCGATGCGCGCCGCGGCGGCGCTGCTGGTCGGCCGGCACGATTTCAGCTCGTTCCGCGCCTCGGCCTGCCAGGCCCTCTCGCCGGTCAAGGACCTGCGGCGCCTCGAGATCACCCGCGTGGGCGACGGCGAGCGCTGCCGCTGGCACTTCGAGTTCGAGGCCGACGCGTTCCTGCATCACATGATTCGCAACCTGATGGGCAGCCTGGTGCGCATCGGCCGCGGCGACGAACGGCCCGAATGGATCACCGAGGTGCTCGAGGCGCGCAGCCGCAAGGTGGCGGCGCCCACCTTCTCGGCCGACGGCCTGTATTTCCTCGGCCCGTTGTACGACGCCCAGTGGGGTCTGCCGGCCGAGGCCACGTTCCAGGGCGAGCGGGCTTCGTATGATGGTCCGCCATGACATCCCCTGCTCCCCTCGCCGCGCGCACCCGCATCAAGATCTGTGGCCTCACGCGTGAGGCCGACGTGGACGCGGCGGTCGAGGCCGGCGCCGACGCGATCGGCTTCGTGCTCTACCCGAAGAGCCCGCGCGCCGTGAGCGCCGAGCGCGCCGCCGAGCTGGCCTCGCGCCTGCCGCCCTTCATCACGCCCGTGCTGCTGTTCGTGAACGCGGACGCTCCCGAAGTCCTGGCCTCCCTGGCCCGCGTGAAAGGCGCCATCGCCCAGTTCCACGGGGAGGAAACGCCCGAACAGTGCGAGGAAGCCACCGGCCCGGGACGCTTTCGTTACATGCGCGCCGCCCGGATTCCGCTGGGGGCTGCCGGGGCCGGCTTCGACCTCGTAAAATACGCGTCCGATTACTCCCGCGCCCAGGCCATCCTGCTCGACGCCCATGTCGAAGGTTATGGCGGAGGCGGCAAGGCTTTCGATTGGTCACTTCTTCCACCCGCCGTCGACGCTCACCTCGTCTTGAGTGGTGGGCTCACACCTGCAAACGTGAGCGATGGCATTCACAGCCTGCGGACGCGCTGCAAGACGCTGTCCGTTGATGTGAGCTCGGGCGTCGAAATCGACGGTCCCGGGCACAAGGGCCTCAAGGACGCCGGAAAGATCCGGGCATTCGTCGCCGCCGTGAGAGCCGCAGATGCGGCGAACACTGTCAAAGCCTCGGCTGCCGACGCTTCGTCCTTCTCCAGTTAGCCGCCGCACCCGATCGCATTCGGGCTGCGGCCCATCGATCGAGAACCATGCAAAGCCAATTCCAGGACTACCAGCAACCCGACGCCAGCGGCCACTTCGGCCCCTACGGCGGCACCTTCGCGAGCGAAACGCTCACCCACGCGATCAACGAGCTGCGCGACGCGTATGCGAAGTTCAAGGACGACCCGGCCTTCCTGGCCGAGTTCCACTACGAGCTGAAACACTTCGTCGGCCGCCCCTCGCCGATCTACCACGCCGCACGCACCAGCCGTGAAATGGGCGGCGCGCAGATCTACCTGAAGCGCGAAGACCTGAACCACACCGGCGCGCACAAGATCAACAACGTGATCGGCCAGGCGATGCTCGCGCGCCGCATGGGCAAGCCCCGCGTGATTGCAGAGACCGGTGCCGGCCAGCACGGCGTGGCCACGGCCACCATCTGCGCGCGCTACGGCCTCGAGTGCGTGGTCTACATGGGCAGCCAGGACGTGAAGCGCCAGAGCCCCAACGTCTACCGCATGAACCTGCTGGGCGCGACTGTCGTGCCCGTCGAATCCGGCAGCAAGACGCTGAAGGACGCGCTCAACGAGGCCATGCGCGACTGGGTCACCAACGTCGAAAACACCTTCTACATCATCGGCACGGTGGCGGGCCCGCACCCCTACCCGACGATGGTGCGCGACTTCCAGAGCGTGATCGGTACCGAGTGCATCGCGCAGATGCCCGCCATGCTCGCGGCCGACGGCATCACCGGTGAAGCCGAGGGCAAGCAACCCGACGTGGTGGTCGCCTGCGTGGGCGGCGGCAGCAATGCGATCGGCATCTTCCACCCCTACATCCCGTTCGCGGGCACGCGCCTCATCGGCGTGGAAGCGGCGGGCGAAGGCCTGGACAGCGGCAAGCACGCCGCCTCGATCCTGCGCGGCAGCCCCGGCGTGCTGCACGGCAACCGCACCTACCTGCTGCAGAACGACGACGGCCAGATCACCGAGACGCACAGCGTCAGCGCCGGCCTCGACTACCCTGGCGTCGGCCCCGAGCACGCCTACCTGGCCGACATCGGCCGCGCCGAGTACGTCGGCATCACCGACGTCGAGGCGCTCGAAGCCTTCCACTACCTGTGCCGCACGGAGGGCATCATTCCCGCGCTCGAATCCAGCCACGCCATGGCCTACGCCCTGAAGCTCGCCAAGACCATGCGCCCCGACCAGTCCATCCTCGTGAACCTCTCGGGCCGCGGCGACAAGGACATCGGCACCGTCGCCGACCTGTCGGGTGTCGACTTCTACGACCGGCCCTCGATGCGCGGTCTGAGCGTGAAGGGAGGCAAGTGATGAGCCGCATTGCCGCCAAGTTCCAGGCCCTGCAAACGCAAGGCCGTCGCGCGCTGATCCCTTATGTCACCGCCGGTTTCCCCTTCGCCGACATCACGCCCGAGCTCATGCACGGCATGGTCGAGGCCGGTGCCGACGTGATCGAGCTGGGCGTGCCCTTCTCCGACCCGATGGCCGACGGCCCCGTGATCCAGAAGGCCGGCGAGGCCGCGCTGGCGCTGGGCGTCGGCATGAAGCAGGTGCTCGCCATGGTGGCCGCCTTCCGCACGAAGGACACGACCACGCCGGTCGTGCTCATGGGTTACGCCAACCCGGTCGAGCGCTATGACCTCGTGCACGGCAAGAAGGCCTTCATCCGCGACGCGGCCGCGGCCGGTGTCGATGGCCTGCTGGTCGTCGACTACCCGCCCGAGGAATGCGAGGACTTCGCCGCCGACCTGAAAGCGGCCGGCATCGACCTGATCTTCCTGCTGGCCCCCACCAGCACCGCCGAGCGCATGGCGCAGGTGGCGCGCATCGCGAGCGGCTACGTGTACTACGTGTCGCTCAAGGGCGTGACCGGCGCCGGCCACCTCGACACCGAGGCGGTCGGGCGCATGATCCCGCGCATCCGCGAGCACGTGAGCATTCCGGTCGGCGTGGGCTTCGGCATCCGCGACGCGCGCACGGCGCAGGCCATCGGCTCGGCAGCGGACGCCGTGGTCATCGGCACGAAGATCATTCAACTCATCGAAGACCAGCCGCGCGAGAACGTGGTGCCCACGGTGCGCGAATTCCTGGCCGGCATCCGGGAGGCGCTCGACGCCCTGCCGGCGGCTACCGCCAAGAACGCGGCTGGCCGATAATCGCTGCTGCCCTCACCCCCAACCCCTCTCCCGTGCGGGAGAGGGGAGCTAAGTGTCAGGAAGGCATCCTTCCTGAGAAATTCGGAGTCCCATGAGCTGGCTTGAAAAACTGCTACCCGCCAAGATCGCACAAACCGACCCGTCCGAGCGCCGCCAGGTGCCCGAGGGCCTGTGGATCAAATGCCCGGCCTGCGAGACCGTTCTGTACAAGACCGACCTCGAGCACAACCAGAACGTCTGCCCGAGCTGCAGCCACCACCACCGCATCGGCGCCCGCGCGCGCCTGGATGCCTTCCTGGACGCCGAAGGCCGCTACGAAGTCGGCCAGGAAGTGCTGCCGGTCGATGCCCTGAAGTTCAAGGACAGCCGCAAGTACCCCGAGCGCCTGAAAGAAGCGCTGGAGAACACCGGCGAGACCGACGCGCTGGTCGTGCTGGGCGGCTCTGTCCACAGCATCAGCGTGGTCGTGGCCTGCTTCGAGTTCGAGTTCATGGGCGGCTCCATGGGCAGCGTGGTCGGCGAGCGCTTCGTGCGCGGCGTCGAGACCGCCATCGAGCAGAAGGTGCCTTTCATCTGCTTCACCGCCACCGGTGGCGCGCGCATGCAGGAAGGCCTGCTTTCGCTGATGCAGATGGCCAAGACCAACGCCGCGCTCACGCGCCTGGCGAAGAAAGGCCTGCCCTACATCAGCGTGCTGACCGACCCGACCATGGGCGGCGTGAGCGCCGGTTTCGCCTTCGTGGGCGACGTGGTCATTGCCGAGCCCAAGGCGCTGATCGGCTTTGCCGGCCCGCGCGTGATCGAATCGACCGTGCGCGTGACCCTGCCCGAAGGCTTCCAGCGCGCCGAGTTCCTGCAGACCAAGGGCGCGATCGACTTCATCAGCGACCGCCGCGAACTGCGCAAGACCATCGCCAGCACGCTGGCCATGCTGCTGCGCCAGCCGGCCGACGCGGTGCTCTGACCTTCACCGTAGCTTAGGCTCCGGCCTGTACGCCCGCACGCCGAAAGGCGGTGCGGGCGTTTTGCTGTCTGGGGTACCCCGACGCGTCAGGCGCCGAGCCGGAACGCGAAGACCAGCAGGTTGCCCAGCACGATCGCCGCCACCTGCAGCACCACGATGGCGGCCAGCGGCGACAGGTCGACCCCGCCGATCAGCGGAATGAAGCGACGGAAGGGCCGCACCAGCGGCTCGGCCAGGCGCGAGATCAGGTCGAGCAGCATCGGCGAGGCGCCCGGAATCCACGACAGCACCGCGTACACCACCAGCAGCGCCGTCAGGCCCGACACCGCCAGCTGCAGCAGGCCGACCAGCGACACCAGCGGCAGCGCCGTGATCCGCGCCAGGCTGCCGGCCAGCAGCCACAGCACCAGGAACTTGAGCATCACCAGCAGCCAGGCCGCGATCAGGCTGGCGAGGTCCCAGCGCTTCACCGCGGGCACGATGCGCCGCAGCGGCAGCACGATCCAGTCGGTGATGGCGAACACGAAACGCCCCAGCGGATTGCCGAAGGGCACGCGGTGGTACTGCATGTACAGGCGCAGCAGGCAGGCGCCGCCGAGCAGGCCGACGATCACGTCGAGAAGAAACGAAGGTATCTGGTACAACATGTCGGATGGGCAGAGAGGTGCGCACGCGCGCGACTGCTCCGATTCTGGACCACAAGCCTCGCCCCCGGCCACACCGCCCTACGGAACCCCATGCCTTTGCTCAGCGTCGTTCTCCCCACCTTCAACAGCGGGGAGTTCCTCATCGAGACGCTGCAGTCGCTGCAGGCACAGACCTTCACCGACTTCGAACTGCTGGTCATGGACGACGCCAGCACCGACGGCACCTGGGAGCGCCTGGCCGCCTTCGACGACCCGCGCATCCGGCTGCACCGCAACGCCTGCAACCTCGGCCTGCCGACCAACATGAACATCGCGATGGCGATGGCCCGGGGCACCTACCTGGCGCGCGTCGACCACGACGACTGCGCCACGCCGGACCGCTTCGCCAAGCAGGTCGCGTTCCTGCAAGGCAACCCGTCGGTCACCGTCGTCGGCAGCCAGCTCGAGCACTTCCAGGACCAGGCCGGCGTCACCGGCCTGCCGCTGGACGACGCGACGATCAAGGCCCGCATGGTCGAAGGCTACGACTACCTCGCGAACCAGAGCACGACCGGGCGGCTGGACTTCTACCGCGCCCACGGGCTGCAGTTCGACCCCAACCTCTACGCCGTCGACGACCTCGGGTTCTGGGTCGACTGCATGCTGCACGGCGCGCGTTTCGCGAACCTGCCAGAGCCGCTGACGCGCTACCGCATCCACCCGGGCATGACCTCGCGCAGCTTGCCGCGCGACCGCCTTTACACCTCGAGGGACCGCATCTACCGACGCCTGCTGCCGCTGGTCTTCCCGCGCCTGCGGGGCCGCGAGTGCGAGCAGTTGCTGACGCTGTATCGCAGCCCCGACGACATGCCCCAGACCCTGGCCCACCTGGTCGACCTGCATCGCGCGGCACACAGTGCCTTGTCCGAGGTCGACACACGCTGGGGCCAGAGCGCCGCCGAGTGCCAGCAGTCGATCCTGAACCTGCTCAACCACGCGCGCCACGCCTTCCAGACGCAGGGGATACTGCAGCCCGAACACGCGACCGTCCTCAACCTGATCCTTCAACCCAGCTGACCGCGGCTTGTGACCCGGTCTTTTTCAACGTGCTCATTCCCCTTTTCCCGCTCGGTACGGTCCTGTTCCCCGACGGCCTGCTGCCGCTGCGCATCTTCGAGGTCCGCTACCTCGACATGATCGGCAAGTGCCGCAAGGCTGGCACCCCGTTCGGGGTGGTCAGCCTGACCAGCGGCACCGAGGTGCGCAAGGCCGGCGCCGAAGCCGAAAGCTTTGCCGCCGTCGGCACGCTCGCCGACATCCGCACGTTCGACGCGCCGCAAAGCGGCCTGCTGCAGATCGAATGCGTCGGCACACAGCGCTTTCGCGTGCGCAGCAGCGAGCTGCAGAAACACGGCCTGTGGGTCGCCGAGGTCGAAGCCGTTGCCGACGACGTCGCGCTCGACCTCCCCGACGACCTGCGCCACACCGCCACCGCGCTGCGCCGCCTCATCGACACCCTCGAAGAGCGCCGCCGCGCGCAAGGCGACGCGGTGCGCCTGCCGATCGGCGCGCCCTACCGCTTCGACGATTGCGGCTGGGTGGCCAACCGCTGGTGCGAGCTGGTGCCGATGCAGGTCGAGCTGAAGCAGCGCCTGATGGAACTCGACAGCCCGCTGATGCGCCTGGAACTGGTCAGCGACCTGCTGGCGCGCACCGGCATCACCGACTAGACCCGGCCCGCTGCGAGATGAGCCCGGCGCCGGTCCACTTCCATTCGATCCTGCTGCGCGCGGGCGCAGACGCCTTCGCGGACAACCACCGCGCCTACTGCGCCCGCTGGGGCTACGCGCACCGCCTGCACGCCATCGGCACGCCGCACAACAGCGCGCGCACGCTGCTGGTCTACAAGTACAGCGTGGTGAGCGCCGCGCTGGCCGATGCGCCCGACGGCACGCTGCTGGTCTTCGCGGACGACGACGCGGCCTTTCTCGCGCCGCTGCCGGCACCGGCCGTGATCGGCGATGCAGCGCACTGGATCGCCGAGAACGAGCACCACCACCGCCCCGAGGGCAGCTGCTTCATGCTGCGCGCCGGCCCTGAAGCCACGGCCCTGGTGAACGCCGTGCTCGACCGCCTGCGCATCGCGACCGAAGCGGACACCGACCGCTGGGCGCACCGCGAGCTCGAAGGCCTGGCGGCCCATCCGCACCACCAGCTCATCGACGGCCGGCACTACCCCAACCTGCTGTTCGCCCGCTTCGGCCACTACCTGCCGGAGGTCTCGGCCTTCGTGCTCTCGTTCAATCCTGCGGTCCACGTCGATGTGCAGGACCGGCGGGTGCGGGGCATCTTCGTGGACTACCTCAACACGGTGCTGGCGCGCGACGGCCGGCTCTACGACGACCTGCCGCCGCCCCCCACGGGCCAGCCGGACTACGCAGTGCGCAACGCCGGCCGCCCCGTTGCCTTGCTGACCAGCTACACGCCCAACATCGCCGGCTACGCCACGCTGTCGGAGCGCAACATCGCCGCCTACGCCGACCACCACGGCTACACCCACCACGTCTACCGTGACCTGCCCGCCAACCTGCGGGGCCGCGTGGCCGGCAACTGGATCAAGCCCCGGCTGCTGCTCAAGCACCTGGCCGAGCACGAACAGGTCGCCTGGGTCGATGCCGACATCCTCATCCACGACCGCACACGGCCGCTCGCGTCCCTGCTGCGCGGCCGGCCGGTGGCGCTGGCGCGCGACGTGTCGGGCTACGAGTTCAACAGCGGCTTCATGGTGTTCTCGAACACGCCGGCCTGCATCGCGTACCTGGAGCGTGTGCAGGCGCTGATCGACGAGGTCGCCGACAAGAGCGGCATCTACTTGTCCGGCGGCGACCAGGCATTCTTCGTCGCCGCCTGGCGCGAAGCAGGCGGCGAGGCGGCGATGCCGCTGTCGGATGGCGTGTCCTTCAACTCGCACCCCGCGCTGCAGGACAGCGACAGCTTCATGCTGCACTACATGGGGTACCCGGATCGCTTCCGGGCGGTGGTCATGGGTCATGACGCCCTGCGAATCGAACAGGGGGCCGGCCGGCCGCACGACACGAAGGCCCCGGCGGCGCTGCGGCCTGCGCGCCGCAAGCCGCGGCTGCACTTCACGCACCTGCACGGCATGGCGGACATCGACCAGTTCGACGACATCGTCGAGTCGTACCGGCTGGCGGCAGAAGCGCTCGGCTACGAAACCCGTTTTTCGCCGCACCAGGTCGACCCCGACCCCGATGCCGTGAATGTCGTGTTCTTTGCCTGGCAGGGCGATTGGCGGTGGTTCAAGGACATCCACTCGCGCTGCATCATCGTCAACTTCGAGCACCTGACGCCGGGCAATTTCTGCTTCACCGAGGGTTACAGGGCCACGCTGGGGGCGTACTACGTCTGGGAGTACAGCCTCGCCAACTTCCAGAAGAACATCGAGCTGGGCCTCACGGCGTGCGACCACGTGCCGCTCGCCTACCAGCGCGGTGCCGGTGCCGAGCCGGCCGCGGACGCCGTGCTGCCCGATGCCGAGCAGGACATCGACGTCGTCTTCTTCGGCGCCACCACCCCGCGCCGCGTGCAGGTGCTGGAAGCGCTGATCGCGCGGGGCGTTCGCGTGGTCCTGCCCATGCCGCAGCCGTGGCGCAATGCCGAGCGCGATGCCCACCTGCGACGGGCCAAGGTGGTGATCAACATGCACCAGCTGGACAACTCGCGCATTGTCGAGATTCCCCGGCTGACCGTGCTCCTGCGCAACCGCAAGGCGGTGATCTGCGAGCTCTACCCGGACAGCGACCTCGACCCGAGCCTGCGCGACGCAGTGGAAGGCGCCCCCTGGGAGGGCCTGGTCGATGCCACGCTTCGCCTGCTGGCCAACCCGGCGCGGCGGGCCGAGCTGGAGCGCATCGGGTACGAGCGCCTGACCGCCCGGGCGCAGACGCGCTGGCTCGGTCCGGCGCTGGACCGCTACTTCCAGTGGCAGGCGCAGCAGCCCGGCACCTGGAGCGAGGCGGCGCAGGCGCAGCGATTCCGGGTGGCGGTCGTGATCGCGGCGGAACACGCGCCAACCCAACCCCTGCCCGGCCTCGCGGCACAAGTGCAATGCGAGCTGGCGGTCATCCGGGTCACCTCCGCTGCGCATGCAGGCGAGATGGCGGCTCATCCCGACGACACGGTCATCCTGCTGCCGGGCCAGTTCAACCGGGCCAACGCCCGCGACGCCGCGGTCCGCCAGGCCGATGCCGACTACCTCGTGTTCTGGGACGAAGGCGACGCCGCCGCCCCCGACCGGCTTCACCGCCAGGCCGCCTTCCTGGCCGCGCACCCCGAGATCGACATCGTCGGCAGCTGGTTCGAGGAAGGCGAAGGCGAGACGCTGCAGATACACCGGGCACCCGAACTCGACCACGAAATCCGCGCCGAGTTTCTCGGCACCGACCGTATGCTGCGCGCACGCACCTGCATGTACCGGCGCGAATTCCTCGTGCGGCACCACTTGCGCCACGACGAAGCCTTCGACGGTGATCTCGAAGGGCAGTACTTCCTGCACCGCTGCGCCACGGCAGGCGCCCGCCTGGCCGCGATCGCAGCGCCGCTGTGCCGGCGCGACGTGCCGACACCGAGCGACGACGAGGCCCTCGCGGCCAGCGATGCCGCCGTTCGTTCGCAGCACGCCTTGCTGCGCGGGTACTTCCCCTCGCTCGCTGCGCACGCACACGAACAGCTGGCGCAGATGCGCGCCGCCTACTGGCCGCCCGATGCCGCGTTCGCCGTGTCCATGCTCACGCGGATGGCGCAGGTGGCCGCGCTGCCCTCGCTCTCCCCGGACCTGGAGCGCGCCACGCTGGCACGCGTACTCCGGCGCGAGGCCGTGCGGCTGATCCTTCGCTACCGCATAGCCGGACTGATCGACGCCGCCTGGCTGGCGCAGCGCATGGACACCCCGGAAGTCGCGCACTTCCTGGCCCCCGCGCGCGATCAACTCATCGGAAAAATCTGAACCACGCAAGGAGCGTCCTTGACTGAGATGCTCCTTTTTTCATAGCGCATTGCACAAGACCGACGGGCGCTCGCTGCAGCTTTTGCGCAAGACCTATCGGCTAAAATGCCAACCCCGCGCACGCTCCCGGTTGCGCCTCACCCGCCTCCCATGTCCGACCCACAGACCCCCCCCGTTTCCACGCCCGCCGTCGACGACAACCAGCTCATCGTCGAACGCCGCGAAAAGCTCAAGCTGCTGCGCACGGCGCAGACCGAAGGCAAGGGGGTCGCATTCCCGAATGACTTCAAACCCGGCCACCGCGCCGCGGCGCTGGTCGAGCAGCACGGCGGCACCGAGCCCGAGGCGCTCGAAGCGCAGGCCGTGGCCGTCAGCGTGGCCGGCCGCATGATGCTCAAGCGCGTGATGGGCAAGGCCAGCTTCGCGACCGTGCAGGACGCCACCGGCCGCATCCAGCTGTACGTGACGCGCGACGCCATCGGCGAAGAGGCGTACGCCGACTTCAAGCGCTGGGACCTCGGCGACATCCTCGGTGCCGAAGGCACACTGATGAAGACCAAGACCGGCGAGCTGTCGATCAAGGTCAGCCGCCTGCGCCTGCTCACCAAGAGCCTGCGCCCGCTGCCCGACAAGTTCCACGGCATGGCCGACCAGGAGCAGAAGTACCGCCAGCGCTATGTCGACCTGATCACCGACGAGTCGGCCCGCGTGCGCTTCACCGCGCGCAGCAAGGCCGTGAGCGCGCTGCGCGAATTCATGGTGTCGCACGACTTCCTCGAAGTCGAGACGCCCATGCTGCATCCCATTCCGGGCGGCGCCAACGCCAAGCCCTTCAAGACGCACCACAATGCGCTCGACCAGGAGATGTTCCTGCGCATCGCGCCCGAGCTGTACCTCAAGCGCCTGATCGTCGGCGGCTTCGAGCGCGTGTTCGAGATCAACCGGAGCTACCGCAACGAGGGCATCTCGGTGCGGCACAACCCCGAGTTCACGATGATGGAGTTCTACGCGGCCTACTGGAACTACCGCGACCTCATGGACTTCACCGAGACGCTGATCCGCACCATCGCCGACAAGGCCGTGGGCACGCAGCAGCTCACCTACGGCGGCAAGGCCGTCGACCTGACGCAGCCCTTCGAGCGCCTGACGATCCGCGAAGCGATCCTCAAGCACACCGATGCCGGTGATGGCGTGGACGACACCGTCTGGCTCATCAACGCCCTGCGCAAGCTCGGCCTGAGCGAAGAAAAAGACAAGCTCTCGCAGCGCAGCCTGGCCAGCCTGCAGGTGATGTACTTCGAGGAGACCGTCGAAGAGAAGCTTTGGCAGCCGACCTTCATCATGGAACACCCGACCGAGATCTCGCCACTGGCGCGCGCCAATGACGAGCGCCCCGAGGTCACCGAGCGCTTCGAGCTGTACATCACGGGCCGCGAATTCGGCAACGGTTTCAGCGAGCTGAATGACGCCGAAGACCAGGCCGCACGCTTCAACGCGCAGGTGGCCGCCAAGGACAGCGGCGACGACGAAGCCATGTTCTACGACCACGACTTCGTGCGCGCCCTCGAATACGGCATGCCACCCACCGGCGGCTGCGGCATCGGCATCGACCGCCTGATGATGCTGCTGACCGATTCGCCGAGCATCCGCGACGTGATCCTGTTCCCCGCGCTGCGCCGGGAAAGCTGACGACACCGCACCCCTTCACGCTCATCATCTTTCTGCACCCATGACCACCCAGGCGCCCGAAACTGTCTTCTCCGACATCTTCAAATCGAACGCCTGGGGCTCGGCAGAGAGCGTGTCCGGCGCGGGCTCCGAGCTCACGAACACCGCGCAGGTGATCCGGGAGCTGCCGCACCTGCTGCGCGAGCTGCAGGTGCACAGCCTGCTCGACGTGCCCTGCGGCGATTTCAATTGGATGCAGCACGTCGACCTGACGGGCATCGACTACCACGGCGCCGACATCGTCGATGCGCTGGTGGTGCGCAACACCGAGCGCTTCGCGCGGCCGGGACGCCATTTCAGCCGGCTGGACCTTCTGAGCGACGCCTTGCCGACCGTCGACCTCGTCCTGTGCCGCGACTGCCTGTTCCATTTTTCCCATGCCGATGCCTTCCGGGCCCTGCATGCGGTGGCGGCCAGCCGGTCGAAGTGGCTGCTGACCACCACCTTCACCTACCGCTCGCTGCCGCGCAACGCGGACATCCAGACGGGCGGCTGGACGCCGATCAACATGGAGATGGCGCCCTTCCATCTGCCGCCGCCCCGGCGCCTGATCGTCGAGGGCAACGTCACCGAATCCATCATCTACGCCACCGACGACGGCTCGCGCCAGTACCCGCAGAGCGATCGCAGCCTCGGCCTGTGGCTGGTGGACGACGTGCGCGACACGCTGCACAAGCTGGGCCGCTGAGCGCCCCGCTTCAGCTCAGCCCAGGCGCTTGGACCGCGCGTCCACGTCCGCCATGTACACCGACCGGTAAGGCTCCCCGAGCCCCACGAAGTGCGCCAGCAGGCTGTCGTCGCCCGCCAGGTGCGGCGGCGTGTTGATGCTCAGCAGGTCGGTAATGACCGCATCGCCGATCAGGCCGTGCTCGCCGAGCACCACGTTCGTGTAGTACTGGTCGCCCTGGCTGGCGTACACGGTCGACTTGTCGTCGACGCCGGTGATGCGCACCCACAGCTGCGTGAGCAGCGCGAGGTTGCCCTCGGTGTGGCGGAAGCCCATCACGCCCGAATTCACGTCCCACGCGCCGATGTCCTTCGCGAACAGCAGGTCGCGACCTTCGAGCAGCGGCTCGATGCGTTTCGCCTGGTTGACGAACAGCGTGTCGGCGTCGATCCACACCACCCACTGGTGCTGTGCGAGATGCCGCTTCACGAGCCAGCTCTTCACCCAGGCACCGCTGATCGACGGATCGAGTTCGTCCGGGATGCCGCGGTAGACGTGGTAGCCGTACCCGTGCCGCTCGCAGTAGCGCCGCACGTTGTGCTCCGACACGCGCGCGTAGTCGTTGATGTGGTGCGTGTAGAGCGTGACGAAGGCGATGGACGCCTGCGGGTTGACGCACGAATACGCCTCTTCAGAGATCGCCGGGTAGGCCGGCGGCGGCAGCACGGGCTCGCCGTCGATCAGCGCCGCGTTCACCCGGCGCACCAGCAGGCGCTGCAGGTTCTCGTCGTGCAGCAGCTCTTCCATCACGCGGCCTTCGGCATCCAGCTCCGGCAGGGCCGCCAGGTGCACCACGAAGATGCGGGCATGGAACCAGGTCGCGATGCGCCACGAGACGTTCACATAGCAGTCGCCGATGGGCCCGTTGCACGGCAGCAGGCCGGCCGGCTGCAGCAGCGCCGCCGCGTCGAGACGGGGCGTGACGCGCGCGACGACCTGGCTCGCCGCCCGGATGAGCGCATGCAACAACGCGCGGTTGGCCGCCGTGTTGCGCAGGATCATCAGGTTGCACAGCGGCAGGCCCTTGGGCCCGTCCACCACGAGCAGGTCGCGGCCTTCCAGGAGCGTTTCGACGGCCACCGGGTGGAACACCACCGAATCACCATCGAGAAAGAGCAGCCAGTCGCCCTCGTCGAGCCCGCGCAGGCGGCGCAGCATCTCGGCGTATTTCGCGCAGTCGCGCAGCGCGGGGTGCCCGGCGCGCTCGGTCTCCACCCAGGCATGGGGGTAGCCGAAACGTCGGCAGTAGTGGCTGTGGTTGCGCAGCACCGGCTCGTCGAGCCGGTCGAAGAAGGTCAGGCACAGCGGCATCGACGGCTTCCGGGTGGGGTGGTCATTGGGCCGCAGTCTATCGCGCGCTCCGGCCGACCCTCTACACTCTTGGGCCCTCCGATTTCCTGCTTGAATGAATCCCCTACGCACCCCGGCCATCGGCATCGATTTCGGCACTTCGAATTCCGCGGTCTCCTACGCCTCCCCCGGCGAGGCCGCGCGCCTGCTGCCCATCGAAGGCAGCGCCACCACCCTGCCGACCGCCCTTTTCTTCAACGCCGAGGACCGCAGCACGCACTTCGGCCGCGACGCCATCGCGCTGTACCTGTCCGGCGTCGAAGGCCGGCTCATGCGCTCGCTCAAGAGCCTGCTCGGCAGCCCGCTGATGCAGGAGAAGACCGCCGTCTACGACGGGCTGGTCAGCTTCGAGGACATCATCGCGCGCTTCCTGCACGAGCTGGTGACGCGCGCCGAACGCGAGCTGGGCCAGCGCCCCGAGCGCGTGGTCATCGGCCGCCCGGTGCACTTCGTCGATGACGACGCCAAGCGCGACCAGCGTGCCGAGGAAAGCATGCGCCACGCGGCGCGCGCCGCCGGCCTGCGCGACGTGTCCTTCCAGTACGAGCCCATTGCGGCGGCCTTCGACTACGAGCAGCGCGTCACGCGCGAGTCGCTGATCCTGATCGTGGACATCGGCGGCGGCACCTCCGACTTCACCGTGGTGCGCCTGGGTCCCGAGCGCATGGCGCGCGCCGACCGCGCTGACGACGTGCTGGCCACCAGCGGCGTGCACATCGGCGGCACCGACTTCGACCAGCGCCTGAACCTGGAGCGCGTGATGCCGCTGCTCGGGCTGCGCCACCTCGGCCCGAGCGGGCGCGAGGTGCCGAGCAAGGTGTTCTTCGAGCTGTCGTCCTGGCACCTGATCAACTGGCTCTACGCCCCCAAGGCGGTGCGCCAGGCGCGCGAGCTGCGCACCAGCTACAGCGACCGCCAGCTGCACGACCGCCTGATGACGGTGCTCGAGGAGCGCCACGGCCACCGCATCGCCAGCGAGGTCGAACAGGCCAAGATCAACGGCTCGGTCAGCGACGCCGAAGTGCAGATCGACCTGTCGTGCATCGAGGCGGGGCTGGTGTCGGCGCTGACGCCGGCCGACATGGCGCAGCAGCTTGCGGCACCGCTGGAGAACGTGGTGGCCTGCGCCCACGCCTGCGTGAAGCGCGCCGGCCTGCGCAGCGGCGACCTCGACGCCATCTACCTCACCGGCGGCTCGTCGGCCCTGCGCCCGTTCCAGCGGGCGCTGCGCGCGAGTTTCGCTGGCGTGCCGCTGATCGAAGGCGACCTGCTCGGCG
Source organism: Variovorax sp. GW821-FHT09A10 (assembly GCF_059418385.1). Classification (NCBI taxonomy): domain Bacteria; kingdom Pseudomonadati; phylum Pseudomonadota; class Betaproteobacteria; order Burkholderiales; family Comamonadaceae; genus Variovorax; species Variovorax sp. GW821-FHT09A10. The sequence goes on from NZ_JBWKPT010000008.1 coordinate 52,158, forward strand.
GCGTGGCGGCCGGGCTCGCCTATTCGGCGCGCACGGCGGGGTGAGCCGCAGATGAAGTACCTGTCCGCGTACCCGCCCGCGCTGCTGGCGCAGGTGAGCGAGCTGATGGCCGCCGACAAGCTCGGCGCCCTGCTGCGCGGACGCTACGCCGGCCTGCACGACATCCGCACCGACCGCGCGCTGTACGACTACGCCTGCGAACTCAAGGGCGAGTACATGCGCAAGGCCGAGCCGCTGGCCAAGGCGGTGTTCGACAACAAGCTGCATGTGGTGCGCCATGCGCTGGGCACCCACACCACCATCGCGCGCGTGCAGGGCAGCAAGCTCAAGACCAAGCGCGAGATCCGCGTGGCCAGCCTGTTCAAGACCGTGCCGCTCGAATGGCTGCGCATGATCGTCGTGCACGAGCTGGCCCACACGCGCGAGAAGAACCACGACAAGCCCTTCTACGCGCTGTGCATGCACATGGAGCCCGAGTACCACCGCTTCGAGTTCGAGCTGCGGCTGTACCTGACGCACCTGGAGGCGGGCGGCGCGCCGCTGTGGCCCACGGTGGTGGGCGCGCCAGGTTCGGATTGACCTGACCCGCTACAGTCGTCGCCATGACCCTGCCACGGCTGCACTTCACGTCACTGTCCGAGGACGCGGTCTGCGGCGACATCGTGCGCACCTACCAGCTGGCGGCCGAGCGGCTGGGCTACCCGACGACGTACACGCCGCACAACATCGATCCGGGCGCGATCAACCTGCTGTTCTTCTTCTGGAACATCCCGTGGCAGCGCATCGCGGCATTCCACCCGAACTGCATCGTCGTGAACCTCGAGCCAATGATCGAGGGCACGCATGCCTGGAACGCCAACTACCTCGACCTGCTCCCGCGCTGCTACCTGTGGGAGTACAGCAAGACCAACTTCCAGCGTCACCGCGAGCTCGGCTACCAGAACGCCGACTGCGTGCCACTCGGCTGGGAGCCTGACGCGGCGCGCACCCTGCCGTGGTCCGAGGTGCTGCCCGAGGAAGCACGGGACATCGATGTCTGCTTCTTCGGCTCGCTCACGCAGCGGCGCATCGACATCATCGAAGCGCTGCAGGCGCGGGGCCTGCGCGTCGAGGTCACGAACGGCGGGTTCTGGTCGCTGGAGAAGCGCGAAGCGACCATGCGCCGCACCAAGGTCATGCTGAACCTGCACAACTGGGAGGACTCGCGCGTGGTCGAGACGCCGCGCCTGTCGACCTTGCTGCGCCACCGCAAGGCCGTGGTCTGCGAGCTCTATCCCGACAGCGAGGTCGACCCGGCCTTCCGCGATGCGGTGGTGGGCGTGCCCTACGACCAGCTGGTCGACACCGTCGTGACGCTGGTCGCCGATGCGCCGCGCCGCGCACGACTCGAACGCGAGGGGCTCGACAAGATCAACGCGGCCGTGGCGCCGCCGGACATCGGCCCCGCGCTCGAACGCTACTTCGCCTGGCGCGCCCAGCAGCCCGACCGCGTACCGCCCGTCGCAATGCCGCGCGTGACGGTCTGCCTGACGCCCGACGGCAGCCGCGACGACTGGCTGCAGGACTTGCGCGACTGGGCAGCGCAGGCCGACGTGGCGCTGGAGCTGGTCGTGGTCGCGGCAGGCCTTCCCGCAGCGGCCGAAAGCGAGGCACGCGCCATCGCCCCCGGCCTGCGGTGGATCGCGCTGCCCATGGCCTGCGACCGCCCCACCCTGCGCAACCTCGCGCTCGCGCAGGCCACCGGTGACCACGTGGTCTTCGCCGATGCGGGCGACCGCGCCCTGCCCGGCCGCCTGCAGCGGCAGGCCGCGCTGCTCGCCGCCTGCCCGGACCTGGACATCGTCGGCTGCTGGAGCGAGACGCCGGCCGGGCCAGTGAAGTACGCCCAGCGGCACGACGAGATCGTGGCCGAAGCCTTGGGCCCCGAGCCGCTGCGGCTGTCGGCCTGCCTGGTCCGCCGCGACTTCCTGGAACGCACCGGCGTGCGCCACGACCCCGAGTTCGCGACGGTGCACGACGACCTGCAGATGCTGTGCCGCTGCATCGTGGCCGGCGCGCGCTTCGCGGTCATTCCCGAGCTGCTGCATCGCGCGGCACCGGTCGCGCCGCCAGCCAACCTCGCGCATGCAGTCTCGCTCGCCATGCGCGCGCGGCGCGCGGTGCTGCGCCACCTGCTGCCGCGCAGCCGCGTGGAAGACATCGACCTGATCGCCCAGCTCTACGCCCATCTGTGGCCGCCGCAGCGCGACTTTGCCGAACAGCTGCTGCGCACCGTGGCGCAGGCCTGCACGGCGCTTGTGCCCGCCGGCACGCCGCGGATCGACGCTGAAATGCTGACGCGCGCGCTGCGCACCGAAACCCTGCGGCTGCTGCAGGTGTTCTTCCGTGCCGGCCTGGCCGACAAGCCCTGGCTGGAATCGCTGTTCGAGACGCCCGAGGTGGCCGCGTTGCTCGGCCCCGCGGCGAATCAACTGCCGGTGCGGCCCTTCCGCGACTGAGCGCCGGCCAGCAGGCGCTGCGCCTGCACGTAGCGCGTCGAGGCCGTGAGCGCCTGCCAGTCGAGCGCTTCATCGCTCGGCAGCAGCGACCGGCGCCGTGCTTCGCTGGCCGCATCGCCCTGCCAGCGACCGTCGGCCGCCGCGGCGGTGAAGCCGTCGAGCATCTCGTCCAGCGGCCGGCCTTCGCCGATGCTCTGGTTGCACAGCAGCGCCAGGTCGCAACCCGCCGCGAGCGCCGCCAGTACGGCATCGGTGTAGCTCAGCAACTGGCCGTCGATGTAGCGCCCGGCCTCCATGCTCAGGTCGTCGCTGAACACGGCGCCGTCGAACGCGAAGCGCTGGCGCAGGATGTCCTTCAGCCATTTTTCGGAGAAACCCGCCGGCCGCTTGTCGACCTTCGGGTAGATCACGTGCGCCGGCATCACGGCTGCGAGCGTGCCGCCCAGCCAGTCGTAGGGCCGTGCGTCGTCGGCCAGGATGGCCTTCAGGCTGCGCCGGTCGACCGGGATCTCGACGTGCGAATCGGCCTGCACGAAGCCATGCCCCGGAAAGTGCTTGCCGCAGTTGCGCATGCCCATCTGCAGCATGCCGTGCATCACGCTCTTGGCGAGCAGTGCGACCACGCGCGGGTCGCGGTGGAAGCTGCGGTCGCCGATCACGCTGCTGCCACCGTAGTCCAGGTCGAGCACCGGCGCGAAGCTGAAGTCGACACCGCAGGCGCGCAGCTCGCCGGCCAGCACCTGCCCCGCGGCGGTGGCGACCTGCGTGGCGCGCAGGGCGTCGTGCATCCACAGTTCGCCCAGGCTGCGCATCGAGGGCAGTCGCGTGAAGCCGTCGGTGCGAAAGCGCTGCACGCGGCCGCCTTCGTGGTCGACACAGATCAGCAGGTCGGGCCGGATCGCCTTGATCTCGGCGTTGAGCGCAGTCATCTGCGCGCGGTCCTGCCAGTTGCGGGTGAAGTGGATCACGCCACCCACATGCGGGTTCGCGAGGCGCCGGCGGTCGGCGGCGGTGAGTTCGGTGCCGGCCACATCGATGAGGAGCGGCGCGTGGTTCAGTTCGGTCATGTCTGTCGGTCAGTCGATCGGTCGGCGTGGCGCCGGAGCTTCGTTCAGGCCTTTTCCACCACCACGAAGCTGGCGGCGTACTCGGTTTCGTCGGTGACGGTCACGTGCGCCGTCAGGCCCTGCGCCTCGAACCAGTCTTTCAGCTCGCCGTGCAGCACGATCACGGGCTTGCCGCTGCGCAAGTTGGCGATCTCACACAGGCGCCAGCTCATCGGCATGCGCATGCCCAGGCCGATGGCCTTGCTGAAGGCTTCCTTGGCGGAAAAGCGCGTGGCGAGGTAGCTCAGGCCGCGCTTGGGCCAGCGTGCAGCGCGGGCCTGCCAGACGGCGAACTCGGCGTCGCTCAGCACCCGGCGAGCGAAGCGCTCGCCCTGGCGCTCGAAGGTGGCCGCGATGCGGCGCACGTCGCAGATGTCGGTCCCGATGCCGTAGATCATGCGGCGTCGGCGATGCAGCGCAGGTAGTCGCGCGTGGTCGCGGCGTACCCGAGTTCGAGCGCATCGGCGACGAAGGCATGGCCGATCGACACCTCGTGCACGCCGCGCACCGCGCGCAGGAACGGCGTGAGGTTGTCGCGGCTCAGGTCGTGGCCGGCGTTGACACCCAGGCCCGCCGCATGGGCGGCCTGCGCCGCGGCCACGTAGCGCGCGAGCACGGCGGCTTCCTGCGGCGTGCCGCGCGAGGCGGCGTAGCCTTCGGTGTAGAGCTCGACACGGTCTGCGCCCACGGCCTTGACGGCGGCCATCATCTCGGGGATCGGGTCCATGAACAGGCTCACACGCACGCCCAGCGCCTTGGCTTCGGCGATCAGCGGGCGCAGGCGCTCGGCGTCTTCGGGGAAGCTCCAGCCGTGGTCGCTGGTCGACTGCGTTTCGCTGTCGGGCACGAAGGTGGCCTGGTGCGGCTTCAGGTCGCGCACGAAGTCCATCAGGTTGTGGAAGGGGTTGCCTTCGATGTTGAACTCGATGGCCGGCCAGTCGCGCGCCAATAGTTCCGACAGGTCGCTCACGTCGTGCCCACGGATGTGGCGCGCGTCGGGACGCGGGTGCACGGTGATGCCTTGCGCGCCCGCCGCCAGGCAGGCCTGGGCGGCGCCCACCACGCTCGGGATGCCGAGGTGGCGCGTGTTGCGCACCAGGGCGACCTTGTTGAGGTTGACCGACAGGGCCGTGGTGGCACGAGGGAGGGAGGAGGAGGTGCCGGAGGTATCGCTCATGGACGCAATCGCTTTCTTCTCTTCGTTCATGCGCCGCCCGCGCCGGCCCGGAGGTCGTCGGTGGGGGTGACGGCAAGCCAGTGACAGTAGCCGCCGAGCGTCGTCCTGTCGATGTCGCCGGGCGCCATGTGGTCGTAGGCGCCGGCACGGAAATGGTGCTTGGACCAGTACTGGTCGGTGTGCCAGCCGTGGATGTGCAGCACGTCGCCGCCCAGCCTGCGGTCGGTGTACGGCAGGTGGTCGAGCAGGCCCAGCGAGCAGCGCTGGGGGTAGGTGCGCCGCAGCGCCAGCTCGCCGGCGTACATGGTGAGCACGTTCTTGCACCAGCCGGGCCACTCGCCCTGGAAGTCGCGAAACTCTTCGTCGAGCAGCTTGTGGCAGTAGTCCAGCTGGGCCTGCACGAAGTTGCCCACGAACTCGGTCGGCCCGAGCACCGACGCGCCCACGTTGTGCAGCCCCGAATGCGGAAAGCCCCAGCGCGCGCTGCATTCGGACAGCTTGCGGCGCACCTCTTCCTGGTACGCATAAGCGCCGAAGCCGAAGCACAGGCCGGTCGGCTCGAAGCTGGCCAGCGCCGGCGTGACGAAGGTGTCGCAGTCGGTCTTGAGGATCGCGTCGTAGTTGCGGCACACGGCGAGCACCGCCGGGTCGCACAGGTTCGCGATCGAATTGATGTAGCCGTAACCCGCCCACTCGGCGTGCTGGTCGGCGTAGGGCAGGCCCGGAATCACGACGATGCGGTCGTCGGTGGGCAACTGGGCGATGACGTTCGGGTGGCACACGGCGATCAGCTCGCCGCCGCGCGCGAAGACGCCGGAGACGATCATGCTCCGGTACAGCCAGTGGAACTCGTCGACGATTTCTTTCTTGTCGTCGACGTAGACGAGGACACCCAGACGCATGGCTTCGGTTCTCAGGTTGGCGTTTCGATCGATCGTGCGCCGGGCTAGAGCGCTTGCAGGTCTCTCATCATCTGCCGCGTGCGCAGCGTGGTCACGCCGCAATGGTAGTTGAGCAAGGCCCGCAGCTGGTTGCGCAGGGCACTGTTGCTGCCGGCGTTCATCGTCGCGACCTCGCGCAGGGTGGCGGTGAACGGGGTGCGGTCGTCGAGCACGCTCTGCAGCGCCCGCCAGTCGGCACCGGCCAACGCAGCCTCGTCCTTGGCCGCCTGGCGCAGGCCGGCTTCGGGCACGAGGGTGTAGCGCGTGCGGGCCGCCAGCGGCTCCAGGGTGAGCGTCTGCGCGTCGAGCGAGGGCAGCAGGCCGACCGAGCGCAACAGCAGCAGCTCGAAGGCGCGCAGCGCGGCGGCCTGCGTCGCGGCCTGGGCGCCCGCATGGTCGCCGGCCAGCACCTGCACCACGCCGGCGTAGGCGTCGAACAGCGCCTCGTGCGCGTCGTCGCGCGCCAGCAGGCGCAGCAGCAGTTCGTTGACGTAGTAGCCTGAAAGCAGCGCCTCGCCGGTCGGCATGACGTGGCCGCCCATCCACTCGGCGCCTTTCAGCGTGCGGATCTCGGCGTCGCCGCCGTAGTTGAGCTGCAGCGGCTGCAGCGGCAGCAGCACGGGGCGGAAATTGGAACTCGGCCGCTTCGCCCCCTTGGCCACGAGCGCGATGCGCCCGTGGTGGCGGGTGAAGACCTCGAGGATCAGGCTCGACTCGCTCCAGTCGTAGCGATGGAGCACGTAAGCCGGTTCATGCGAAACGCGATGAGCGGCGGCCACTTCATTCGTAGCCGAACGAACGGACGCGGGCTTCGTCGTCGGCCCAACCGGAGCGCACCTTCACCCACAGCTCGAGGAACACCTTGGCGTCGGCCAGCTTCTCGAGCTCGACGCGGGTTTCCATGCCGATGCGCTTGATGCGCTCGCCCTTGTCGCCGATCACCATGGCCTTGTGGCCGTCGCGCTCGACCACGATGGTGGCGGCAATGCGCAGCAGGCGCTTCTGGCCCTTTTTCTGGGGCGGCTCTTCCTCGAACTTGTCGATGATGACGGTCGAGGTGTAGGGCAGCTCGTCGCCCGTGAGGCGGAAGAGCTTTTCGCGCACCAGCTCGCCGGCGAGGAATTTCTCGCTGCGGTCGGTGAGTTCGTCTTCGTCGTAGAACCAGGGCTGTTCGGGCAGGTACTTCTCGCAGATGCCGAACAGGCGCTCGACGTCCTTCGCGTTCTTGGCCGACATCGGCACGAATTCGGCGAAGCTGTGCTTGGCCTGCATCGTCTGCAGCCAGGGCGCGATGTCGCCGCGGCGATGCACGTTGTCCAGCTTGTTGGCCAGTAGCACGGTCGGGATGCCCTTGCCGAGCAGCTTGAGCACGCGCTCGTCGGCTGGCGTGAAGCTGCCGGCCTCGACCACGAACAGGATCAGGTCCACATCGCCGACCGCGCCCTGCACGGTCTTGTTGAGCGACTTGTTCAGCGCGTTGGCATGCAGGGTCTGGAAACCCGGCGTGTCGACGAACACGAACTGCGTGGCACCCAGCGTGCGCATGCCGGTGATGCGGTGGCGCGTGGTCTGCGCCTTGCGCGAGGTGATGCTGATCTTCTGGCCGACCAGCGCATTGAGCAGCGTCGACTTGCCCACATTGGGCTTGCCGACGATGGCGATCAGGCCGCAGTGCTGCGGCCCGGTGGCAGGCGTGTCGCCTGCGGTGTCTTCGGGTCCCGCTTCGGGATGGGTCACATCGTTCATTCTGATTTCACGCGGCGCCGCGTGCCTTGAGCCGGATCAACATGGCGGCCGCGGCAGCTTGCTCGCCGGCGCGGCGCGAGCCGCCGATGCCGCGCTCGCGAAGGCCCAGCTCGGGCACCTCGCACTCGACATCGAAGGTCTGCTTGTGCGCTGCACCCAGCGTCGCTGCCACGCGGTACACCGGCAGCTTCATTTTGTGGCCCTGCAGCCATTCCTGCAATTCGGTCTTCGGATCTTTCGCGGCGGCTTCCATGCGCGGATTGATCTCGACCGCCTCGTAGAGCCGGTGCACCAGCGCCTGCGCGGCGGCAAAGCCGGCGTCGAGGTAGACCGCGCCGATCAGCGCTTCGAGCGCGTCGGCCAGGATGGAGGGCCGGTTCGGGCCGCCCGAGCGGGCTTCGCCCTCGCCCAGGCGCAACAGCGGCGACAACGCCAGCCCCAGCGCGAGCTGGTGCAGCGTGTCCTGCTTGACCAGGTTGGCCCGCACGCGCGACAGGTCGCCCTCGGGCAACGCCGAGAGACGGATGTACAGCAGATGCGAAACGGCCAGATTCAGCACCGAGTCGCCGAGAAACTCGAGGCGCTCGTTGTGATCGGCCGAGAAACTGCGGTGCGTGAGCGCGAGCTGGAGCAGCCGCGGGTCCGAAAACGTGTGCTGAAGGCGCGCCTGCAGCGCGACGAGGCTGCCGTCCACCTTCTTGTTCGACACCGCGGTCAGCGGGACGCGCCCTTGTATTTGAGCGTCAGGTAGGCCGGCCCGAACAGGGGAATCTCGCGTTCGTACGCATACGACACGACGACCTTGTCGCCCACCTTCTTGATCTCGAGGTCCCGGCCGCTGACCGACTTGAAGTCGTCGATGGCCTGGGCGCGGTCGAAGATCGCGCGGATCTCGGGCACCGTGGCGCCTTCCTTGGCCTTGTTGGCGGCCTTGTCGATGGCCTGCCACTCGATCAGCGTCGGAATGACCTGCGCGATGACGACGCCCGCGCAGCCCAGCACCGCCGCGACGAACACCAGGCCGATGAACGAGATGCCGCGCTGGTGCGCGGCACTGCCACGGACGGACCGACTGTTGGTTCTCATGCCCTCTTACCCCTCGAACAGTAACGTTGACTGTTGATTAATTATTGAAACGGACCGATGCGACCGAGATCGCCGAAGTTCATCCAGACAAAGAAGGCCCTGCCCACGATGTTCTTGTCCGGCACGAACCCCCAGAAACGGGAATCGGCCGAATTATCGCGGTTGTCGCCCATCATGAAGTAGTTGCCTTCGGGCACCTTGCACACCACGCCCTCGACCGAGTAGCGGCAGTTCTCGCGGAACGGGAAGTCGCTGGCCCCTGGCACGAAGGCGGGGGCGTTCTCGTCGTTGAGGATCTTGTGCTGCTTGCCGCCGAGGTCTTCGTCGAACTGCTTCAGGATGCGCATCGACTCGCCATCGAGGTAGTCGGCGATCGGGGCCTTGCCCACCGGCTGGCCGTTGATCGTGAGCTTCTTGTTCAGGTAGGCCACCTCGTCGCCCGGAATGCCGACCACGCGCTTGATGTAGTCCATGCTGGGCTTGGGCGGGTAGCGGAACACCACCACGTCGCCACGCGCCAGCGGCGTGCCGTCGGTGATCTTGGTGTTGATGACCGGCAGGCGCAGGCCGTAGGTGAACTTGTTCACCAGGATGAGGTCGCCGGTCAGCAGCGTGGGCATCATCGAGCCCGAGGGAATCTTGAAGGGCTCGTACAGGAACGAGCGCAGCAGGAACACCACCAGGATCACGGGGAACAGGCCCGCGGTCCAGTCGAGCCACCAGGGCTGCATCAGCAGGCGCTCGCTGGCCTTGGCGTCGGTGGTGTCGACCTGGGTGATGCCCTGCCCCGCCAGCCGCGTGTTGCGTTCGGCGATGGAGCTCTCGAGCGTGGCGGCGGCGCGTTCGCGCTGCGGCAGGAAGTAGAAGCGCTCGGCCAGCCAGTAGACCCCGGTGACCACCGTGGCCACGAACAGCAGCAGCGCGAAGTTGCCTTCGAGCGCGCCGAAATACCAGGCGCCGACGTAGCTGGCGAACGCCGCGAGAACCAGGGTGGTGAGGTATGCCATGTTCGTGGTGATCAGTCTTCGACTTGCAGAATCGCGAGGAAGGCCTCTTGCGGGACTTCGACGGAGCCGATCTGCTTCATTCTTTTCTTGCCCGCCTTCTGCTTCTCGAGCAGCTTCTTCTTGCGGGAGATGTCGCCGCCGTAGCACTTGGCGAGCACGTTCTTGCGAAGCGCCTTGATTGTCTCACGCGCAATGATCGTGACCCCGATGGCCGCCTGGATCGCCACGTCGTACATCTGGCGCGAAATGATCTCGCGCATCTTCGACACCACGGCCCGGCCGCGGTACTGCGACTGGCTGCGGTGCACGATGATCGACAGCGCATCGACCTTGTCGCCGTTGAGCAGGATGTCGACCTTCACCACGTCGGAGGCGCGGTACTCCTTGAACTCGTAGTCCATGGAGGCGTAGCCGCGGCTCACCGACTTCAGCTTGTCGAAGAAGTCGAGCACGATTTCGCCCAGCGGCATCTCGTAGGTCAGCATGACCTGACGGCCGTGGTAGGCCATGTTCAGCTGCACGCCGCGCTTCTGGTTGGCCAGCGTCATGACGGAGCCGACGTATTCCTGCGGCATGTACAGGTGCACGGTGACGATGGGCTCGCGGATCTCCGCCATCTTGCCGACGTCGGGCATCTTGGACGGGTTCTCGACCATGATCACTTCGCCGTCGTTGCGCACCACTTGGTAGACCACGCTCGGCGCGGTCGTGATCAGGTCCTGGTCGAACTCGCGCTCCAGGCGCTCCTGCACGATCTCCATGTGCAGCAGGCCGAGGAAGCCGCAACGGAAGCCGAAACCCAGCGCCTGGCTCACTTCGGGTTCGTAGCGCAGCGAGGAATCGTTGAGCTTGAGCTTCTCGAGCGCGTCGCGCAGCGAGTCGTACTCGCTGGCTTCGGTCGGGTACAGGCCCGCGAACACCTGCGGCTGGATTTCCTTGAAGCCGGGCAGCGCCTCGGTGGCCGTGGCGGCAGCACCGCCGGTGCCGGGCCGGATCAACGTGACCGTGTCGCCGACCTTGGCCGCCTGCAGCTCCTTGATGCCCGCAATGATGTAGCCCACCTCGCCGGCTTCGAGCGACGCGCGCGCTTCGTTGGCGGGCGTGAAGACGCCGATGCTGTCGGCGTTGTACATCGCGCCCGACGCCATCATCTTGATGCGCTCGCCCTTCACGAGGCGGCCGTCGACCACACGCACCAGCATGACCACGCCGACGTAGGCGTCGAACCAGCTGTCGATGATCATCGCGCGCAGCGGACCGTCGGGGTTGCCGCGCGGCGCGGGCATGCGCGCGACGATGGTCTCGAGAATCTCGTCGATGCCGACGCCGGTTTTTGCGGAGCACGGAATCGCGTCGGTCGCGTCGATGCCGATCACGTCTTCGATTTCGGTGCGCGCGTTGTCGAGGTCTGCGTTCGGCAGATCGATCTTGTTGAGCACCGGGATCACTTCGACGCCGAGGTCGAGCGCGGTGTAGCAGTTGGCCACCGTCTGCGCTTCGACGCCTTGCGATGCATCGACGACGAGCAATGCGCCTTCGCATGCCGACAGCGAGCGGCTCACTTCGTACGAGAAGTCGACGTGGCCCGGTGTGTCGATCAGATTGAGGTTGTAGACCTGTCCATCGCGTGCCTTGTAGTGCAGCGCGGCGGTCTGCGCCTTGATGGTTATCCCACGCTCTTTTTCGATGTCCATCGAGTCGAGCACCTGCGCTTCCATCTCGCGTTCAGCGAGACCGCCGCAACGCTGGATCAAACGGTCTGCGAGTGTCGACTTGCCATGGTCGATGTGCGCAATGATCGAAAAATTTCTGATGTGATTCATCAACGGGAACGCTTAAGTACTTGAATTGGCTCGGGCGCCGAGGGGCGAGGCCAAGAAAAAAGGGCGCGTCTTCTGGAGACGCGCCCTGAACCAACAAGCAATGGCAACTGCAGTAGTTGGAACTTCATTGTAGGCAAAAAGGGAAGCACGTACATCCGGGAACAGGGTCCAAAGGGCTCGTTGCAGGTCCACAACATCAAAGATACAAACAGGTTATCCACAGGACGGGTGGAGCACTCACTGAACAACTTGTGGGCGATCTGTGGAGCACCGGTGGACGGCTGTCTGACATCTCGCATCGTGAAGGCCATCGCCCTCTTTATGCGCTGACTGGCCGCCAGGAGCTGTCTATTCTACCGAAATTCGTCCTTAGGCCTTTTATAAGTTAGTGATTGCAAACAAATCTTGGCGTTTTCAAGGCCCCGGATTTTTTTAGGGGCCGGCGCCGAAGCGTCGTAAACACCTCGAAAAAATGGCCCCAAACCCGACTGCCGGGTGGGGCCACTTGACGCCGGCGCCGTATCAGCGTGCGGGTCGGATCAGGGCGTACTGCGCCCAGTCGCCCCGGCGATAGAGCACGCTCAGCGGCTTGCCCTTGTCCGCCTTGGCGACCGCTGCTTCGAATTCGCGGGCATTCGCCACCTCGAGATTGCCCACGGCCATGATGATGTCGCCCTCGCGCAGGCCGGCCCGCGCGGCAGCATCGTTGGCGGCATCGACCTTCACGCCGCCCTTCAGCTTGAGCTCTTTCTTCTGCGCATCGGTGAGGTCGCTGACCCCGAGGCCCAGCGACTTCAGGGCTGCGGAGGCAGACGGCTTCGCGGCCGGCTCGTCACGATCGCTCGCGCGCTTGGCCGGCTTGTCGGGCTCGATCTCGGCGATGGTCACGCTGAGGTCGCGCGCGCTGCCGCGGCGGAACACGGTGAGCGTGCTCTTGGTGCCCGGCTTGGTGTTGCCCACGAGGCGCGGCAGGTCGCTCGGCTTCTCGATCGCCTTGCCGTCGAACTTGGTGATGACGTCGCCCGGCTCCACGCCGGCCTTCTCGCCCGGTGAACCGGCTTCGACGCCGCGCACCAGCGCACCCTGCGCCTTGCTCAGGCCGATGGCTTCGGCCACGTCCTTGGTGACCTGGTCGATCTGCACGCCGATGCGGCCGCGCGACACGCGCCCCGAGGAGCGCAGCTGGTCGCTCACGCGGATGGCTTCGTCGATCGGGATCGAGAACGAGATGCCCATGAAGCCGCCCGAGCGCGAATAGATCTGGCTGTTGATGCCCACCACTTCGCCGCGCATGTTGATCAGCGGCCCGCCCGAGTTGCCGGGGTTGATGGCCACGTCGGTCTGGATGAACGGCAGGTACTCGCCGGTGTCGCGCTGCTTGGCGCTCACGATGCCGGCCGTGACGGTGTTCTCGAGGCCGAAAGGCGAACCGATCGCCATCACCCACTCGCCGACGCGCAGCTTGGAGATGTCACCCACCTTCACCGCGGGCAGGCCCGTGGCTTCGATCTTCACCACGGCCACGTCGGTGCGCTTGTCGGCACCGATGATCTTGGCCTTGAACTCGCGCTTGTCGGGCAGCGTGACCAGCACCTCGGAGGCGTCTTCCACCACGTGTGCATTGGTCATGACGTAGCCGTCGCCCGTCAGGATGAAGCCCGAGCCCACGCCGCGCGGGCGCTCTTCTTCCTGCTGCGGACGGTTCGGGCGCGGCCCTTGACGCGGGGTGCCCGGCGCCGGCTGACCGAAGAAGCGACGGAAGAACTCCTGCATCTCCTCGTCCATCTCGCCGTTGCCGCCGCCACGTTGCGCAACCTTCTCGACGGTGCGAATGTTGACCACGGACGGACCGACCTGATCGACCAGGTCGGTGAAGTCGGGCAGCGTGCGCGTCTGCGCATGCACCGACTCGACCGGCAGGAAAGTGGCACCGGCCGTCAGCGCCAGCGCAAAGGCCAGCAGACCGGAACGAAGCTTGTGTCCCTCGACTTTGAACATCATCGGTTGTCTTTCAAAAAGAACAGAGCTGCAAATAACGACAGAGGCTATGAGTACGCGACGCCGGCTTGGTTCAGCATGAGCGCCTGCATGGCGTCAGCCCATCGCCCGTCAGCGCGTGCGCGCAAGGCTCTGGGCAAAGGCATTGAGCGTCTGCTGCGGCACCTCGCCGACCGCCGTCAACCACCAGTCGCTGGCCGGTGCGGGCAGTCGCCGGCGGATCGCGTTGGTGGCGCCGATGGTCAGCACGCCGTCGCCCGGCGTGCGCGTGGGATCGTAGCGTTCGATGAAGAGCGAGACCGTCGCGAGGCCGTCGGAGAAGGTCCACTGCACCGTGGTCGCTTCGGGCTTGGGCGGCTTGCCATCGCTGCCGGGCAACGCGGGGCGGCGGAAGAAGCTTCGGGGCTTGAATCCGGCCACGGGTGTGCGCAGCATCCAGCCTTCGTCCTGCGCAGTGCTGCGCTCGAGTTCGAGCTTCTCGATGCGGTAGCCGTTCGTGTTGGCCATCATCTGCGCCAGCGCCTGCGCCTTCACGGGCGCATCGAGCTGCAGCTCGGAGAACGCCGACTGCTCGACCACGCGAGTGTCGCTGTCGACGGTCTGGAGCTTCACCACGAGGCCGGAGCGTCGCTCGCTCCAGATGCGGTAGCCGAAGCGCAGGCCGTCACGCGGCACCAGCTGCACCACGTCGGTATCGAAGCCCGCGACGCGGTCCTTGCCGATCGCGCGCACGTCGTAGTAGTCACCCACCGACGAATCGGGCTTGTCGGGCAGATTGGGGAAGAGGTCGAGGTTCTCGCGCTTCTCCACCTTCACGACCTTCGCCTCGGGCAGGAAGGTCATCACGTTGCGGTTGCGCCGGAAGGTCGAGCGCGGTGGGCCCGACAGCGCTTCGATGCGCTCCAGCTGGTGATCGCCGTCGCGCACATGCCAGATGCGCGCGCTCGACAGGTCGCCGCCCGGAGCCGACACCACGAAGGTGCCCACGTAGCTGCGCTGCCGTGCACCTGCGTGCATGCGCTGCAGCCATTCGGTCACACCCATGGCCGGCGGCTCGTCGGTCTGCGCCGAGGGCACGCTCTTCGTGTTCGCCGCACCGTAGCGGGTCTGCGCGGTGGCCATCTGCCCCAGGCAAAGAACAGCAAACGCGAGCACCAGCGTGCGTGCGGAAATCGGCATGTGAACAACGGTCATTGCAGGCGGCGACGGGCGCGCAATCAGCGCGTGGGGCCCTCGAAGGTGGCGTTGCGCAGGAAGCCGGACGGCATTTGCGATGCGCCACCGGCCTGCTGGTGGGCTTCGAGCAGCTGGTCAAGGCGCGGATCGCGCAGCATGACCTGCGGATTGCCGTTGCCGACCAGCACGCGGGTCGGCGTCAGGGCGCCGTTGCCTGGCAACGCGCTGCCACCGGCCGCTGCCGCCAGGACCGAGTTCGCCACGGGCTGCTGCGTCGCCGCCAATTGGGCACCGCCGCTCGGCACCGCAGCGCCGTTGCCGACCAGCGTCCAACTGATGGCCGCCACGGCCATCAGCGACGCGGCGCCAGCCACCAGCTTCCAACGGAACACCGGCTCGTTGGCCGCTTCGGCACGCTGCCGCACGGGCATCGCGGCCGGCACGGCGGCCAAGGGCGCCACGGCCGCGGGCGGAGCGATCACGACCGGCTCTTCAGCAAGCCGCTGCTGGAAGCGCGCCAGGAAGGCCGAGGTGTCGCTGCAGCGCGAGTGCGCCGACGAGCGCAGCACATCGCCGACCACGTGGTATGCGTGCCAAGCGTCGCGCGAGTCGTCTTCAGCGCAGACGGATTCGATCGCACGCGCGAACGCCTCGCCCTGCAAATGGCCGTCCGCGAGTGCGGACACCTGTTCCCGAACCGTCATCGTCTGATTCATGTCATTCACCTGCTGATCTACCAACGCTTGCCGGACTGGTTGTCCAGCAGCGGCTTGACCCTGGCCGAAATGGCCTCGCGCGCCCGGAAAATACGCGAACGCACCGTGCCGATCGGACAATCCATGACCTCGGCAATCTCTTCGTAACTCATCCCCTCGATCTCGCGCAGCGTGACCGCCTGGCGCAACTCGGTCGGGAGCGCTTCCATGGCAGCCTCGACGGCACTGGCGATTTCGTTCGCCGCCATGACCGATTCGGGGGTTTCATCGGTGGTTGGTTCGTTTCCAGGGCGGTAAGTTTCATCTTCGTCGTCCGAGGACGAACGCAGTGCGCTTTCGGAGACGGTCGGATCGCGCTTCATGTCCACCAGCGCCTTCTTGGCGGTGTTCACCGCGATCCGGTACAGCCAGGTGTAGAACTGCGCCTCGCCGCGGAACTGGTGCAGCGCGCGGTAGGCGCGAATGAAGGTTTCCTGGGCGATGTCCTCGATCAGGTCGACGTCGCGCACCATGCGCCCGATCAGGCGCTCGATGCGACGCTGGTACTTGATGACCAGTAACTCGAACGCCTTCTGGTCGCCCGCGACGGTGCGCTGGACCAGCTGGAAGTCGACCTCACCCGGACGCGGCGCCTCGGCCGCCCCATCGGGCGGCGCGGACTCCGGGGGCGCGGGCGGCAAGGAAGTGGTCATCGAAACGGATCAGGGCGCATCGGCCGGAGCGGTCGCGCGCCAGGGGTCGCCGGCCGGTTCGGCCGCCGGGGGCCGCGCGTAGACCGCACGGCGCACGTCGCGCCAGCGTTCGGGCATGGCCCGCTGCTCGAGCCAGACCCAGCGCGCCGCGCGGCCGGGTTCGGCCAAGCGGATCAGCAGCAATGACTGGAAATCAAGCGCCACGATGGCGCGTGCAGCAAGCACGCCGCGCGAAGGATCGGCACCGGTCAGCGACCAGTGCGATCCGTCGAAGTGCAGCGTGGCTGCACCGTCCCGCCGCAGGCCAAAGCCCGCGGCGACACCGGAAAAGACAACGCTGAGGAGCAGCAGCAACTGGCGCCAGCCATTGCTATCGAACAGATAGCATGCCGCGCCCGCGCAGCAAACGCCCAGGGTCCAAAGGACCAGGAGAATCCGGGTTGCGCCGCGGGTGCGCCCCACCGGATAGGTCACCGACGGTGCGCTGTGCATGGGAGAGCGACGCTCAAGCGCGCTTGAACACCAGCGTACCGTTGGTACCGCCGAAGCCGAAGTTGTTCTTGACCGCGACATCGATCTTCAGATCGCGCGCCTCGTTGGCGCAGTAGTCGAGATCGCACTCCGGATCCTGGTTGAAGATGTTGATCGTCGGCGGGCTCTTCTGGTGATGCAGCGCGAGCACCGTGAACACCGATTCGATGCCGCCCGCGCCGCCCAGCAGGTGGCCGGTCATGGACTTGGTCGAATTGACGACAAGCTTCTTCGCGTGATCGCCGAAGGCGAGCTTGACCGCGTTGGTCTCGTTGAGGTCACCGATCAGCGTCGAAGTGCCGTGCGCGTTCAGGTACTGGACCTCGTCGGCATTGACGCCCGCATTGGCCAGTGCCATCGCCATCGAACGGCGGGGGCCGTCGACGTCGGGCGCGGTCATGTGGTACGCGTCGCCGGTCATTCCGAAGCCGGAGACTTCGGCGTAGATCTTGGCGCCGCGTGCCTTGGCGTGTTCGTACTCTTCGAGCACCAGCACGCCGGAGCCCTCGCCCAGCACGAAGCCGTCACGGTCCTTGTCCCACGGGCGCGAAGCCGTGGTGGGATCGTCGTTGCGGGTGCTCAGCGCGCGAGGCGCGGTGAAGCCGCCGATGCCCAGCGGAGAGATGGTCGATTCGGCACCGCCTGCAATCATGACGTCGGCGTCGCCGTACTCGATCATGCGTGCCGACGTGCCGATGGCATGCAGGCCGGTGGTGCAGGCGGTCACGACGGCGATGTTCGGGCCCTTGAAGCCGTACTTGATCGACACGTGACCCGAGATCATGTTGATGATCGACGCCGGCACGAAGAACGGCGAAATGCGGCGCGGGCCGCGGCTCGCGTATTCACCGTGCGTCTGCTCGATCATCGGCAGACCGCCGATGCCGGAGCCGATGTTGCAGCCGATGCGCACGGCCTTTTCATAGGACAGCGCGTCGCCGGTCGGCAGTCCGCTGTCCTGCACCGCCTGGATGGCGGCGGCGAGTCCCAGATGAATGAAGCGGTCCATGTGACGCGCTTCTTTCTCCGAGATGTATTGGGTGATGTCGAAACCCTTGACCTCACCGGCGAACTTGCAGGCGAAGGCGCTTGCATCGAACGCGGTGATGTTCGCAATGCCCGACTTCCCGGCCAACAGGTTGGTCCAGGATTCGGTTGCGGTGTTTCCGACAGGAGCGATGCAACCGAGTCCGGTCACGACGACGCGGCGTTTGGTCATGCCGGCAAACCTTTCTGGAAGCGCTGGACCACTGCCGAGCGGCGCGGGCGGTTGAAAAAAGAGCCGCCGGCCGTCGTTGCAGTGTCAGCTGGCCGATCAGGCCTTTTGATTCTTGGTGGCGTAGTCGACGGCGTTCTGCACCGTCGTGATCTTCTCTGCGTCTTCGTCCGGGATCTCGATGCCGAACTCGTCTTCGAGTGCCATCACGAGTTCGACCGTGTCGAGCGAGTCAGCGCCGAGGTCGGCCACGAAAGCCTTTTCGTTCGTCACTTGGGACTCTTCCACGCCGAGCTGCTCGGCGATGATTTTCTTGACACGTGCTTCGATATCGCTCATTTGATTCCCTCTAAGGGTTGTAGGTAACTGGTGGATTTTAGCCGGGCGGCCCGTGGCATTTGCCCCGCGCTCCGGTACGGAAAAAGATTGCGCCTTTCGGCTACATGTGCATGCCGCCGTTGACGTGCAGTTCCTGCCCCGTCACGTACGACGCCTGCGGCGATGCAAGGTAAGCCACGGCATGCGCGATGTCGGCCGGCTTGCCCAGGTGGCCCAGCGGGATCTGCGAGAGCAGCGCCTGTTGCTGGGCTTCCGGCAGGCTGGCCGTCATGTCGGTTTCGATGAAGCCCGGCGCGACGCAGTTGACCGTGATGTTGCGGCTGCCGAGTTCGCGGGCCAGCGCACGGGTCATGCCCGACACGCCGGCCTTGGCGGCCGCGTAGTTGGCCTGGCCGGCATTGCCGGACGCGCCCACCACGCTCGTGATGCTGATGATGCGGCCATAGCGCTGCTTCATCATCGGGCGGATCACCGCGCGCGAGAGGCGGAACACGGCCTTGAGGTTGGTGTCGAGCACCGCATCCCAGTCGTCGTCCTTCATGCGCATGGCGAGCGTGTCGCGCGTGATGCCGGCGTTGTTGACCAGCACATGGATCGCGCCGTAGGCCTTGACGATCTCGTCGATCAGGGCTTCGACGGCGGCACCGTCGTTCACGTCGAGCGCACGGCCACGGCCGTCGAACGCACTCAGCGCCTGGGTGATCTTGGCAGCGCCGTCGTCGGTGGTGCCGGTGCCCACGACCTTGAGGCCGCGCTGCGCCAGTTCGAGCGCAATGGCAGCGCCGATGCCGCGCGTTGCGCCGGTGACCAGGGCCACCTGGCCTTCGAATTTGGGAGTGCTCATAAAAGAGAAAAAGTATCGGGGCCTGGCGGCGTTCAGCCGGCGAGCGATTGTCGGACGTCCGTGAGGGTGGCCGGGTCGTACACCGACGCGGCTTCCAGTTCGGGGGCGATGCGCTTTACCATGCCGGCCAGCACCTTGCCGGGACCGCACTCGATGATGGCGGTTGCACCGCGCAGTTTCAAGGCCTGAACGCTCTCGACCCAGCGCACCGGACCAGCAGCCTGGCGCACCAGGGCGTCGCGGATGCGGTCGGCATCGGTCTCGACGGCCACGTCGATGTTGTTGAGCACCGGAATCTGCGGCGCGGCCAGCACCACGCTCGCGAGCTTCTCGCGCAGGGCTTCGGCTGCGGGCTTCATCAGGCTCGAGTGGAACGGCGCCGACACCGGCAGCGGCAATGCGCGCTTGGCGCCATTGGCCTTCAGCAGCTCGCAGGCCTTGTCGACCGCGGCCTTGCTGCCGGCGATCACGGTCTGCATCGGATCGTTGAAATTCACGGCCTCGACCACCTCGGCGCTGCCGGGGCCGAACGTGGCGGTGGCTTCCGCACAACCTGCGATGACCTTGTCCGACGCCATGCCGAGGATCGCCGCCATCGCGCCGACGCCGACCGGCACCGCCTGCTGCATGGCTTGCGCACGGAAACGCACCAGCGGCGCGGCCTGCGCGAGCGTGAGCACGCCCGACGCCACCAGCGCCGAATACTCGCCCAGCGAATGACCGGCGACGACAGACGGCGTCGCGCCGCCTTCGGCCAGCCAGGCGCGCCAAGCGGCCACGCCGGCCACCAGCATCACGGGCTGCGTGTTGGTGGTGAGCGCCAGCTCTTCCTTGGGGCCATTCTTGATCAGTGCACCGATGTCTTCGCCCAGCGCTTCGGAGGCTTCACGCAAGGTCTCGGCCACGGCCGGGTGATCGCCCCAGGCGTCGAGCATGCCGACCGCCTGCGAGCCCTGACCCGGAAAGACAAAAGCAAAGGATTTCATTGTTGTTTCTTCGTCACCGCGCCGACGCCCGCTCCAGGGCGCCGCAACGCACTACAGATTCAATAGCACCGCGCCCCAGGTGAAGCCACCGCCCACGCCTTCCAGCATGAGGGTCTCACCCTTTTTCACTTTGCCCGAGCGCACGGCTTCGTCGAGCGCCAGCGGGATCGAGGCGGCCGAGGTGTTGCCGTGCTCGTGCACCGTGACCACCAGCTTCTCGCGCGGCAGCTTCAGCTTCCTGGCCGTGCCTTCCATGATGCGGATGTTGGCCTGGTGCGGGATCAGCCAGTCGATGTCGGCTTCGGTCTTGCCAGCCTTGGCGAGCGTGGCGCGCGCAGCCTCTTCGAGCACGCGGACTGCCAGCTTGAAGACCGCCTGGCCGTCCATGTGCAGCAGCGGCGTGCCCAGCACGTTGCCGCCCGACACATGGCCCGGCACGCACAGGATGCCGACGTGCTTGCCGTCCGCATGCAGGTCGCTGGCCAGGATGCCGGGTTCGTCGGAAGCCTCGAGCACCACCGCGCCCGCGCCGTCGCCGAACAGCACGCATGTGGTGCGGTCGTTGAAGTCGAGGATGCGGGAGAACACTTCAGCACCGATCACCAGCGCGCAGCGCGCGGTGCCCGTGCGGATCATCGCGTCGGCCACCGTCAGCGCGTAAACGAAACCGCTGCAGACCGCCTGGACGTCGAAGGCCGGGCAGCCGGCGATGCCGAGCTTGTGCTGGAGGATCGCGGCCGACGACGGGAACACCATGTCCGGCGTCGAGGTCGCGACGATGATCAGGTCGACGTCGCTCGCCTTGCGGCCGGCGGCTTCCAGCGCGTGCTTCGCGGCTTCGAGGCCGAGATCGCTGCTGCTGACATCGGGCGCGGCGAAGTGACGCGCATGGATGCCGGTGCGCTCGACGATCCACTGATCGGAAGTTTCGATGCCGCGTGTCGCCAGATCCTTGGCAAGGTCGTCATTGGTGACGCGGCGGGGGGGCAGGTAGCTGCCGGTGCCGGTAATGCGCGAAAAAGGGGTCATCAAGCGTGAAGGGCTGTCGCGTCGGCCGGCGCCGCCGACTCCTGCCGCGCGAGCAAAGGCGCGGCGTGGGCGATGCGGGCCCGCACGCGATCGAGCAGGTTGTTGCGAGCGGCATCATAAGCGCGATCCAACGCATGGCCGAAAGCCACTTCGTCGGCCGAGCCATGGCTCTTGAATACCAGCCCGCGCAGGCCCAACAAGGCCGCGCCGTTGTAACGACGGTGATCCAGACGACCTTTGAACGCTTTTAGAACCGGGTAAGCAACAATTGCGACCAGCTTGGTGAAGATATTCCGCGAGAACTCGACCCGAATGAACTCACCGATCATCGAGGCGACACCTTCGCTGGCCTTCAACGCCACGTTGCCGACAAACCCGTCGCACACGACGATGTCGGTCGTACCCTTGAAGATGTCGTTGCCTTCCACGTTGCCGTAGAAGTTCAGATCCTTGGAGTTGGCAGCCGTACGCAGCAGTTGGCTCGCCTTCTTGATGGTTTCACTGCCCTTGATGGCCTCTTCGCCAATATTGAGCAAACCGACCGAAGGCGACTCGTTGCCGGTCAGCGCCGAAACGAGCGCCGAGCCAAGCACGGCGAACTGCAGCAGGTCCTCGGCGTCGCAATCCACGTTCGCGCCGAGATCGAGCACGGTGGTCGCCCCGCCCTTCACATTCGGTAGCTGGGGCGCGATGGCAGGACGATCGATGCCGTCGAGCGTCTTCAGCAGATAGCGCGCAATCGCCATCAATGCACCCGTGTTGCCAGCAGATATGGCCGCTTGCGCACTGCCATCTTTGACCTGCTGGATCGCGACGCGCATCGAAGAGTCCTTCTTCTTGCGCAAGGCGATTTCGATGGGATCGTCCATGCCGACCACTTCACTGGCCGGCACGATGCGGGCGCGCGGATGGTCGGCAAACCCTGCCAAAGCGGCCGGCGCACCGACCAGCAGCAACGAGGCTTCGCTGTGCCGCTCGAGAAACGCGCGGCAGGCCGCGAGCGTGACACGCGGCCCATGATCACCCCCCATGCAATCCACGGCGAGCGTGATTGCGGCGGGCGCAGCAGTGAGTTCGGGAGAAAAAGGCGCAGCCATCAAAACAAAGGCCCGACGCTACAGCAAAAGTAGCTTCGGGCCTTGGCCTTGGGATTCGAGATCAGGCTTCGGACTTGTTCTTGAGCACCTGACGGCCACGGTAGAAACCGTTGGGGCTGATGTGGTGGCGCAGGTGCGTTTCGCCAGTGGTCGGCTCCACGGCGATGCCGGGGACAACCAGAGCGTTGTGTGAACGGTGCATGCCGCGCTTGGAAGGCGACTTCTTGTTTTGCTGGACGGCCATGATGGCTCCTGGACGGTTAGGTGGGTGACTGGATGCGGGCTCAAGCGGTGGCAATGAGGCGAAAGCTCCGGCGGCATGCATGGAATGCCACGTTCTGCCTTTGCCTTGTATGCATTGCTGCTCACGGCGGCGCGCGCGAAGCCCATGATTATAGCCCAGCCGCAGAGAAAGGGCTACTTGCCCTCTTCCGGCTTGCGCGGACGCAACGCGCCGAGCACGGCAAAGGGGTTCGGCTTGGCCTCTTCGGCCGCCTGGAAATCGTCGTCGCTAGACGAGAGGCGGACCGGCGTCGGGCACACGTCGTGGACCGGCATGGTGGGGATTTCCATCAGCAGCTCGTCCTCGATGAGCTCGCGCAGATCGAAATCGCGACTGATTACCAGCAGGTCCTCGTCGGAATCCTCGTCTTCCGCCTCCGCCGTGGCTTCGTCGGCCACGAAACGGAACCAGCGGTCCACGAACAGCTCGGTATCGACGGGCGACAGGCAGCGCTGACACACCAGCGGCACGGTGGCTTCGACGTCCAGGTGCAGCCAGGACGTCGCCTTGCCGTCGGCGCCGGGGCGCTCCTCGCCGGTCGCTTCCCAGTGGACCACCGCATCGGTGGCCGGCGTTGCCAGTTCGGCGACGAGGCGCGCAAAGCCAGGAACCGGGTCGTCGCCGTCCAGGGTGGCGGCCGCCGCGGTGAACGCGGGCACATTGAGCCTTTCGGGGGCAAATTCTCTCTTCATCCGTCCCAGTCTAGCGCGCCCGCCAGCTTCCCAGGCGAGCAACCCACCGCACGGGTCGGGTCCGGTCGCTCACGCACAATCGCTGCATGCAACGCACCGTGATCCTTGCCTCGACCTCGCGCTACCGCCGCGAACTGCTCACCCGCCTCCATCTGCCCTTCGAGGTGCATGCCCCCGACGTCGACGAAACCCCGCACGCCGGCGAAACGCCCCGCGCGCTGGCCGAGCGCCTGGCGCTGGAAAAGGCCAATGCCGTGGCCGCACGCTTTCCCGACGCGGTGGTGATCGGCTCCGACCAGGTCGCCGACCTGGCGGGCGAGGCGCTCGGCAAGCCCGGCGACCACGCCCGGGCGACCGCCCAATTGCGCCGCATGCGCGGCCAGACGCTGGTCTTCCAGACCGCCGTGGCCGTCGTCTGCCATGCCACGGGCTTCGTCCAGCGCGACATCGCTCCCGTGCGCGTGGTGTTCCGAGACCTTTCCGATGCCGCCATCGAGCGCTATCTATTGGCAGAGCAGCCCTACGACTGCGCCGGCAGCGCCAAGAGCGAAGGCTTCGGCATCGCGCTGCTCGACGCCATCGACAGCGACGACCCGACCGCGCTGGTCGGCCTGCCCCTGATCCGCACCTGCCGGATGCTGCGCGCCGCGGGGGTCGACCTGCTGTGACCACAAAAGGCAAGCTCTACCTCGTCCCCGCGCCGCTCGATTTCGGCTGCGATCTTCAGGCGCCGCTGCAGGACGCCCTGCCACTGGGCACGCTGCAGGCCGCCGCCGGCATCACGCACTGGATATGCGAGAACGCCAAGTCGGCCCGCGCCTACCTGAAGCGCATCGACGCGGTCGCTCCGCTGGCCGCGCCGTTGCAGGCGCAGAACATCCAGGAGCTGCCGCGCGAAGTGCACAAGAAAGGCGACCACGCCGGCCAGTTCGACGCCCGCCCGCTGCTGGCCGCCGCACTCGAAGGCCACGACATCGGCCTGCTGAGCGAAGCCGGCATGCCCGCCGTGGCCGACCCCGGCTCGTCGGTGGCGCGCGCGGCGCACGACCTGGGCATCACCGTCGTGCCGCTCACCGGACCGGCGTCTTTGCTGCTGGCCCTCGCAGCAAGCGGCCTGAACGGACAGAACTTCGCCTTCGTCGGCTACCTGCCGCAGGACGGCGGCGAACGTCAGGCGCGCATCCGCGAGCTCGAGGCGCTCGCACTCAAGACCGGCCAGACGCAGCTCTTCATCGAAACGCCGTACCGCAACGCCGCCCTGCTGCAGGCACTGGTGCAGACGCTGCAGCACAACACCCGGCTCGCGGTCGCGCGGGGCCTGACGCTGGCAACCGCGCAGGTGCGCAGCGAGACGGTGAAAAGCTGGCGTGCCGCCAAGCCGCAGGCCACGACCGACGAGCGCCTGCCCGCCGTGTTCGCGATCGGGCGCTGACGGTGGGGCCGGGCGTCACGGCCGGTACGCGCTGGGCATCGCGCGCCCAGTTCTTCGCGTCGGGCTTCATCTTCGCGACCTGGGGCGTGCACGTGCCCACGGTCAAGGCGCACTACGCCATCGATGAGGCGCAGCTCGGGCTCGCCATGCTCGCGGCAGGCGCCGGCGCGATGGTCGGCCTGACCAGCGCCGGTCGCTGGATCGGCCGCCACGGCCCGCGCCGCATGGCCGCGCTCTGCGGCTGCATCTACGCCCTGCTGATCGCCGGCCTCATCGCGATGCCGGGCTATGCCGCGCTGCTGGGCCTGCTGGCGGTGTTCGGCCTCGTCACCAGCGTGTTCGACGTGGCGATCAACACCGAAGCCGCGCAGCTCGAACTGCGCGGGGGCCAACCGTTGATGAGCGGCATGCACGGCATGTTCAGCCTCGGCGGCATGGTCGGCGCCGCGAGCGGCAGCGCGGCGCTGGCCGCCGGCATGGCACCCCAGACGCACTTGTGGACGGTGGCCGTGGTGATGATCGGCGTGGTCGCGCTCGCAGCCACGCGCATGCTGCCCACGCCGGCTGCACCCGCCGACGGCGCGGCCGCGGCAGACCACAGCTTTCGCCTGCCGCGTGGCGTGCTCGCGGTGCTCGGCGTGCTGGCCGCGCTGGGGTTGATCGCCGAGGGCGCCATCTACGACTGGAGCGTGCTCTACATGCAGCAGGAACTGGGCAGCCCGCAGCAGCAGGCCGCCCTGGCCTATGCGAGTTTTTCCGCCGCGATGGCGGCTGCACGTTTCGGTGGCGACGCGATGCGCGCCCGCTTCTCACCCACCGCATTGCTGCGTGGCAGCGGCCTGCTCGCGGCAGCGGCCATGACGCTGGTATTGCTGACCGACCTGCCCTGGCTCGCGCTGCTCGGCTTCGCGGGGGTCGGCGTCGGTTTTGCGAACGTGGTGCCGATCCTGTTCGGGGCCTCGGCCCGCGTGCCGGGTGTGGCGCCCGCCAACGGCATTGCCGCCGTGTCGGCCATCGCCTATCTGGGGTTCATGGCAGGGCCTGCGGTGATAGGCCTGCTGGCGCGGGTCAGCTCGCTGACCGCCGCGCTCTATGTGGTGGTGGCCTTTGCCGCCGCGCTGGCGGCCTCGGCCCGGTTCACCGGCAGCAGCACCGACAGTGCCGCCTGAAAGAAGCTGCGCTCAGCGCAGCGCCGGCGAAGTCCTCAGTGCGCTCACCGAAGCCGCGCCCATGGCGGCGCCGAACTTCTTGGCCAGCTTCTCGGCCACGTTGTCGCGGCGCGTGTAGTCGATGACTTCCTCGGCCTTGATCACCTCGCGGGCCACGAAGTCGACGTTGCCCAGCTGGTCGGCCAGGCCGAACTCCACGGCCTGCTCGCCGCTCCAGAACAGGCCGCTGAACAGGCCCGGGGTGTCGAGCTTGAGGCGGTCGCCGCGGCCGGTCTTCACGACGTTGATGAACTGCGTGTGGATCTGGTTGAGCATCGTCTGGGCATGCGCGCGCTGCGCGTCGTTCATCGGGCTGAACGGATCGAGGAAGCCCTTGTTCTCACCGGCCGTCAGCAGCCTGCGCTCCACACCGACCTTTTCCATCACGCCGGTGAAGCCAAAGCCGTCCATCAGCACGCCGATGCTGCCGACGATGCTGGCCTTGTCGACGAAGATCTTGTCGGCCGCAGCGGCGATGTAGTACGCCGCCGAAGCGCAGGTTTCTTCAACCACCGCGTAGACCGGCTTCTTGTGCTTGGCCTTCAGGCGCTTGATCTCGTCGTTGATGATGCCGGCCTGCACCGGGCTGCCGCCCGGGGAATTGATCAGCAGCACCACGCCCTTGGCGCCCTCGTCCTCGAAGGCCGTCTTCATGGCGGCGATCACGAACTCGGCACTGGCGTCGCCGCCGTTGGCGATCTCGCCCTTGATCTCGACGACGGCCGTGTGGGCCGTCGTCTTGGCGGTGCTGGGCGTGCTGCGCGAGAACGCAAACCAGGCCAGGAACACGAAGAAAGCCAGCCAGCCCAGGCGCACGAAGGTCTTCCAGCGGCGCGTGGCCTTCTGCTCATTCAGGGAGGCGAAGGCGAGCTTTTCGAGGGTGGCGCGCTCCCACCCGGGGCGCTGCGTGGGATCTTGGGCCATGGTGCGGGGACTGTCTTGTGATGTCGTAAGAGGGGCAACCGGCTCCAGCGGGTCGAAACCTTGGGGTTCCCTGCGGTTCGGATCGGTCATGTCAGAAGGAAAGAGGTTGGAGGTTCCAGTCAGTATGCCAGTGCACCACGCCGTCTTCTTCGCTCAGCGCGATCTTCACGAGCCCGCCACGGCAGGGCCCGCCCGCGCACTCGCCGGTGTCGGGCTTGTAGACGGCGCCGTGGGTGGCGCACAGCAGCCACTGGCCGGAGTCGTCGAAGAAGCGGTCGGGCTGGAAGTCCATCTCCATCGCCACATGGCTGCAACGGTTGAGGTACGCATGCGGCAGACCTTCGAAGCGCACCGCGAAGGCACGGCAGGTTTCGCCGCCGTGGACCACGTCGAAGGGCACGGCGTTGCCGCCCTCGACCAGGTCCGAGGCATTGCACAACGGGATGCGCTGGTCGCTCATGCCTTGGCCCTCAGGCGTTGTCGAGCAGCCAGGCCTGCAGCTCGGCGATCGACTGCGCCACGTACAGCGGCTTGAACTCGTCGAAGGTCGACGACGCATGCGCGCCGAAGCCCACGCCCACGCTGGCGCAGCCGGCGTTCTGCGCCAGCTGCAGGTCGTGCGTGGTGTCGCCGATCATCAGCGTGCGCTCGGCCGGCACGTCGAGCTCTTCCATCAGTTCGAGCAGCATGCGCGGATGCGGCTTGCCGAAGGTTTCGTCGGCGGTGCGCGAGGCGTCGAAGCGGTCGCGCAGCGCCACCGTCTTCAAGGCTTCGTTGAGGCCGCGGCGCGACTTGCCCGTGGCCACGGCCAGCTTGTGGCCGCGCGCGCGCAGCGCATCGAGCATCGGCAGCACGCCGTCGAACAGCACAAGGTCGTCCTGATGCTGCAGGAAGTGGTAGCGGTAGCGGGCGCCGAGTTCGGGGTACTTTTCCTTGGGCACGTCGGGCGCCGCGCGCGCGAGCGCCTCGGCCAGGCCCAGGCCGATCACCCAGGCGGCATCGTCCTCGCTGGGCTTGGCGCCGCCGACATCGACCACGGCCGCTTGGATGCAGCGCACGATCAGGCGGGTGGAGTCGTAGAGCGTGCCGTCCCAGTCGAAGGCGATCAGGTCGAAGCGAGGGGAACGTGCAGGGCGGGCGGAAGAATCAGTCATGGGCCGTGGGGGTGGGGTGTTGGGCCATCGCCTCGAGCGCCGCACGCGACATCAGCGCATGCAGCTCGGGTGGCAGTCCGGCCTGCAGCGCGATGCGCTCGCCGCTGGCCGGGTGGTTGAATTGCAGCCGCCACGCATGCAGGAACATGCGCTTGAGGCCGAGCTTGTGCAGGGCACGCTGCCGATCGGACTCGCCGTACTTGTCGTCACCCGCAATCGGATGCCCGGCCGAAGCCAGGTGCACGCGGATCTGATGGGTGCGCCCGGTCTTGATGGTCACCGCCAGCAATGACAGCGGCGTGGCGTCGCCCGGCAGGCTGAGGCGGGCCAGCACGCGCACCAGCGTGACGGCGCGCATCGCGTCGGGGTGGTCCTTGGCGACCACGCGCACGCGGCGCTCGCCGGCACCAGCCCCCGAGCCGTCGGGCAGCAGGTACTTGGCCAGCGGCGCGTCGAGCACCTTCTTGTTGGCGGGCCAGTCGCCCTCGACCAGCGCCAGGTAGGTCTTGCCGGTTTCGCGCTCGCGAAACTGGTCCTGCAATGCCACCAGTGCGCTGCGCTTCTTGGCGACCAGCAGGATGCCGGAGGTTTCGCGGTCGAGCCGGTGCACCAGTTCCAGGAACTTGGCGCCCGGACGCGCCGTGCGCAATTGCTCGATCACCCCGAAGCTCACGCCACTGCCGCCATGCACCGCGACACCGGCGGGCTTGTCGATGGCCAGCACGGCCTCGTCTTCGAGCAGCACCGGAAACTCCCGCGCCGGCGCGGGCGGCGTGGCGCCCTCTTCGGCGCGTGGCGAGATGCGGACCGGCGGAATCCGGACCAGGTCACCGTCTTCGATGCGGGTATCGGCCTGGGCCCGGCCCTTGTTGATGCGCACCTCGCCCGACCGGATGATCCGGTAGACGTGCGTCTTCGGCACACCTTTCAGATGGCGAAACAGGAAATTGTCGAGCCGCTGCCCGGCCGATTCGGCGTCGACGGTCAGGAAGTGGATGGCGGCGTGCGGCGTACCGGTGTCGGCGCCCGCGGGTCGATCCGCGGGATTTGGAGCCCCCGCGGGGCTTTTCTTCGCACCTATAATGTTTTTCACCAGCGCGGTCGTGTAAGTGCTTGATTAGACAGAAGTTTAGAGCACTGACGATCATGCTGTGAGGTCGATGCCGCTTTGGCGTCCAGCCCGCAAACCCCGCGCAATCGCGCAAAGTGGCAGGCCAGGCACCCAAGTCAAGCCGACACCCACGAAACACCGATACGGAATACCCAGCCTGCAGCTTCCAAGCTGCAGGCGGATCGAAGCGAGTCCCTTGTTGTGTTGATGCTGCTGATTCAAATATGCCTGCGCTGGTCGACCTGGTTTCGACCAGTCGCCTCAGGCATTGAATCGCCCGCAGTGCGCGCCACCCTTGCGCAATCAGCTATCAAAAAGATAGCTGCCCAACACCGAATCTGGCTCGCGCCCATCCACGCGCCCCCACCCCGGCTGTCTTCTTGAGCTGACGCTCGAGAGGCCTGCTCGCGCCTGGCGCGGCAGTCACAGCATCCGGGGCCAAGCGGCAATTCCCTGGTTTCGCGGGCGTCGTCCGTGCATCGTTGGCTCGTCATGAGCCGCAAGAACGATACATATAAGGACAACGCATCATGAAGCGGATGCTGATCAATGCCACGCAGGCCGAAGAACGCCGCCTGGCCATCGTCGACGGGCAGAAACTGCTCGACTACGAAATCGAAATCGAAGGGCGCGAACAGCGCAAGGGCAACATCTACAAGGCGGTCGTGACCCGCGTCGAGCCTTCGCTCGAAGCCTGTTTCGTCGACTACGGCGAAGACCGCCACGGCTTCCTGCCGTTCAAGGAAATCTCCAAGCAGTATTTCGCCGAAGGCGTGTCGGCCAGCCAGGCCCGCATCCAGGACGTGATCCGTGAAGGCCAGGAACTCACCGTCCAGGTCGAAAAGGAAGAACGCGGCAACAAGGGCGCGGCCCTCACCACCTTCATCTCGCTGGCCGGCCGCTATGTCGTGCTGATGCCCAACAACCCCCGTGGCGGTGGCGTGTCGCGCCGCATCGAGGGCGACGACCGCGCCGAGCTCAAGGAGGCGATGGACCAGCTCGAGTACCCGAAGGGCATGAGCATCATCGCGCGCACCGCCGGCATCGGCCGCTCGGCGCCCGAACTCCAGTGGGACCTGAACTACCTGCTCAAGCTGTGGACCGCCATCGACGGCGCGGCCAAGGGCGGCAAGGGCGCCTTCCTGATCTACCAGGAATCGTCGCTCGTCATCCGCGCCATCCGTGATTACTTCAATCACGACATCGGCGACATCCTGATCGACACCGACGACATCTACGACCAGGCGCAGCAGTTCATGGCGCACGTCATGCCCGAGCATGCCGCCCGCGTGAAGCGCTACCGCGACGACGCGGCCCTGTTCAGCCGCTTCCAGATCGAGCACCAGATCGAGTCAGCCTACGCCCGCACCGTGCAGCTGCCCTCGGGCGGCGCCATCGTGATCGACCACACCGAAGCACTGGTGTCGGTCGACGTGAACTCGGCCCGCGCCATCAAGGGCGGCGACATCGAAGAGACCGCCACCCGCACCAACCTCGAAGCCGCCGACGAAGTGGCCCGCCAGATGCGCCTGCGCGACCTGGGCGGCCTGATCGTCATCGACTTCATCGACATGGACGAGTCGAAGAACCGCCGCGAAGTCGAAAGCCGCCTGCGCGACGCGCTGCGCCAGGACCGCGCCCGCGTGCAGTTCGGCTCGATCAGCAAGTTCGGCCTGATGGAAATGAGCCGCCAGCGCCTGAAGCCCGCGCTGTCGGAAGGCTCGTCGATCCCCTGCCCCCGTTGCGGCGGCTCGGGCCACATCCGCGACACCGAATCGAGCGCGCTGCAGATCCTGCGCATCATTCAGGAAGAGTCCATGAAGGACAACACGGCCGCCGTGCATGTGCAGGTGCCCGTGGAAGTCGCTTCGTTCCTGCTGAACGAAAAGCGCCCCGAAATCGCCAAGATCGAGCTCAAGCAGCGTGTCACCGTGCTGATGGTGCCCAACAAGACGCTCGAAACGCCGAACTACAAGCTCGAGCGCCTCAAGCACGACGACCCGCGCCTCGACCACATCGAAGCCAGCTACAAGATGGCCGACGAGATCGAGGACCCGACCTCGGTCACGCGCCGTTCGCAAGAACCCACCAACAAGCAGACGCCGGTCATCAAGGGCGTGCTGCCCGACGCACCCGCGCCCGTGGTGCCGCCCAAGCCCGAAGCGGTGCGCGCTGCGCCCGCGCCCGCCCCGGTGGCCCCGCCCGCGGTGGTCGCTCCGGCCCCGGCACAGACCGGCTTCATGGCCTGGATCAAGAGCTTCTTCGGCGGCGCCTCGCCGGCGCCCGCACCGGCACCGGCCCCCAGCGCCATTCCGGTCGAAGCACCGAAGCCCCGCCGCGAAGGCGGTCGTCCGGGCCGTGACGGCGAAACGCGCGGTGCGCGCGGCACCGACGGCGAACAGCGCCGCGGCGGACGCGGCGGCGAAGGCCGTGGCGAAGGCGGCGGCCGTTCGGGCGGACGCGACGGCGACCGCCGTGGCGGACGCGGCGGCGAGCGCCGTGAAGGCGGCAGTGGTGGCGAACGCCGCGGCGAGGCTCGCAACACCGAGCAGCGCAACGACAGCACCAACCCGGCACGCGAGCAACGCGAACCGCGCGAAGCACGCGCCCCGCGCGACGGCGAACAACGCCGTGGCGGTCGCGGCGAGCGCCGCGAAGGTGGCGAAGGCCGCAACGCGCCGGCCGAAGCCCTGCTCGACGGCAACCTGAACCTCGACGCACAGCAACAGCAGCCGGCACCCGGCGGCGACGAGAACGGCAATGCCGCAGCGGAACGCGCACCGCGCGCCCGCGGCGAGCGCCGTGAACGTGGCGAGCGCGGCGAGCGTGGTGAACGTGGCGGCGAACGCAACGAGCGCGGTGAGCGCAACGGCGACGCGCAGCAGCAACAGCCGCGCGATGAAGCAGCACCCGCCGGCGACGGCGAGCGCCAGCCCCGCAACGGCCGTGGCGACGAGTCGCGCGGCCCGCGCGGTGAGCGCAACGACGGCCGCCGCGAGCGCCGCAACGACGCCCCTGCCGCCAACGAAGGCGACGCACGCGTGGCCGAATCGGCCGTCGCCGGCGATGCCGAGCAAGGCAACAACAACGAAGGCAACGAGCAGCAAGCCCCGCGCCGCGAAGGCGAAGAGCGCCGCGGCCGTTCGCGTGACCGCTACGGCCGTGATCGCCGCGAACGCGGTCCGCGTGACGACGCCGGCAACGGTGGCAACGAAGCCAACGGCGCAGACGCCGCACCGGTCGCCGAAGGCGCCGTGGCTACCGAAGCCCAGGCCGAGCGCCAGCCGCAGCAGCAACTGCCGCTGGTGGCGGAAGCCGCTGCCGTGGCCGTGGTCGCCACCGCTGTCGAAGTGCGCGAACCCGCGCCGCAGGTGCAAGAGCAGCCGCGCTTCGAGCGCCCCGCTGCGCCCGCACCGGCACCTGTCGCAGCGCCCATCGTGGTCGAAGCCGCGGCCAAGCCCGCAGCCGCAGCGCCCGCCAGCAACGGCCGCGCACTGCCCAAGGTGCAGGCCTTCGAACTGCCGCTGAACGAACTGGCGCAGATCGCCGAAAGCTCGGGCCTGCAGTGGGTCAACTCGGACGCCGAACGCATCGCGCAGGCGCGCGCCGCGATCGCCGCCGAGCCGAAGCCGGTGCACGTGCCGCGCGAGCGCCCGCCGGTGATCGTGCTCGACGAAGGTCCGCTGGTGCTGGTCGAAACCCGCCGCGACCTCGGTTCGATGTCGCTGCCGTTCGAACAGCAGCAACAGCAGCCGCAGGAACAGCAGCGCTCGCTCTGAGCCCTGCTCCCTCGCAAATGAAAACGGCGCCTTCGTGGCGCCGTTTTTTTTGCTTCGGAATTCAGGCCTGCGGCGGTAGTGCCTCGACGCCGGGCAGGTCCGGCATCTCCAGGATCAGCTGCCCGAAGCGGCAGGCGCAGGGCGTCTTGCCGCTCTCGCTCCAGATCAGCGAGAAGTTCACGCTCGGCAGCGGCGGCAGGCCGTAGCGGCCGTCGACGATCTTCATGCCCGGCTCCACCTCCTCGCGCGTGAGCACCGTCACCGCCAGCCCCGCCAGCACCGCCGCGCGAATGCCCTGCGGGCTGGCCGAGGTGAAGACCACGTGCCAGTCGAGCGACACCAGGTCGAGCGCCGACCCGGCCACCTGCCGGTTGACGCACGGCTTCGGAAAGAAGGCCAGCGGCAGCGATGCGCCCTTCGGCACCTCGAAGGTCTCGGCCGCGGCCCACACCAGCTGCGTGCGCCGCAGGCAGGTGCCCTCCACCACGTCGGGCGGCGACATCACGACCGCGAGGTCGAGCTCGCCGGCGCGGATGGCCGCGCGCAAGTCGGTGTGCATGCTCACGCAGACCTCCATGCGCACCGCCGGGAACCCGCGCGCGAACTGCGAGAGCAGCGGCGGCAGGCGGTCGCCCATGAAGTTGTCCGGCACGCCGAAACGCACCACGCCCGAGATCTGCGAGGGCTGGAAGCGCCGCGTCATCGCGTCGAGCGTGTCGAGGATCTGCGTCGCGTAGCGCAGGAAGTCTTCACCGTCCTCGGTCACCGTGAGGCGGCGCGTCGTGCGGTGCAGCAGCGGCCGGCCCACCTGCTCCTCGAGCTTGCGGATCTGGTGGCTGATGGCCGACTGGGTCAGGTGCAGGCGCTCGGCGGCGCGCGTGAAGCCGCCGGTTTCCTTGACGGCCACGAAGGCGCGCAACAGCGTGGGGTCGAAGTCCATGGCGAGTTTTTATCAATGATGTTTCCTAATGAATTCTAGGAAATCAAATCATTTCCATCATGAAGAGGGTTTCACCAGAATCGGCCGCTCTGCCTTTTTGGAAACCGTCCGATGTCCCTCTCCCCTGCCGGCAAGAACCGGATCGCCCTGTCCGCGGTCTGCCTGATTGCCCTGATGTTCGGCCTGGAAATCTCCAGCGTGCCGGTCATTCTTCCCACGCTCGAACAATCACTGCACGGCGACTTCAGCGACATGCAGTGGATCATGAACGCCTACACCCTCGCCTGCACCACGGTCTTGATGGCGGCCGGCACCGTGGCCGACCGCTACGGCCGCAAGCGCGTGCTGATCGTCGGCGTGGTGCTGTTCGGCCTCACCTCGCTGGCGTGCGGCATCGCGGGCAACGCATGGGTGCTGATCGTCAGCCGCTTCCTGCAGGGCCTGGCCGGCGGCGCGATGCTGATCTGCCAGCTCGCGGTGCTGTCGCACCAGTTCCAGGAAGGCAAGGAACGCAGCAAGGCCTTCGCGATCTGGGGCGTGGTGTTCGGCATGGGGCTGGGCTTCGGGCCGATCGTCGGCGGCGCGATCGTCGCACTGTCGAGCTGGGAATGGGTGTTCCTGGTGCATGTGCCGCTGGCCGTGGTGGCGCTGGCGCTGGTCCTGGGCAGCGTGGAAGAGTCCAGCGACCCCGACGCGAAGCGGCTCGACCTGCCGGGCATCGTCACGCTGTCGCTCGCGGTGTTCGGCCTCACCTACTTCATCACGCAGGGGCCGGGCCTCGGCTTCACGAGCCCCGTGGCCGTGGGCATCCTCGCGGCGACGCTGGCCTGCTTCGCGGTCTTCCTGTGGGTCGAGAAGATCAACCCGCACCCGATGTTCGACTTCTCGGTGTTCCGCATCCGCAATTTTTCGGGCTCGATCGTCGGCTCCATCGGCATGAACTTCAGCTTCTGGCCGTTCATGATCTACCTGCCGATCTACTTCCAGAGCGGCCTGGGCTACGACGCCGTCACGGCCGGCTCGGCGCTGCTGGCCTACACGCTGCCCACGCTGGTGCTGCCGCCGCTGGCCGAGCGGCTGTCGATGCGCTACCGGCCCGGCGTGGTCATCCCGGCGGGGCTGTTCGTGATCGGCCTGGGCTTCATCGCGATGCGCTGGGGCAGCGGCGTGGCGCATGCGAGCTGGCTCACGTTGCTGCCCGGCTGCCTGCTGGCCGGCATCGGGCTGGGCCTGACGAACACGCCCGTGACCAACACCACCACCGGCTCGGTGTCGAGCGCCCGCGCGGGCATGGCCTCGGGCATGGACATGAGCGCGCGGCTGATCACGCTGGCCGTGAACATCGCGCTGATGGGCTTCCTGTTGCTCGAAGGGATTCACGCGCACCTGAAGCAGGCCTTGTCTGCGTCGCTCGATGCAGCGCAGCTGCGCGCGCTGGCCGAGAAGGTCGCGGCAGGCAGCTTCGCCTCGCTGCCCGAGCAATTCCCGGCTCTGGTACAGGCCGATCCGTCGGGCGTCGCCGTGCATGCGGCGCTGGTGCACAGCTTCGGCTGGGTGATGCTCTACGGCGGGATCGGGGTGTGGGTGCTCGCCGGCCTCAGCCTGTTGATCTTCGGCAACGGCAAGCCATCAGTGCAGGCGGCGGGCCTGACGGCCGCCAAGGAATCCGCGTGCTCCTGAAGCCAGGACGCACGACGGAACCCAAAAAAGATCAGGGGGTGTTGTCGATCTGCGCCGCGCGCTTCCACGCGTCGGCGGCCTGCGCGTGGTCTTCGCGCGCCTCCGCCAGCTGAGCCAGCGCGAGCCAGGCGCGCCGGTAGAGGTCGGGGTCCTGCAACCCGAGCCCGGCCTGCGTGAGCAGCTGCTGGGCCTTGCCCCACAGCTGGCGCTTCATGCAGGCCATGCCGGCGAGGTACTGCAGGTTCGGGTCGCGCGGGTTGTTGCGCTGCGCGCTTTCGATGCGTGCGAGCCAGTCGGCATCCACCGAGTCGAGCCCCGCTTCGAGCGCGCGCGTGAGCTTCACGCGCAGCCCGTCGCCGAGACCGCGCGGGTTCGCCACCATGCGCTCCCAGGCCGGCAGCAGCCAGCCGCGTGCCAGCGCCAGGTCGCCACGCAGCGCGACCATGCGCTGCGCCGCGTGGATGGCCACCTCGGGCATCTGGCGTTCGGCGGAATCGAGTTCGGACCATGCACGCAGCAGCTGCGCCGGGTCGTGTGCGCCGGTCAGCAGTTCGGTCGCGAGACCGCGCACGATGCTTTGCGCCGCCGCGTCGGAGAAGGCGCGGTGCTTGGCCAGCAGGCGCGCGGTGTCGAGCGCTTCGACCGTGCGGCGGTCTTGCCGCGCGGCCTTGAGCCGCAACCGCAGCGCCAGCGTGCGGCGCTGTGCGCCTTGCGGCAGTTCTTCGAGCCGCGCGAGCGCGGCCGTGGGGTCGCGGTCGTCGAGCGCCCAGCGTGCGGCGCGCAGCTGCACGCCTTCTCGGGTTTCCGGGCTCGCGAGCACGGTGCGGTCGGCGCTTTCATTCAGGGCCTGCTGCAGGTGGGCGTCGCGCGCCGCCTTGTCCTGCAGGGCCTGCGCGCTTTCGGCGGCCAGCAGGTGCGACAGCACACGCACCTGCTGCGCCTGCGGCAGGTCGGCGCCGAGCGCGGCCAGTGTCTTTTCTTGGGTGAGCGCGGCCTGCGCGGCCTTGCGTGCGCGCGAGAAGCGGCCGGCGATCAGCTGCACCATCGCATCGAGCAAGGCGGAGTGCAGCATGCGTTCCTTCTGCTGCAGCCGCCAGTGGCGCGCCTGCGTGGGCAGCGAGAACAGCGCCGCGAGCGCGCGCAACGCGACGTGCAGCAGCACGAAGGTCAGCAGCAGGATCACGAGCACGAGGTTCAGCGAAAGGTCGACCCGCCACGGCGGCCAGAACACGGTGATCGTGCCCTGGTTGTTGCCGGCGAACAGCGCCACCGCCGCGGCGACGGCGAACAGCGCGAGGAGCCAGATTGCAGCGCGCATGAACGGATCAGCGCCCTGCGGCCGCGGTGGTCAGCGCGGCCAGCGTGTCGTCGATGCGCACCGGCTCCGTGCTGCGCACGAGCTGCTGCAGTTGCTGCAGCTGCGTGGCCGCGGCCTGCGTGCGGCGCGAGGCCGGATCGAAATAGCGGTTGAGCGATGCGGTGACCTGGCCCAGCTCGCCGCGTGCGGCGTCCATCTGGCGCGACAACAGCGACAGCCGCGCGTTGAGCAGCTTGAGCTTGAGGTTCTCGCGCAGGAAGTACGACTGCTCGGGCGCCAGCAGCACCGCCTCGGGGCTCTCGATGCGGCCCACGCGCACCAGCGAACGGGCCTCGCCGCGGATGGTCAGCAGCACGCGCTGCCACCAGGGCGCATCGGCGGGAATGGGTTCGGGCCGCCAGGCGTTGACGCCGGTGCCGCGCACGGCCACCGCGTTGAGCGTGGGCAGGTCGTCCACGCTGCGCACCAGTTCGTCGAGCTTCTGCAGCGCTTCGGCGCTGTCGGTGCTGGCGCTGCTGCGCAGGCGGTCGGCATCGCGCTGCATGGCGCGCTGCACGGGCGCGAGCCGCGGTTGCGCGGCGCGTGCGATGCGCAGGTCGCCGGCCTTGAGCGCGGCGAGCAGCGGCTCGAGGCTGCCCGTGACCTGCGCCTGCTGCAGCGCGAGGCGCACGGCGGATTCGATGTCGATCACCAGGTTCTCGTCGCGCGAACGCGAGAGGCTTTGAATGAGTTCTTCGAGCTGCGAGCGCTGCAACGCGACTTCGGCCACGCGGGTCTCGATGAGGGCCACGCGGGCGGCGGCGTCGCGCACGGTGTCGCTGGCCTGGCGCGCCAGCGTGCGCGCTTCCATCGACTGGGCGGTGGCCTCGGCGCTCTGGCGCGCGAGCTGTTCCTTCATGCCGCCGACCTTCTGCCACAGCGCGATGGTCGACAGCAGCGCGATCAGCGCCACGAGGGCCACGAGGCCCATGCCGATGCGCGCCAGCAGGGTGGCCGCGGCCGCCTGGGCGGCGGGCGTCTGGTGCGGCGCCACCGTGGCGGGCACCTGCACAGGGGCGGCGGAAGGGGGAGAAAGGTCGTCGGACGGGGACGCGGCGCTCATGCGAAGGATTCTATCGACGCGATCAGCGCTTCCCGCAGGGGTGTGCAGACACGCAACGCCCCGAAACCCGCGGCCTGCGCGGCTTCGCCGATGCGTGCATGGGTGGCGATGGCGCGCGCGGCCTGCCACGAGGTGCCCGGCAGTGCGCGCCGCAGGTTGCCGATGGCTTCCGAGCTGCTGAAGAGCCAGATGCCGCGCCCGGCGGCGGCTTCGGTCGCGATGCGGCGTTGTGCCTCATCGAGCGCGGGCGCCAGGCGCCGGTAGGCCACGACGGTGTCGCGCACGCCGCCAGCGGCGTCGATCTCCCGGGCCAGCCATTGGCGGCCGGCCGGCTGGCCGGCTTCGTCGCCGCCGCGCACGATGAGCACGCGCACGCCCGGCGACACCTGCCCGTGGGCCAGCGCCCACAGCGCCTCGGAGTCGAAGCGCGTGGCGCCGGGTGGCGGCGCGTCGATGGCCGCGGGCGGCACGCCGGCACGCAGCAGCGCGCGCTCGGTGCCGGGGCCGGTGGCCCAGAAGCGGCAACCGGCGAGGGTCGAGCTGCCACGGTGCTGGAAGAAGTGATCGACGGCGGTAGCGCTCACGAACATGAGCGCCGCGTAGTCCGCGAGCCGCGTCCACGCGGCGCGCAGCGGTTCCACGTCGAGCGCGGGCGCAATGGCGATCAGCGGCAGCGCCACGGCATCAAGGCCGGCCGACTGGAAATCACGAACCCACGCCGCCGCTTCGTGCGCCGGCCGCGTGACGATGACAGGCCCCGCGCTCATCGCCCGGCGCCCACCGTGATCAGTGGGCACCGGCGTCGCGCAGCAGCCCGGCGGCGTGCTGGCCGAGGGCATCGGCCCCCGCGAAGTCGCCGGCCTCGGCCTGGGCGTGCACACGCACCAGCGGCGCGTCGCCTTCCGGGTCGCCCCAGGCGGCATCGATGCGCAGCGTGCCGTCGGGCTGGCGGCGCGCATGGGCCGCGAGCGGCATGGAGCAGCTGCCGCCCATCGCGCGGCTCACGGCGCGCTCCGCGGTGGTACTGAGCCAGTCGCCCTTGTGGGCGAGCGGTGCCAGCAGGTCGATGAGGTCCTGGCGGTCCGCGCGCACCTCGATGCCCAGGGCGCCCTGCCCTGCGGCGGGCAGCATGGTGTCGGGGTCGAAGGCGACGCGGATGCGGTCTTCGAGGCCCAGCCGCTTGAGCCCGGCCGCCGCGAGCACGATGGCGTCGTAGTGGCCTTCGTCGAGCTTGCGCAGGCGGGTGTCGAGGTTGCCGCGCAGCGGTTCGATGCGCAGGTCGGGCCGCTGCGCGCGCAGCAGCACCACGCGGCGCAGGCTGGAGGTGCCGACCACCGCGCCCTGCGGCAGCTCGTCGAGCGAGGCGTAGCGCGGCGACACCAGCGCGTCGCGCGGGTCTTCGCGCTCCAGCACGCAGGCCAGCGTGAAGCCCTCGGGCAGCTCCATCGGCACATCCTTGAGCGAATGCACGGCGATGTCGGCGCGCCCGTCTTCGAGCGCGGCTTCGAGTTCCTTGACGAAGAGGCCCTTGCCGCCGACCTTGCTCAGCGTGCGGTCCAGGATCTGGTCACCACGGGTCGTCATGCCCAGCAGGCTGACGCTGTGGCCTCGTTCTTGCAAAAGCGTTTGCACGTGTTCGGCCTGCCACAGGGCCAGCCGGCTTTCGCGCGTGGCGATCACGATGTTGCTCAAGATCGCTCCCAAAAAAGTACATGGTTTCTGACCTCTGGAATGCTAGCATGTTGCGCCGCAGCAACGGAGGCGGCGCGTCCATTCAAGTCCCCAGGAACAACATCGAATGAAAGCCAGCAAGACTCCTGCATCCCCCGCCAAGCGCCGCCAGACCGAAGACCAGCCATTGATCGACGACATCCGGCTGTTGGGCCGAATCCTCGGCGACGTGATCCGGGAGCAGGAGGGCGACGAAACCTACGCGCTGGTCGAGAAGATCCGCACCCTGTCGGTGTCGTTCCGGCGCGACGCCGACCATGCTGCCGACCGCGCGCTGAAGAACCTGCTCAAGGGCCTGAGCGCCGCCGAAACGGTGCGCGTGATCCGCGCCTTCACCTACTTCAGCCACCTGGCCAACCTGGCCGAAGACCGCCACCAGATCCGCCGCCGCACCGAGGCCGAACGCGAAGGCGTGCAGGCCGACGGCGACCTGCAGACCGCCCTGGCCCGCATCCGCAAGGCCGGCATCAAGCCCGACGAGATCGTCGCCTCGCTGGCCCACAGCTACGTGTCGCCCGTGCTCACGGCGCACCCGACCGAAGTGCAGCGCAAGAGCATCCTCGACGCCGAGCGCGCCATCGCCCTGCTGCTGACCACGCGGGACGAGATCAAGCTGCGCCAGAACGCCTACGCCGGCGGAAAAGACGCGCTCTCGCCCCTCGAGCTGGCCGACAACGAAACCCAGGTGCGCATCCGCGTCACGCAGATCTGGCAGACGCGCATCCTGCGTTTCTCCAAGCTCACCGTGGCCGACGAGATCGAGAACGCGCTGAGCTACTACGAAGCCACCTTCCTGCGCGAGATCCCGCGCGTGTACGCCGATCTCGAGAAGGCGCTGGTGCAAGGCGGGCAGACGCCCTCGGTCGCGCCCTTCCTGCGCATGGGCCAGTGGATCGGCGGCGACCGCGACGGCAACCCCAACGTCACGGCCGAGACGCTCGAGTACGCGCTGAGCCGCCAGTCGGAACTCGCGCTGCGCCACTACCTCACCGAGGTGCACTACCTGGGCGGCGAGCTGTCGCTGTCGGCCACGCTGGTCGACGTGTCGGTCGAGATGCAGGCGCTGGCCGAGCGTTCGCCCGACACCAATGAGCACCGCAAGGACGAGCCCTACCGCCGCGCCCTCACCGGCGTGTACGCGCGCCTGGCCGCCACGCTGCGCGAACTCAGCGGCGGCGAGGCTGCGCGCCATGCGGTAGCGCCGCAGAACCCGTATGCGAACGCCGAAGAATTCCTGGCCGAGCTGCGCACCATCGAAGAGTCGCTGGTCGAGAAGCACGGCACCGTGCTCGCCGCGCCGCGCCTGCGTCCGCTGATCCGCGCGGTGGAAGTGTTCGGCTTCCACCTGGCCACGGTCGACCTGCGCCAGAGCTCCGACAAGCACGAGGCCGTGATCGCCGAGCTGCTGGCCACCGCGCGCATCGAGCCCTCGTACGCGTCGCTGGCCGAAGAGGCCAAGCAGACGCTGCTGCTGAAGCTGCTCGACGACGCGCGTCCGCTGCGCGTGCCCGACGCCGACTACTCGCCGCTCGCCCGAAGCGAGCTGGCCATCTTCGCGGCCGCACGCACCGCGCGTGCACGCTACGGCGCGGCGGCCATCCGCCACTACATCATCAGCCACACCGAAACGGTGAGCGACCTGCTCGAGGCCCTGCTGCTGCAGAAGGAAGTGGGCCTGCTGCGCGGCGCGATGGACAGCAACGCGACCTGCGACCTGATCGTGGTGCCGCTGTTCGAGACCATCGAAGACCTGCGCAACGCCGCGCCCATCGTGCGCGCCTTCTACGCGCTGCCGAACATCCAGGCGCTCATCGAGCGCTCGGGCGCCGAGCAGGACGTGATGCTGGGCTACTCCGACAGCAACAAGGACGGCGGCATCTTCACCAGCAACTGGGAGCTGTACCGCGCGGGCATCGCGCTGGTGTCGCTGTTCGACGAGCTGAACAAGAAGAAAAAGAACCCGATCCGCCTGCGCATGTTCCACGGCCGTGGCGGCACGGTGGGACGCGGCGGCGGCCCGAGCTACCAGGCCATCCTGGCGCAGCCGCCCGGCACGGTGCGCGGCCAGATCCGCCTCACCGAGCAGGGCGAAGTCATCGGCT
This sequence comes from Variovorax sp. GW821-FHT09A10, assembly GCF_059418385.1. NCBI lineage: Bacteria > Pseudomonadati > Pseudomonadota > Betaproteobacteria > Burkholderiales > Comamonadaceae > Variovorax > Variovorax sp. GW821-FHT09A10. Next base: position 93,622 of record NZ_JBWKPT010000008.1, read on the forward strand.
CGAAGTACGCCAACCGCGAGATCGGCCGGCGCAACCTCGAGACGCTGGTGGCCGCCACGCTCGAAGCCACGCTGCTGCCGCAGGGCAAGTCGGCGCCGGCGAACTTCCTCTCGGCCGCGGGCGAACTTTCGACTGCCAGCATGGCCGCGTACCGCAAGCTGGTGTACGAGACCCCGGGCTTCGGCGACTACTTCTTCGGCTCCACGCCGATCCGCGAGATCGCCGAGCTCAACATCGGCTCGCGCCCCGCTTCGCGCAACCCGAGCCACAAGATCGACGACCTGCGCGCCGTGCCGTGGAGCTTCAGCTGGGGCCAGTGCCGCCTCACGCTGCCGGGCTGGTTCGGCTTCGGCTCGGGCGTGGAGCAGTTCCTGGCCGCCGCCGGCACCGCCGCGGGCAAGAAGGAACGCCAGGCGCTGCTGCAGCGCATGTACGTGCAGTGGCCGTTCTTTCGCACGCTGCTGTCGAACATGGACATGGTGCTCGCCAAGAGCGACCTCGCGCTGGCCTCGCGCTATGCCGAGCTGGTCACCGACCGCAAGCTGCGCCAGAAGGTGTTCTCGATGATCGAGGCCGAATGGCAACGCACCTCGGACGCGCTCACGCTCATCACGGGCGCCAAGCAGCGGCTCGAGGGCAATGCCGAGATGCAGCGCTCGGTGCGCCATCGCTTCCCCTACATCGACCCGCTGCACCACCTGCAGGTCGAGCTGATGCGGCGCTACCGCGCGGGCGATGGCGGCGAGCGGCTGCAGCGCGGCATCCACATCTCGATCAACGGGGTGGCGGCGGGGCTGCGCAATACGGGCTGACCGGCAGGCAGCCTCCATGGACAAAGGGCGCCTTGTGCGCCCTTTCCTACGTGCGCTGTCGGCAATGAGGTACCTGTAAGGTCATTTAAAAGGGTACGGTCGGGACACGTTCACAGTTCTCGCAATCGCGCGGCAGCTCGAAGTCGTTTCACAGGAGCCCGTTGCAATGTCCGTCCCGCAGTCCCTTTCCCATTCTCAGATCGATTTCGTCGGCAGCGATTTCGAGGCCCTGGCTTCCCACATGCACCACTGTGCACGTGCCCACGGGCGATGGTTCTCGCTGCGAAGCCACATGCAACGTGTGCGCGCGCTCGCTGCGGGCCGCATTGTCACGATGGCCTGCGTGGCCGTGGTTCTGGGCATCGGCCTGTTCGCGGTCACTTGAGCGCCGCTGCCGTCGTCGACCGCCTCCAAGGGCTCAGTCACTACGCCCGGACCCTTCTGCTCGGTCCGCACGACCTGGCAGCACCCGCGATCCGCGCCGAACTCTTCGGCGCCCAACGTTTCGAACAGCACGGCCACAGCCTGGCCCGTGCCCAGGTGGTGGAAGACGAACACCACCGCGCGCGCGAAGGCGCGCCCTTCTTTCCGCGGGTCGACGAGAACCTCGAGTCGCTGCGCGCCGCCTTCGACTACATCGCTCTGATCTCGCAGAGCGGGCGCTATGTGTCGCCGGCGGCCGAATGGCTGCTCGACAACTTCCACCTCGTCGAGGCGCAGCTCCAGCAGATCCATGACGGCGTGCCGCGCAGCTACTACGCGCGCCTGCCCAAGCTCGTCACGCCGCCGCTGGCGGGGCTGCCGCGCGTGTACGGCATTGCGTGGGCCTATGTGGCGCACACCGACAGCGTGCTCAACAAGACGCTGTTCACCGCCTTCCTCAACGCCTACCAGGACATCGACGAGCTGATGCTCGGCGAGCTGTGGGCGCTGCCCACCACCCTGCGCGTGGTGCTGCTCGAAAACCTGCGCCGCGTGGCCGAGCGCATTGCCGAGAACAAGGTCGCGCGCGAGATCGCGCATGCCGCGTGGGACGCGGCGCCGCACCTTTCGGTGCAAGACCTCGACGTGCTCTACCGCGCACTGCAGAGCCACGGCCTGCAGGACAGCTACCTCACGCAGCTGTGGCAGCGCCTGCCCGTCGAGCACGGCGACGACATGCCCGCGCTGGTGCGCTGGACCGAGCAGCACTGCCCCAACGGCCCGGCGCTGATCGGCGACGCGCAGAACGCGCAGGCCGCGGCCAACCTCACGGTCGGCAACATCATCACGACCTTGCGCATGATCGGCCAGGTCGAGTGGAGCGACCTCATCGAACCCGTGAGCCGCTCGCTGCGCGTGCTGCGCGAACTGCCGAGCTTTGCGAACGAGAGCGAACTCACGCGCCAGCAGATCACGCATGCGATGGAGCAGGTGGCGCGCAGCACCGAACGGCCCGAGCGCGAAGTGGCGCAGGCCGTGGTCACGCTGGCGTCCAGTGCGCCGGCCGACGAAGCCGGTGCGGAGACCGACCGCGCCGACGGCACCGCCGGCTACTACCTCTTCGGCCAGGGCCGCCCCGCGCTGATCGCATCGCTGCAGGCGAACGCAACGCCGGGCCAAGCCGCACGCACCGCACACACACGCCCCGCGCGCAGCCATCGCGGCTGGCGCCTGCCTGTCTACGTGGGGTCCGTCGCCCTCGGCACCGCGCTGCTGCTGGCCGCCGTGCTGCACAGCCTGCCGCACCGCGGCGACTGGACCACGGTCGCGGCGTTGCTGCTGCTCGCGTGGCCGCTGTCCGAAGCGCTGATTGCACTGGCGCAACGCATCATGGCGGAGTCGGTGCGCGTGCAGGCCCTGCCACGCCTCGATTTTGCGAACGGCATTCCCGAGCGGCACCGCGCGCTCGTCGTCATGCCCACGATGCTGGGTTCGACCGCGAACAACGCCAGGCTCGCGCACCGGCTCGAACTGCACTGGCTCGCCAACCGCGAGGCGCACGCGCAGTTCGCGCTGCTGACCGACTGGGCCGACGCTTCGCAAGCGGCGATGCCCGACGACGCGCCCTTGCTCGACGACGCCCAGCAACGCATCGCCGCACTCAACGCCAAGTACCCGCCGGCCGAAGGCACGGCGCCGCGCTTCCTGCTGCTGCACCGCCCGCGCAGCTGGAGCGAGACCGAGCAGCGCTGGATGGGCTGGGAGCGCAAGCGCGGCAAGCTCGAAATGCTGGTGCGCCTGCTGGCCAGCGGCGACGCCAGCGGCTTTCTGCCGCTCGCACCGGGCCAGCAGCTCGCGCCCGGCCGCACGCCCTATGTGCTCACACTCGACAGCGACACGGGACTGCCACCCGGTGCGCTGCGCGACCTCGTGTCCATCGCCGCGCATCCGCTGAACGCGCCCGAGATCGACATGCCAAGCCGGCGCGTGGTCGCGGGCTTCGGCATCCTGCAGCCGCGCATCGTCACGCCGTTCCCGATGCGCAGCGAGCGCTCCTTCTTCCACTGGGTGTTCGCCGGACAGTGCGGGCTCGACCCCTACGGCAGCGGCGCCTCCGACATCTACCAGGACGTGTTCGGCAGCGGCTCCTTCACCGGCAAGGGCTTGCTCAACGTGCGCGCGGTGCACGCCACGCTGAACGACCGCCTGCCCGACAGCGCCGTGCTGAGCCACGACCTGCTCGAAGGCAGCGTCGCGCGCTGCGCGATGGTCAGCGACGTGGTGCTGGTCGAAGACCATCCGCACCATGCCGGCGTGGCCGCCTCGCGCGTGCACCGCTGGGTGCGCGGCGACTGGCAGCTGCTGCCGCTGATGTGGCGCGCGCGCCGTTTCGGCATCGACGCGCTGGGCCTCTGGAAAATGTGCGACAACCTGCGCCGCTCGCTGGTCGCACCGGCGTCTTTCGCGCTGCTGGTGCTGGTGATCTTCACGCAGGCGATGCCGCTCGGCTGGGCGCTGGCGGCCGTCGGCGCGGCGCTCACGCTGGGCCCGCTGCTGGGCGCACTGGCCGGTCTGGTGCCGACACGGCGCGCCATCGAGCTGCGCCACTTCTTCGACGTGGGCGCGATCGAGCTGCTGCGCGCCATGGCCGGCGCGGCCTGGCAGTTCGTGCAGCTGGCGGCGCAGACGCGCCTGCTGCTCGACGCGGCCTTCCTCGCCACCTGGCGGCTGGTCGTGAGCCGCAGGCACCTGCTGCAGTGGACGACGGCCGACCAGGCACAGGCGCAATCGAGCCAGCGCCTGAAGCCCTTCGTGCGCAGCGCGGCCCTCAGCAGCGCGGTGTGCCTGGTGCTGGCCGTGCTCGCCAACTGGAGCGCCTGGCCGGTGCTCGGTCCGCTGCTCTTCGTGCTGTGGTCGCTGGCGCCCATCGCGGCCTGGTGGGGCAGCCGTGTCGACGCACACGCCGAAGACCCGCTCGCGCCCGCGCGACGCAGCTACCTCGAGACGCTGGCGCACGACACCTGGCGCTTCTTCGAGCACGTGGTGGGCCCGGACGACCACCACCTGCCGCCCGACAACCTGCAGCTCGAGCCGCAGCCGACCCTCGCGCACCGCACCTCGCCGACCAACATCGGCATGTACCTGCTGGCCACCTGCTGCGCGCGTGAATTCGGCTGGATCGACACAGCAGCCTTGCTGGCGCGCCTCACGGCCACGCTCGACACCGTCGACCGCATGCAGAAGCACAACGGCCACCTGTTCAACTGGTACGACACGCAGACACTCAAACCGTTGCCGCCGGACTATGTGTCCAGCGTGGACAGCGGCAACTTCGCGGGCCACCTCGTGGCCGTGGCGCAGGCCTGCCGCGCTTTCTCAGCGGAAGAAGGCTGCCAGAGTCATGAAGCCCCCGCGCTGGAAGCACTGGCCCGACGCTGCGACGCACTGCACGACGGCATGGACTTCAGCGGCCTCTACGACGCCAAGCGCCACCTGTTCCACATCGGCCTGCGCGTCGAAGAGAACGTGCTCGACGCGAGCTACTACGACCTGCTGGCCTCCGAGTCGCGCCTGTTGAGCTTCCTGGCGATTGCGAAGGGCGACGTGCCCCGCCGCCACTGGATGGCACTGGGCCGACCGTTCCTGCTGGTGGGCTTCCAGCCCAGCCTGAAGTCGTGGTCGGGCTCGATGTTCGAGTACCTGATGCCGGCGCTCGTGATGACCGAGCCCACCGACGGCCTGCTGCAGGTGGCCAATGCCGCGGCCATCGCCGAACAACAGGCCTTCGGCCGCGCGCAGAACATGCCGTGGGGCGTGTCCGAGTCGGCCTACTTCGCGCAAGACCATTCGCTGGCGTACCAGTACTCGCCCTTCGGCGTGCCGCGCCTGGCGCTGCGGCGCACGCCGCCGACCGACCGCGTGGTGGCGCCTTACGCCAGCCTGATGGCCGCGCCGTTCGCGCCTGAAGCGGCCGTCATCAATCTCGAACTGCTCGAATCGCTCGGTGCGCGCGGCGAATTCGGTTTTCACGACGCGATCGACTTCACCACCTCGCGCCAGGCCGAGGGCCAGGACTTCACCGTCGTGCGCAACTTCATGGCACACCACCAGGGCATGTCGCTGGTGGCGCTGTGCAACGTGCTGCGCGACGACGCGCCGCGCCGCTGGTTCGGCAGCGCCGCGCTGGTGCAGGCGCACGAGTCGCTGCTGCACGAGCGCACGCCGCGCCAGATCATCGGCAGCGCCGACCCGCGCACGCCGCCCGAGCCCAGCCAGGCCGAGCTGGCGCCGCTGTTCCAGCCGCGCGTGGTCGATCCGACGGGGCCGGGCTTCCAGCCCACGCACCTGCTGTCGAACGGCCGCTACACGGTGGCGCTGCGGGCCAACGGCGCGGGCGTGAGCCGCTGGCGCGCATTCAACGTGACGCGCTGGCGCGACGATCCGCTGCGCGACAGCTACGGCACTTTCTTCTATGTACGCGACGAAGGGAAAGCCGAGCTCACCTCACTCACCGCCCTGCCCGCGCCCGGCGCCGACTGGCACTACCGCACCCGCTTCCTGGCCGACCAGGTGCAGTTCGATGCGACCGGCCCCGGGCTGCAGGTGCGCACCACGGTGCTCATCAGCCCCGAGGACGACACCGAGCTGCGCAACATCACGCTGCACAACTCGGGCGACGAAACGCGCACGCTCGAACTCGTCTCGTACTTCGAGCCCGTGCTGTCGAACCCCAAGGCCGACGAGGCACATCCGGCCTTTGCCAACCTGTTCGTCGAATCGCGCTGGGAGCCCACGTGGCGCGCGCTGCTGCTGTCGCGCAAGCCGCGCCTGCATGGCGATGCGGTGGTGGCCGCGGTGCACTTCGTGGCCTCGGTCGATGCCCACGTGCTGTCGATCGACTGCATGACCGACCGGCGCGCCTTCATCGGCCGCAACCGCACGCTGGCCGACCCCGCGCTCGACCCGCAACCGCTCACGGCCCAGGGCAAGCCGATGAACGGCCTGGACCCCATCGCCTGCCTGCGCGTGCGCCTGTCGATTGCGCCGGGTACCACCGCGCGCCTGAGCTTCGCCACCGCCGCCGACGAAAGCATCGAAGCGCTGATGCCCTGCATCGACCGCTACCTGCAGCCCATGCACGTGGAGCGCGCCACCCGCATGGCGGCCACGCTGGCCCAGGTGCGGCTGCGCGACCTGAGCATCGCGCCCGCGCAGAACCTGGCGCTGCAGGACCTGACGACCATCCTCACCTACACCACGCCCCGCGTGATGAGCGACCGCGGGCTGATCGACCTGCGCCAGATCTGGCGCTTCGGCATCTCGGGCGACAAGCCCATCGTGCTCGTCTACATCCACTCGATGAACGGCATGGGCCTCATCAACACGCTGCTGCGCGCGCAGCCGTGGTGGGGTTTCGGCGGCGTGGCCTGCGACCTCGTGGTGCTCAACAGCGAACCGAACTCGTACCTCATGCCGCTGCAGCGCGAGATCGAGATGCTGCGCACGCGCGTCGCACAGCAGACGCAGAACAGCTTTCCGCGCAACGACACCGCCGGCTTCTACCTCTTGCGCGACCAGGACGTGGTGCCGTCGGAAAAGGCCGCGCTCTCCAGCCTGGCACGCGTGGTGTTCACGGCCGATGGCCGCGCGCTCGAAGTGCAGGTGGCTGCGTTGCATGAGGCACGCAGCCCGACGATTGCGGACGACAGCAGCGCACCGGTGCAGCACCGCACGCCGCTGTTAACGCGGCACGCAGCCTCATCGACCACCACGGCACCCACCGGCGACTTCGACGCCGAGAGCGGCGAGTTCCGCTTCGAGGTCGGCCCCGACCGCCGCACGCCGCGCCCGTGGATCAACGTGATCGCCAACGCCACCTTCGGCTTCCAGGTGTCCGAATGGGGCACCGGCTACACCTGGGCCGGCAACAGCCGCATGCACCAGGTCACGCCCTGGTCCAACGACCCGGTGCAGGACCCGGCCTTCGAGCACTACCTGCTGCAGGACGTCGCGACGCGCGAGATGCTGCCGCTCACGCCCGCCGGTGGCAGCGATGGCGCCACCCGCCACCGCGTGCGACACGGCCAGGGCTACACCGTCTTCGAGTGCCGCCAGGGCGACCTCGCACTCGACACCACCTTCTTCGCGGACCGCGACGAGGCCGTCAAGCTGGTGCACGTGCGCGTGCGCAACGAAGGCGCCGGCCAGCGCCGCCTGCGCGCACTCGCGATGGTCGAGTGGCAACTGGGCGCCGCGCGCGGCGAACGGCGCACCGTGCATTGCTGGAAGCCCGAAGACCAGCCGGCCGTGTTCGGCCAGCAGCGCGAATCGAGCGCAGGCTTCGGCGGCAACGCGGCCTTCCTGCTGCTCGCCGGCCTGCAGGGCGCGACCACCGGGGCCACGCAATGGACCTGCGACCGCAGCGAATTCTTCGCCGGCCGCGGCATCGTCGAAGTGCCCGACACGCTGGCACGGCGCGCGGGCAGCGGGCTCGATGCCTGCGCGGCGATTGGCGGTGAGTTTGTCGTGGCGGCGGGCGAGACCGCGCGCTTCAGCTTCGTGCTGGGCCACGCCGGCACTGCCGACGCGGCGCTCGAACTCGCGCGCCGCTGGCGGCAGCGCGACGTGCCCGAGGCGCTGGCGCAGGTGCGCGGCTTCTGGGACGACCTGCTGGGTCGCCTGCAGGTGCGCACGCCCGACCCGCTGTTCGATGCGCTGGTCAACCGCTGGCTCGTGTACCAGACGCTGGCCTGCCGGCTCTGGTCGAAGGCCGGCTTCTACCAGGCCGGCGGCGCCTTCGGCTTTCGCGACCAGCTGCAGGACGCGATGGCCTTCGCGCTCACCGACCCGCCGCGACTGCGCGCGCAGATCCTCGTGAACGCGGCGCGCCAGTTCCCTGAAGGCGACGTGCAGCACTGGTGGCACATGCCCGGCGGCGCCGGCGTGCGCACGCATTTCTCCGACGACCTGCTGTGGCTGCCGTACGCGTCGGCGCACTACGTCGAGGTGACGGGCGATGCCTCGCTGCTCGACGAGATGGTCGGCTTCATCGAAGGCCCCGGCATTCCCGAGGGCGCCGAAGACGCCTACTACGCGCCGCAGAACAGCGGCCGCATGGCCACCGTGTTCGACCATGGCGCGCGCGCCATCGACCGCAGCCTGAAGACCGGCGTGCACGGCCTGCCGCTGATGGGCACCGGCGACTGGAACGACGGCATGAACCGCGTCGGCCACGAGGGCCGTGGCGAATCGGTGTGGCTCGCATGGTTCCTGTGCAGCGTGGTCGAGCGCTTCGCGCCCCTCGCGCAAGCACGCGGCGAACACGAACGCGCCGCGCGCTGGACCGCGGCGCGCACGGGCTGGATCGCCGCGCTGCACGACGCCGGCTGGGACGGCGCCTGGTTCCGCCGCGCCTTCTTCGACAACGGCGCGCCGCTGGGTTCGTCGATCAACAGCGAGTGCCGCATCGACCTGATCGCGCAGGCCTGGTCGGTGCTGTCGGGCGCCTCGGACGCGGCCCACACCGGCCCGGCCATGGCCGCCATCCAGAAGCACCTGCACGACGAACCGGCCGGCCTGCTGCGGCTGCTGGCGCCGCCGTTTGCCCAGTCGACCCCCAACCCGGGCTACATCCAGGCCTACCCGCCGGGCGTGCGCGAGAACGGCGGCCAGTACTCGCACGGCGCCGTGTGGGCGCTGATGGCGCAGGCGCTGCAGGGCGACCATGAAGCGGCCTGGCAGAGCTTCGAGGGCCTGAGCCCGGCCCACCGTTCGCAGCACCCCGCGCGCGGCCCGGTCTACGAGCTGGAGCCCTATGTGATGGCGGGCGATGTCTACGGCGCCGCGCCGTATGTGGGCCGGGGCGGCTGGAGCTGGTACACCGGCTCGGCCGCATGGTTGCACCGTGCGGCCGTCGAGACCTTGCTGGGCCTGAACGTGAAGGGCAGGCAGTTGTCGATGACGCCGCATGTGCCCGCGCACTGGCCGGGCTTCGAGCTCGCGCTGCGGCTCGGCACGCGCCGGCTCACGCTGCAGTGGGGCACCGTCGAAGGCGCCGCCGCACCCACGCACCATGCGGCGGTGGGCGAATGGATCGACTGGCAGGCGCTGCCGGCGGATGCGGTGCTGCGGGTAGGGTAAGGTCCGAAGCCGCTTTCACCCCCGCCCCGCCGCGCATTCATGACCAAAATCCAGTTCCGCCGACGCGTCATCGTCCTGATCCTCCTGTGCGTGGCCGTGGGCGGCGGCATCGTGCGGCACTACGCGGCGCCCGGCACCACCACGCGCGACATCGCCACGCTGTTGATGGTGCTGTGGGTGCCGATCATCGGCAACGTGATCACGTGGCTCATCGGCAAGCTGCCGCGCCGCACGCCCAAGCAGGCGCCGCCCGCGGGCTTCGACGCGCTGCCCGCGTTCACGCCGCACCTGGCGGCGGAGCTGACCTTCCGCCGCCCCTCGGTGCCGTCGCAGGATGTGCCGCTGGGCCCCGGCGAATACCGGGGCGCGCTGGTGCTCGACAAGGAAGGCTTCTCGGTGCGCTGGCGCGTGCCGCAGGGCGAATCGCTGGTGCGCGGCACGCCCATTGCGCTCGACATCGAATTCCTCTCGCCGGCCGTCGCGCAGCCGAAGTTTCCGCAGGGCACGGCCTTCCGCGTGCTGGTCGACGAGGCGTTCGTGGCCGATGGACGGGCGCTCGAGTTGCGCCCCGCCCACACTTAATCTCGGCGACTCAAGAAGACGGTGATGGCGAAAGGCGCCATTGCCGCATCCCCGGGCGGCTTCAGACACCAAAGGGGTCGATTGTTCGCCGCAGGGAAACTGTCTACTGCTCCACCGCCCCTTGGTCGCAAGGCCCCCGGCTCGCACACTCCAATGCCCCCTCACCGGCATTGGCGCCTTCATCGCCGATGCGTTCAAGGACTGCATCTCCATGATGAATTCTTCCGGCAGCAACCCCTGCATCGACGACCTGGCGGCGCCCGCGCGCGACGCCGTGGCCGCCCCCACCCGCTCCGCGTGGCTCGCGGTCGGCTCCATCGCCGTCGGCACCTTCGCGATGGTGTCGACCGAGTTCATGCCCATCGGCCTGCTCACCGACATCGCGCGCGGCCTGAATGTGTCGGACGGCACGGCCGGCCTGATGATCACCATGCCCGGCGTGCTCGCCGCCTTCGCCGGGCCGGCACTGATCGTCGCCTCGGGCCGGCTCGACCGGCGCACGGTGCTGATCGCGCTCACGCTGCTCCTGATCGCCTCGAACCTGCTGGCCGCGTTCGCGCCCAACTTCACGACCATGCTGGTCGCGCGCCTGATGCTCGGCCTGGCCGTGGGCGGCTTCTGGACCTTCGCGCCCGCCGCTGCCACGCAGCTGGTGCCCGACGCCTCGAAGGCGCGCGCCATGTCGCTGGTGCTGGCCGGCGTGTCGGCCGCCACGGTGCTCGGCGTGCCCGCGGGCTCGTGGCTGGGCACGATGTTCGGCTGGCGCGCCTCGTTCGCCGTGACCGGCGCGCTGGCCGCGGCCGTGCTGCTGGTGCAGCTGTGGCTGCTGCCCGCGATTCCGCCGCAACGCGCCATCGGTGCGCGCGACCTGCTCACGCCGCTCACGCGCCGCATGGCGCAGGTCGGCCTGCTCGCGGTGCTGTTCTTCATTGCCGGCCACTTCGCGGCCTACACCTACCTGAAGCCGCTGCTGCAGCAGGTGTTCGGCCTGCAGGCCAATGCGGTCTCGACGCTGCTGCTGATCTACGGCGCGGTGGGCTTCATCGGCACCTTCCTGGGGGGCAGCCTGGTGGCGCGCAGCGTGCGCGGCACCACCCTGCTGGCGGCGCTGATGCTCGCGACGGCCTTGCTGCTGACCACGGTGATCGGCACCGGCATGGTGGCCGGCGCGGTCGTGGTGGTGATCTGGGGCGTGGCCTTCGGCCTGATCCCGGTGGCGCTCACCGGCTGGATGATGGAAGCCGTGCCCGACGCGCAGGAAGCCGGCCAGGCCCTGCTGGTGACGGGCTTCCAGGTGGCGATCGCCTCGGGCGCGCTGATCGGCGGCCTGATGGTCGACAGCCGCGGCATCTCGCCCACGATGGTGCTCAGCGGCGTGCTGGTGCTGATCGCCGCGCTCATCGTCGGCACGCTGGGCCGCGCACGCGGCGGCGCGGCGCCGCTGGCGGCCATTCCAGAGTAAGGACTCCTAGCGGCGGCCGGGCTTCTTGCCGGCCGCCACGATCACCTCGAGCACCGTGCGCAGCGCCTTGTTGAGCGGCTTGTCGCGACGGATCACCACCGCCAGCGTGCGGTGCATGCGCGGGGCCAGGCGGCTGGCCTTCAACGCCGGGTGGGCACCGCGCCCCGCCATCGACATGCCGGGCACCAGGCCGTAGCCCAGCCCCGCGGCCACCATCTCCTTCATCGCCTCGACGCTGCCCAGCTCCATCACGGGCTGCGGCTGCAGGCCTTCGGCCGCGAACCAGCGGTCGACCAGCTTGCGCGTGTTGGCCGCAGGCTCGAACAGCACCAGCGGCAACATCGCCAGGTCGGCCGGTGTGACGCGGGCCTTGAGCGGCGCGAGGTCGGCACGGCCGATGGCGACGAACTCGTCGTCGCACACCGGGATCACGCTCAGCGAGCGCCCCGCCGCGGGCAGCGTGACGAGTGCGAGGTCGATGCTGTTGTCTTCCACCTTGCGCACGTGCTCGTCGGTGTTGCCGGTGCTCACGACCACGCTGAGCGCCGGAAACGCCTCGCGCAACTGGCGCAGCACGGCCGGCAAGAAATACAGGCAGGCCGTGGCGCCCGTGCCCAGCCGCACGCGACCCGTGACGCCGCGCGCGTGGTCGGCCACCGCGTCGACGGCGTTCTCGACTGCCGCTTCGATCTGCGGCACGTGGCGCAGCAGCTCGGCGCCGGCCGGCGTGGCCCGCGCGCGCTTGCCGACGCGCTCGATGAGCCGCACGGCCAGCCGTCGCTCGAGCTGGCGCACCTGCAGGCTCACGGCCGGCTGCGACAGGCCGAGCCGGTCGGCCGCGGCGGAGAAGCTGCCGGTGTCGATCACCAGGGCGAAGGTGGCGAGCTGGTCGAGGTTGAGGTTTTTGTCCAAAGTATTTCTTATGCGTTGCATAGGTTGTCTCAGCTTCACTTATAGATCCCGCCTCGTCAAGATCGACCCATGTCCTCCCCCACCCTTGCTTTCACCGCGCTCGACATCGCCGATGCCGAGCCCCACCACATGGCCCGCGTGCAGGCCATCTACAGCCACTACGTGCAGCACGACCTGTGCTCGTTCGAAGAAGAAGTGCCCCCCGTCGCGCAGATGCAGGCACGCCGCATCGACGTGCAGGAACGCGGCCTGCCGTACCTCGTGGCGCTGAAGGATGGCGAGGTGGCCGGCTACGCCTACGCCGGCCCCTACCGCACCCGCTCGGCCTACCGGCACACGGTGGAAGACTCGATCTACGTCGCACCCGACATGCACGGCCACGGCATCGGCACGGCGCTGCTGCAGGCGGTGATCCACCGCTGCACCGAGGCCGGCTTCACGCAGATGGTCGCGTGCATCGGCCACAGCGGCAACGCGGGCTCGCAGCGGCTGCATGCGAGCCTGGGCTTCGAGACGGTCGGCGTGCTGCGCAATGTCGGCTTCAAGTTCGGCCAGTGGGGCGACACCGTGCTGATGCAGCGTGCACTGCGCTGACCCCACCCTGGCGGCGCCGCAGCGCGGATGGCTCGCGCTGCTGTGCGCGAGCCGGCTGCTGCAGGGAATGATCGTCACGGCCTACTCGGGCGTGCTGCCGTTCATGCGCGACGACTGGCAGATGACGGCCGCGCAGGCCGGCTCGATCCAGAGCGCCTGGCATGTTGGCTACATGAGCTCGCTGTTCGCCGTGGGCCTGCTGGCCGACCGCTTTGGCCCGCACCGCATCTTCGCGATCGGTGGCGTGATCGGCGCGGCCGCATCGCTGGCCTTCGCGCTCTTCGCGCACGACCACCGCTCGGCGCTGCTGCTGTACGGCCTGGCGGGGCTGTGCGCGGGCGCCTCGTACACGCCGGGGCTGCAGCTGCTGTCGCTCAACGCCGGGCCCGCGGTGCGCGGGCGCGCGATGGGGCTGTTTCTCGGAGCCGCGTCGATGGGCTATGCGCTGTCGCTCGCGGTGGTGGCGGGCTTCAGCGTGGTGGCGCACTGGCGCACCGGGCTGCTGGTGGCGGCGGGCTGCACGGTGATGGGCGTGCTGCTGGCCCAGCTCGCGCTGCGGCGCATGGCGCCGCCTGCGCCACGGGTCGCCGGTGCGCCGCGCGAAGGCGTGCTGCAGGCGCTGAACGCGACCGTGCGCGACCGGCCCGCGATGGCCGGCAACTGGGCCTACGCCTTCCACTGCTGGGAACTCATGGCGCTGTGGGCCTGGCTGCCCGCCTACCTCATGGCCTCGTCGCGCGGCGGCGCGACCGCGTGGCCGGCCGCGGGCATCGCGCTGGCGGCGTTCGCGCACCTCGTGAGCGTGTTCGGCAGCGTGGTGGGCGGCGCGGCCTCCGACCGGCTGGGCCGCGCGCGCGTGATGATGATCGCCACCCTCGCGAGCCTGGCCCTGTCGTTCAGCTTCGGCTGGATGTGGACCTGGCCGCTGTGGGCGCTGGCCGCGATGGCAGCGCTGTACAACCTGCTCGCCATCGCCGATTCGTCGGTCTACTCGACCGCACTGGCCGACGTGGTGGCGCCGCACCGGCTCGGCGTGGCGTTCTCGGTGCGCTCGGTGATGGGCTTCGGCGCGGGCGCGCTCAGCCCGTGGGTGTTCGGGCTGGCGCTCGACTGGGGGCAGGCGCGGTTCGGCTTCGGCAGCACGTACGCGTGGGTGGCGGCGTGGAGCTCGGTCGGGCTCGGGGCGCTGCTCGGGCCGTGGATGATCGTCCGTTTTGCCCGCCTTAGCGCGGCAGTGCCTGCGCCCCGCGGTAGCCCAGCATCGCGTCGTACAGATCGGTTCGCCGGTCGCGGTGCAGGTCGTTGAGCGGCGTCCAGATCGGCGCGGAGCGCGCGGCGCCCAGGTCGACGTCGGCATAGAGGATGGTTTCTTCCTCGGGCCCGGCGATGCGCCCCATCGGCCAGCCGTTCGTGCCCGCGATCAGCGAGTTGCCCATGAAGCCCGTGCCGCGCTCGCGGCCCACGCGGTCGGCGGTGGCGATGAAGACGTTGTTGGCGTGCGCGGCCGTCATCGTCAGGTAGGCCGCCATGCACACGCCGCTGGCGTCGTACAGCGGTGGCGGCGTCCAGACCCAGCCCGTGGGCACGCAAATGATGTCGGCGCCCTGCTGCGCCACGATGCGCGGCGCCTCGGGAAACCAGATGTCCCAGCACACGAGCAGGCCGATGCGGCCGATCTTCGTCTCGAACACCGGGTAGCCCTCGTTGCCGGGCGTGAACCACAGCTTCTCGTTGTTCCACAGGTGGGTCTTGCGGTAGCGGCCGATGTAGCCCTCGGGGCCGACGAGCACGGCCGTGTCGAACAGCTGCATGCCGTCCTGCTCGGCCAGGCAGCCGACGAGGTACACGCCGCGCTTTGCCGCGAACGCGACCCAGCCCTGCACCGTCGGGCCGTGCGGCACGGGCTCGGCATGGGCGAAAGCCTCGGCGCGGCCGTTGAAGCAGTAGCCGGTGGTCGCCAGCTCGGGCAGCACGATGAGCTGTGCGCCGCCGGCCACGGCGGCTTCAAGTTGTGCGCGCACGGCGGCGGCGTTGCGTGCGAGGTTCTCGACGCCGACCTGCGGGTCGAACTGCACGACGGCCACGCGCACGGGGCTGGCGCGCAGGCCGGGCACGGCGTCGCCGCCGGAAGGGATGTCGTGGGGAGCGGGGGTTGGGAGGGTCATGGCCATTTCAGGTTTCAAATTAAAACCATTTGGATGCTAGTCGCATCGGTTTTAATTTGCAACCAGCCGAGCGCTACGGTCTAATCCCGCCATCCCAGGGACGCACAGGAAACACACGATGGCCAGGAGAAAAAGTCTGAGGTTCGACGCCTGCCCGATGGCGCGCGCGCTCGAGATCGTCGGCGACCAGTGGTCGCTGCTGATCGTGCGCGACGCCTTCGACGGCATGCGGCGCTTCGGCGAGTTCCAGCAGAGCCTGGGCGTGGCCAAGAACATCCTGGCCGACCGCCTGAAGTGGCTGGTGCAGGAAGGCGTGTTCGACCTCGTGCCCGCCTCGGACGGCTCGCTCTACCAGGAGTACGCGCTGACGGCCAAGGGCCGCGGCCTGTTCCCCGTGGTGGTCGGCCTGCGGCACTGGGGCGAGGCGAACCTGTTCGCGCCCGGCGAGCCGCATTCGGTGCTGCTGGAGCGCGAGAACGGTGAGCCGGTAGCGCCGATCGACCTGCGCACGCGCGACGGCCAGCCGCTCGACCCCGCCGCGACCTTCGTGAAGAAGCTGCCCGTCACGGCCCCCTGACAGCGCCGCCCGCTCAGTCGTTGCCGATCGGGTACTCCAGCGCGACGCGGATCTGGCGCGTGTTGAGTTCGGCCTGCGCCTTGTTGTTGCGGTGCTCGCCGTAGCGCAGCAGGAAGGCCAGGCCCTTGGCGCTGCCTTGCTGGACCGTGTAGCGCAGCCACAGGTCGCGCTCCCAGTGCCGGCCGCCCTGCCCGTAGCCCAGCCACGCGTAGCCTCCGCGCGCCGGCACGCGGCTGCCGTCGATGCCGCTGCCGCGGATGTAGGCCGCGCCCAGACTCAACCCGGGTGCGCCCCAACGCGCAGCATCCACTTCGTACCGCAGCTGCCACGACCGCTCATGCGGCGCATTGAAGTCGGACAGCTGCGCTGCATTGCCGAGCCAAACGGCGCCGCGCGTCACGTAGTCGAACGGCGTGTCGCCCGCGACCTTCTGCCAGCCCAGGCCCACGCGGTGGGGGCCGTGGGCGTAGCTGGTCATGAGGCTCGCGGTGGTGTTGTCCACCGGGCCGGCCAGCGCGCGGCCCGTGTCCTTGCTGCGGTACACCTGCAGGTCGAAGGACAGCGCACGCTTCTCCGGGAGCGGCACCGTGTACTGGGCCCCCAGGTAGCCGGTGCGCCAGGTGTCCTCCAGGCGTGCGACATAGGCCGTGAGCGACAGCGAAGCGCTGCCCTTCCAGGTGCCGCCGGCAAAGTCGAACACGTCGCCGCGCGGTGACTTCGGGTCGAGGTAATTGACGATCAACGGGTGGTTCGTGCCGCGCGCATGGCGGTCGGTCGATCCGGTGAAGCGGCCGGCCTGCAGCGTGAGCGTGTCGAACTCGCGGCTCGTCAGCAGCCAGCCGCGCATGGTCTCGGGCAGCAGGCGGGAATCGGACGCGCTGAAGACCGGCGTCTTCACGCGTTGCTCACCCACCGTCAGCACGGTGGCGGAGATGCGCGCCTTCAGCGCCACGCCGCCGCGCGCGATGCCGTCCTGCGCGTAGCCCGCGCCGTCCACCGGCAGCATGCGGATCTTGCCGACGCGCAGATCGTCGCCGTCGAGGCTGCGCGCGAGCGAGGCATGCGCGTCCACGCCGAAGCCGATCCAGCCCGGCGTGAAGCCGGACGCGACGGTGCCCATGACGCCGTAGCCCCACTCCTGCGCGTAGTCGCTGCGCCGCGCCTTCGACAGCGTGGCGTTGCGCCCGCCGTTGCTGCGATCGCCGTGCAGGTAGCTCCGGTGCTCGTACACGCTGCGCTGGAGCACCCGCCAGTGCGTGTCCTCGACGAAGCCGCCGCCTTCGGCCGCCAGGGCGGACGTGCCCAGCATGGCGAGGGCCGCGCCGCAGAACCGCTTCATCGCCAGCCGCTCACAGATATTTGAGCCACGCGATGTCGCGGCGCCGCGCCTTCAGGGCGGCGAAGGCGCGCACCGCCGGATACAGCGCAAAGGCCAGCACCCCGGTGACCAGCCACACCATCCAGACGGCGTCGAAGCCGAACAAGCGACCCTGGTTGGGGCCCCAGACCGCCTCGGCCCCCAGGTAGAGGAACTTGAGCACGTACAGGTGCAGCACATAGAAGAACATGGGCGCCGCGCCGAACACGGCCAGCGGCGCGAGCCAGGCCGCGCCCTGCCGGCGCTCGAACAGGCGCAGCAGCCACAGCCCCACGCCGAGCGTCAGCGCGATGAACAGCAAGGACGGCGGGTACTTCGTGACGTTGAGGAAGGCCATCACGTTCGTCAGCGCGCTGTCGCCTGCTGCCCAGGGCTTGTCGCCGTAGGCATTGAGTGCACGCAGCGCCACGAAGCCAATGAGCAGGCCCACGGCCCACGCGAGCAGCCGCCGCTGGCGCTGCGGCGCGTCGGCGCCGGGCAGGAACCACGGCCCGGCGACATAGCCCAGCGCGATCACGCCGATCCACGGCAGCAGCGGGTACGACGTGCGCAGCCTCAGGGCCTCGGACAGCTCGATCCAGCCCCGGTCGTGCAGCACGGCCCAGGGCACGTGCAGCACATGGCCGACGGGAAAGTGCACGCCGTCGAGCAGGTTGTGCCCCGCCACCAGCACCACGCCCAACACGACCAGCGCCCGGCGCGGCAGCCACACCAGCGCCGACAACGCCAGCATCGACAGCCCGATCACCCAGATCACCTGCAGGAACACCGTCGCCGGCGGGAACTGGAAGGTCCACGCAAAGTTGACGACCGTGACCTCCAGCAGCACGAGGAACAGGCCCCGCTTCCACAGGAACGAGGACGCCGCCGCGCGGCCGTCCGCCTGCTTCGCGCCGTAGAGAAAAGCCGACAGCCCGGTCAGGAACACGAACACCGGCGCGCACAGGTGCGCCAGCAGGCGGCCGAAGAACAGCGCCGGCGGCGTCTGCGCCACGAGCATCGGGTCGGGCACCTGGTGGTGCAGGTAGAAGGTCTCGCGCACGTGGTCCAGCAGCATGAACAGGATCACGAGGCCGCGCAGCGCGTCGATGGAGAGCAGCCGGGCCGGGGCGCCGGCCCCGGGTGGCAAGGAAGCGGATGAAACGTCGGCCATTTAATTATTGCGAATTGATTCGCAATAATTTACAGCATCGGACGATGCACCCTCCTGAAGGGTTTGAAGGGCCGGTTTATTCGCCGAGCAATTCGCCGATCGGCTGCAGGTCTTCCACCCGGTCGCAGATCGACTTGATGACCATGGTGATCGGGATGCCCAGCAGCAGCCCCCAGATGCCCCACAGCCAGCCCCAGAAGATCACGCCCACGAACACCGCCACCGGGTTCATGCGGCTGGTGCGGCTGGTGAGCCAGGGCATCAGCAGGTTGCCGACCACCGTGTGGATCGCCAGCGAGACGCCGCCCACCAGCAGCGCCATCTCGATGCTGCTGAACTGCAGGAAGGCCATGAGCCCCGCCGCCACCAGCACGATCACCGAGCCGATGTACGGAATGAGGTTGGTCACGGCCGCGATGATTCCCCACACGGCCGCGTTCTCCACGCCCATGAGCCAGAACGCCAGGCCGGTGGCGAGCCCCACCAGCGCGCTCACCAATATCTGCACCAGCAGGTAGCGCTCGATGTTGCGCGTGATGTCGTCCAGCACGTGCACCGTGACCTTCTTCTTCTGCAGGCTGGGCCCGGTGATCTTGATGAGCTTGCGCCGGAAGGTGTCGCCCGAGCACAGCGCGAAGTAGGTGAGGAAGGCCACCAGCGTGAGCTGCCCCAAGGCGTTGAGCAGGCCGACCGTGCCGCTGAGCAGGTAGTCGCGCACGTTGAAGCCCGGCCGCTCGATGACGACGCGCGCCACGCCCTTGCGCGAGGCCACACGCGCGGAGTTTTCCTCGGCCGCTTTCTCGAGCTGGGCAGCGGCCTGCTGCACGCTGTCCAGCGGCGTGGCGCTGGCGTTCTTGTCGCGGCGCATGGCCTGGCCCAGCTTCTGCGCGGCGACCGGCAGCGAGTCGAGCAATTGCGAAGCGCTGCCCGAGAGCGAATAGCCGGTCCACCCGAGCCCGCCGAACAGGCCCAGCAGGATCACCGCCGAGCCGATCCAGCGCGGCACGCGCCAGCGGTGCAGGCGCTCGACCAGCGGCGACAGCGCGTAGTTCAGCAGCAGGCTCAGCATCAGCGGCACGAACACGGCCTGGCCCCAGCGCAGCGCGAAGACGCTGGCGAGCACGGCCAGCACCACGAGCGACGCGCTGCGCACGTCGACCGGCATGTGCAGCACGAAGCGCCTGCGCAGGGCGGAGGTGGAATCTTCCTGCGGCTCGACCGGCGCAGCGGGCTCGGCCGGCGGCGGCGCCGGAGCGGGCGCAGGCGGCGGCTCTTCCGCAGCCACCGGCCGCTCGGGCGGGGGCTTCGGGCCAGCCGGGGTGTCGTCGGTCATCGCGATTCCTTCAGCATCTCGCGCACCGCGGCCAGCTGGCGGCGCGACACCGCCACGGGTTCGGGCACCGAGTCCAGCCGCAGCGCCCAGCCATCGGCGTCCTCGCCGTCGTCGTAGCGCTCGAGCGCGCGGATGGCCGAGCGCGCCACCAGCGCATTGCGGTGCACGCGCAGGAAGCGGTTCGGGTAGCGCTCCTCGAAATCGTTGAGCGAGCCATCGAGGATG
Organism: Variovorax sp. GW821-FHT09A10; assembly: GCF_059418385.1. Classification (NCBI taxonomy): domain Bacteria; kingdom Pseudomonadati; phylum Pseudomonadota; class Betaproteobacteria; order Burkholderiales; family Comamonadaceae; genus Variovorax; species Variovorax sp. GW821-FHT09A10. The sequence goes on from NZ_JBWKPT010000008.1 coordinate 113,377, forward strand.
TGGCTGCGCGTGGCGGTGCGCACCGTGAGGTACTTGTATTCGGACTTGAGGTAGAGCACCTCGGACAGCGGCACGCGCTCGGCGCGGCCCCGGTCCTGGATCAGCACGCACTCGGGCGTGGCTTCGGCGACCGGCTGCGCGGCGCGGCGCTCCTTCAGGAAGCGCTCGACCTTCTGCAGCGCCTGCTGCAGCCGCTCGGCGCGCACGGGCTTGGTGAGGTAGTCGACCGCCTCCAGCTCGAAGGCCGTGACCGCATGGCTCGCATGCGCCGTCACGAACACCACGGCCGGCGCGTCGGGCCGGTGGCGCAGCGCGCGCGCCACCTCGATGCCGTCGACGCCGGGCATGTGCGCGTCGAGCAGCACCAGGTCGAGGTCCATCGCGGCCAGGTGCGCCAGCGCCTCCTCGCCCTGCGCGGCCTCGGCCGTCACCTCGGCGGCGGGCGAGGTGCAGTCGCGCAGCAGCGTGCGCAGGCGCGAGCGGGCCAGGGCTTCGTCGTCAACGATCAGGGTCTTGAGGCTCATGAGGATTCGGCGGGAATGGCAATGCGTACGCGGTAGTTCTTCTGGTCCATGCCGGCGCTGAACTGCATCTGCATGTCGTGCAGCAGGCGCAGCCGCTCGCGCACGTTGTCCAGGGCGATGCCATGGCCGCGCGGCAGCGGCTCGTCGGCCCAGCGCAGCGGCGGCAGGCTGTTGACCACCTCGATCACGACCATGCCGCCGCGCCGCTCGGTGCGGATGCGCAGCTTGCCGCCGTCGGGGCTGGGCTCCACGCCGTGCTTGATGGCGTTCTCGACCAGCGGCTGAAGCAGCAGCGGCGGCAGGCGCGCGTCGCTGGCGGCGGCATCGAGGTCCCAGCGGATGCGCAGGCGCTCGCCGAAGCGCACCTGCTCGATGGCCAGGTAGCGCTCGGCCAGCGCGATCTCGTCGGCCAGCGTGCCCGATTCGCCGGGCACGGTGAGCGCCTGGCGGAACAGCTCGGCCAGGTCTTCCAGCATGGTCTCGGCCTTGGCCGGCTCTTCGCGCACCAGCGCGATGGCGCTGTTGAGCGTGTTGAACAGGAAGTGCGGGCGGATGCGCGACTGCAGCTCTTCGAGCCGGGCCGTGGTCGCGGCCGGCGTCTGGCCGCGCGCGCGCAGCACCATGGCCGCCATCACCAGCCCCGCGAACAGCGCGCCGGCCAGCGCACTGGCCAGCCAGGGCGCGCTGGCGATCACGCCGGTCAGGCGCAGCAGGCCGCAGCCGTACAGCGACGCAACCGCGCCCAGCACGGCGCCCGCGGCGTACTGCCCGGGGGGCGGCAGGCGCCGCAATTGCTTCTTGAGCCCGCAGGCCGCCACCAGCCACAGCAGCGTGGCGGGCAGCGCACCGCCGGTGACCGTGGCCGCCTGCACCAGCCATTCGCCGAAGGTGCCGACCACGAACAACGTGGCCACCGCCACCACCGCTTCGACGAACACCACGGTGCGCAGCACCACGCCGATCTGGCAGGCGTCGAACAGCGCCGGGCCGCCGCGCACGGGCGCGCGCACGCGTTCCGGTGACGAAGCGGACGTGGAGGGGGAGCTGGCCGATAAAATCGCCGGGTTGCGCATCGCAGACATCAGATCCATCGGGTGACCAACCCATTATTGCCTTCCTGGACGGCTCCCATGACCCAAAACCAACTCGACAAGAAATCCGAAGCCTGGTCGGCCCTGTTCTCCGAACCGATGAGCGACCTGGTGAAGCGCTACACCTCCAGCGTCTTCTTCGACAAGCGCCTGTGGCAGGCCGACATCGAGGGCTCGCTGGCGCACGCCGGCATGCTCGCGGCCCAGGGCATCATCAGCGTGACGGACCACGCCGCCATCGAGCGCGGCATGACGCAGATCCGCGGCGAGATCGAGGCCGGCAGCTTCGAATGGAAGCTCGACCTCGAGGACGTGCACCTGAACATCGAGGCCCGCCTGACCCAGCTGGTCGGTGACGCCGGCAAGCGCCTGCACACCGGCCGCAGCCGCAACGACCAGGTCGCCACCGACGTGCGCCTGTGGCTGCGCGGCGAAATCGACCTCATCGGCGACCTGCTGGTCGAGCTGCAGAAGGCGCTGGTGGACATCGCCGAGAAGAACGTCGAGGTGATCCTGCCCGGCTTCACCCACCTGCAGGTGGCCCAGCCCGTGAGCTTCGGCCACCACATGCTGGCCTACGTGGAAATGTTCAGCCGCGACGCCGAGCGCATGGGCGAGGTGCGCAAGCGCGTCAACCGCCTGCCGCTGGGCGCCGCCGCACTGGCCGGGACCAGCTACCCGCTGGACCGCGAGCTCGTGGCGCGCACCCTGAAGATGGACAGCGTCTGCCAGAACAGCCTGGACGCCGTGAGCGACCGCGACTTCGCGATCGAGTTCACCGCCGCCGCCAGCCTGTGCATGGTGCACGTGAGCCGCCTGAGCGAAGAGCTCATCATCTGGATGAGCCAGAACTTCGGCTTCATCAACATCGCCGACCGCTTCACCACCGGCTCGTCGATCATGCCGCAGAAGAAGAACCCCGACGTGCCCGAGCTGGCGCGCGGCAAGACCGGCCGCGTGGTCGGCCACCTGATGGCGCTCATCACGCTCATGAAGGGCCAGCCGCTGGCCTACAACAAGGACAACCAGGAAGACAAGGAGCCGCTGTTCGACACCGTCGACACGCTCAAGGACACCCTGCGCATCTTTGCCGAGATGATCGGCGGCATCACCGTGAAGCCCGAGGCCATGGAAGCCGCCGCGCTGCGCGGCTACGCCACTGCCACCGACCTGGCCGACTACCTCGTGAAGAAGGGCCTGCCCTTCCGCGACGCGCACGAAACCGTGGCCCACGCCGTGAAGGCCGCCACCTCGCACCAGGTCGACCTGTCGGAGCTGCCGCTGTCGGTGCTGCAGCAGTTCAACCCGAACATCGAGAAGGACGTGTACGACGTGCTGAGCCTGCGCGGCTCGCTCAATGCACGCAACGTGCTGGGCGGCACCGCGCCCGTGCAAGTGAAGGCACAGGTCGCCCGCCACCGCGCCCGCCTGGGCTGAAGCCCGCGGCCGCACCACCGAGGGCCGCGCTTCATGTTCTACGCCATCCCGCTCGAAAACAAACCGAGCTGGCACAACCCGCCGTGGATGACGGTGCTGCTGATCCTCTTGAACATGATCGTGTTCTGGGGTCCGCAGCGCAGCGAAGAGAACGGCCGCGAGCGCGCGGCGCAGTTCTACGTGCAGAGCGTGCTGCCCGAGCTGGAACTGCCGCCCTTCGTCGAATGGCTCGAAAAAACCGACCCGAAGCGCGGCAAGAGGGCGCGCCGCGCGCTGGGGCATGAAGAGGCCTACCCGCAACTGCTCGAAGCGCTGCAGAACGACCAGCCCTTCCTGAAGAAGCTGCGTGCCGACGAGGTCGTGACGCCCGCGAACCCGCGCTTCGACGAATGGCAACGCGAACGCCGCCAGTACGAAGCGATGCTGCCCGCGCCTTTCACCGAGCGCTGGTCGCTCGACCAGAACAAGGGCGCCGCGTTCAAGCCCTGGACCTGGGTCACCGCGGCCTTCCTGCACGCCGACACCGGCCACCTGCTGGGCAACATGCTGTTCCTCTTCCTGTTCGGCTTCTCGGTCGAACTGGCGCTGGGGCGCGGCACCTACCTGTGCTTCTACCTGCTGGGCGCCGTCGGCTCGTCGCTGCTGGCCAGCTGGGCCTATGCCGGCAACGGCGGCCACGGCCTGGGCGCCTCGGGGGCGATCTCGGCGCTGATGGGCATGTACGCCGTGATGTACCGGCTGCGGCGCATCCGCTTTTTCTACCAGCTGTTCTTCTATTTCAGCTACGTCACCGCGCCCGCCCTGCTCTTGCTGCCGGCCTGGATCGCCAACGAGCTGCTGCAGCAATGGATGGGGGACCAGGGCGTGGGCTACATGGCCCACCTGGGCGGCCTGCTGACGGGCGCGGCGCTGATGGCCGGCGCCATGTGGCTGGGCCGCGTGAAGACGCCCGAGACCGTGAAGTCGGAAATGGTGACCGACGACCACCGCTTCGACCAGCACGTGGCCGCCGCGCGCAAGCTGTCGGCGGCCATGAAGTTCGAGCCAGCGTGTGCCGAATGGCGCGCCGCCGCCGCCCTGCGCCCCGGCGACACCGACACGCTGCGCGCCTGGTTCCACACCGCGCGACTGCAGCCCGCGAGCGACGACTTCCACCAGGCCGCGCGCCGCATCTTCCGCCTGCCCGCCACCGACGCCGACACGCTGGCGCTGCAGCACAGCAGCTTCACGACCTACCTCGACCAGGCCAAGCCCGGCGTGCGCCTGAAGCCCGACGACATGGCCCGGCTGGCGCGCCGCTTCGCGCGCATCCGCCAATTCGGCGACGCCGACAAGCTCTGCCGCATCCTGCTGAAGACCGCGCCCGACCACCCCGAGCTGGCCGACACGCTCTCGGTGTGCGCCAACGGCCTGCTGCACGCGGGCGAACGCGATCGCGCCCTGGGCCTGCTGCCGCACCTGCTGCGGCTGGCGCCCAACGACATGGTCACGCGCGCGTTGCAGCGCACGTAAAAAACCCGGCACGCGGCCGGGTTCGTTGATGAAGCGCCGCTGCGCTTACTTGTCGTTGTGCAGGTAGGTGGCCTGCTTCGGCAGCAGCAGGCTGACCAGGAAGGCCACGCCCATCATCGCCGTCACGTACCAGTAGAAGTACGACTCGTGGCCGATCGACTTCAGGCCCAGCGCCACGTACTCGGCGCTGCCGCCGAAGATGGCGTTGCCCACCGCATACGACAGGCCCACGCCCAGCGCGCGCACTTCGGGCGGGAACATCTCGGCCTTCACGATGCCGCTGATCGAGGTGTAGAAGCTCACCACCGCCAGCGCCAGCGTGATCAGCACGCCGGCCATCAGCGGGCTGCTCACGCTTTGCAGGTTGCTCAGCACGGGCACCGTCATCAGCGCGCCCAGGGCGCCGAACAGCAGCATGTTGCTGCGCCGGCCGATGCGGTCCGACAGCGCGCCGAACAGCGGCTGCATGCACATGTACAGGAACAGGCAGGCCGTCATCACGTTGCTGGCGGTCTTGATCGACATGCCGGCCGAGTTCACCAGGTACTTCTGCATGTAGGTGGTGAAGGTGTAGAAGATCAGCGAGCCGCCGGCCGTGTAGCCCAGCACCACGAGGAAGGCGCGCTTGTGGTGCTTGAACAGCTCCGCGACGCTGCCGGCGCCCTTGGCGGCGCGGGTCTTGGTGCTGGCGGTCTCGGTCAGCGTGCGGCGCAGCATCAGCGCCACGACGGCGGCCAGGGCACCCAGCACGAAGGGAATGCGCCAGCCCCAGGCCTTGAGCTCGGCCTCGGTGAGCAGCTGCTGCAGCACCACCACGGCCACCACGGCCAGCAGCTGGCCGCCGATCAGCGTGACGTACTGGAACGACGAGAAGAAGCCGCGCTGGCCGCGCATCGCCACTTCGCTCATGTAGGTGGCGGTGGTGCCGTACTCGCCGCCGACCGACAGGCCCTGCAGCAGGCGCGCGGCCAGCAGCAGCGCGGGCGCCCAGGCGCCGATCTGGGCGTAGGTGGGCAGACAGGCAATGACCAGCGAGCCGACGCACATCATGACCACCGAGGTCACCATCGAGGTCTTGCGGCCCTTGCGGTCGGCCAGCCGGCCGAACAGCCAGCCGCCGATCGGGCGCATCAGGAAGCCGGCGGCGAACACGCCGGCGGTGTTCAGCAGCTGGACCGTCGGGTCCGACTTGGGGAAGAACGAGGGCGCGAAGTAGATCGCGCAGAAGGCATAGACGTAGAAGTCGAACCACTCCACCAGGTTGCCGGACGAAGCGGCAAAGATGGCGAAGATGCGCTTGCGCTTTTCCTCGAAGGTGTAGGGGGTGGTGTCGCGGGTCGCGTCCGGGCTGGAAGCGCCGGCGCTCGTGCTGCTGCTGGCAATGGCGGTCATGCGGGGGTCCTTGTCTCTGGCTGCAGCCCCCGCGAAGCCCGCGGAAAGCCGTGCCGGGGAGTCTGGTCCGCCGGGGGCGCGCTGTCGTCCGTAGACCCCGGCCGCGGGACTGCGTACCCGTACGCAGGGGTAAACCCTAAGTTCTAGAGACCGTGCTCGCGCAGGAAGCGGTCCAGCTCCAGGCTGCTCGAAAAGCCCAGCTTCGCAAACATGTGCGCCCGGTGCGTTTCCACCGTGCGCAGCTCCAGCGGCGCGAGTTCCTGCGCGATGCGCTTGTTGGGCAGGCCTTCGGCCACGAGCCGGGCGACCTGCATCTCGCGCGGCGTGAGCTTGGCCCACAGCGCCTGCGCGGCCTGCCGGGCCTGGCGGCGCACGGCGATCTCCTCGGCCTTGTGCAATGCCTTGGCGATGCTGTCGAGCAGGCGCTCGTCGTTGCAGGGCTTTTCCAGCCAGCCGAAGGCGCCGTTCTGCACCGCCTCGACCGCCATCGGGATGTCGCCGTGCCCGGACAGGAAGATCACGACCAGCGGGCTGTCCTGCGCGCGCAGCGCGTCGAACACCTGCAGCCCGCTCATGCCTTCCATGCGCAGGTCGAGGATGGCGCAGCCCGGGCGCTGCAGGTCGGCACCGGCCAAAAAGGCCTCGCCCGAGGCAAAGGCCTGCACCGCATGGCCGCGCGACAGCAGCAGCAGGCCCAAAGAGCGGCGCACGGCCTCGTCGTCATCGACGACGCACAGGTGGTTGGCAAGCAGGGGTGCGTTCACGGGGAAGCCTCCAGTTCGAGGGTGAAGACCGTGCCGCCGCCGGGCCGGTCGGCGAACGACAAGCGGCCGCGGTGGGCCTCCACGATGGTGCGGCAGATGTTCAGGCCCAGCCCGAGGCCGCCGGCCTTGGTGGTGAAGAACGGCGCGAAGACCTGCTCGGCCAGCGCGGCGTCGATGCCCGGGCCGTGGTCGGCGATGCGGATGTGCACGCGGCCTTCATGCAACTCGGCCTCGACCTCGACCACGCGCCGCTCGGGCGGCGTGCCCTGTTCCATCGCCTGCAGGCTGTTGGACAACAGGTTCAGCAGCACCTGTTCGAGCAGCACGCGGTCGCCGCGCACCGGCGGCAGCGCGGGCGGAATGCGCACCTCGGCGCGCACCTGCCGCTGGCGCATCTCGCCCTGCAGCAGTGCCAGCGCGTTGGTCACCAGCGCGGCCACGGCGCAGTCTTCGGTGCCGGCGGTGCGCTGGCGCACGAAGCCGCGGATGCGCCGCACGATCTCGGCGCTGCGCTTGGCCTGCGCCACGGTCTCGTCGAGGCTGCTGGCCAAGAGCGGCTGGTTGCCCTGCGCGGCGAAGGCCTTGGCGGCGCTCGCGAAGTTGCTCAGCGCCATCAGCGGCTGGTTGAGTTCGTGCGCCAGCGTGGAGGCCATCTCGCCCAGGCTGGCCAGGCGCTGCGCGTGCTGCAGCTGCTCGTCGTTCTGGCGCTGGCGCAGCTCGGCGCGCTTCTGCTCGGTGATGTCGACCACCGAACTCATCCAGCCGCTGTGGCGGCCGTCGGCGTCGATGAGCCGTGCGGTGTAGACCATGGTGATGACCTCGTGCCCGTCGCGGTGCCGCAGGCGCGACTCGAAGCCCGAGCGCGCGGGCTGCCCGCTCATCATGGCCTCGTAGTGGAACCAGTGCTGCGTCACGTCGTCGGGGTGCCAGTAGGGGTACGGCGGCAGCCGCCCCAGCAGCTCGTCGGCGCCGTAGCCGGTCATCTCGCAGAAGGCCGGGTTGACGTAGATGATGCGGCCCTGCAGGTCGCGCGCGCGCATGCCGACCAGCAGCGAGTCTTCCATCGCCTTGCGGAAGGCATGGGCCTGGTCCAGCTCGTGGGTGCGCTCGCGCACGCGCAGCTCCAGGTCGCGCCGCGCGTCGCGCTGTTCGGCGAAGCGGCGCTCGCGCAGCCGCCAGTACAGCGCGCCCAGCAGCAGCACGCCGGCACCCAGCAGGCCGAGCATCCAGGTGCGCTCGCGCGCGCGGGTGACTTCGGCGTGGTCGGCCATCACCGTCAGGGTCCAGCCCAGGTCGGGCAAGGGCTCGTCCACGGCGAGAAAACGCCGCGCCTTGCCGCCGACCGTGGTGCGCACCAGGTAGCCCGGCGCGCCCTCGATGTGCTCGACGCGCCACGGCAGCGGCGCGAAGCGGGTGCGCGCGCCGTACTGCTGGTCGTGCTCGATGCCGGCCAGGTCGGCAGGGCTCAGCGCCCGCGTGGCCTGGTACATCCAGCCCGGCACCGAACTCAGGAACACGATGCCGCGCGCGTCGGTCAGCAGGATCGGGTCGCGCACGAAGGCCCAGGCGTCGTGCAGCTGGCGCAGGCTGACCTTGACGGTGACCACGCCCAGCACCTCGCCGCCGCCCTCGGCGCGCACCGGCGCCGACATGAACAGCCCCGGCTCGCCCGTGGTCTGGCCCACGCCGTAGAACAGGCCGCGCCGCCCGGCCCGCGCGTCGAGAAAGTACGGCCGGTTGGCGTACGACTCGCCCACGAAGCTCTGCGGCGTGGCCCAGTTGCTCGCGGCCAGCGTGAGGCCCTGCGGGTCGGTGAGGTACAGCGCGTCGGAGCCCGCGAGGCGGTTCACTTCCTCGATGTGGTGGTTGGCGCGCTGCCGCGCAGCGGGGTCCTGCGGGTGAGCCAGCACGGCCAGCACGTCGGGGTGCATGCCGGCGGTGAACGGCAGGTAGCCGTACTTGCCGGCGGCATCGCGCAGGCCGAGCACGTGCACTTCCATGGCGCGGCGGATCGAGTCGGCCTGGAAGTTCGCCTCGCGCCGCGCGGCCCACTGGCCGGCCACGGCGATCAGCAGCAGCGCCAGCGCGACGGCGCCCGCCCAGGCCACCAGCGCGCGGCGGCGGGAGCGCGTGGAGGCAGAAGAGGGAGCAGGAAGGGACGGTTCGGGCGTGAGGGGCGGCATGGGAGGCGGGTCCGCAGGTCCGGCCGGCGCGGCGTGCGGAATTTTGCCCTGATCCGCGGGCCGGTCCCCTCTCAGGCCGCCGGCCGCAGCAGCCAGCGCACTTCCTGCGTCTGCTCGCTCTCGGGGTAGCGGGCTTCGAGCGTGGTGAGGATCGGCTGCGCCATGTCCGCGCGGCCCAGCCCCTGCACCAGCGCACGGGCCGCGAGTTCGTAGGCCTGCGGGATCGCCGCGTGGCCGCGGAAGCGCTTGTCGAAGCCCGACAGCAGCGCGAGCGTGCCGTGCGCGTCGCCGCCACGCCATTCGGCGCGGGCCATGGCGATGACCATCGCCGGGTCGTCGAGCACGAAGCTCTTGTCGATCGCGCGGCAGGCCTTGAAGACCTTCAGCGCGTCCGACGTGAGGTCGCGCCGCATCAACAGCGGAATGAAGCGGCGCGCGTGATCGAACAGCGTGTCCTTCTTCTCGGGCATGAGCGCCAGCACGCGGTGGTAGCGGCGCTGCGCGGCCAGGTCGTCGGCGTCGGCGGTGCGCTGCGCCTCGTAGGCAATGCCCAGCGCGGCGGCCAGGTCGCCGTCGGTGATGCACTGCGCCACCTCGGCGTCGGTGCGCTGCGCGGCGATCTGCGCGGGCGTGCGGCGGTCGGCCGGCGCGCCCTCGTCGGCGCCCGCGCCGGGCACGAGGTCGATGCCGAAGGCGTCGTGGTGCTGGTACATCACGTAGCCCAGGAGGCTCGCCATCACCCAGCCGAAGTAGATGAACGCGAAGTTGACGATCGGCAGCACGATGCGCCCGTCGAACACCGGCAGCACCATCGAGATCGCCACCTGCGCGCCCGTGCTCAGCAGGAACAGAAAGAAGCACAGCAGCGCATAGGGCCAGCCGATGGTGCGCATCGCGTCCATCACATAGCCCGGGTTCATGGCCTGGAAGAAGCTGCCCGACTGCACCAGCACGATCACCGCGGCCGGGAAGGTGAAGGACATGATGAACAGCCCCACCGTGCCCAGCACCGGCTCGTACCAGGCGAGCCAGCCGATGAGCATCGTCTGCACCAGCGAGATGGCAAAGAGCTTCCACGGCAGGTAGGTCCACTCGTCGCTCGATTCGCGCCCGAAGTCGGCCGAGTCGCGGATGCCGCGCGCGCCCAGCGCAATGACCTTGAAGCCGTAGCGGCTGGCCGCCAGGATGATGCCGACCTCGATGACGATGAAGGCCAACGCATCGGGCAGGAAGAACACGGCCTCGAACAGCAGGCTGCAGAACGACAGCACCAGGCCGTAGGCCAGCGGTCGCAGCTGCAGCGGGAAGGCGAAGAAGCTGTTGAGGCGGTGCCAGAACGGCGGGGGCGGCGGCAGGGAGTCGCGGTCGATCATGGCGGGGCCTGTTCTGCTGCGGCGGCTACTTGCGGAAGAAATCGCTCTGGCTCATGGCGCCCGCGCCGCCCATGCGCACGACCGTGGCGTCGCTGGAATGCACGAGGCGCATCTGGCCGAGTTCGCGCTCCAGGCGCTGGCTGAAACTGGTCTTGTACTGGAGCGCGGCCTCGCCCATCTTGAGCACGCTGGTGCCCGTGACGACGGCACTCTTGCGGTCGGTGGCCACCTCGACGGCGTCGATGTGGTACTCGTACTCGATGGTGAGGATGCCGCCCATGCGGTCGCCCACGACGCGGAACAGCTCGAAGGTCTTCTCGACCGCCTCGCAGGCTTCCTCGCGGTTGTGGCTGCTCTCGACGGTGCGGCCCATCATCGTGACCTTGCTCTCGATCACCGCCTTGCGGCTGAGCTGCTTGCACAGCGCTTGCGCATCGCGCGAATAGATGGCGTGCGCTTCCTTGCGGTAATAGTCGCGCGCCATGGCCTCGTCGAGCTTGCGGCCGCCGATAAAGAAATACCACGCGCCCACGCAGAGCGCGATCACGATCGCAATTTGCTTCATTCCCGCCCCCGCGCGCACGCGGTCCCGCTCCGTTTTGCGGCGCAGTATACGTTGCCGAATGTTTCCAAACGGCGGCGAAACGGGGGCTCAGCCGGCCTTAGCCCGCGCGGTAGAAGATGTAATCGGCCTGGTACTTCACGACCTGTTTCTGGCCCATGTTCGTGGCGCCGCAAGCGGCAGCGGGGGCCACACCGCCCTGCGTGGCCACGCGCTGGATGTAGCTCACGCCCTGCATGGCGCCCATGCCGGTGGCGGGGTTGGCCTTCACCAATTGGTGGGGAATGTTGCCGGTGCCGTTCGGCGCCACCGCCACCTGCGTGGCCGTGACCTTCGAGCCGTCCGCGTTCTCCCAGGTGGCGGGCGGTCCATAGTATTTGCCGACCTGCTTGCCGGCGCGGTCCATCAGCCGGGCGTCGGGACCGACGAACACCCACTCGTGCGCGCCCGGCGTGTTGGCCTTGGCACGGCATTCGTAGGTGATGTCGCCCGCGCCCACGGTTTCCATGGCCACGCGGTGGCCGGCGGGCACTTTCACGGCGTCGGGCAGGCTGGCCTGCGAGAACATCGGCAGGGGCTGGGCGCCCATGCCGGAACAGGCGGCCAGGCCAAGCGCCGCTGCGGTGGTGGAGGCCAGGACGGTCAGGGTGCGGATGTGCATGGTCGTTTCCTTGGTGTCTGATCGATGGTGAAAAAGAAAGAGCCGCCGTCTGGAGTTCTGCATGTCGACGCCCCCCTGCCCCGTGTACGCAGCCCGACGCCCATTGGATTCAGACCGGTCGCGCTGAATCCGCCGACGCCACCGGGCCGTACCTTGGGCATGCGCACCGATGCCCCACAATCCGCGGATGACCGCACCCAGCCCCGACGCCGAACTGATGGCGCTGATCGACCGGATCGGCCATCGCGACGAAGCCGCCCTGCGACAGCTGTACGACCGCACCTCGCCCCGCCTCATGGGCCTGGCGATGCGCGTGGTGCGCCAGCGCGAGTGGGCCGAAGACGTGCTGCAGGAGTCCTTTCTCACCGTCTGGCGCGTGGCCGGCGACTACCGCGCCTCGCTGAGTCCGCCGCTGGCCTGGCTGGGGCTCATCGTGCGCAGCCGCTCGCTCGACCTGCTGCGCCGCCGCACCGCCGACCGCGCCCAGCTCACGCAGGAATTCGACGAGCTGATGGCCGACACCTTCGAATCCGACACGCCCAACCCGGCCGACATGGCCGATGCGAGCGAGCAGGCCTGGGCGCTGCACCAGTGCCTGAGCCAGCTCGAGGGCCGCCAGCGCGAGGTGGTCAGCCTGGCCTACCTGCGCGAGATGAGCCACAGCGAGCTGGCCGAACAGCTCAAGCTGCCGCTGGGCACCGTGAAGACCTGGATCCGGCGCGGGCTCGACAAGCTGCGCATCTGCATGGGCCGCTTCGCCTGACCACGAGACCCGCCCCATGAACCTCCTTGCCCACCCCGAACTGCTCGAACTGCTGGCCGCCAGCCATGCACTCGGCACGCTGCGCGGCGGCGCCCGCCGCCGCTTCGAAACCCTGGCGCGCGAGCAGGCGCCCGTGCGCGCCGCCGCGCTGGTCTGGCAGGGCCGGCTGGCCGGCATGACCGAGCTGCAACAGCCGGTCACGCCCGACCCGGCCGTCTGGACCCGCATCCGCAACCTCATCGATGCCGAGCAGGCGCAGCAGGCCCTCGCGCGGCAGCGCGACAAGGCCGCGCCCATTGCGTCTGCATCGACGGGCGGCTGGCTGCGCAGCCTCGCGCTGTGGCGCGGCGCCGCCGCGGCCGGCGGGCTCGTGGCCGTGCTGGCCGTGGGCGTCGGCCTGAACCTGCGCGAGCAGCTGATCAACGCGCCCGCCGTGCAGTACGTGGCCGTGCTGTCCGACGACAAGGCCGCCGCCTCCATGCTCGTGACCTTCGATCCGAAGAAGAAGCAGCTCGTGCTGCAGCGCGTGGGCAACTTCCGCGAAGGCACCGACAAGTCGCTGCAGCTGTGGGCCTTGCCGCCCGGCGGCGCGCCGCGCTCGCTCGGCGTGCTGGACAATGCACCGGCGCTGCGACTGGCCGCCTCGGAGTCCGATGTGCGCGTGCCGGCGCTGGCGATCAGCCTGGAGCCCAAGGGCGGCGTGCCGAGCGCGGGCGGCCCGACCGGGCCGGTGCTGTTCCATGGCCCGCTGATCGAAAAGACGCTCTGACCCTGTTCTGAATTCCCTGTCTTCTGTCCGTTCGATGCCTTCGATGAAATCCGTCCGCGCGGCGGCGCTGCTTCTTGCAGCCGCCCTCGCCTTCACTGCCCAGGCCCAGGCTCAAACCGCAGCCGCCGCCTTCCCCTACGAAGCCGACGGCGCCACAGCCGCCGACACCGCCCCCGCCTACCTCGCCGCCAAGGCCCGTTGGCACAACGAGCTGGCCGCCTTCGCGCGCGCCGACCAGGAGCGCTTTCCGCAACCCGGCGGCGTGGTGTTCGTGGGCAGCTCGACCGTGCGCATGTGGACCCGCCTCTCGCAGGACTTTTCCCGCGTGCCGGGCGGCATCGTCAACCGCGGCTTCGGCGGCTCGACGCTGGCCGACTGCGCCCTGTTCGCGCGCGATCTCGTGGTGCGCTACAAGCCCCGGCAGGTGGTGCTCTATGCCGGCGACAACGACCTGGCCGAAGGCCGCACGCCGCTGCAGGTGCTGGACAGCTTCGCCCGCTTTGCGAACGCGGTGCGCGCCGAGCTGCCCGACGCGCGCATCAGCTTCATCTCGGTCAAGCCCAGCCCGTCGCGCGAGCAGCTCATGCCGCAGATCCGAGAGACCAACCACGTGATCTCGGCCTACCTGAACCTGCTGCCCAACAGCGAGTACATCGACATCCACACGCCGATGCTTGGCGCGGACGGCCGCCCGCGCCCCGAGCTGTTCCGCGGCGACCGGCTGCACCTGACGGACGAGGGCTACCGGCTGTGGCAGTCGGTGGTGGCGCCGCATCTGCCGATGCCGCCTGCGGTGCAGCCCTGAGCGGACAGCCGACGCGATTCAGTCGCGAGACACCGCAGAACCGGCTTTGCCGGGCTGCAGGTGTCGCCCCCGGCAAGGGGTAGGAGAAGCGACACGAAGTGCGCGAGGCCTGGGGGCGAGTTCTTTCACGCCGGCGCAGGCTCCGAAGGCACATCGTCCGCCGGCGGCGGCACGTCGGCGCCGCGCGTGAAGCGCGCCACGAAGTACATCCCCGCGAACACCGCCGCCAGCAGCAGGCCGTCGCCCCACCAGGGCCGCGCCATCTGGTTGTCGCCGTAGAAGGCCAGCACCAGCAGCACCGCCACGAGGTGCGCGCAGAACACCGGCAGCGAGGCCGAGCCCATGGCTTCGAGCCAGTGCAGGCGCGGGATCTTGCGCATGAGCCAGGGCCCGAAGCGCACCGCCAGGATGCCCAGCGCCACCAGGTTCACGATGCGCAGCGGGCCGAGCTGCCACTTGTCGAACAGCAGGTTCATTTCCACATCGCCGCCGAACGGCGCCTGGCCGTTGATGCCGGTGTGGCGCCAGTAGAAACCGTACAGCGCGACGCCCGCCGCCAGCACCAGCAGCCAGGCCGGAAAGCGCAGCGGCCGGGCGTCGGGCGCGTTGCGGCTGGCGCCCAGGCACAGGCCGGCGAACCACAGGAACTGCCAGGCGTAGGTGTTGAAGGCGCCCATCTCGTGGAACGGCACCGGCATGCCGAGGTAGCGCACCGCCAGCCCGTAGACCCATTCGCTGAGCCCGAACTGCGCCATCGCCCAGACCGTGGCGCTGGCCACCATCACGAGCGTCCAGCCGTGGCGCATGGCAAAGGCCAGCACCCAGGGGCTCATGAGCATGAAGAAGATGTACATCGGCAGGATGTCCAGCAGCGGCGGCTCGTAGATCAGCAGCAGCCCGAACAGGAAGCCGTCGCGCGGCTCCGCCAGGTAGTACGACACGAGGTTCTTGACCGCCGGCTGGTCGATGTGCACGCCGAGCGCGGCGATCACGGTGAACAGGAACAGCAGGATCGCCGCCTGGCACAGGTAGACCTTGAGCACGCGCCGCCAGAAGGCCTGGCGCATCGAGTCGACCCCGCGCACATGGCCGATGCGGCTGTAGACCAGCCCCGCCACGAAGGCCGACAGCAGCACGAAGCCCTCGGCGGCCGACACGAAGCCAAAAGGTTGACCCAGCGGATCGGTCAGCCGCGTGGGCAGGTGGGTGACGGTCATCAGCACGAGCATCAGCCCGCGCAAGGCGTCTATTTCCCAGTAGCGTTTCATTCGGTCGGCGGCGAGGTCTTGGTGGCGGTCTGCGCAGCGCACGCACGACGTCAGCGATTGTAAGAAGACCGGCGTACGTCAACAGAACGCGCGCTCCAAACACGCACGGCCTATGACGCTTGGCACTCCCGGCGCGCCATGCAAATCGGCTACGCTGCGCGCTGCCTCAAGGTGGAGAATTCCGTGAACCGTTTCATTCCGACATTGCTACTGGCCGCCGGCACCCTCGCGGCAGGCCCGGGCCATGCACTTCAGATCACCAGCCTGACCCCGCAGGGCGAAGTGGCGCGCGTGCGCCAGGTCGTCGCCAAATTCGATCAGGCGGCGGTCAACTTCGGCGACCCCAAGGCGCCCGCGCCGCTCACCGTGAGCTGCTCCGACGCGCAGGCCGGCAAGGGCACCGGCCGCTGGACCGACGCCAAGGCCTGGGTCTACGACTTCGAGAACGACCTGCCGCCCGGCGTGCGCTGCTCGGTCACCCGCATTCCCACCTTCAAGCCGGCCGGCGGCGGCGAGCTGACCGGCCCTGAACGCTATCAATTCAATAGCGGCGGCCCGTTCGTGCGCAACCAGTTGCCGAGCACCTTCGAGCGCATCGACGAACAGCAGATGTTCCTGCTCGAGCTCAACGGCGCGGCCACGATCGAGAGCGTGCGCCAGAACGTCTGGTGCGCGGCCGACGGTGTCGGCGAACGCATTCCGGCCAAGCTGCTTGAAGGCGAGGCGCGCACCGGACTGCTCAAAGCCTTCCACCGCGAGAAGGAAGCCGCGAAAGACCCGCTGCGCTTCATCACGATGCAGTGCAACCGCACGCTCACGCCGGGCGCCAAGGTGCAGGTCGTCTATGGCAAGGGCGTGGCCACGCCGTCGGGTGTGGCCAACGCCACGGAACGCCGTTTCGATTACCAGGTGCGCGAGCCCTTCGCGGTGTCGTTCAGCTGCGAGCGCGAGAACGCGCAGGCCGCCTGCCTGCCGCTGCGCCCGATGCAGCTGCAGTTCAACGCGCCGGTGACGCGCAAGGTGGCCTCGCAGATCGAGCTCAAGGGCGACGGCAAGACGATCAAGGCCAAGCTGGAGAACGACGGCGGCTCGCAGAACGACGACGACGTGGTCAGCAGCGCGAGCTTCGGCCCGCCGCTGGCCGAGAGCGCGCAGTTCAGCATCGAGCTGCCCTCCGGCTTCCAGGACGCCTCGGGCCGCCCGCTGGGCACGCCCGGCAGCTTTCCGCTGAAGGTGGCGACCGGCGCGATGCCGCCGCTGGCCAAGTTCGCGGCCTCGCCCTTCGGCGTGATCGAGCGGCTGGCCGAACCCGACACCCCGGCCATGATGCCGGTCACGGTGCGTCGCGTGGAGCCGCAGCTCATGGTGCAGGCGCTCACGCCCGGCAAGGTGAGCGACCTCAACCCCAAGACCGACGCCGAGATCATCGCGTGGTACCGCAAGGTGCGCCGCTACGACAGCTACTCCGTCAGCCGCGACGACGCACGCCGCGACGTCAAGGGCGCCCTGCCCCCGGTGATCGACAAGAACGAGCGCTCGCACGTGCAGACCCGCATGCTGTCGCTGCTCGGCGGCCAGCCGGGCGTGAAGGCGCTGGACATGCCCAAGGCCGAGAGCGGCGACCCGCGCCCCTTCGAGGTCATCGGCATCCCGCTGACGCCGGGCTTCCACGTGCTGGAGATCGCTTCGCAGAAACTCGGCGAAGCCCTGCTCGACGAGCGCTACAAGGCCGGTCGCACGATGTACGTGCGCACCACCGCACTGGCCACCAACCTGGCCGTGCACTTCAAGCTGGGCCGCGAGAACTCGATGGCCTGGGTCACCACGCTCGACAAAGGCAAGGTGGTGGCGGGCGCCGAGGTGCGCGTGTCCAGCTGCGACGGCAAGGCCGTGGCCACCGGCACCACCGACGCCAGCGGCATCGTGATGCTCAACGGCGTGTCGCCCGACGCACCGAGCTGCAACGGCCCGAACGAGTACGAGACCAGCGCCTGGTTCGTGAGCGCGCGCGCCAAGGACGACAAGGGCGTGGAAGACCTCGCCTTCACCTGGAGCGACTGGCAGCGCGGCATCGAACCCTGGCGCTTCAACGTGCCCACCAGCCTGGACGTGCGCCCCGACGGCATCGCCCACACCATCTTCGACCGCACGCTGCTGCGCGCCGGTGAAACCGTGTCGATGAAGAGCCTGCTGCGCACGCAGACCAGCAAGGGCTTCGGCCTGCCGGCAGACCGGCCCGACACGCTGGTCATCACCCACATGGGCAGCGGCCAGCGCTTCACCCAGCCGCTGGTCTGGCGCAAGACCGCCACCGGCGGCCTGAGCGCCGAGAACAGCCTGGCCATTCCGCCGGCCGCCAAGCTCGGCGTGTACCAGGTCGAGCTGCGCACCGGCGACGGCACCAGCGACGAAGGCATCAACCGCACCTTCTCGACCGGCATGTTCCGCGTCGAGGAGTTCCGCCTGCCGGTGCTCGAAGGCCGCATCGCGCCCACCGAGAAAAAACCGCTGGTGGCCGCCACGAGCGTGCCCACCGACGTGCAGATCAACTACGTGGCCGGCGGCGGCGCCGCCAACCTGCCGGTGCGCGTGTCGGCCATGGTGCGCGGCAAGAGCCTGAGCTTTTCCGACTACGACGCCTTCAGCTTCAACCCGCCGCGCGCTTCGGGCGACGGCAGCGAAGCCGCCACCGCCGCCGACACGGGCGCCGGCGAGGAAGACCTCAACAGCGTGAACGACACCCGCGTGATCGCCGACAAGCTGCCGCTCACGCTGAACAAGGACGGCGCCGGCAAGGTCACGATCGACAAGGTGCCCAAGGTGAAGGCCGCGCGCGAGCTGCTGCTCGAAGCCACCTATGCCGACCCGAACGGCGAGGTGCAGACCATCCGCAGCACGCAGACGCTGTGGCCCGCGTCGGTCATCGCCGGCATCAAGACCGAGGGCTGGGTCTCGACCAGCCAGAAGCTCAAGTTCCAGGCGCTCGCGCTCGACCTCACGGGCAAGCCCCAGGCCGGCGTGACGCTCAACGTGCGCGCCGTGGCGCGCATCACCACCACCAGCCGCAAGCGCATGGTGGGCGGCTTCTACACCTACGACAACAAGACCGAGACCAAGGACATCGGCACCGTCTGCTCCGGCAAGAGCGACTCGCGCGGCCTGCTGCTGTGCGAGTCGGAGTTGAAGGAAGCGGGCGAGGTCGAGCTGGTGGCCAGCGCCACCGACAGCGAGGGCCGCAGCGCCAGCGCCGTGAGTTCGGTCTACGTGACCAAGCAGGGCGAACTGTGGTTCGGCGGCGAAGACAACGACCGCATCGACGTGCTGCCCGAGAAGAAGAGCTACCAGCCCGGCGAAGTCGCCAAGTTCCAGGTGCGCAGCCCGTTCCGCTTTGCGACCGCACTGGTGGCCGTGGAACGCGAAGGCATCATCGAGACGCACGTGGTGCAGCTCGACGGCAAGGACCCGACCGTCTCGCTGCAGGTCAAGCCCGAATGGGGCCCGAACGCCTACATCAGCGTGCTCGCGCTGCGCGGGCGACTGCGCGAAGTGCCGTGGTACAGCTTCTTCACCTGGGGCTTCAAGGCGCCGCGCGAGTGGTGGACCGCCTTCTGGTACGAGGGCAAGGAATACGTCGCGCCCACCGCCATGGTCGACCTGAGCAAGCCCGCCTACCGCCTGGGCATGGCCGAGATCCGCGTCGGCACGCGCGCGCACCAGCTCGACGTGACCGTCACCAGCGACAAGCCCAGCTACCCGATCCGCAGCAAGGCGCAGGTCACCATCACCGCCAAGCTGCCCGACGGCAAGCCGGCCGCCGGCGCCGAAGTGGCGCTGGCCGCGGTCGACCAGGCGCTCTTGGAGCTCATGCCCAACGACAGCTGGAACCTGCTCAACGCGATGCTGCAGCGACGCAGCTGGGGCGTAAGCACCTCCACCGCGCAGATGGAAATCGTCGGCCGGCGCCACTACGGTCGCAAGGCCGTGCCCGCGGGCGGCGGCGGCGGCAAGGGCCAGACGCGCGAACTGCTCGACACCCTGCTCGTGTGGAACCCGAAGATCGTGCTCGATGCCAACGGCCAGGCCGTGGTGACGGTGCCGCTCAACGACGCGCTCACCACCTTCAAGATCGTGGCTGTGGCCGATGCGGGCACCAGCCTGTTCGGCACCGGCCAGGCCAGCATCCAGGCCACGCAAGACCTGCAGGTCATCAGCGGCCTGCCGCCGCTGGTGCGCGAGGACGACCAGTTCCGCGCGCAGATCACCTTGCGCAACACCACGCAGAAGCCGATGAAGGTGGAAGCCACGCCGCGCGCCACGCTGCTCACGCTCGAAACGCAGACCGTGGACATTCCGGCCGGCGAATCGCGTGAAGTGGCCTGGAACGTGACCGCGCCCGCGCAGCTCGCGCAGACGCGCACCGAAGCGATCCTGTGGGAGATCGAGGCGAAAGACACGGTCGGCGGCGCGCGCGACGCACTCAAGGTGCGCCAGCGCATCGTGCCCGCCGTGCCGCTCACGGTGCAGCAGGCCACGCTGGTGCAGATCGACGGGCCGTTCACGCTCGACGTGGCGCCGCCCGCCGACGCCCTGCCCGGCCGCGGCGGCCTGAAGTTGTCGCTGCAACCCAAGCTGGCCGAAGGCCTGCCGGGCGTGCGCGACTGGTTCGCCAACTACCCCTTCAGCTGCCTCGAACAGAAGACCAGCAAGTCGGTCGGCCTGCGCGACCCGAAGATGTGGCAGGGCGTGCTGGCCACGTTGCCGACCTACCTGGACAGCGACGGCCTCGCCAACTACTTCCCGCCGCGCGACGGTGAAGCCAACCGAGGCAGCGACATCCTCACGTCGTACCTGCTCGCGGCCACGCACGAAGCGGCCCAGCTCAACCCGGCCTTCGCGCTCGCCGACGACGCGCGCGCACCGATGGAATCGGGCCTGATCGCGTTCGTCGAAGGCCGCGTCACGCGCGACTTCTGGAGCCCGCGCAAGGACCTGGACGTGCGCAAGCTCGCCGCGCTCGAAGCGCTCTCGCGCTACGGCAAGGCCAAGGGCAGCATGCTCGGCAGCATCACCATCGCGCCGAACCAGTGGCCCACCAGCGCGGTGATCGACTGGCTCAATATCCTGAAGCGCGTGAACGACGTGCCGCAGCGCCAGCAGCGCCTGGACGAAGCCAACAACGTGCTGAAGGCACGCCTGTCGTACCAGGGCACCAAGCTCATCTTCAGCACCGAGCAGGACGACTACTGGTGGTGGCTCATGACCAACGGCGACGTCAACACCGCGCGCCTGCTGCTCACGGTGATGGACGACCCGGCCTGGAAGGACGACATCGGCAAGCTCGCCAACGGCTTCATCGGCCGCCAGCAGAACGGCGCCTGGCACACCACCACCGCCAACCTGTGGGGCGGGCTGGCGCTGGAGAAGTTCAGCAAGGTGTTCGAGAGCACGCCGGTGGCCGGCGTCACCGCCGCCACGCTGGGCGCGGTGAAGGCGCAGGTCGACTGGAGCAAGGTGGAGCGCGTGAAGGCCAGCGACCCGACCGGCGCGCCGAACCAGACCACCATGTTCGGCGCGCCCGCTTCGCCGGGCAACCTGCGCAACAACACCATGTTCCTGCCGTGGGCCGCATCGCCCACGGGTGCGCCCGTGCGCGACACGCTGCTGGTGACGCAGCAAGGCACCGGCAAGCCGTGGTTCACGCTGCAGTCGCTGGCCGCCGTGCAGCTGAAGGCGCCGTTCGCGGCGGGCTACGCGCTCAAGAAGACCATCACGCCGGTCGAGCAGGCCGTGGCCGGCAAGTACACGCGCGGCGACGTGCTGCGCGTGAACATCGAGGTCAACGCCAGCACCGACATGACCTGGGTCGTGATCAGCGACCCGATCCCGGGCGGCGCCACCATCCTGGGCAGCGGCCTGGGCCGCGACTCGGAGATCGCCGCACAGGGCGAGAAGAGGAGCGGTTCCTTGCCAGCGTTCGAGGAACGCAGCTTCGAGGCGTTCCGCAGCTACTACGCTTACATGGCCAAGGGCGTGATGAAGCTGGAGTACACCGTGCGCCTGAACAACGTCGGCGACTTCGCGCTGCCGCCCAGCCGCGTGGAAGCGATGTACGCACCCGAGATGTTCGGCGAGACGCCGAATGCGCGGGTGAAGGTGGAGGCGGCGAAGTGAGGCTCAAGAAGCAAGAAATCCAGAGGGGTCCTCAGGTCGTCCGCCAGTTCGTGTCCCTGAGGAATCAATCCTCTGTTGAAAGGTTCTGAGAATGAAAGTCCCCGTCAAATCGCTGCTCGCGCTGGCCGTTCTTTTCTCCGGCACTGCGATGGCGTTCCAATGGCCGGCGAACAAGAAGAGCGCCGTCAGCATCACGGCCGATGATGGATGGCCCAGCCAACTCACGCAGGCAGCCATCCTGGATGCCAGAGGACTCAAAGGGACCTTCTATCTGACCGCGATGGGCTTGTCCTCGGTCCCGGCCAATGCGGGGCAATGGGCACAGGTCTACCAGCGCGGGCATGAGGTGGGAAACCACTCGTACACCCACTGGAGCGACCAGATCCTGGCAACGAAGACGTGGCAGGAAGTCGCCGGTGAAGTCGGCAGCATGGAATGGTGGCTCTTGAGCAACATCTACGGCATGACGCCCGCCGATCACACCTACGCGTACCCGCAAGGCAACTACGTGGTCGGGTCTCAGGCGAGCGGTCAAAGCACACAGGTCGGTGCCTGCGAATATGCGGGCCTGCTGGCCTCGTCGGTCACAGGCGCGCGCGGGTTGGGCTCCGGAGAAAACCAGCCGGGCGCCGTGGTTCGGCGCCGCTTCAACATCAGCGGACTTTCGATCGCGGGAAGCGACGCGATCGCAGTCAGCACCGCCAAGCAGGCGATCGACAACGGCATTGCCAAGGGCACCTGGACCGTCCTCGTCTTCCATTCGCTGGGCGACACCGGTGACGGCTACTCGGTCAGCCAGTCGGCCTACACGCAGATCGCCGACTACCTGGTTTCGCGCCAAGCCGATCTTTACGTCGCACCCGTCGTCACGGTGAAGAACTACGTCGCAGCCAACACGCCAGCCGCAGACTGGTCCTGCGTACTCCAGTAGGCATTCCGACGCCCATCAGGGCGAAGGCCAAGTGCAGCAGATGACCGGCGGGAACTGAAACCCGCCGGTCATCCCGCCTTCATCTGCGCTCATCACCATCGCGTGAACCACTAGGAGAACCCCATGGGCCTGGCCATTTGCGTCGGCATCCTCGCCGACCTGATCAAAAACGATCCCGAGAGCGTCGAACACTTCGAGGCAGATTTCGCCGCCGCGAACCGCAAGCTCGCCGAAGCGGGGCTGCCGCCGCACATCGAGCCTCGCACCTTGCCGCCGCTCGAATCCCGCGCGCCGCTCGACGGCCTGCCCTACTCGTTCATCCACTACCTGCGCCGTGCCTACGCGCACCGCGTGACGACCCCTGGCTGGATCGCGACACCGCTGCCGGAAGACACCGATCCCACGGAAGACGAGACGCTCGAAGACGTGGCCCACATGTTCGAAAGCCACCTGCTGTGCCACTCCGACGCGGAAGGCTTCTATCTGCCGGTCGACTTCCAGGAGGTGATCTTTGCCGAGGAAGACGAGACCGACCTGCCCGGCGGCATGCTCGGCTCGTCGTACCGCCTGCTCGAGGAACTGGTGCTGGTCGCTCCTGCCCTCGGCATCACGCTCTCGGACGGCGAGCTGTCGGACGAGGAAGCCGCGCGGATCGCCGACAGCATGGGAGAGGACGAAGGCCTCTACCGGGAAATCGAATCGTGGCTGCTGCTGTACGAATCGGCGCGGCTGAGCATCGCGCACAAGACGGCGATCGTTTTCACCTGAGGGCGATGCGGCTGATCGATCGGCTGTAAGGTCCGCAGACCATGTTCGAGACCACCATCCACTGGGTCCGCGACATACCGCCGCATCGGCTGGGCCTGATGGCACGCCCGCGCGGCGGTGACCAGCTGCGCGAGGAGGTTGCGGCCTGGCAGCGTGCCTCGCTGGACATCGTGGTCTCCCTGCTCGAGGCGCAGGAAATCAGGGCGCTCGAGCTGCAGGAAGAGCCTGCGCTGTGCGCCGAACATGGCATCGTGTTCCGGCATTTCCCGATTCCGGACCGCGGCATCCCGGCATCGCAGCGGGACGCGGCGGCCCTCATTGCCGAACTGGGCGCCGAACTGGCGAGCGGCAAGGCCATCGCCATCCACTGCCGCGCAGGCATCGGCCGCACGGGCCTCATCGCGGGCAGCCTGCTGCACGGGCTCGGCGTTCCGGGCCAGAACATCTTCCGCCTGCTGAGCCGCTCTCGGGGCGTCGACATGCCCGATACATCGGAACAGGCGGAATGGGTCGCGCAGTACGTCTTCGGCACCCGCCGCCCACCGCCCCCGTGAACACCGACTCAGGCCGCCTTGCTCCGTGACGCACGCGTGGCGGCGCCAGGCACCGCGGGCTTGCGCTTGCCGCTCGCGGGGCCCGTGCCAAGCCCGACGAGCAGGCTGTCGATCAGTCCCTCGACAAAGCCCGCGTCGAGCGGCGCGTGCCCCATCAGCAGCCTGAAGAACAACGGCCCGTAGATCTGGTCGAGCACGATCTCGAGGTCGGCATCCGGCCGGATCTCGCCCGCCTCGGCCGCTTGCTGCAACAGCACCCGCCCTTCGTCGCGGCGCGACAGGATGAAGTGATTGCGAAAGGCCTTCGACAGCTCGGTGTCGGGGTCCGCGGCCGCGATGATCGTCGTGATGTTGCGCCCCATGTGCGACGACAGCGTGCGCACCACCGTGTCCAGTTGCTGCGACAGCGCATGCAGCGCTGACGTCGCGGCGCGCGTCGGCTTCTTCTTTTCCTGCGCGGTCGACGCCATCAGCGCATCCATGGTCACCGCGTGCCGGTTCGGCCACCACCGGTAGACCGTCGGCTTGCCGACGCCCGCCTTCGCCGCCACCGCCTCCATCGTCACGCCCGACGGCCCGACCTGCGACAGCAGTTCGCGCGCCGCGTCGAGCACGGCCTGGCGCAATTGCAGGTTGCGCGGCCGACCACGGGCGGCCGCAGGCGCGGCAACTTCCGGCGTCTCTTTGACAACAGGTTTCATTTATGGAACGATGCGTAACGTAATTAAATTCTAGACCCACAAGGACACCCTGCCCATGCGTACTTTTCTTCCCGTTCCGGCGCAATGCCTGGCGCCCTACCTCATTGTTGCCGACGCACCCGGCGCGATCGATTTCTACCGCCGCGTGTTCGGCGCCGAAGAGCTGTTCCGGCTCGCGGAGCCCGGCGGCAAGGTCGGGCATGCCGAACTGCGCATCGGCGATGCCAAGTTGCTGCTGGCCGACGAGTACCCCGACTTCGGCGCGCTGGGCCCGGCGCGCGTGGGCGGCACGCCGGTGTCGATCCACCTGTACGTCGCGGACGTCGATGCCACGCTGGCCCTGGCCGAGGAAGCC
This sequence comes from Variovorax sp. GW821-FHT09A10, assembly GCF_059418385.1. Lineage (NCBI taxonomy): Bacteria > Pseudomonadati > Pseudomonadota > Betaproteobacteria > Burkholderiales > Comamonadaceae > Variovorax > Variovorax sp. GW821-FHT09A10. Next base: position 137,961 of record NZ_JBWKPT010000008.1, read on the forward strand.
GGCGCCACGGTCATGCGCGCCGCCAAGGACGAGTTCTTCGGCGACAGGTCGGGCATGCTGCTCGACCCGTTCGGCCACCGCTGGCATGTGGCCTCGCGCCTCGAAGAAGTCAGCCCGCAGGAGATGCAACGCCGCTGGAACACGGCCATGCAGGGGTAAGGCGGCACGCGGGTGGTCGCAGGCACTGTGAAGATCGCGCTGGCCTGCACGGGCGACTGCGGCTACAAGGACGACTTCAGCGCGCGGCTGCACGACGTCGAAGCACTGCGCATTCCCGCATGAACCCTGCCGTCCATCCCCATGAAGCGCCTGCTCGAAATCCGCACCTACCGCCTCAAGCCCGGCACCCTCGACGACTTCCACCGCGCGATGCATGAACGCGCGGTGCCCATGCTGCGCAGCAAGGGCATGGACGTGGTCGGCTACGGCCGGTCGGACCACGAGGAAGAGAGCTACCACCTCGTGCGCGCCTACGCAAGCCGCGAGGCGCTGGAGGCCGAGCAGGCGGCGTTCTACGGTTCCACCGAATGGCGCGAGGGCCCGCGCAGCGCGCTGGTCGACCGCATCGAGACTTACCTGAACACGCTGCTGTGGCTCTCGCCGGAGGGCGTCGAGAGCCTGCGCGCGCTCAACGGGCCAGTGGGTTAACCGCCTGTCGACGCCGCGCGGTGCGCGGGCCTACACTGCGCCTCCCGTCATCCCCCCAACTCACTGGAGAAACGCATGAACACCCAGGAAATCGCCGCCAAGCTCGTGGCGCTGTGCAAAGCAGGGACATTCGATGAAGCCCAGGCGCTCTACGCGCCCGAGGCCGTCAGCGTCGAGGCCAGCGCGCCGCCCGGCCAGTCGCGCGAATCGGTGGGCCTGTCGGAGATCCGCGCCAAGGGCGAATGGTGGGTGGCCAACCACGAGGTGCATTCGTTCCAGGTGGCCGGCCCCTGGCCGCACGACGACCGCTTCATCGTCGGCTTTCGCTTCGACGTGACCGTGAAGCCCACGGGCCAGCGTTTCACGATGGAAGAGATGGCGCTGTACACCGTCAAGGACGGCAAGATCGTGCGCGAAGAGTTCTTCTACGCCGGCGACTGAGCCCAGTCAGGCGCGCGACCGGATCGCCCGTCTGCTTCACCATTGTTGACGATTGAATCGTTCTCTCCATGGCAACGCCAATGGGCGCCTCCCGGCTTCTGAATTAACGTCGAAACCGACGCCTGCACGGGCTCTCCGGCAGGCGCACCGGCGTTCATTCACAGAGGGAGGAAATCATGGTCACAGGACTGCACGTCACGCAACAACGCTCGTTCACCAACCCGGCGGACTACGAGGCTTTCTCGCTGATCCGCGTGCACAACCAGCGGCTCGCGCCGCTGGGCGGGCGCAACGCCTGGGTGGTGCTGAAGACGAACGCCGGCAAGCGCTGCTGTCGCATGATCCGGGGCATCGGCCGCGACCCGGGCTTCCCCGAAGACGGCATCGAGATCGACTACGAGACCCGGCTCGCGCTGCAGATTCCCAAGAGCAGCATCAACATGCAGGGCTTTCACGGTTGCGCGATGGAAATCCGCCGGGCCACCGCGCTCGAGGTGCTGCGCGCGCACTGGGACCACCCCGATCCCGCCTACCGCATCCCGCTGCAGCTCAGCCTCGTGAGCTTCGTGCTGGGTGTCATCGGGTTGGGGCTGGGTGTCCTGAGCCTGAAGTAGCCTTTGCCCGGCGGGTGCTGCGCAACCAGGCGCTGTTTCGCTAGACTGGCCGCGCGGCCCCTGCGCCGCGCCTGACCGGAGCATTCGCCATGTGCCGCAGCATCAAGACCCTCTACAACTTCGAGCCCCCTGCCACCGAGCAGGAGATCCGCGCCGCCGCCCTGCAGTTCGTGCGCAAGCTCAGCGGCTTCAGCGTGCCCTCGCGCGCCAACGAGCAGGCCTTCGAGCGCGCCGTGGACGAGGTGGCCGCCACGGCCACGCGGCTGATCGACTCGCTGGTGACCACGGCCGAGCCGCGTGACCGGGCCATCGAGGCCGAGCGTGCCAAGGCGCGGTCTGCGCTGCGTTTCGGCGCACCTGCTTCGACCTCGGACGCATGAAAAAGACTTCGTTCCCGCGCTGAACGGCGCACCGCCCTTCCCACACCACCAGGAGCATCCATCCCCATGCCCATCGAACTCTGGCTCGCCTTCGTCGCCACTTCGGCGCTGCTGTTGATCATTCCGGGGCCGACCATCCTCACGGTGATCAGCTATTCGATGTCGCACGGCCGCCGCGCCAACGTGCCGCTGGTGGCCGCCGTGGCGCTGGGCGATTCGACCGCGCTGGTGGTGTCGCTGCTGGGCCTGGGCGCGCTGCTGGCCACCTCGGCCTTCTGGTTCACGGTGGTGAAGTGGGTCGGCGGCCTGTACCTGCTGTACCTGGGCATCAAGCTGCTGCGCGCCGGCATCTCGTCCACCGAGACCGCCGCGCCGGCGGCACCGGCCTCGCGCTGGCGCCTGTTCGCCAACACCTACCTCGTGACGGCGTTGAACCCCAAGGGCATCGTGTTCTTCGTGGCCTTCCTGCCGCAGTTCATCCGCCCGGGCGCCGACGTGTCGCACCAGATGTGGGTGCTGGCGCTGACCTTCGTGGCGCTGGCCACGCTCAATGCCACGCTCTACGCAGTGTTCGCGAGTTCAGCCGGCCGGCTGCTCGCCTCGCCGCGCGCGCAGCGGCGCTTCCACCTGGCGGGCGGCTCGCTGCTGAGCGCGGCCGGCCTGTGGGCGCTGATGGCGCGCCGCGCCGCCTGATCACATCCACACACGCACAAGAAAGAAAAAAGACCGCGGGGCTGCGCGCCTCGCGGTCTTTTTCTTTGAGGGCCCTCGGCCCCGGTGTCAGTAGCGGTAGGGGTTGTTCGGCCGACGGTCGTAGCGATTGGGCACGCCGTCGTTGTCGCGGTCACGGTCGTAGCGGTTGGGCACGCCGTCGCGGTCGCGGTCGTAGCCATGGCCGCGCGGGGGCGGGCCCCGGTCGTAGGGTGCGACCACGCAACCAGCCAGGATGGCCGAGGCGGCCAGCAGAAGCGCGAGTGTTTTCGTCATGCGGAGTTCTCCTTGGGTGGGGCTGTACGGTCGGGCCCGCCTGCTGCGAGCCCGTACCGTATTGAAGCCCCGCCGCGTGCGCATCGGGTGTCCAGATGCGGGCGCTTGTGTGAAGTTCGTTACCGGATGTGGAACCTTTGCCTGCGCTTGAGCACGCCGTAGCGACGTGGCACGATCCCGCCGATGACCGCCACGCAGCCCCAGCCCTCCCTGCCCGACCTCGCACGGCTGCGCCGCGTGCGCGACCGCATCGACCGCGAGCACGCGCAGCCGCTGGACGTGGAAGCGCTCGCGCGCGACGCGAACATGTCGGCCGGGCACCTCAGCCGCCAGTTCCGCCTGGCCTATGGCGAGTCGCCCTACGCCTACCTGATGACGCGGCGCATCGAGCGCGCGATGGCGCTGCTGCGCCGCGGCGACCTGAGCGTGACCGAGGTCTGCTTCGAGGTCGGCTGCGCCTCGCTGGGCACCTTCACCACGCGCTTCACGGAGCTGGTGGGCGTGTCGCCCGGCGTCTACCGGCGCGAAGCGGCGCAGGCGACGGCGGGCATGCCGGCGTGCATCGCCAAACAAGTGACGCGCCCGATCAGGAATCGAGAAGCGCGAAACCCCGCCTCGCACCTAGCATGACGGCCCGACACAACCACGGACCCTCGTCACCATGAATCTCAGCATCCATTCGAGCTTTCTCCCGCACACCGACGCGCAGGCCTCGCTGGCCTTCTACCGCGACACCCTGGGCTTCGAAGTGCGCAACGACGTCGCCTATGGCGGCATGCACTGGATCACGGTCGGCCCGGCCGGCCAGCCCGCCACCTCCATCGTGCTGTACCCGCCGGCCGCCACGCCCGGGCTCACCGACGACGAGCGCCGCACGATCGCCGAGATGATGGCCAAGGGCACCTTCGCCTCGCTGCTGCTGGCCACGCCCGACCTGGCCGGCACCTTCGAACGGCTGCAGGCCCGCAACACCGAGATCGTGCAGGAGCCCACCGATCAGCCCTACGGCGTGCGCGACTGCGCGGTGCGCGACCCGGCGGGCAACCTGATCCGCATCCAGCAGACGCGCTGAGCCGGCCTCTGGCGCCGCAGCCCCCTGACCTCCTGCACGGGCGCCGCCGCCGTGGCGGCCCCGTGTCCCTTCCAGAGAAAGACCCGATGAGCAGCAAGGCCCCGAAGAAGGACGCGAAGCCCCCGAAAGACGCGCAGCACAGGCACGCCGCCGACCACCACGACCTCATCCGCGTGCAGGGCGCGCGCGTCAACAACCTGAAGGACATCAGCGTCGAGCTGCCCAAGCGGCGGCTCACGGTGTTCACGGGCGTCTCGGGCTCGGGCAAGAGTTCGCTGGTGTTCGGCACCATCGCGGCCGAGTCGCAGCGGCTCATCAACGAGACCTACAGTGCCTTCGTGCAGGGCTTCATGCCGACGCTGGCGCGGCCCGAGGTCGACGTGCTCGACGGCCTGACCACCGCGATCATCGTGGACCAGGAGCGCATGGGCGGCGACCCGCGCTCCACCGTCGGCACCGCGACCGACGCCAACGCGATGCTGCGCATTCTGTTCAGCCGCCTGGGCAAGCCGCACATCGGCTCGCCCAGCGCCTTCGCGTTCAACGTGCCCTCGGTGAAGGCCACCGGCGCCATCACGGTGGAGCGTGGCGCCAGCAAGACCGTGAAGCAGACCTTCAGCCGCACCGGCGGCATGTGTCCGCGCTGCGAGGGCCGGGGCGCGGTCACCGACTTCGATCTGACGGCTTTCTACGACGACAGCAAGTCGCTCAACGAAGGCGCGCTCACCATCCCGGGCTTCAGCATGGAAGGCTGGTACGGGCGCATCTTCAACGGCTGCGGCTTCTTCGACCCCGACAAGCCGATCCGCAAGTTCACGAAAAAAGAGCTCGACGCCCTGCTCCACAAGGAGCCGACCAAGATCAAGATCGACGGCATCAACCTCACCTACCAGGGCCTCATTCCGCAGGTGCAGAAGTCGTTCCTGGCCAAGGACGTCGAGGCGATGCAGCCGCACATCCGCGCCTTCGTCGAACGGGCCGTGACCTTCACCACCTGCCCCGAATGCGAAGGCACGCGGCTGAGCGAAGCGGCGCGTTCGTCGCGCATCAAGAAGCTCAACATCGCCGAGGCCTGCGCGATGCAGATCAGCGACCTCGCCGCGTGGGTCGGCGGCCTGAACGAGCCCTCGGTGGCACCGCTGCTGGCCAAGCTGGCGCACACGCTCGATTCCTTCGTCGAGATCGGCCTCGGGTACCTCAGCCTCGACCGTCCCTCGGGCACGCTCTCGGGCGGCGAGGCGCAGCGCGTGAAGATGATCCGCCACCTGGGCTCCTCGCTCACCGACGTGACCTACGTCTTCGACGAACCCACCATCGGCCTGCACCCGCACGACATCCAGCGCATGAACGAGCTGCTGCTGCGCCTGCGCGACAAGGGCAACACGGTGCTGGTGGTGGAACACAAGCCCGAGGCCATCGCCATCGCCGACCACGTCGTCGACCTCGGCCCCGGCGCGGGCTCGGCGGGCGGTACGGTCTGCTTCGAGGGCAGCGTGGAAGCGCTGCGCACCAGCGGCACGCTCACGGGCCGGCACCTGGACGACCGGGCCGCGCTCAAGAAAAAGCTGCGCCAGCCCACCGGTGCATTGCCGATCCGCGGCGCCAAGGCGCACAACCTGCGCAACGTCGATGTCGACATTCCGCTGGGCGTGCTGGTGGTCGTGACCGGCGTGGCGGGCTCGGGCAAGAGCTCGCTGGTGCACGGATCGATCCCCGCTGGTGCGGGCGTGGTGGCAGTCGACCAGGGCGCGATCCGCGGCTCGCGGCGCAGCAACCCGGCCACCTACACCGGCCTGCTCGACCCGATCCGCAACGCCTTCGCCAAAGCCAACGGCGTGAAGCCTGCGCTGTTCAGCGCCAACTCCGAGGGCGCCTGCCCCACCTGCAACGGCGCGGGCGTGATCTACACCGACCTGGCGATGATGGCCGGCGTGGCCACCATTTGCGAGGAGTGCGAGGGCAAGCGCTTCCACGCCTCGGTGCTCGAACACCATTTCGGCGGGCGCGACATCAGCGAGGTGCTCGCGATGCCGGTGACCGAGGCCGCGGCCTTCTTCGGCGAGGGCCCGGCGCGCACGCCGGCCGCGCACGCCGTCCTGCAACGGCTGGCCGACGTGGGCCTGGGCTACCTGAGCCTGGGCCAGCCGCTCACCACGCTGTCGGGCGGCGAGCGCCAGCGGCTCAAGCTGGCCACGCACATGGCCGAGAAAGGCGGCGTGTACGTGCTCGACGAGCCGACCACCGGCCTGCACCTGGCCGACGTGGCGCAGCTGCTGGCCCTGCTCGACCGGCTGGTGGATGCGGGCAAGTCGGTCATCGTCATCGAGCACCACCAGGCGGTGATGGCGCACGCGGACTGGATCATCGACCTGGGCCCCGGCGCCGGCCACGACGGCGGGCGCGTGGTCTTCGAGGGCACGCCGGCCGACCTGGTCGCCCAGCGCGCCACGCTCACAGGACAGCATCTCGCTGCGTACGTGGGCACCTGACGCGTCCCGCAAGGCATGGCGGAGAATGGGCCGTCTCCGCTTTGCCTGCCGCCCCGCGGCCCCGTCTGCTGCGATGCCTCTTGCGTTCTCGTTTTCTTCCACTGCCCGGCGCACCCTGGCCGTGGTCCTGCTGACGGCAGCCGCCGCACCCTCCGCCTGGGCGCTGGCCAGCTTCGAGGAAGTGAAGCGCGACTTTCGTTCCTCCGAGACCGCCGTGCTCGACCGCCAGGGCGAGCTGCTGCAGCGCGTGCGCACCGACCCCACGGTGCGGCGCGGCCAGTGGACCGCGCTGGCCGACGTGTCGCCCGCGCTGCGCGCGGCCATGGTGCTGAGCGAGGACAAGCGCTTCTACGAACACAGTGGCGTCGACTGGCGCGCCGCCTCGGCCGCCGCCTGGGGCAACCTGTGGAACACGCGCACGCGCGGCGCCTCGACCATCACCATGCAGCTGGCGGGCCTGCTCGACGACGACCTGCGCCGCGCGGCGGGCGGGCGCAGCTTCACGCAGAAGATCGGCCAGACGGTGGCGGCCACGCAGCTGGAGCGCCGCTGGCGCAAGGACCAGATCCTCGAGGCCTACCTGAACACGGTGCCCTTCCGCGGCGAGATCGTCGGCATCGACGCGCTCTCGCGCACGCTCTTCAGCAAGGCCCCGAGCGGGCTCGACGCGCGCGAGGCCGCCGTGGCCGCCGCGCTGGTGCGCGCGCCCAACGCCCGCCCCGCGCTGGTGGCGCAGCGCGCCTGCGAGGTGCTGCGCGTGATGGAGCCCGGCGCCAAGGCCGACTGCGAGGCGCTCGACATGTTCACCAGCGCCGTGGTGCAGCGGCGTGCGTTCGAGCCCAACGAAGGCATCGCGCCGCATGCCGCGCGGCGGGTGCTGCGCGAATGGCGTGATGCCGGGAACGACAAATCCACCCCACCCGCCAGCGTCCGCACCACGCTGCGCGCGCCGCTGCAGCGCTACGCGCTCGACAGCCTGCAGCGCCACCTGCGCGAGCTGCGCGGGCGCCACGTCGAAGACGGCGCGCTCGTGGTGCTCGACAACGCGAGCGGCGAGGTGCTGGCCTGGGTCGGCTCCTCGGGCCCGCTGAGCCAGGCCGCCGAGGTCGACGGCGTGACCGCGCTGCGCCAGCCCGGCTCCACGCTCAAGCCGCTGCTGTACGCGCAGGCCCTCGCCGAGAAGCGCATCACGGCCGCCTCGCTCATCGAAGATTCGTCGGCGCAGATCAGCACCGCGAGCGGCCTCTACATTCCGCAGAACTACGACCGCCGCTTCAAGGGCCCGGTGTCGGCGCGCACCGCGCTGGCCGCCTCGCTCAACGTGCCGGCCGTGCGCACGCTGGTGATGGTGTCGCCCGAGGCCTTTGCGCGCGAGCTGCGCGCCGCCGGCCTGCCGCTGCGCGAGAGCGGCGACTACTACGGCTACAGCCTGGCGCTGGGCAGCGCCGAGGTGTCGCTGCTGTCGCTGGCCAATGCCTACCGCATGGTGGCCAACGGCGGGCGCTTCGGGGCGACCACGCTCACGCCACGCCCTGCCCCGGCCAACAAGACGAAGCCTGCAGAAGCTGCGCCACTGCTCGACCCGCGCGCCGCCTTCATCGTCGGCGACATCCTCTCCGACCCGAACGCGCGCACGCGCACTTTCGGCCTGGACAGCATCCTGTCCACCCGCTTCTGGACCGCCGTGAAGACCGGCACCAGCAAGGACATGCGCGACAACTGGGCCGTGGGCTGGTCGCAGCGCTACACGGTCGGCGTGTGGGTCGGCAACGCCAGCGGCGCCTCGATGTGGGACGTGAGCGGCACCAGCGGCGCCGCGCCCGTGTGGGCCGAGGTGATGCGCTTCCTGCACGCGCGCGAACCCAGCCGCGCGCCCGCGCCGCCCGCCGGGCTGGTCGAGGCGCGCGTGAGCTTCGGCCCGGGCGCCGACGGCAGCCCGCTCGAAGCGGCGCGCAGCGAATGGTTTTTGCAGGGCACCGAGCAGCCGCTGTTCGCGCTCGACACCGGCATGGCGAGCGACGCCGCCTCGGCGCGCATCACGGCGCCGTCCGACGGCACGATCCTCGCGCTCGACCCCGACATTCCGCCGCAGCGCCAGCGCGTGCGCTTCGAAGCCGAAGGGCGCGGCGTGCAGTGGCGCATCGACGGCAAGTTCCACGCGCGCGGCAACAGCGCGCAGTGGCTGCCGTGGCCCGGGCGGCACCTGATCGAGCTGGTGGACGCCAGCGGCAAGGTGGTCGACCAGCGCCGGGTTGAAGTGCGCGGCGCGGGCGTGGTGGCGGCGAAGGGCGCGCGCCGATGAACGCGCTGGTGCGCGCGCCGTTGCCGATGCCCCGCTGGCTGTCGCTGTGCCTCGCCTTGCTGCTCGTGCTGGGCCTCGCCGGCCCGCGCGCCGTGCAGGCCAAGCCCGTGCCGGTGCCGCCGATGAGCTCGCGCGTGGTCGACCTCGCGCAGGCGCTGCCGGCCGGTGAGGCCGAGGCGCTGCGCGCGCAGATCGCCGACATCCAGAGCCGCACCCAGGCCCAGCTCGCCGTGCTCATCGTGCCGACCACGGGCGAAGACACCATCGAGGCCTACGCCACGCGCGTCTTCGCCAAATGGCGGCTGGGCCGCAGCGACGCCGACGACGGCATCCTGCTGCTCGTGGCGCAGAAGGACCGACGCATGCGCATCGAGGTCGGCACCGGCCTCGAAGGCACGGTGACCGACATCCAGGCGGCCCGCATCATCGACCGCGAGATGGCGCCGCGTTTTCGCGAGGGCGACTTCGCCGGCGGCGTGCAAGCGGCCGTGGGCGCGCTCGCCCGGCTGCTCGGCGGCGAGGTGAGCGTCGTCGCACCCGAGTCGCAGCAGATCGTCGTGGACCGCGCCCCCGCACCCGACGACGAGAAGGTCACCAGCCTGACGCGCGGCGGCCACGTCACGCCCGAGGGCTGGGGCCTGATGGGCGTGGTGCTGTGGGGCCTGGGTCTGGGCATCTGGCACGGCCGCGGCGTCCCGCGCGACCCGCCGCGCGGCAGCTCGGCCTCGCGGCGCGCCGAGGAGAAAAAACGCAAGGGCAAGCGCAAGGGCAGCGCGCGCCCCGAACCCTGGGCCGATGCCCTGGCGGCGATCGAGCCCGAACCGGTGCGTGCGCGCCCTGCCCCGCGCGACCTGCGCCTGGTGCTCGGCCTGCTCGGGGCCGGCCCGCTGGCGGCCGGCGCGGCGCTGCTGAACCCGGCCATCGCGCTGGTGCTGGCGATGCCGGCGATCTTCGGCTACGGCCTGGGCTTTCTCTGCGGCATGTCGCGCACGGCCGCCATCTTCATGGGCGGCTTCGTGCTCGTGATCGCGTCGCTGGTCGCCATTGCGTGGACGGTCGGCGCCGACCGCTTCTGGTGGGGCTTCTTGTGGGCGCTGTGCATCGGCGGCGCGACGCTGTTCGCGGTGGTCATCGTGCGCTGCATGGTCAACACCTTCCAGCGCAGCATGGTCAGCTTCCTCGTCCGTCTGGTCATCGTGGCGGGCATCTGCGGCTACGTGTTCCACATCACATCGCCCGGCCCGGTGCCCGACACCTCGTGGATTCCCATCGCGCTGGCGGCGTTCTTCTCGATGCTGATCGGCTTCCTGCCGCCCGGCGTCATGGAGTCGGGCAGCGGCGACGACGACGACAGCGGCTGGAGCAGCAGCAGTTCGTCGTCCTCGTCCTCCTCTTCATCCTCCTCCTCGGACAGCGGCGGTTCGAGCAGCGGCGGCGGCGCCTCGGGCAGCTGGTAGAGCGGGCGAAAGCGGGCGGCCGGCCCTCCCGGCGAGCCGCTCATGCCCCTCCCGTTGACCGCGTCTTTTTAACAATGGTTAAATTCATCCAATCATTCAATGAATAAGCCGGCCTGATCCCATGCTCGTCCAACCTCCTCGCACCTCCCTGGCCGACGCCGCCGCGAACAGCATCCGCACCGAGATCGCCTCGGGCCGCTGGCCCATCGGCTCGCGCATTCCCATCGAGCCCCAGCTGGCGCAACTGCTGGGCGTGAGCCGCGGCACGGTGCGCGAGGCGGTGAAGACGCTGGTCTCGCGCGGCCTGCTCGAGGTGCAGCAGGGTTCGGGCACCTACGTGCGATCGGGCTTCGACCCCTCGGCCAGCCTGCAGAAGCTGCGCCTGGCCAGCCTGCGCGACCAGTTCGAGGTGCGCCGCGCGCTCGAGGTCGAGGCCGCCCGGCTCGCCGCCGTGCGCCACACCGCGAAAGACCTGCGCCGGCTGCACGCCCTGCTCGACAAGCGCGGCCAGCCCGACATGGCCGACAACGGCGCGGCCTTCATCGAGCGCGACCTGGCCTTCCACCTGGCCATCGTCGATGTGTCGGGCAACCTGGCGCTGGTCGAGACCTGCCGCTTCATCACCGGCTACATCAAGGAAACCATCGCCAGCACGCTGAGCGCCAGCCTGCCCGAGCCCGACGAGGCGGCGCACCGCGCCATCGTCGAAGGCATTGCCAGCCGCGACCCCGAGCGCGCCGCCGCCGCCGTGCGCGAGCTGATGGCGCCGACGCTCAACGCGCTCGCACTGGGCACGGCATGAGCGCCATGACCTTGCCCACGGGTGCCGCCACCGCTGCGCGCACCCAGGCGGCGCCATCGGGCGCCGAAGAACTGCTGATCGACGCCGAAGTCGACAGCCTGCCCGCACCGCGCCCCACGCCCACCCCCAGCCGGGCCCGTCGGCTGCTGCTGGGCCTGACGGTGGTGCTCATCGCCTTCAACCTGCGGCCGGTGTTCGCCAGCCTGTCGGTGGTGCTGCCGGAAATCATCCGTGCCACCGGCCTGTCGGCCACCGCCGCCAGCCTGCTGACCACGCTGCCGATCGTCTGCCTGGGCGTGTTCGCGCCGATGGCGCCCTGGCTCGGGCGCCGCTTCGGCACCGAGCGCACGCTGCTGGGCTGCATGGTGCTGATCGGCGTGGGCACGCTGCTGCGCGGCACCGGCAACATCCCGCTGCTGTTCCTGGCCTCGGCCATCGCGGGCAGCGGCATCGCGGTGTCGAACGTGCTGCTCTCGGGCCTGGTGAAGCGCGACTTCGCCAAGCAGGCCGCGCTGATGATGGGCCTGTACACCATGGCCGTGTGCGGCGGCGCCGCCAGTGCCGCGGGCCTCACCGTGCCGCTGGAGCACGCGCTGGGCGGCGGCTGGACGCTGGCGCTCGCCATGTGGGCCGTGCCGGCCGCGCTGGTCACGTTCATCTGGGCGCCGCAGGCGCTGCCGCTCAAGCCGGTGGCGAGCGAGTCGGGCTTCACCGTGCGCGGCCTGTGGCGCGACCGGCTGGCCTGGCAGGTGACCTTCTTCATGGGGTTGCAGTCGGCCCTGGCGTACATCGTGATGGGCTGGCTGGCGCCGATCCTGCGCGAGCGCGGGCTCAGCGGCGAAATGGCCGGCTATGTGGTGTCGCTGTCGGTCATGACGCAGGTCGTGACCTGCCTCGTGGTGCCGGCGCTGGCCGTGAAGCTGCGCAACCAGCGCGCGCTGGCGGTGGTGCTGTCGGCGATGACGGTGGCGGCCATGCTGGCCATGCTGTTCGCGCCGCTGGACGCCCCCGGCGGCATGTGGACCTGGGCCGTGGTGCTGGGCATTTCGCAGGGCGGCACCTTCGCGCTGGCGCTCACGATGATCGTGCTGCGCTCGCCCGATTCGCACATTGCCGCGCACCTGTCGGGCATGGCGCAGGGCGTGGGCTACATGGTGGCGGCCTTCGGTCCGCTGCTGGCCGGGCTGCTGCACGGCTGGACCGGCAGCTTCCGCGCCTCGGCCTGGCTGTTCGTCGGCCTGGGCGTGGTGCTGGTCATGGCGGGGCTGGGCGCGGGACGCACGCTGCACGTGGGCGCGGTGACGGTGCCGCGGCACTGAGCCGCTGCTGCCTGCCTACTGCAGCCCGCCGTCGCAGGCGGTCGGTTTCTGCGCGCTGTCGTCCGTGAAGTCGACGCTGGTGCGCTTGTTGCCGGCCGGCCCCGTGTGCGCCGGCCACTCGCTCTGCAGCCAGGTGTAGCGCCACCCATAGGGGCCGCCGGCCTTCGCCGGCGCGTCGTAGGCGATGCGCAGGCTGCCGCGGCTTTCGTCGTGGCAGTGCTTCGAGGTCTTGTATTCCTTCTCGCTGAAGCAGGCGCGGATCGACCGCGAACACCAGTACGGGATGCCCTCGCGCGCGGCCTTGGCGCGCTGCCCGGGCGGCGTGTCCAGCGGCACGAAGTCGGCCGTCACATAGGACGCGCCGCCGCCCGAATAGCTTTCCGATTCGCGCTGGGTCACGGCCACGGCCCAACGGCCTTCCGCCAGCGGGTAGAGCACCGGCGCGAGGGCCAGGTGCAACTCGGGGTGGTCGCTGGGGCGGTCGCGCTGCTGCGAGGCCACGTAGGTCGAAAAATCGTGCAGCTGCGCGAGCTGCCAGGTGTCGGCGCCGGCATCGCGCTTCAGGCGCGCCATGGCCAGGGGCTTTTCCGAGGTGAGCAGGTAGTCGTCGGGCGCGCCGCCGTCGCGCGGGCGGTGCAGCTTCAGCGCCTGCGCATCGCAGGGCTGGGGCAGCAAGGCGCACAGGTGGGCGCGCCACATGGCGTCGACGGCCTCGGGCGCCTTGACGGCCACGAAGACCTGCGCCGCGGGCGCGGCGAGCAGGGGGCCGGCCGGCAGCGACGCGAGAAGACCGACGATCCCGGCAAGAGGCAGCTTTTTCATGGGGCGCAATGGTAGCCATCGCGCGAAGCCCTGGCAGAGGGGTCATCGGGGTTTCTCCGACCGCGCCCCGGCCCGACCGGGCGACAATGGGGGGCTCCGGCGAAAGTCCATTTCGCCCAATGAAATTTCAGCCCTCTCGACAACCCAGAACCTACGGAAGCAAGCGCATGAGCACGAAGCAACCCACCATCGTCTACACCCTCACCGACGAGGCGCCCCTGCTGGCGACCTACGCCTTCCTGCCCATCGTGCGCGCCTTCACGGCTCCGGCCGGCATCAACGTGACGACGAGCGACATCTCGGTGGCCGCCCGCATCCTGGGCGAATTCCCCGAATTCCTGAGCGACGACCAGAAGGTGCCTGACAACCTGGCCGAACTGGGCAAGCTCACGCTGCAGCCCGACGCCAACATCATCAAGCTGCCCAACATCAGCGCCTCGGTCGCCCAGCTCAAGTCGGCGATCAAGGAACTGCAGGGCAAGGGCTACAAGATCCCCGACTACCCGGAGAACCCGACCTCGAACGAGGACAAGGACATCCGCACGCGCTACAACAAGTGCACCGGCAGCGCCGTGAACCCCGTGCTGCGCGAAGGCAACTCCGACCGCCGCGCGCCCCGCGCCGTGAAGGAATACGCCCGCAAGAACCCGCACAGCATGGCCGACTGGAGCCAGGCCTCGCGCTCGCACGTCTCGCACATGCACGGCGGCGACTTCTATCACGGCGAAAAGTCCATGACCCTGGACCGCGCGCGCAACGTCAAGATGGAACTGCTCACCAAGAGCGGCAAGACCATCGTGCTCAAGTCCAAGGTCGCCCTGCTCGACCGCGAAGTCATCGACTCCATGTTCATGAGCAAGAAGGCCCTGCTGGCCTTCTATGAAAAGGAAATCGAAGACGCGCACAAGACCGGCGTCATGTTCTCGCTGCACGTCAAGGCCACCATGATGAAGGTCTCGCACCCCATCGTGTTCGGCCACTGCGTGAAGATCTTCTACAAGGAAGCCTTCGAGAAACACGGCAAGCTGTTCGACGAGCTGGGCATCAACGTCAACAACGGCATGGTCGACCTGTACAACAAGATCGCCACGCTGCCCCAGAGCACGCAGGACGAGATCAAGCGCGACCTGCACGCCTGCCACGAAGGCCGCCCCGAGCTGGCCATGGTCGACTCGGCCAAGGGCATCACCAACTTCCATTCGCCCAACGACGTGATCGTGGACGCCTCGATGCCCGCCATGATCCGCAACGGCGGCAAGATGTGGGGCGCCGACGGCCGCCTGAAGGACGTGAAGGCCGTGATGCCCGAATCGACCTTCGCCCGCATCTACCAGGAGATCATCAACTTCTGCAAGTGGCACGGCGCCTTCGACCCCAAGACCATGGGCACCGTGCCCAACGTCGGCCTGATGGCCCAGAAGGCCGAAGAGTACGGCTCGCACGACAAGACCTTCGAGATCCCCGAAGACGGCGTGGCCAACATCACCGACCTGGACACCGGCGAAGTGCTGATGAGCGAAGACGTGGAGCAAGGCGACATCTGGCGCATGTGCCAGGTCAAGGACGCCGCCATCCGCGACTGGGTGAAGCTGGCCGTCAACCGCGCGCGCAACTCCGGCATGCCGGTCGTGTTCTGGCTCGACGCCTACCGCCCGCACGAGGCGCAGCTGATCACCAAGGTCAAGATGTACCTGCACGAGCACGACACCACGGGCCTGGACATCCAGATCATGAGCCAGGTGCGTGCCATGCGTTACACGCTGGAGCGCGTCGTGCGCGGCCTGGACACCATCAGCGCCACCGGCAACATCCTGCGCGACTACCTGACCGACCTGTTCCCCATCATGGAACTGGGTACCTCGGCCAAGATGCTGTCGATCGTGCCCCTGATGGCCGGCGGCGGCATGTACGAGACCGGCGCGGGCGGCTCGGCTCCCAAGCACGTGCAGCAGCTGGTGGAAGAAAACCACCTGCGCTGGGACTCGCTGGGTGAATTCCTCGCGCTGGCCGTGAGCCTGGAAGACCTGGGCCTGAAGACCGGCAACGCGCAAGCCAAGATCCTGGCCAAGACGCTCGACGCCGCCACCGGCCAGCTGCTGGACAACAACAAGAACCCGTCGCCCAAGACCGGTCAGCTCGACAACCGCGGCAGCCAGTTCTACCTGGCCATGTACTGGGCCCAGGAACTCGCCGCGCAGACCGAGGACAAGGACCTGCAGGCCAAGTTCAAGAAGCTGGCCGAGACGCTCACCGCCAACGAGAAGAAGATCGTCGACGAACTCGCCGCCGTGCAAGGCAAGGCCGTGGACATCGGCGGCTACTACCTGGCCGACCCGAAGAAGTACGAAGCCGTGATGCGCCCGAGCGCCACGCTGAACGCGGCGCTGGCACCGGCGGCCTGATCCCGCTGCGCCTGCGTCTTCCGGGTCTGTGCTGACCCGGAAGCCCTGACACCAACGGCCTGTCGCTCGCGCGGCAGGCCGTTTGTTTTTGCGTTTGTCTTTGCGTCTGCCACCGCGCAGCGCGAAACTAGACGCCGACTCCCCCGCCCCCATTCCACTGCAAGAGAAAAGAAAGGCAGGCCCCTCATGAAACTCCGTCTGCTTGTGACTGCTGCTGCCGCGTCGACCCTGCTCGTGGCCGCCGGCGGCGCCCACGCCCAGAGCAACTGCGACACGCTGCGCGCCGAGATCGAGGCCAAGATCGCCGCATCGGGCGTGACGAACTTCAGCGTCGTCACCGTCGATGCCACCGCCACGGCAAGCGGCCAGGTGGTGGGCAGCTGCGACCTCGGCACCAAGAAGATCGTCTACCAGCGCGAAGGCGGCGCGGCCTCGCCGGCCCCTGCATCCACCTCGGCCCCCGCACCGCGCGGCGAGCCGATGCTCACCGAGTGCAAGGACGGCTCGGTGTCCATGGGCGGCAACTGCAAGCCCTGAGCCGAGGGCAGCATCGCGTGATCTGGCCTGCCTTGCGCCTCTTCTTCGGCCTGCTGACCTTGGTGGCGATCGGCTGGCAGCTGACGATCCATGTGCGCATGGGCTTCAACGTCGTCAACTTCTTCAGCTTCTTCACCAACCTCTCGAACCTGTTCGCGGCGATCGTGCTGGTGCTGGGCGCGCGCCGCCTCTGGCAGCCGGTGTCCACGGGGCCTGACGAAGGGCTGCGCGCCATGTCGGCCGTGAACATGGTGGTGGTCGGCATCGTCTTCTCGCTGCTGCTGCGCGACGTCGACCTCGGCGCGCTGCGGCCGTGGATCAACACGCTGCTGCACCACGTGATGCCGTGCGTCGTGCTGCTCGACTGGCTGCTGCAGCCGCCGCGCACGCGCCTCGGCGGCCGGCAGCTGCTGTGGACGCTGGTCTTCCCGATGGCCTACCTGGCCTACACGCTGGTGCGCGGCAGCCACATCGGCTGGTACCCCTACCCCTTCCTCAATCCCGCGAACGTGGGCGGCTACGGCGGCGTGGCCGTCTATGCCGCAGGCATCGCGCTGACCTTCGGGTTGGCGGGATGGGGGCTGCTGGCGTTGGGGAACCGGCTGGGCCGGCGCGGCTGACGCGGCCCCGCGCACGGCTCGCCTGTTTCTGCATTTCGCAGGATCAGGCAAAAACCTCGTTCGATCCGGATACCGCCTCCAGCCCCTTCGCCCCGAGACTCATCCCCATGCCCGGCGCACCCCTCGCGCCGTGGCGCACCGACCCGCATGAGGAGTTTTGTATGAGTGCAATCCAGGACACAGTGGTTCTCGTCACCGGCGCCAGCAGCGGCATCGGCGAGGCGACGGCGCGGCGGCTCGCGCGGCGTGGCGCCCATGTGGTGCTCGGCGCGCGCCGCACCGAACGGCTCGCGGCGCTCGCGGCCGAGATCAACGCCACCGGCGGCTCGGCGAGCTTCCGGCGGCTGGACGTGACGCACCGGCCCGACATGGAGGCCTTTGCCGAGTTCGCCCTCGACACGCACGACCGCATCGACGTGCTGGTGAATGCCGCCGGCGTGATGCCGCTGTCGCCGCTGTGGCAGCGCAAGATCGAGGAGTGGGAGCTGATGATCGACGTCAACCTGCGCGGCATGCTGCTGGGCGTGGCGGCCGTGCTGCCCACGATGCAGGAGCAGGGCTGGGGCCACATCGTCAACGTCGCGCCGGTGGCCATGGGCGGCGCCACGCCCGACTCGGCCGTGTACCACGGCACGCAGTACGCGGTGCAGGCGATTTCCGAAGGGCTGCGGCGGGAACACGCGGGGCGTGTGCACGTCTCGCTGGTGAGCCCCGACGTGGCCGAGGCCGCCGACCCGCTGGCCGAGCGCATCGCCGACAGCTACGCCTTCGAGCGCATGCGCACGCGGCGACGGCTGACGACGCCGGTCGATGGCGTGGCGCGCGCCATTGCCGGTGCGATCGAGGGCGCGCGCTACGGCATGGCGGGCCCGGGCTGGCGCCCGGCCCCGACGCAGCGGCCGAAGCCGGCGGCACCGGTGTACTGACTGAGCGCCTGGCCTCAGTAGCTCTTGTACGGCAGGAACTTGCCCGACAGCACCACGTTGACGCGGTCGCCCTTCGGGTCGGGCTGGCGCTGGATGTCCATGCTGAAGTCGATGGCGCTCATGATGCCGTCGCCGAACTCCTCGTGGATCAGTTCCTTGATGGTGGTGCCGTACACGCTCACCACCTCGTACCAGCGGTAGATCAGCGGGTCGGTGGGTACGGGCGTGGGCAGCGAGCCCTTGTAGGGCACGAGCTGGAGCCACTTCTGCTCCTCGGGCGTGAGGCCGAAGATCTTGCCGACGGCCTTGGCCTGCTTGTCGTCGAGCGTCATCTGGCCGAGGCAGGCGGCGGTGGTCCACTCCTTCGACAGGCCGACCTTCTTGGCCACGTCGGCCCACTGGATGCCCTTGGACACCTTCACGGTGATGATCTTCTCGGTGACGTCGTTGCGGTTCATGCGGCTTGGCTCCTGGGTTGAAACGGATGCAACAGGACTAGCAACAGACATGCCCAGCTGACTTGCTCCCTCCCCCTCTGGGGGAGGGCTGGGGTGGGGGCACGCGGCCTCCGAAAAAACATGGCGCCTGTTCGAAGGCCTGCCCCCATCCCAACCGTCCCCCAGAGGGGGAAGGAGCAAGACCGCTTCAGCGCTCCCAGCGGAACTTGCGCTCCGATTCCGCAATGGGCTGGTCGTTGATGCTCGCGTAGCGCCTTTGCATCAACCCGTTCTGCGCAAACTCCCAGTTCTCGTTGCCATGGCTGCGGAACCACTGGCCCGCGGCGTCGTGCCATTCGTACTCGAAGCGCACCGCGATGCGGTTGTCCATGAAGGCCCACAGCTGCTTCTTCAGGCGGTAGTCGTGCTCGCGCTCCCACTTGCGCGACAGGAACTCGACCACCTGTTCGCGGCCATTGACGAAGTCGGCGCGGTTGCGCCATTCGGTGTCGGGCGTGTAGGCCAGGCTCACGCGCACGGGGTCGCGCGAGTTCCAGGCGTCTTCGGCGGCCTGGACTTTCTGGAGGGCGGATTCGAGGGTGAAGGGCGGCAGCGGCGGGCGGGATTCCATGGCGGTCTTTCAGTCAAAAGATGAAGTGATGAAGGCCCGCAATGTGCCACGAGTAGACAGACCTGTCTACATGCCTACAATCGCCGCATGGACATCTCTGCACTGCCCGCGCGCGAGCGCATCCTGCTCACGGCGCACGAGTTCTTCTATGCCGACGGCATCCGCGCCACCGGCATCGACCGCGTGATCGCCGCGTCGGGCGTCACCAAGGTCACCTTCTACCGGCACTTCCCCTCGAAGGACGACCTGGTGCGCGCCTTTCTCGACCACCGGCACGGCGTGTGGATGGCCTGGTTCGTCGATGCGCTGGGCCGGCGCGACGCGCAGCAGCGCATCGCGCAGGGGCAGGCGCTGCCGGTGCTGGCCGACGTGATGGCCGAGTGGTTCGCCGACCCGCTGTTTCGGGGCTGTGCCTTCATCAACTCGGTGGTGGAAGTCGGTGCCAGCGTGGCCGGCGCCGCCGACATCGCGCGCGAGCACAAGCGCGAGATGGTCGAGGTGATCGCCGGCCTGCTGCCCGACGGCCCGCAGCGCATGGCCGTTGCGCAGGCGGCCGCGCTGGGCGTCGACGGCGCCATCGTCAAGGCGCAGATGGGCGATGCGGCCCTGGCGCGCGAGGCGGTCGACGACCTGCGGCGGCTGCTCGATGCGCTCGTCGCGCTTCGATAACATCGCATCGCTCACTCCCTTCCAAGAAACACATGGCATCGACGCGACTTCCCTCGACCCAGGGCCTGCAGGCCTTCGAGGCCGTCGCGCGGCTGCGCAGCGTGAACGTCGCGGCCGAGGAGCTCAGCGTCACGCCCAGCGCGGTCAGCCACCGCATCCGCCAGCTCGAGACGCAGCTCGAGCTCAAGCTCTTCACGGGCAACGACTTCGGCCTGAGCGCCGACGGCGTGGCCTACCTGGCGCGCGTGCGCGAGGCCATCGCGGCGCTGCAGCAGGTGCCGGGACGCGAGCCCGCGTCGCAGGTGCGGCGGCTGCGCGTGGCCGTCACGCCCACCTTCTCGCGCCAGATGCTGCTGCCCCGGCTGGCCGAGTTCCGCGACGCCTACCCGACCATCGAGCTGATGCTGCAGGTGACCATGCCGGTGCGTAACTTCACGGCCGAAGACGCCGACATCGAGCTGCGCTTCGGCACCGGCCCGTTCCACGACCGCGAGTTCTGCCAGCTGCTGGCCGACGACGTCTCGCCGGTGTGCAGCCCGGCCTATCTGGAACGCCACGGGCCCTTCGAGCAGCACTTTTCGACCGACGCCGAGGTGGCGCGCGTGCAGCTGCTGCGCACGCCGCTGGAGTCGTGGCGCATCTGGTTCAAGGCCTGCGGCATCGGCCTGCCCGAGCCGGCCGTGGGCCACCAGTTCAACGACCTGGGGCTGGCGCTCGATGCGGCCGCCGAAGACTTCGGCGTGGTGCTCATGCACCTGCGGCTGGGCCGCGCCTGGCTCGACAACGGCCGGCTGGTGCGCCTGTCGCCGCACAGCGCGCCCTCGCCCAACGCCTACTTCCTGTGCTGGCGCCCCGGCACCATGGAACGCTGGGAATGCGCCACCTTCGTCGAATGGCTGCGCCAGGCGCTGCGCGAGCCGGGCTGAATAATTTTCAGCCGGGGTGTGGGCTTTTTTCAGGTCGCCGGCGCGTTTCCCCTGCAGACTCGACCCCCGGCGCTGCCGTGGCCCACATGGCCCGGCCCGCCTTGACCCCCATAACACCAGCCAGGAGACCTCCCCCGTGCCCGACCTTTCCAAGATCACCTGCATCGAAGACCTGCGGGCGATCGCCCAGCGGCGCGTGCCGAAGATGTTCTACGACTACGCCGACTCCGGCGCCTGGACCGAGAGCACCTACCGCGCCAACGAGAGCGACTTCCAGAAGATCAAGCTGCGCCAGCGCGTGGCCGTGAACATGGAAGGCCGCTCCACCCGCACCACCATGATCGGCCAGGAGGTGGCCATGCCCGTGGCCATCGCGCCCACGGGCCTGACCGGCATGCAGCACGCCGACGGCGAAATTCTGGGCGCGCGCGCGGCCAAGGCCTTCGGCATTCCGTTCACGCTCTCGACCATGAGCATCTGCTCGCTGGAAGACATTGCAGAGAACACCGACCGGCATCCCTTCTGGTTCCAGCTCTACGTGATGAAGGATCGCGACTTCATCGAGCGCCTGATCGACCGCGCCAAGGCCGCCAACGTGTCGGCGCTGCAGCTCACGCTCGACCTGCAGATCCTCGGGCAGCGCCACAAGGACATCAAGAACGGCCTGTCCACGCCGCCCAAGCCCACGATCAAGAACCTCATCAACCTGGCGACCAAGCCGCGCTGGTGCATGGGCATGCTGGGCACCAAGCGCCGCACCTTCGGCAACATCGCCGGCCACGCCAAGGGCGTGAAAGACCTGTCGTCGCTGTCGTCATGGACCGCCGAGCAGTTCGACCCGGCCCTGAGCTGGGCGGACGTCGAATGGATCAAGAAGCGCTGGGGCGGCAAGCTGATCCTCAAGGGCATCATGGACGCCGAAGACGCACGCCTGGCCGTGGCCAGCGGCGCCGACGCGCTCATCGTGTCGAACCACGGCGGGCGCCAGCTCGACGGCGCCCCGTCGTCCATCGCCGCGCTGCCGGCCATCGCCGATGCCGTGGGCAGCCAGATCGAGGTGTGGATGGACGGCGGCGTGCGCAGCGGGCAAGACGTGCTCAAGGCCCGCGCCCTGGGCGCACGCGGCACGCTGATCGGCCGCAGCTTCCTGTACGGCCTGGGCGCCTATGGCCAGGAGGGCGTGACGCGCGCGCTGCAGATCATCCACAAGGAACTGGACATCACGATGGCCTTCTGCGGTCGCACGCAGATCGACGATGTGAAGTCGGACATCCTGTTGCCTGGCACGTTCTGACAGGCGGCTGAAGACCCCGTCGGGCGCAGGCCGATGCGGCGTCGGCTGACACGCCACCCCCGCAGGGCGGCGCAGAATGGTTGAGCCACAACAACAGGTCCCCCGGGGCCACAGAAGGCACACCATGAGCGCAGTCACCTCGACCCAGGGAGGCCTCGCGGCCTCTTCTTCGTCCCTCCCTCACTACACGGCCGAAGAAAAACGCCACCGCGTCTTCGCGATCATGGCGGCCTCTTCCGGCAACCTGGTCGAGTGGTTCGACTTCTACGTGTATGCCTTCTCGGCGCTCTATTTCGCGCCGGCCTTCTTCCCCAAGTCGGACCCCACCGCACAGCTGCTGAACACCGCCGGCGTGTTCGCGGCCGGCTTCCTGATGCGGCCCATCGGCGGCTGGCTCTTCGGCCGCGTGGCCGACCGGCTCGGGCGCAAGACCTCGATGCTGATCTCGGTGACCATGATGTGCGCCGGCTCGCTCGTCATCGCCTGCCTGCCCACCTATGCGCAGATCGGTGCCTGGGCGCCCTTCCTGCTGCTGGTGTGCCGCCTGTTCCAGGGCCTGTCGGTGGGCGGCGAATACGGCACCACCGCCACCTACATGAGCGAGGTGGCGCTGCGCGGGCAGCGCGGCTTCTTCTCGTCGTTCCAGTACGTCACGCTCATCGGCGGCCAGCTGCTCGCGGTGCTGGTCATCGTGGTGCTCGAACAGCTGCTCACCGAGGCCGAGCTCAAGGCCTGGGGCTGGCGCATTCCCTTCGTGATCGGCGCCATTGCCGCCGTGGTCGCGCTGCTGCTGCGTCGCACGCTGCACGAAACGCAAAGCGCCGAGGCCAAGGCCAACAAGGAGGCCGGCAGCATGGCCGGGCTCTTCAAGCACCACACGCCGGCCTTCCTCACCGTGCTGGGCTACACGGCCGGCGGTTCGCTGATCTTCTACACCTTCACCACCTACATGCAGAAGTACCTGGTGAACACCGTGCACCTGCCGATCAAGACCGCGAGCTACGTGATGACGGGCGCGCTCTTCGTCTACATGTGCATGCAGCCGCTGTTCGGTGCGCTGTCGGACCGCATCGGGCGGCGCAACAACATGCTGCTGTTCGGCGGCCTGGGCGCGCTGGCCACCGTGCCGATCCTCACGGCGCTGCAGCACACGACGAGCCCGGTGCTGGCCTTCGTGCTGATCATCGCGGCGCTGGCCATCGTGAGCTTCTACACCTCGATCAGCGGCATCGTGAAGGCCGAGATGTTCCCGCCCGAGGTGCGCGCACTGGGCGTGGGCCTGGCCTACGCGGTGGCGAATGCGATCTTCGGCGGATCGGCCGAGTACGTGGCGCTGGGGCTCAAGTCACTGGGCCACGAGTCGGCGTTCTTCTGGTACGTGAGCGCGATGATGGTGATCGCGTTCCTGGTGAGCTTGCGGTTGCCGAGGCAGGCGAGTTATCTGCATCACGACCATTGATGCACGAAGCGCCTCGCGGCCGGTTCAGCGCGAGGCCAGGCTTTCCATGTAGACGCAGAACATGTCGGCCATCGCACCCGCCCAGGCCTCGATCTCGGCGTCGGTGCGAGGGCGCTCCGAGAATTCTTTCCCCACGGCGCTGAGCGTCGCCACGATCAGGTCGCCCGCCATCGCACGCGTGGCATCGGAAGCCGCTGGCAGCGCCTCCTGCATGAACACGCGGACGATCTCGTCGCCGGCGGCGCGCACTTCTTGCGCCTCGGGTGCGTCGCGGTAGAACGGCGCGGCGGCGTCGAGCGCCGTTCGCACGTCGGCCTCCTCGCATTCGGAGCGGACGAATGCGTGCGTCAGCAGGCGCAGGCGCTCCAGAGCAGGACGCTGCGTGTCCCCGAGGATGCCGCGCATCAACTCCGTGGTCTGCCGCCATTCATCGCTCTGCAAGCGGAACAGGATCGACGCCTTGTTCGGGAAGTACTGGTACACCGACCCCACGCTCACGCCCGCACGCTCGGCCACGCGCGTCGTGGTGAAGCGGCGCACGCCTTCTTTCGCCAAAACCTGAACAGCGGCCTGAAGAATGGCCCCGAGAAGGTCGGCCGAGCGCGCCTGCTTGGGCTGCCTGCGAGAGGAGATCGGGGTGCTTTGACGGTCGGTCATGGGAGCGTGGCGAAACGCGAATGGAAAACATGAAGGGTTCTTCATAGTATTTCTCATCTGCTTTTCACACGAAAGAAACCCGTGAGCACCTTGACCACCGCCCCCCTCGCGCCCTTGCTGGACCGCCTGTTCCAGGAGGCCAGCGCGGCCACCAGCCCGGCCATCGCCGACGTCAGCCCGGAGGAACGCCACCGGCTGATGCACAGCAAGACCGAGTACATCGCGCTCTACAGCCGGCTCAAGGATGTGTGGCTGCCCGTGTCGCGCGAGACCGGCGTGCTGCTGTACCAGCTGGCGCGCAGCACGAACGCGCGCCACATCGTGGAGTTCGGCACCTCCTTCGGCCTGTCCACCCTGTACATGGCCGCGGCGCTGCGCGACAACGGCGGCGGCCGCCTGATCGGCAGCGAGTTCGAACCCTCGAAGGTCGCCAGGGCCCGCGCGCACCTGGCCGAAGGCGGCGTGGCCGACCTGGTCGAGATCCGCGAAGGCGATGCGCTGCAGACGCTGGCCGTCGACCTGCCAGAGTCCATCGACCTGCTGCTGCTCGATGGCGCCAAGGCGCTCTACCCCGACGTGCTGGCGCTGGTCGAGGCGCGCCTGCGGCCGGGCGCGCTGATCGTGGCGGACAACGCCGACCACAGCCCGGCGTACCTGGCGCGCGTACGCTCGCCTGACAGCGGGTACCTGTCGGTGCCGTTCGGCGGTGACGTGGAGTTGTCGATGCGGTTGGGGTGAGGCTTTTTTCGCAACCTCCATCGAAGAGAGATTGCAATAAAAAAACGAGGGCCCGTCGGCAGCTCGATGGTCTCTCGTGATCCTACGGGCCGCCGACCTTCGTGAAGGTCGCGCCATAGCGAGTGAGGCAAGCGGTTGCGGCGGTGGTCTCAGGTACCAGCGTGGTGACCATGCGCCGCTCCTTCATGCGCGAGATGGTGACGATTCCATCGTCTCGCAATTCCGCAGCCATCAGCTTGTTGGTCATTGAGATGGAATCTACCCGGTAGCCCCATGCACGCTTGACGAGCCTTGCCTGAGAAAACGCGGCGTAGTTCATCACCGTGTCCCATCCATCGAAGATGCAGTCGGCGAGAAGCCCTTGTTTGCTCGGGTCATAGCGACCCTCGATGATGGTTTCGAACGTCTCAGCCGTCATTGCGATCGGATACTGTGTGCAGCCCGATATCGCCATCAAGGCCGTGATCGAGGCCCAGATCTTCCAACGAGATTTCATTCGCTCTTCGCTCCTGGTTATAGGGGCGACAGCATAGCGTGACACATTGGCAGGTGCCCCAACTTGCGCGTGCACAGCCCGATCTCGCCGCACACGAGCAAACGCACGGAAAACCCGCGGGCATGGGAAGCGGCCTTCGTGAAGCAAGAGGCGATCTACCTCCCGCTGGTGACACCCGGTCTGCAAGTGGCAGCCGCGGCCATGCGGCATCACCTGCAGGCGTCGCGCGTCCGATGGAGCGGAGAGTCCGTCGCACCGGGCGGCTGACGCCAGCCGACAACCTCAGTCCGCGTACACCCCCGCCGCCTTGATGATCGGGCTCCACTTCGCAATCTCCGCCGCCACGAACTTCTTGTGCCCCTCGGGCTCGATGCGCCCGTCGGTGGCGACCACGGCGCCGAGTGCTTCCTCGCGCTTGATGAAGTCCGCATCTTTCAGCGCCGCCTTCAGCGCGTCGCTGATCTTCTTGAGCACCGGCGCGGGCGTGCCCTTGGGCGCGTACAGGCCGTGCCAGATCGTCACCTGGAAGTTCTTCAGACCGGCCTCATCGAGCGTTGGCAGGTCTTTCAAGAGCGGCGTGGTCAGGCGCTTGAGCGTGGTCACTGCATAGGCCTTGACCTTCTTCGCTTCGATCTGCGGCGAGGTGTTGGTGCTCTGGTCGCACAGGAGGTCGATCTGGCCGCCGATCAGGTCGGTGATGGCTGGCGCCGTGCCCTTGTAGGGCACAGGCGTCATCTCGGTCTTCGTGGCGCTCTGGTAGAGCAGGCCGCACAGGTGCGAGGCCGAGCCGATGCCCGCGTTGCCCAGGTTGATCTTGCCCTTGTTGGCGGCGATCCAGGCGGTCAGTTCCTTGTAGTTGGTGGCCGGCAGGCTGGGCTTGGCGATGAGCGTCATGGGCACGTCGTTGACGATGCCCAGGTACTCGAAGTCGGTCTCGACCTTGAACGGCACGTTGCGCACCAGCGTCGGCACGGTCGCCATCGCGATGTGGTTGAGCAGCAGCGTGTAGCCGTCGGGGTTGGCGCGCGCGACCTTGGCCGCACCGATGGAGCTGCCCGCGCCGGGCACGTTGTCGATGATGACGCTGACACCGCCCAGCGGCTTGCGCAGTGCCTCGGCCAGATCGCGCGCCACGCGGTCGGTCGGGCCGCCGGCCGCGAAGGGCACGACGATGGTCACGGGCTTGCCCGCGGGAAAGTCCTGCGCGTGGGCGCACACAGCCAGGGCCATCGCCGCGAGGGCGAACAGTTTTTTCATGAAGGTCTCCGTCAAGGTCAAAAAGAAGAATCAGGGCGCGCGCGAAGGCACGCGGCTTTCGAGCGTCGGGGGTTGCCATTCGGGCTGGATGTGGCAGCCGTTCTTGCCGTCGGTGTCGTAGCGCGGCATGAGCGACGCGCAACGTTGGGCGAGGCTCTGGGGCGCGGGCTTCTCGCCCTTGTCGATCCAGTCGAGCAATGCGCCGAAGAGCGCGGGGTATTCCGAATCGCTGAGGTAGCTGTGCTCGCGCTCGGCGCTGAAGCTCTGCACCAGATGGCCGCCCGTGCCGGCCGCGTCGCGGATGCGGCGGTAGGCGTTCTCGAGCTCGACAAATGCGGTCGGGTCGTCGATGGCATGCAGGCCCACGGTGGGCAGCGAGGTGCGGCCCGTGGGCTGGCTGTCGGCCGCGAGCGCACCTTGCGCCTGCGGGTCGGCCGCGTAGCGCAGCACGCCGGCATTGAGCGCCGCATCGTCGCTCGAGCCGCTGTAGACCACGCCGATGTTGCCGAAGGGGTTGCGGCCCTTCAGGCGCTGCTGCACGAGGTCCTGGAACAGCCAGGTCGCCCAGTTGAGGTGGCCGACGAGCGAGCGCTCGGGGATCTTCACGACCGACAGGATCGTCTTCAGCCGCGCCGCTTGCTCGGGCGTGCGCTGCGAGGCGGGCGTGCCGACGCCGGTGCAGTCCTTGACGCGCGCGGCGAGGTCCGCGCGCGTGAGCTTCGCGTCCATCGGCAGGCCCATCCACAACGGGTACTGCGGCTCGTCGGGCTTGGGATGGTTGCGGCAGACGTACTGATACACCACGCGCAGGTCGAGCCGGAAGTCATAGGCGCTGTTGCCGCCGCCGAGCACGCCGCTGGTGAGCAGCAGGCCGTCGTAGGGCGACTTCGCATCGCCCACCGGCGCATAGAGTTCGGCCGCCTTCGCCGCCACGCCCGCGCCGTAGCTCTGCCCATGCAGCAGCGTGCGCTGGGGCGTGCCGAAGTGGCGCACGACGATCTGGCGCAGCCGCTCGGTGTCTTGCGCCGCCATCGTCACGCCGTAGCCGCCGCGCCGGTAGGTGGAGCCGGCCCAGGCATAGCCGGCCTTCACGGTGACGGCCCAGCGCTTGAGGTCTTCCTCGCTGCGCGCGAGCTTGGGCGCGCCGGTCTCGGGGCCGCCGTGCGCGTGCATCACGAGCACGCCGCGCTGCCAGTCTTTGGGAATGGCGATCCAGTAGAACGACCCCGCACCGTCTTCACCGGTGTAGCAGCGCGCGGTCTCGGGCACGGGCGACGGGCAGGCCGTGGGCTTCGGCGCGATGGCGGGGGCCGCGTGCGCGGACAGCAGCGGCGCGGCACCCAGCCAAGCGACGGCGGCAAGTTGCGAGAGGTATTTTTTCAATGGCGTACTCCGAGGTCCAGCGTCGCGTTCCCCCCATCGGTGGTGACGAAGGCCACGACGCCGCTGTTGAAGATGAGGTGGCCCGGACGGCCGGCACCGGCCTGCGCCACGCCAAGCACCGGCGTGTCGTAGCCCAGCGTGGTGGCCGCGCCGCCGAGGTTGAAGGCCGTGCCGACCACGGTGGTCTCGCGGGTCTCGCCCTTCACGCTGGCCATGGCGTAGCTGCCGTCGGCCGCGCCGGACATGAGGGTCTGCTGCACGGCGAGCAGACGCAGGCCCGGCTGGATGACGGTGGCCGCGCCGCTGCTGGTGTCGGTCGCCGGCACGGCGGTGGCCACGCGGCGCAGGTACAGCGGCGTCGACACGCCGTTGACCAGCCCGATCACCACCGAACCGGTGAGCGTGCCGCCCTCGGTCTCGGCGGTGCCGCTCGACGAGGTCGAGGTCGTGTACATGTCGAAGGCGCCGCGCGCCGTGCTGTAGCTGAGGTAGCCCTTCTCGGTGTTCTTGCAGGTCTGGTCGTAGGTCATGAAGCTGTTCGACGCCGGGCTGCGGCAGAACTGGAAGGTGCCCGCATTGCGCAGCCGCCCCGCCGACGAGAACGCCGCCGTGGTGCCCGCGCCGAGCTGTTCCACGCCGGCCGCATTGAAGATCAGCGACACCGAGCGGAAGTCCGTCGACGGCGACACGTTCTGGAAGGTGTTCTGGAACGCCACCAGCGGCGAGAAGCCGCTGCCGCTCGGCGGGTTCACGCCGCCCAGCAGCACGCCGCCGGCCCCGAAGCTGAACACCGCCCCGCTCTCGCCGCTCGCATAGCTGCAGCTGCCCTGCGACACGAGCGAGCCGCTGCGCTGCGTGCCGACCCGCGTGGGTGCGTGGCTCGCATCGATGGTCACGGTGTAGGCCATGGTGGCCGGGTCGATCTGCACCTGCAGTTCCTCGCCGAAGCTGTTGCCGCCTTTGTAGCGCGTTGCGCTCGCCGGCAGGTTGGGGCAGGCCAGCGGGTCGCCGACTTCGGTCACGCAGCTGTAGTTGACGGCCGCATCAAGGCTGCCGCTGCCGCGGTACTTGGGCCACGACGGAAACTGGCACAGCGGGCGCGTGCGGCCGTAGCTGCCGGGCACGGCGTCCACAGCCACAGGGGTGGCGGGCGCGAGGCCGGCCTCGACCCAGCCTTCGAGCGCCGCGAGCGAGTCCCAGTTGGGAATGAAGCTGCCGGTGCCGTGGCCCATGCCGGGCACGGTGTAGAAGCGCACGTTCTGCGTGACCGCGGCCTGGCCCAGCGTGGCGACGAGCTGCCGGTAGTAGTCGATGGTCGAGTTGGGGCTGATCACCTCGTCGGCCAGGCCGTGCAGCATGATCAGCTTGCCGCCGCGCGCGAAGAAGGGTGCAAGGTTCGGGTCGGTCGCGTCGGTGAGCTTCGACACCTCGGCCACGCGCGCCGCGTACACGCCGGGGTTCTGCGGATCGAAGGTGAGCGTGTTGAAACCGGCATCGCGCGTGACGAAGAACTTCACCCACTGGTCGCCCGTGACATACATGTTGGCGTCGGCCGAGGTGGCGGGGTTGCCCGGCGCCTTGCGCGTGCCGAGATCGCGCGTGGTGTACGGGCCGGCCACCAGTGCGCCTTCGAGGAGGTTGTAGCCGCCAGCGCGCTTCACGCCGTTGGCCAGCGCGTACGTCGTGAATTCGAGCGGCGATTCGATGGCGTGCACCGTGTCGATCTGCGCGTCCGACAGGCAGGTGTCGGCCGTGTCCGCGCCGTTGGGGCAGCGCAGCGACGCAAGGATCTGCGTGTTCAGCTGGCGGCAGCTCTCCACATTGCTCACGATGTTGTCGATGGCGCCGTCGAGCTTGTCGCAGGCCTGCATCGCGGCCTTCTGCACCAGCAGCGTCTCCGTCAGGTTGAGCCAGCCCTTGCCGCCGTCGTTGTACAGCGCGCGGCCCACCGCCACGTTCGACAGCCGCGTGCCGGTGTAGTTGAGCGCGGGCTCGTTGGCGATCACGCCGTCGTAGTCCTGCGGCCAGCGCTGGATGTAGCTCAGCGCGTCGCGCCCGCCGGTCGAAGTGCCGAGGAAGTAGGCGTGCCTGGGCTTGGCCGCATAGCGCGCAAACACCAGCGCCTGCGCCACGTCGCGCGTCTTCTTGAGCGACTGGCCGCCGTAGTTGGCCAGCTGCTCGTCGTTGGCCGCGAACTTGCCGTCGGTGATGCTGCTCGACTGGTGGCCCGAGTCGTCGCCGTAGGTGGCGTAGCCCAGCGCCAGCGGAGCGGGCTTGCCGGCGGGGCCGAAGCGGATGACCTCGGTGCCGTCGATGAGCACGCCGTCGAAGCCGCCGCCGCCGAAGTGGATGGTCTTCTGGTTCCACTGCTCGGGCAGGTTGACCGCGAAGTGGATGAGCTGCGAGGCCGGGTCCACCGGCGCGATGGTGCCGCGCACGCGGCAGTGGTCGCCCAGCGTGTTGCCCGCGTCGCCGGCCGCCACGGGCGTGGCGCTGGTGACGGTGGCGCCCTGCGTGGGCAGGCTGATGAGCGCGGCAGGCAGGCTTTTGCCGGCCAGGTCGGCGCAGGCCACGACGGGCAGCACGGGCGGGGGCACTGTGCCGGGCGGCTCCTCGGCCGGCGGGGTGTTGCCGCTGGCGGGCGGCGGGGTCGGCAGGAAGAAGCCGGGGCTTCCTCCTCCCCCGCTGCCGCCACCGCAGGCGGCCATGACCAACGACGCGCCGATCAGCGCAACGACGACACGAAACTTCGAGGCGGGGCGCGGTGTGCGCATGGATTTGTCTCCGGCATGCAGCCTCGGCGGGCGGCTTGTTTGAAGGGGCGGCCGGACGATAGATTCCGTGTGACCTAGGGTCAAATAAAATAACAAGGCCTATTCAATACAAAAAACATATGGACATACGCGCCCTGAGGTACTTCGTGGCCGTGGCCGGCACCGGCCACATGACGCGCGCCGCCGAGCAGTTGGGCATCCAGCAGCCGCCGCTGAGCCTGCAGATCAAGGCGCTGGAGCGCGAGCTGGGCGTGCTGCTGTTCAAGCGCCATCCGCGCGGCGTGGCGCTCACCGACGCCGGCCGGCTGTTCCAGGCCGAGGCGCTGCGCATGCTGCAGGACATGGAGGCCATGAAGCAGCGCATGGCGCGCGTGGCCCAGGGCCAGACCGGCACGCTCGCGGTCGGCTTCACCAGCTCGGCCGCCGCGCACCACTTCATGCCCGAGGCACTGCGCGCCTTCCGCCGCGCGCACCCCGGCGTGGAGCTGCAGCTGCGCGAGGACAACGCCGCCGAGCTCACCGAGGCGCTGGCCGCGGGCCGGTTGCACTGCGGCCTGCTGCGCGTGCCGGTGGCGCGGCCCGAGGGGCTGGTGTTCGAGACGCTGCTGCGCGAGCCCGTGTGGGTCGCGATGCCGAGCGATCACCGCTTCGCGCCACCTGCAAACGGCAAGAAGCCCGCGAAGCCGCTGCCACTGTCGAAACTGTGCGAAGAGGGCATCATCCTCGTGCGCCGCCCGGGCGCGCCCGGCCTCTATGCCGAGCTGCTCGCGCTGTGCCACGCGCAGGGCCTGCGCCCGCGCGTGGTGGCCGAAGTCGATCGCATGATGACCAACCTGAACCTCGTGGCCGCGGGCGTCGGCCTGTCGGTGGTGCCGACCTCGATGACCGGCGTGCACGCGCACGCCATCGCCTACACGCGGCTGGCCGACGGCGGCCAGCTCGACGCACCGCTCACGCTGGTGTCGCGCGCCGACGAAGACAACCTGCCGGCGCGGCACTTCGCGGCGCTGCTGCGTGGGCTGGCCGAGGGGAAGCCCGTCGCATGACCCTGCCGCTGCCGCGCCGCCACTTCCTGCAACGCGTCGGGCTCGCTGCCGTGTGCGCATGGCCGCACCTGTCGCAGGCCGCCTCGTCGCCCTGGCCCAGCCGCCCCGTGCGCCTGATCGTGGTCTACCCGCCGGGCGGCGTGAGCGACGGCATGGCGCGCGCGCTGGCCGAGCCGCTGGCGCAGTCGCTGGGCGTGCCGGTGCTCATCGAACACCGCGCCGGTGCGGGCGGCAGCCTGGGGATGGACGCACTCGCACGCGCCACGCCCGACGGCCACACGCTGGCCTTTTCGGCCATCAGCCCGCTCACCCTGCACCCGCTGCTCGCGCGCGCGCCCTACGACCCGCTGCGCGCCTTCGTGCCCGTGGCCAGCGTCATGCGCACACCGGTGCTGGTCGTGGGCACGCCGGCCTTCGCGGGCCGCGGCTTTGCGGAGTTGATCGCGCTGGCGCGCCGCCAGCCCGGCGCGGTGCGCTGGGCCACCTCGGGCGTGGCCACCGTCGGCCACATGGTGCTCGCGCAGGTGCGCCTGCAAAGCCGCACCGACATCACCCACATCCCCTACCAGGGCGGCGGCCCGCAGCTCAACGACGCGCTGGGCGGACAGTTCGAGGTGCTGTCGACCAACGTCGCGGCGCAGCAGCTACAGTACATCGAGAGCGGCCGGCTGCAGGCGCTGGCAGTCGGTGCACCCGCGCGCATCGAGGCACTGCCCGCCGTGCCCACGCTCGCGGAGTTGGGCTACGAGAAGGCGAACCGCGATTCGCTCTTCGGCATCTTCGCGCCGGCGCGCACGCCGACGGCGGTGGTGCAGCGCCTCAACGCCGAGATCAACCGCCTGCTGCAAGGCGACCCGCTGCGCGCGCGCCTGCGCGAGGCCTACAACCTGCCGGCCGGCGGGAGCATCGAGGACTTCGCGCAGGAGATTGCGGCAGACCGGCGGCGCAACCGCGCGCTGGTGGCGGGGGCGCGGGCGCAGTTCGACTGACGGTCAGCCTTGTGCGGCCCACAGCCGCGGATAGTCGCTCACGAACCCGTCCGCCGTGACGCCCAGCACCTCCGCGTAATCGAAGCGCTTGGCCTCGTACGCGTACGTGCTGTCGCTGCGCCGCTCATAGCGCTGCATCAGCTCGCTGAGCCCGCCGTCTTCGATGTCGACCCAGGCCGCCGGCGCATCGGCGCTTTCGCCGGGCGCGAGGTTCAGTCGGCGCAGTTGCAGCAGGTTGGTGGCGGGCGTGAAGCCCAGGTCGAGGTCGACGCAGTGCGACATGTCGGACACCGCTTCGTCGTTGAGCTTCCAGTGGCCGCGCGCGTCGCGCGTGATCGACAGGTCGATGGCCGACTCGCCGAGCCAGCCGCGCACCGTGCCCCATTGCGTGTGCCAGAGCAGGTCGCAGCGCACGCGGTAGTGCAGTTGCGCGATGCGCCCGCCTTCGGTGCGGAACACCGCGGCGCCGTCGAGCTGCCAGGCCGAGGCGTTGCGTTCGAGACGACAGGCATCGTGGCCCGGTGCATCGAGCCTGCGCCAGAGGATGGAGGCGACGGTTTGCATATGGCGCGGATCATGGCACCGGCATGCCGCGGGGCGCAAGCGGCATCCCGCAAAATGCCCTGCATGTCGAAAGCCCTTTATCCGTTGCTGTCTGCCCTTCTTGCCCTTCTGACAGCCGGCGCCGGCCATGCGGCCACCGCCTTGAAAGACGGCGACATCATCTTCCACACCTCGCGCTCGGCGCAGAGCCTGGCCGTGCAGCGCGCCACCGGCTCGCGCTACAGCCACATGGGCGTCGTGCTGCTGCGGGAGGGCAAACCCTACGTGTTCGAGGCCGTCTCGACGGTGCGCTACACGCCGCTGGCGCAATGGACCGCGCGCGGCAACGGCGGCCACTACGTGGTGAAGCGGCTGCGCGACGCCGACACGCGGCTCACACCCGGCGCCGTCGCGCGCCTGCATGCGCGCACCTCGGACTTCGCGGGCCGCCCGTACGACCTGACCTTCGAATGGTCGGATTCACGCATCTACTGCTCGGAACTGGTGTGGAAGCTCTACGACCGCGCGCTGGGCGTGCGCATCGGCGAGCTGCAGAAGATCCGCAGCTTCAACCTTTCCGACCCGGCCGTGCACGCCAAGATGCGCGAGCGCTATGGCGACACCGTGCCGATGGACGAGCCGGTGATCTCGCCGGTGGCGATGTTCGACTCGCCACTCTTGGTGACGGTCGAATCGCGCTGACGATCTGCTACTGCACAGCGGCCCGCACGCTGTCGAGAAACTGTTTCGCCGACGTGCCGAAATCTTCAGGCACGTAGCCGCGCGAGAAGTCGCGCGCGAACGCCGCCTCCAGGTCGTCGTGCGAGCCGATGTAATCGGCAATCTCGGCACGCAGCGCGGCCAGTTCGGCCTCGGTGCTCGATTCGCGGTACGAGGCCATGATCTCGGCGCCGGTGTCGCCGAAAAGAAGGTCGGCGTCCTGGCCGAAATAGACCGTGGTGAGGTGGTCGATCAGTTCGAAGCGCATCGTGGGTCGTGAGGAAAAAAGTGTCGGGCCGGCTGGCCGTTGTCCATCTGCATCCGGCGCGTTGCGCGTGCCGATGCACCCTCGTCGTCCCTCTCGGGGGACTGAATTTCCGCCGCATTCTTGCACGCGACACGGGCGCGGGCGAACATGCGGCGAGAGCGAGACAATCGTCACCGTGAGTTCCCAGCCCGCGCCGCCCCCGGCCCCTCCGATCCGCCGCATTGCCCACCTCGACATGGACGCGTTCTACGCGTCCGTCGAGTTGCTGCGCTACCCGCAGCTCAAGGGGCTGCCGGTGGTCATCGGCGGCGGCCGGCGCCGCGTCGACGAGGCGATCCGCGAACTGCCCGAGGGCGCCACGCTGGCCGACATTCCGATCGAGGCCTTTCCGCGCCTGAAGGACTACACGGGGCGCGGCGTGATCACCACCGCCACCTACCCCGCGCGGCAGTTCGGCATCGGTTCGGCCATGGGGCTCATGAAGGCCGCCAAGCTGTGCCCGCAGGCGCTGATCCTGCCGGTCGATTTCGACGAGTACCGGCGCTTCTCGCGCACCTTCAAGCAGGTGATCCTGGAGGTCGCGCCGCTCATGGAAGACCGCGGCGTGGACGAGGTGTACATCGACTTCACCGACGTGCCCGGCGGCCAGCGCGACGGCGGGCGCTCGCTGGCGCGGCTGATCCAGAAGGCCATCTTCGACGCCACGGGCCTGACCTGCTCGATCGGCGTGGCGCCCAACAAGCTCATCGCAAAAATGGCCAGCGAGTTCGAGAAGCCCAACGGCATCTCGGTGGTCTACGAGCACGACCTCGAAACCCGCATCTGGCCCCTGCCCTGCCGCAAGGTGAACGGCATCGGCCCGAAGGCCGACGAAAAACTCAAGCGCTTCGGCATCGAGACCGTGGGCCAGCTGGCGGCGCGCGAGCGCGGCTGGCTCATCGACACCTTCGGCAAGGCCACCGGTGCGTGGATGCACGAGGTGGCCTGGGGCCGCGACAACCGCCCCGTGGTGACCGAGAGCGAGCCCGTGTCGATGAGCCGCGAGACCACCTTCGAGCGCGACCTGCACGCGGTGCGCGACCGCGCCGAGCTGGGCGCGATCTTCACCCACCTGTGCGAGAAGCTGGCCGAAGACCTGCAGCGCAAGGGCTACGTGGGCAAGACCATCGGCATCAAGCTGCGCTACGACGACTTCAAGATCGCCACGCGCGACCAGACCATCGACCGCTTCACCGACGACGGCAAGACCATCCGTCAGGTCGGCGGCCAGTGCTTGAAGCGCGTGCCGCTGGAACGGCCGCTGCGCCTCCTGGGCGTGCGCGTGGGCGCGCTGGCCAAGGCCGGAAGCCCCGAGGCGCTGGCACCCGCTGGCAACGCCCGCAGCGCGGCGCCGGTGGCGACCACGGCCTCGCTCTTCTGACCCCCCATGATCCGACGCTGGCTGCGACGCATCGCCTTCACCCTGCTGGGGCTGCTGCTGGCCATCGCGCTGTATGTCGCCGTGGCCTGCGCGCTGGTCTTCCTGCCGGCCAACGCGAAACCGCCGGCCGGGCCTGCGACCGTCGAGGCCTGGGTGCTGAGCAACGGCGTGCACACCGACCTGGTGTTTCCGGTCCGCTCGGCCACCGTCGACTGGTTGCAGCTCTTTCCGCCGTCCGACTTCAAGGCGCCGCCGCCCGATGCCGAGTTCGTCGCCATCGGCTGGGGCGACCGCGAGTTCTACCTGCACACGCCGACCTGGGGCGACCTGACGGCCGCGCGCGCCTTCGGGGCGCTGTCGGGCGGCAACCGCTCGCTGCTGCACGTGACCTACCTGCAGCGCGCGCAGCTGCGACGCGGGGCGTACAAGTTGCCGCTCACGCAGGCGCAGTACGCGCAGCTCGTGGCCCATGTGCGCGCCACGCTGCCTTCAGGCCGCGCGGTGCCGATCGCGGGCGCGCACTACGCGAACGACGATGC
Source organism: Variovorax sp. GW821-FHT09A10 (assembly GCF_059418385.1). Lineage (NCBI taxonomy): Bacteria > Pseudomonadati > Pseudomonadota > Betaproteobacteria > Burkholderiales > Comamonadaceae > Variovorax > Variovorax sp. GW821-FHT09A10. The sequence continues at coordinate 174,025 of NZ_JBWKPT010000008.1, forward strand.
CTTCTATGAAGCCCAGGGCAGCTACCACCTGTTCGAGACCTGCAATACCTGGACCGGCCGCGGCCTGCGCCAGGCAGGCGTCACGGTGAGTCGCTGGACGCCCTTCGACTTCAACGTGACGTGGCATCTGCAGCCGGTGCTGCATCCCTGACGATCTTCAGGGTTTGGGCACGCCCACCGACCACGTGGGCCAGTTCTTCACGATGTGATCGACCACGCGCGTGCCCACCAGCGCGATGTTCTCCACCGTCTCGGCAAAGCCGCCCGCCGTCTCGCCCGGTGCCGGGTCCAGGTGCTGCAGCGTGCTTTCCTTCGGGTTGCCCTGGTCGAAGTTGACCGCGCCGCGCAGGCTCATCACGCGGTCGGTGCCGTGGGTGCGCTGGATCACGAGGGTGATGGCGGCGGCCTCCATTTCGGTGATCACGTAGTCGTCGGCGCCGTAGAGCTTGGCGATGTACTGCGCCTGCTTCGACATGCCGGGGCCGTGGAAGAAGGTGTCGCCCGTCATGTGCGTGCCGGTGCCCACGAAGGGGGCGCGGCGCGCGGCGGCATCGGGATAGCGCAGGCGGTACTTGCGGGCCGATTCCGAATCCTTGAGCGGCGTGTCGGCCGACAGCTTCATGGCCCAGCCGACGAGGTCGGGGTTGAGCTTGAAGCGGCGGTACTCCTCGTAGCCCTTGCGCGGCATGAAGGTGGGTTCGCCGGGCTTGTTCTCTTCGGGCGCCCAGCGGTGGCCGAGGTCGTAGTCGACCAGCCAGGTGGCCCAGCTCACCTCGCCGATGGTGCCGCGCTGGGGCGGCGTGCCGGCCACGCCGGAGATCACGTAGTAGGCCTGCGAAAAATCAAGCTGCGGGTTCAGCAGGATGGCCTGCATCGACGACGACGAATTGACCTTGCCCATGCCCAGCACCGCGCCGCACACGCCGTCGGTGTTGCAGTACACGGGCTGCAGCGCGCCGGGCACGGCCATCGGCTTGGCGCCCTTCCAGTAGCGCTCGTACCAGTGCTGGAACTCGCCGGCGCGGTCGCCGGTGTTCTGGCCGATCTCGAACATGGCGGCGACGAACACCTTCACCTTGACGGGCGGCACCGCGGCCGTGGCCGACGGTGCGCGCGGGTCGGTGGAGGCGCAGGCCGTGGCCAGCAGCGCGACGGCGCCGAGCGACAGCCAGCGGCCGCAGGAAGAGGCGCGGGAGAGAGAAGACAGCGTCATGGGGAAACTCGCGAAAGAGGAGAAAAAGAAAAAAGGAAGCTCAGGCTTCGGTGCCAGCAACCATCGTGCCCGCCAGCCCATTCACCCCGCAGGGGCCGCCAGCGCGAAGCGCACGCTGTCGGGCGCGATGGCCACGGCGTAGCCCATGTCTTCGGCCAGGTTCTGCAGCGCGACGGCATCGATGGCCAGCGCGCGCGGCGCGCGGTGTGCATCGAGCACGGCGGACGCACCGCCCGCCTCGCGCGGCCCCGCGCTCAGGCGCAGCCCGTCGGTACCGTCGGCTTCGATGCGGATGGCGCCGGCCTCGGCCACGCCGTCGTGCAGGTAGCCCAGTGCGCCGAGGACCAGGTAGCGCTGCGCGGCAGCGTTGGGCCGGCGCGGTTCGTCTTCCTGCGGTGCGAGCGCGTCGTCGACCTCGAGCGCCACGCCGTGCAGGTCGAAGGCCGAGCGCATCAGCGTCATGCATTGCGCCACCAGCGCGCCGCGCGTGATGCCGTCGTCGGTGGTAGCCAGTTCCCAGTCGCGCAGCGAGCGGATCGCCCCCACCAGCTCGGAGACCTGGTTGTCGATGAGGTTCACCCGCTCTTCGCAGGCGGCGGGGTCGACGGGGTCGGTCGCCACCTGGCGCTTGAGCATCAGCACCGCCATGCGGATCACCGAGACCGGCGCCGTCATGTCGTGCCGAAGGGCCGGCAAGGCCCGCGTGAGCAGCTCGTGCCGCACGCCGGCCGCAATCCAGCTGCGGGCGCTGGGTGCGGCCTTCATGCCCGCCCGCCCGCGAAGGGAGTTGCCGGGTGGACACAGCAGGCGGTGCGGGAAACGAAGGAAGGCACGGTCACGGCGGACTTTCTGGATCGAACGGGAGAAGAGGCCCCCAAGTATCGGCCCCGGCCTCGGCCGCCGCGTGTAGGAGGCAGCCTACGTCCGCACGGCGCCAGATGGAAAGGTCCGGAAGCAGCGGGCCGGCGCCACGCCGCGCACCTATCGTCGCCGCTCCTTCACTTCATCCCCGCACACCCCATGACCCCCGAGCAGAACAAGCGCGCCGTCGTCGACGCCTGGAAGGCCTTCGCCAGCCGCGACCCGCAGCGCGTGCGCGCCGCCTTCACCGACGACGCCGAATGGCTTGCGCCCAAGGACAACGCCACCGGCGTGGCCCTGGGCTTCACCGACCACATGATCGGGCCGGACACGATCGTGCGCTTCCTGGTCGAGGAGTTTCCGAAGCTGTTCGTGGCCGACGTGTCGGTGGACTTCACCCACCTGCTCTGCGAAGGCGACACCGTGGTGCTGGAGATGCGCCTGCAGGCCACGCTCGCCAACGGCCGGCACTACGACAACGACTACTGCTTCATCCTCGCGCTGCGCGAAGGCCGCATCGCCCGCATGCGCGAGTACATGGACACGCAGAAGGGCCGCCGCAGCGTCATCGGCGACCTGCCCTCTGACCTCAGGGCCGCCGGGCCCGTGCCTGCAGTTCCCGCTTGAGCAGCTTGCCGTTGGCGGTGGTCGGCATCGCGTCGATCACCTCGATGCGCGCCGGCCGCTTGTAGGGCGACAGGTGCTCGGCCAGGTGGGCGCGCAGCGCCGCCTCGTCGAGCACGGCGCCCGGGTTCAGCTCGACGAAGGCGACGATCTGCTCGTTGCCGTCGGCCTCGGGCACCCCGACCACGGCGCACAGGTGCACGCCCGCGAAGCGGCCGATCACCGCCTCGACCTCGGCCGGGTACACGTTGAAGCCCGAGCGGATGATCATTTCCTTCAGCCGCCCCACCACGAACAGCGCGCCGTCGGCGTCGAAGCGGCCGAGGTCGCCGGTGGCGTACCAGCCGCCCGGGCGCATCACCAGCGCGGTGGCGAGCGCGTCGCGGAAGTAGCCCAGCATCAGGCCCGGGCCGCGCAGCCAGATCTCGCCGGTGTCGCCGATGGCGGCTTCGGTGCCCTCGGGCGTGACGATGCGCCCTTCGCCACCCTCGACCACATAGCCGGCCGAGGTGTCGGCGCGCGGCGCCTCGGTGCGCGTGAGGAACACCGAGCCCGCGTACTCCGACAGGCCGTAGCCGTAGTGCAGCGGCTGGCCGAACAGCCGCTCCACGCGCTGCTTGAGCGCCGGGTCGAGCGGCGCCGAGCCCGTGTACACGTAGCGCAGCTGCGGAAAGCGCACCGCCAATTGCTGCGCCTCGATGTGCGCCAGCAGCCGCGCGTACATGGTCGGCGGCCCGAGCAGGTTCGACACCTGCCCGTGCGCCAGCGCCTCGAGCATGTCGGCCGGCGAGAAGCTGGCGCGCAGCACCAGCGCGGCCCCGCCCGTGAGCGCGGCCATCAGCACGGTACCGATGCCGAAGATGTGGGTCATGGGCAGGAAGGCGTAGACGCGGTCGCGCGTGTCGAGCGCGCGCACCGCCGCCGACACGCGGCCGAAGTGCAGCAGCCCGCGGTGCGACACCATCACGCCCTTGGGCGTGCCCGAGGTGCCCGAGGTGAAGATGATCGCGGCGGCATCGGCCAGCGCCGCATCGGGCTCGGGGCGGGCGTCGGCGCGCGCGGCGGTGAACATCACGCCGGGCAGCGTGGCCGGCACGGCCGATGCGCGCTGCGCATGCGTGCGCGCCGCGTCGGAGGCATCGGTGGTGAAGCAACACAGGCGCGCGTCGGCGCGCTCGGCAATCGCCGCGATCTCGCCCGGCGACATGCGCGCGTTGACGCCGCACGACCACGCGCCCACGCGGCTGCAGGCCAGCAGCAGCGCGATGTGGGCGGCGCAGTTCTCGGCCACCAGCAGCACGCGGTCGGTCGACCGCACGCCGGCGGCGAGCAGGTCGTTCGCGGCGGTCTCGACCATGGCCTGCAGGGCGCCATAGGTGGTGGTGCCATCGGGTTCGTGGAGGAACACCGCGTCCGGCGTGCGGGCGGCGCGGTCTTCGAGCAGGTGATGAATGCGGGGCTGCATCGGCTATTCCGCCTCGATGCCCTTGGAGGCGCTCGCCCACAGCTTGCGGTCCGACACGCCCTTGGTCGCCAGCACTTCCGGCGCGCCCGTCCAGACCTCGTAGCCCTGCTCGCGCAGGCGGTGCGCGATGTCTTCGCGCGCCAGCATCTTCTGCGCCGCGGCGTTCACGCGCGCCACCAGCGCCGGGTCCATGCGCGCCGGGCCGTACAGGCCGAACCAGCCGCCCACGTCGTAGCCGGGCACGCCCGACTCGATCATGGTCGGCACGTCGGGCAGCATGCGGTTGCGCTGGCGCGAGGTGACGGCCAATGCGCGCAGCTTGCCCGACTGGATGAAGGGCCGCGAGGTGGCGATGATGTCGAACATCATCGGCACGGTGCCGGCCATCACGTCGGCCAGCGCCGGGGCGCTGCCCTTGTAGGGCACGTGCGTGAGCTGCACGCCGCTCATCTTCTCGAGCAGCGCGCCGCTCAGGTGGTTCGACGCACCCACGCCCGCCGAGCCGTAGAACAGCTTGCCGGGCTTGGCCTTGGCATAGGCCAGCAGCTCGCCCACGCTGCGCACCGGCAGGTCGTTGTTGACCACCAGCACGTTGGTGTAGTCGACCAGCGGCGCCAGCGGCGTGAGGTCCTTCATCGGGTCGAAGGGCATGCTGCGCTGCACGTTCGGGTTGATGGTGATGGTCGGGCTCGCGCCGAAGAACAGCATCGCGCCGTCGGGCGGTGCCTTGGCCACGGCATTGCCGCCGAGCGAACCGGCGGCGCCGGGCCGGTTGTCCACGATCACCTGCGTGCCCAGCTCCTGGCCCAGCGCGGGCGCGAGCAGGCGCGCGGCGCCGTCCACCGGCCCGCCGGCCGAATAGCCGACCACCAGCTTGATGAGCGGCGGCAGCGGCTGCTGCGCGAAGGCGCGGTGCGGCAGTGCGGCCAGCGCCGCGCCGCCCGCCAGCGCGGCCATGAGCTGGCGGCGCGAAAGAAAGTCGAGGGATTGCATGAGCGTTGTCTCCAGTTGTGTATGTCTTTGGCGGCTCACATCGCTCAGGCCGGCAGGTCGAGCACCTGTCGCGCGAGGATGTTGCGCTGGATCTCGTTCGTGCCGCCGTAGATCATGGCGGCGGTGGAGCCGATGAGCGGCGAGAGCACGTTGAAGCTCTGGCCGTCGAGCACCTGGTCGCCCGCGACCGCGCCCTGCTCTTCGCCGGCCTCGACCAGCAGCGCACCGATGCGGTGGTAGGTCTCGCTGGCCCAGATCTTCAGCAGCGACACCGACGCGGGCAGCGGCTTGCCCGCGCGCACGATGTCGGCGAAGCCCGTGTAGGCGGCCGACAGGTCGAGCACGTCGAGCCGCAGCGCCGCGAAGCGTTGTGCGAACACCGGGTCGGCGAACAAGCGCCGCGCCTGCCCGAGCCGCGCCAGCTGGCCCAGCGCGTACTGCGACTGCTTGGGGCTGCCCAGGAAGATGCGCTCGAAGCCCAGCAGCGCCTTCGCAATCGTCCAGCCGCCGTGCAGCCGGCCCACGAGCTGGTCGGCCGGCACGCGCACGTTGTCGAAGAAGACTTCGCAGAACTCGGGCTCGCCCGCCAACGTGTGGATCGGCCGCACCGTGACGCCCGGCGTGCGCAGGTCGCACAGCAGGAAGCTGATGCCTTCCTGCTTGCGCGCGCCCTTGTCGGTGCGCACGAGCATGAAGATGTGGTTGGCGTCCTGCGCGAGCGTGGTCCAGATCTTCTGGCCGTTGACGACGAAGTGATCGCCCTGCGCATCGCGCCCCGCCACCGCCTCGGTGCGCAGGCCAGCGAGGTCGGAGCCGGCATTGGGCTCCGAATAGCCCTGGCACCACACGTGCTCGCCGCTGAGGATGCGCGGCAGAAAGCGCTGCTGCTGTTCGGGCGTGCCGTGCTGGATCAGCAGCGGCCCGATCATCACGATGCCCTGGTCGGGCGCGCGCGCCACGCCGTGCTGCTCCAGCTCCTCGATCCACGCGATGAGCTTGTCGGCCGGCAGGCCCATGCCGCCGTGCGACTGCGGCCAGGCCGGCGCGATCCAGCCTTGCGCCGAGAGCGTGAGGTACCACTCGCGAATCTCGCTCCAGCGCGCGCGGTGCGACAGGTAGCGCAGGTGCGCCGGATAACGCTGCTGCAAAAAGCCGCGCACCATGCGGCGGAACTCGGCCTCGGACATGGCGGACCAGTCGGTGGTGCGCGCCAGGAACTCGCCGTTCCAAGCTGCAGCACTGCTCGCAGCGGCCTCGGCCTCGCCGGTCAGCGCGGCATGGCGACGCTGGTGCGCCGTGGCATTGCCCAGCCACGCCGACAGACACAGCACGCGCTTGTAGAAGAGGCTCAGGTCGCACTCCTGCGTATAGCCGATCGCCCCATGCAGCTGCACCGCCGCGCGCGACGCCTGCAGCGCGGCAGCAGTGCAACGCGCGTTGACGCGGCTGGCCTCGGCTTCGAGCCGGTCAGAAGGCAAGGTGCCGTCGCTTGCCAGCGCCAGCACTTCGTTCAGCGTGGCCTGCGCCACCTCGAGGTGGATGAACATGTCGACGCTGCGGTGCTGCAGCGCCTGGAAGCTGCCGATGGCCTTGCCGAACTGCGCGCGCGTGCGCAGGTAGGCCAGGGTCTGCGCCAGCATCGCCTGCCCCGCGCCGAGCAGCTCCGCGGCCTGCAAGATTTGTCCGGCCGCGAGCGCCTGGCGCAGCGCCTCCTGCGCGGCCGGCCCGCTGGCCAGCACGGCGTCGGCCGGCAGCACGACCTCTTCGAAGCGCAGGTTGGCTGCCTGGCTGCCATCGACCAGCGGCACGATCGTCTCGCTCACGCCGGCTGTGCCGCGCGGCACCCACAGCAGCACGGCATCGTCCTCGCCGCGCGCCGACACCAGCCAGCCGCTGGCGGCGGCGCCGGGCAGCACCATGAGCTTGTCGCCTTGCAGCAGCATGCCGCCCCCCTGACCCGCGCGCGCCTCGCAGCCGCAGGCCAGCGGCACGGCGCTGAGGTCGCCCGCGCTTTCCTGCCAGGCCAGCGCGGGCAGGCTGCGGCCCGCCACGAGTTCGGCCAGCAGGGCGCGCGCCGCGAGCGTGTCGAGCCGCGCCAGCAGCAGCGTGCTCAGGCCCGCCACGGCCAGCAGCGGCTCGGGCGCCGCGTGCTCGCCGGCCGCGCGCAGGATCTCGGCGGCGCCATCGAGCCCCAAGGCGAGACCGCCGGCCGCTTCGGGCGCCAGCATGCCGGGCCAGCCGAGCGCGGCGATCTCGCCCCAGCCTTCCGCCTCGTCGGCCTGCGGGTGTTCGGTGCGGGCGCGGCGTCGCGCGGTGGCGCCGCTGCGGGTGAAGTAGTCGAGCGCCGCTTCGCGCACGGCCAGGAGTGAGTCGGAATCCATCGCGCTGTCTGCCTTTTCTTTTCCGTTGCAATGACGAGTCGCAGCGTGCCCGAAGACCTCGCCGGCGGGCATTCGCGATTGCGGAAGGGAGGGTTTCGCAATCACTGAGCGCCTGCGGGCGCGTGCGGGGATAGATTTGCGGCCATGACAAAGATCAAGAAATCCCTGCACACCGACCTCGGCCACAGCACGCCCGACAAGATCACCGTGCGCGGGCGCGACCTGCCCTCGGAGATCCTCGGCCACCTCAACCTGGGCGACATGGCCTTCCTGGAGCTGACGGGCCGCATCCCGACGCCGCAGGAGTCCGTGACCTTCAACGCCATCGTCGTCACGCTGGTGGAGCACGGCGTGACGCCTAGCGCGCTGGCCGCGCGGCTCACCTACGCCGGCGCGCCCGAGGCCTTGCAGGCCGCCGTGGCCGCCGGCCTGTGCGGACTGGGCAGCGTGTTCGTGGGCAGCACCGAGGGCGCCGCGAAGATGCTGTACGAGGCCATTCCCTTCGGCGAGAAGCCGAACCGCCCGCTGGCCGACATGGCGAAGGACATCGTGGCCGACCACCGCGCGCGCAAGATCATCGTGCCGGGCCTGGGCCATCCGCTGCACAAGCCGATCGATCCGCGCACGCCGCGTCTGTTCCAGATCGCGGCGGAGAACGGCCTGTCGAGCCACTACGTCGCGCTGATGCAGGCCGTGCAGGAAGAGGCCGAGCGCGTATCGGGCAAGTCGCTGCCGATCAACGCCACGGGCGCCATCGGCGCGATTGCGGCCGAGTTCGGCTTTCCGTGGAAGATCATCCGCGGCTTCGGCGTGATGGCGCGCGCCATCGGCCTGGTGGGCCACATCCTCGAGGAGATCGACGACCCGATGGCCATCGAGATCTGGCAACGCGTCGAAAAGGAAGCGGGCGGCCCCCGCCAGGACTGAACACGATGATCGCTACCGACAACCGTTTCCCCGACATCCGCGACGCGGTGCGCGACCTGTGCGCGCAGTTTCCCAACGAGTACTTCCGCAAGGTCGACGAGGCGCGCGCCTACCCCGCCGATTTCGTCGACGCACTCACGAAGGCCGGCTGGATGGCCGCGCTGATCCCGCAGGAATACGGCGGCTCGGGCCTGGGCCTGACCGAAGCCTCGGTGATCATGGAAGAGATCAACCGCTGCGGCGGCAACTCGGGCGCCTGCCACGGCCAGATGTACAACATGGGCACGCTGCTGCGCCACGGCAGCGAGGCGCAGAAGCGCCAGTACCTGCCGAAGATCGCCAGCGGCGAGCTGCGCCTGCAGTCGATGGGCGTGACCGAGCCGACCACGGGCACCGACACCACGAAGATCAAGACCACCGCCGTGAAGAAGGGCGACCGCTATGTGGTCAACGGACAGAAGGTGTGGATCTCGCGCATCCAGCATTCGGACCTGATGATTTTGCTGGCGCGCACCACGCCGCTGGCGGACGTGAAGAAGAAGTCGGAAGGCATGTCGATCTTCATCGTCGACCTGCGCGAAGCCATCGGCAAAGGCATGACGGTGCGCCCCATCCTCAACATGGTGAACCACGAGACCAACGAGCTGTTCTTCGAGAACCTCGAGATCCCGGCCGAGAACCTCATCGGCGAGGAAGGCCAGGGCTTCAAGTACATCCTCGACGGCCTGAACGCCGAGCGCACGCTGATTGCGGCCGAGTGCATCGGCGACGGCTACTGGTTCATCGACAAGGTCACGGCCTACACGAAGGACCGCGTGGTGTTCGGCCGCCCCATCGGCCAGAACCAGGGCGTGCAGTTCCCGATTGCCGAAGCCTTCATCGAGACCGAGGCCGCCAACCTGATGCGCTACGAGGCCTGCCGCCTGTTCGACGCGCGCCAGCCCTGCGGCGCACAGGCCAACATGGCGAAGTACCTCGCGGCCAAGGCGAGCTGGGAGGCGGCCAACGCCTGCCTGCAGTTCCACGGCGGCTTCGGCTTTGCATGCGAATACGACATCGAACGCAAGTTCCGCGAGACGCGGCTGTACCAGGTGGCGCCGATCTCGACCAACCTCATCCTGAGCTACGTCGCCGAACACATGCTCGGCCTGCCTCGTTCGTTCTGAAGGACTGCACATGAACGCCATCGACCACCCCAGCAAGGTGCTCGCGACCTTCGCGGCCGACCTGAAGTTCGCCGACATTCCCGCGCCCGTGCTGCGCCGCACCGAAGACCTGATGCTCGACTGGCTCGGCTCCGTGCTCGCGGCCCGCACGGCGCGGCCGATACGCAGCATCGAGCGCTTCGCGCAGATGATGGGCCCCGCTGAAGGGCCGAGCGAAATCCTCACCTCGCGGCGCACCAGCTCCCCGCTGTTCGCGGCGATGGTGAACGCGGCGGCCTCGCACTACGTGGAGCAGGACGACGTGCACAACGGCTCGGTGTTCCACCCGGCCGCCGTGGTCATCGCACCCGCACTGGCGGTGGCACAGAGCCTCGGTGCCAGCGGCGCGCAGCTGCTGACGGCCGTGGTCGCGGGCTACGAGGTGGGCATCCGCGTCGGCGAATTCCTGGGCCGGTCGCACTACCGCACCTTCCACACCACGGCGACGGCGGGCACGCTCGCGGCAGCCGCGGCGGTGGGTCGCCTGTTGGAGCTGTCGCCGCAGCAGATGCTGCATGCCTTCGGCTCGGCCGGCACGCAGTCGGCCGGCGTGTGGGAGTTCCTGCGCGATGCCGCCGACTCAAAGCAGCTGCACTGCGCGCACGCGGCGGCCAGCGGGTTGATGTCGGCCTACCTCGCGCAGGACGGCTTCACGGGCGCGGCGAAGATCCTGGAAGGCGCGCAGGGGCTGGGCGTGGGCATGTCGAGCGACGCCGATCCGGCCAAGCTCACCGACGGCCTGGGCACGCGCTGGACGCTGGCCGAGACCTCGTTCAAGTACCACGCCTCCTGCCGCCACACGCACCCGGCCGCCGACGCGCTGCTGCAGGTGATGGAACAGAACCAACTCAAGCCGGCCGACGTTTCCCAAGTAACGACCCATGTGCACCAGGGCGCCATCGACGTGCTGGGCCGCGTGACGGTGCCGGCCACGGTGCACCAGGGCAAGTTCTCGATGGGCACGGTGCTGGGCCTCATCGCCGTGCACGGCCGCGCGGGCCTGGGCGAGTTCGACCGCGACTTTCTCTCGCCCGAGGTCTCGGCCTTCCGCGAGAAGGTGACGATGGCGCTGGACGACGAGGTCGACACCGCCTACCCCGCGCGCTGGATCGGAAAGGTCAGCGTGCACACCGCCGACGGCCGCACATTGGCCGGCCGCGTCGACGAGCCCAAGGGCGACCCCGGCAACAGCCTGAGCCGCGCCGAGATCGAGGACAAGATGCAGCGCCTGGCGCACTACGGCGAAGGCGCGACGGCCGACGAAGCGAAGGCGCTGTGCGAACGCGTCTGGCAGCTGGCCGGCACGGCCCGCGTGGGGCGCTGGCTCGGCTGAGGCCGGTCAGACGAACAGCAGTCCCTGCCCCGGCGAGCGCGCATCGAGCCCCGCGGTGCGCACGAGGTCCCAGAAGCCCGCGGGCGAGCTGGACACCACGGGCACCCGCAGGCGCGCCTCGACCTCGCGCACGGCATCGAGCGTGACGAGGCCGCCGCAGGAGATGAGGAGGCCGTCGGCACCGGGCTGGTCTTCGAACACCTTCAGGCACAGGTCGACCAGCACCTTGGTCGACACCTGGCCCACGGCCTGCACGTCGGAGATGGCCAGGCCTTCGAGCGCCAGCGGTTCGAAGTCGCTCTGTTCGAGGTAGGTGCGCAGCTGCGTGTTGACCTCGTCGATGTAGGCCGTGGCGACGGCCACGCGCCGCACCTTCAGGTGACGCAGGCCCGCAAGGATCGCGTCGCTCATCGTCGTGCAGGGCAGGCCCGTGGCCTGTTCCATCTCGCGCTTCAGCTGGCGGGTGAAGGCGACGCCGCGAAAGAAGCTCAGCGAGGTGCCCATGAGGGAGACGGCACTGGCGCCCTCCGCCTTGAGTTCCAGCGCCTTGCCGATGACCGAGTCGATCACCTCGGTGTAGCCGCGCGTGGAGATTTCGCCGAGGCCCAGGCCTTTGGCGCTGAAGCGGATGCGGTCGCCGTAGAGCAGCGGGCCGTCGACCGGCACGGCGCCGGCTGCGGGCGGCACGATGAGGCCGAGATGGGGCTGTTGTGTCACCTCAGTTCCCCTCCGCCACGATGCGCTGGTCCGTGATGATGCGTTTCCATCGCGTCGTTTCTTCCGCCATGTCCTTGCCCAGCTGGGCCGGCGTGGCGTAGGCGCGCAGCGTGCCCTGCGCGGCGGCAGCCGTGCCCGTCTCGGGCATGTCGAGCACGGTCTTCACGGCGGCCGAGAGCTTGTCGACGACGTCGTTGGGCGTGCCCGCCGGTGCGAGCAGGAAGATGCGCGGTGCGACGTCGAAGCCTGGCAGCGCCTCGGCCAGCGGTGCGACGCTCTCGGCGCCTTCGAGCTTCGCGTTGTTCAGCAGCGCCAGGGCGCGCAGCTTGCCGGCCTTCGACTGCGCCATGGCGGCGGTGGCGCTCACCACGCCCAGCGGCACCTGGCCGCCGACCACGTCGGGCACGATCTGCGCCGCGCCCCGGTAGGGCACATGCACCACGAACGCGCCGGTGGATTGCTTGAGCATCTCGAAGCCCAGGTGCTGCACGGTGCCGACACCCGACGACGCATAGGAGTAACGCCCCGGGTGCGCCTTGAGTTCCTTGACGAGTTCGGCGGGTGTCTTCGCGGGAAAGTCGTTGCCCGCGACGATCATCAGCGGCGACACGAAGGCGCCGGCCACGGGCTTGAAGCTGGTCAGCGGATCGATGGCGATCTTCGGCTGCAGCAGCTTGGCGATGAGCAAGGCGCTGTCGCCCATCATCAGCGTGTAGCCGTCGGGCGGTGCCTTGGCGACGAGGTCGGCCGCGATGAGGCCGGTGGCGCCGGTGCGGTTTTCGACCAGCACCTGCTGGCCCAGCACGGCGGGCAGGCGCGCGCTGAGCATGCGCGCGACCGCGTCGACACCGCCGCCGGCCGAGTAGCCGACGACGATGCGGATGGGCTTGTCGGGAAACTTCTGCGCCCATGCGGCGGGTGCGGCGGCCAGCAGGCCGGCCAGGGCCAGGGCGGCCTGCAGGGCATGCCGGCGCGATGGCCGCATGGCGTCTGTTCTTCTGTCGTTCATCTTGTCTCCGTGGTGGTCGGGATGCGCCGGCCGTCTGCGCGGCCTGGTCGTGGTCGGAAGTGTCGTCGGGTGGCGCTCAGGCCTTGCCTTTCCCGTGCGAGGTCGGCAGCTTCGCGAGTTCGCGCACGCGCTCGGCGTTGGGCGTGAAGCCCAGCCCCGGCGCCTCGGGCAACGTGAGCCAGCCCTGGTCGGGCACGGGCAGGCCGTCGAAGATCTGCTTGAGCATCTGCACCGCGACGTAGTGGTACTCGACCAACCCGCCGTTGGACACGCCCGCGTGCAGGTGCATGTTGTGGAAGGGCCAGGCGCCGCCGTTGTCGATGGGCACGTTGAAGGCGGCGGCCATGCCCGCGATCTTCAGGCACTGCGAGTAGCCGCCCGAGATGGTCACGTTGGGCTGCAGCACGTCGGCCGCCTGGTTCACCAGCAGGTCGCGAAAGCGGAAGGCCAGGCCCTCGTTCTGCCCGCAGGCCAGCGGAATGCGCGTGCGCGCGCGCAGCTGGGCCATCTGGCGCACGTCGTTCTGCGTGAGCGGCTCCTCGAAGAAGCTGATGCCGTAGGGCTCGATGCGGTGCGCAAGTTCGGTGGCGTGGAACAGGTCGAGGCCGCAGTTGGCATCGACGTACAGCTTCACGTCGGGGCCCACGGCCTCGCGCACGGCGGCCACGCGGCGCACGTCTTCGGCAATGACCTCGTCGAGCGGGCGCGGCTCGTCGCGGCGCGCCAGCGCGTGGTTGCCGACAGTCATCTTCAGGCGCTGGAAGCCCTGCGACACCCACAGCCTGGCGGCGGCGGCGAGCTGGTCGCGCTCGAAGAAGCCGAAGCCGAAGGTGGCGTACACCGGCACCTTGGCGCGCGCGCCGCCGAACAGGCGCCACAGCGGCTGGCCCAGTGCCTTGCCCTTCAGGTCCCACAGCGCGATGTCGAGCGCGGCGATGGTGTGGCTGGCGTAGCCGGTCTGGCCGCGCGGCGAGAGCAGCCAGTAGAGCTTCTCCCACAGGCGCTCGGTGGCCATCGGGTCTTCGCCGATCAGCGCGGGGCCGGCCACTTCGCGCACGGCGGCGGCGATGATTTCTTCTTCGGTGATGGCCGTCATGCCGTGGCCGACGAGGCCGGTGTCGGTCTCGATCTCGGTGAGGCACAACGACAGCGAGGTCTGCTTGTTCAGGCCGACCACGTCGATGGTCACGGGGATGTTCAGCGGCGTGGCGCTGACGCGGATGATCTTCAAGGGTGTCTCCTTTGGTGTGCCCGCATCTTTGCGCGAGGGCCGCGGGAGAACAATTCGTTTTTGGCGAGTTCGAGCCTTCGCGCGACGCGAAGGCTCGCCGCCCGATGGCCTCAGATCAGTCGGGACGGCCGAGGTGTTCGAGCACCGAGCGCGCGGCGGCCGTGAGGTCCTGCTGGCGGCGCACGCACAGCAGGTGGCGGCGCAGCGCCCAGGGCGCATCGAGCTTGAGGCAGCGCAGCTTGAGGATCTGCAGCTGCGGCAGGATGGCCGCGTAGGGCAGCACGCCGATGCCCACACCCTGCTCCACCATGCGGCAGACCATGTCGAAGCTGCCCACCTGCATGCGCACCTTGAGCGGCACCTGGGCCTCGAGCGCGGCGGCCAGCAGCACGCGGTGCAGCGCCGTGCCTTCGCGCACCACGATATGGTCGTGGCGCAGCACCTCCTGCACATCGATGCGCTTGCGGCGCGCCAGCGGGTGGTCGCGCGCGACCACCACGGCCAGCTCGTCGGTGCGGTAGGGCAGGCATTCGAGGCCGTCGGCGGGCGTCTGCCCCTCAATCACGCCGATGTCGGCCAGGCCGGCCTGCACGGCCTTCACCACCTCGGTGCTGGCGCGCTCCTGCAGGTCGATCTTGAGCACCGGGTGCAGGCGCAGGAACGAGCCGATCTGCGCCGGCAGGAACTGCGCGATGGTCGAGGCGTTGGCCGTGATGCTGACCACGCCCGCCACGCCGTTCTGGAAGTCGTCGAGCTCGGCGCCCAGCCGGTCCATGGCCGAGAGCACGGCGCGCGCATGCAGGAGCAGCCCATGGCCGGCCGAGGTGAGCGTGACGCCGCGCGCATGCCGCACCAGCAGCGGCAGTCGCGCGCGTGCTTCGAGATCGGAGATGCGCTTGCTCGCAGCCGCGAGCGCGATGTGGCAGCGCTTGGCGCCTTCGCTGATGCTGCCGTGGTCGGACACGGCCACGAACAGGCGCAGCGATTTCAGGTCGGCGGACATGCGGGATGCGCCTTCAGGGCGCAACGAGGTGGTCGAAGAGCTCGCGCGCGGAAGCGGGTAGCTGTTCGCGGTTACGCGCGATGAGCTTGAGTTCGCGCTCGGCCCATGCATCGCTCAACGGAACCGTAGCGATCCGCATCGCCATCGACAGCCGCTGCGCCGACGACGACGGCAGCACGCCGACGCCCACGCCCGCTTCGATCATCAGGCAGATGGCCTCGAAGCTGCTCACCTGGATGCGCGGGTTGAAGCCGCGCCCCGCGAGTTCGGCGCGGCGCTGCAGGAAGCGATGGATGGCGCTGCCGTGGTGCAGGCCCACGTGCTGCTCGTCGAGCGTGTCGACAAAGGCCACCGAGGGCGCGCCCGCGAGGTGGTGCGTGGCCGGCACGACCAGCACGAGGTGATTGCGTCCGAAGGGGCGCGCATCGAACTCGCCGGTGTGCACGTCGCCCGCGAGGATGCCGATGTCGGCCTCGCCGTCGGCCACGGCGCGCACGATTTCTTCGCTCAGGTACTCGCGCAGGTCGACCTGCACGGCCGGGTGCTGCGTGAGAAAGCCCGCAAGTTTTTGCGGCAGGTACTCGGTGATCGAGGTGGTGTTGGCAAACACGCGCACATGGCCCTTGATGCCCTTGCCGAAGTCCTGCATGTCGCAGCGCAGGTGCTCCATCTGCTGCATCACGCGCTTGGCGTGGTACAGCACCGCCTGCCCCGCCGCCGTGAGGCTCACGCCCTGCGCGCTGCGGTGCAGCAGCTTGCCGCCCACCGCTTCTTCCATCTGCTTGATGCGCGTGGACGCGGCGGCCAGCGAGATGCAGGCCTTCTCGGCGCCGCGCGTGAGGCTGCGCGCGTCCGCCACGTAGACGAACAGTTTCAGGTCGAACAGGTCGAAGTGCAGGTTCACCGGGCGGGCACGAAGGAAGCGGGAGGAACGCGCATTGTCCGGCGAACGGCGTCGCCTGCAGCCGCTTGCGGGTTTGTCCTCATGCCCTCATGTCTTCAGACCGGGTCCCAGCTGAACACGTCGGCCGAGCGGTCCAGCGGGAAGAAACTGGCGCGCATCGCGGGCATGGCGTGCTCGGCGATGCTCTCGGGCGTCCAGCCTTCCGAGCGGTGGATGGAGCGCACCGGGCGCGGCTGGCTGATGAGCGAAATCTCGTTGTTGCGCACCGAGAAAATCTGGCCGTTCACGGCCGCCGCTGCATCGCTCGCCAGGTACACCGCGAGCGGCGCCACCTTGGCGGGCGTCATCTGCTTGATCTTGTCGACGCGGGCGCGCTGCTCGTCGGTGTCGGTGGGAATCGCGCCGATCATGCGGCTCCAGGCGAAGGGCGCGATGCAGTTGGAGCGCACGTTGAACTTCAGCATGTCCAGCGCGATGGACTTCGACAGCGCCGCGATGCCGAGCTTGGCCGCCGCGTAGTTGGCCTGGCCGAAGTTGCCGATCAGGCCCGAGGTGGAGGTCATGTGCACCAGCGCGCCCGAATTCTGTTCCTTGAAGTGCGTCGCGGCCGCGCGGCTCACGAAGTAGGCGCCGTACAGGTGCACCTTGATCACCGCGTCCCACTCGTCGACCGACATCTTGTGGAAGAACCGGTCGCGCAGGATGCCCGCGTTGTTCACCACCGCATCGATGCGCCCGAAGCTGTCGACTGCGCATTCCACGATGCGCCCCGCGCTCGCCGCGTCGGCCACGCTGTCGGTGTTGGGCACGGCCTGCCCGCCCGCCGCGCGGATCTCCTCGACCACCTGCTGCGCCGGCCCGGCACTGCCGCCGGCGCCGTCGAGCCCCGCACCGATGTCGTTGACCACCACCTTCGCGCCGTGCCGCGCCATCGCGAGCGCAATGTCGCGCCCGATGCCGCCGCCCGCGCCGGTGACGACGATCACTTTGCCTTCAACCATTTTGTCTCTGCTCCGGATGTTCGACCGCGGGTTCGCGGGATCGATTCCAGAATGCCACAGGGGGCGGGCTGCGGGTTCGGGAATTCCGAAGAGGGGCTTCGCCTGTGCCCTGTGAACTCAGCAGCGCGCGCTGGCCTTGAAGGCCGTCACCTGCTCTGTCGTCATGCGTTGCTGCGTGGCCCTGTTGATGTAGTTGGCCTCTTCGCGAATGGCCTGGAACGAACCGTCCGCCTGGCCGTACCAGACGACAAAGCCGCAATGGGTGTCCATGTTTTGGAACTGACTCACCAGGTCGGCCGCGATGTAGACACCAGGCCGCGGGGCCGACGGCGGGTTGTCATAGCGCGTGATCTTCCGGATGCGGCGGCTCGTGACCGGCCCGGAAAGCGCGTTGAACTCCTTCTGGGCAGCGCTCCAGCTTTCCTGCGAAACCGTGGCCTTCATCGAATCTGCAAAGAAGCCATAAGCCCTCGCAAAATCACCCGAATCCTTGGCCTTCAGATATTGGTATGTCAGCGCTTCGACCTGCTTCTGGTCTTCTTCGGGCGTCGATGGCTGCTTCATCGCGGAGGCCACCTTTTCCGGCGTGGCCTGTCCGCATCGGATCTCCTGGCGAAGCGCCAGTTGGCCCGACGCCGCTGAAGAGGCCGGATCAACGGGCTCCTGACGTGCGAAGCTGTAGCGCCCGAAGGTGACCTGGTTTTCGCCGCACAGCGTCTGCGCCGTGGGCCCCAGTCGGGCTTGCCCGGCGGCAATTTCGAGCGGTTCGCTCACCTTGAGCGTCAACTCGTACGCGGCATTGCCGAGCTGCCTGACGGCAACGTCCTCGCCCGCGATGGCGGGACACGCGGTTGCCATGAACAGCAATGCGCCAGCCGTCGCGCGTGAAAGCACTGAACGCATTTTTTCTCCCCGATGGACAACGAGATAGCGACTTACTGCCGCGCCGTGCGGATGTTCAGCGGCAGCGTCTGCGGCCAGCTCGTGCGGAACGGGTTGATGTCCAGCCCGCCGCGCCGCGTGTAGCGCGCATACACCGCGAGCTTGGTCGGCTGGCATTGGCGCCAGATGTCCGTGAACATGCGCTCGGCGCAGGGTTCGTGGAACTCGTTGTGGTTGCGAAAGCTCACGATGTACGCCAGCAGGCCGGCCTGGTCGATGGGCGGGCCGCTGTAGCGGATCTGCACGCTGCCCCAGTCGGGCTGGCCGGTGACGAGGCAGTTGCTCTTGAGCAAGCGGCTGGTGAGGGTCTCGTTCACGTGCACCTGCGTCGTGTCGCTGCTCAGCAGCTCGGGCGCGGGCTGGTAGTGGGTGCATTCGATGTCGAGGCGGTCGAGGTCCAGGCCGTCGATCTCGTGCACGGGCTCTCGATCGAAGAGGTCGGGCGTGAGCAGCTTCACGCCGATGCCGGCCGACTGGTCGCTGCCGCGCCATGCGGCTTCGGCGAGGTCGGTGCGCAGGTGCTCGCGCACGGCATCGATGCTGGCGAAGGTGCTGTTGTTGAAGCTGTTGAGGTACAGCTTGAACGACTTGCTCTCGATGATGTTGGGCGTTTCGCAGGGAATGGTGAAGTGCGCGATGGCCACCTGCGGCTTGCCGCGCGGGTTCAGCCAGCTCAGCTCGAAGGCGGTCCAGAGGTCGGCGCCGAAGAAGGGCAAGGCGCCGGCCTGGATGCCCATGGCTTCGCGCTGCGTGGTGCGTGCGATGGGGAACAGCAGGCTCGGGTCGTAGGTGTCGGCGTAGGCCGAGGCGCGGCCGAGCTGCGACTGCTCGGGGGTGTTGGGGTTCGTGTTGGGGTTGGTCGGGTCGTGGCTCATGGGGCGGTTCCGGCATCCGCCGCGTGTGCGAACGGAGCGATGTGGTGGGCGAGGATCGTGCAGACCTCGGGCGGCAGGTCGTGGCCCATGCCGGGCACGGAAATGAAGGTCGCACCCGGAATGCGCTGCGCCGAATCGCGGCCGCAGGCGATGGGCACGAGCGCGTCGGCGTCGCCGTGCAGCACCAGCGTCGGACGCTGGATGCGCGCCAGCACCTGCGGGCGGTCGTCGTCGGCGCCGATGGCAAGCATCTGGCGCATCAGGCCGGCCGGGTGGTAGGCGCGGCGCATGCTGAAGGTGAGGCGCGCGGCCAGTTGCTCGTCGGTCTGCGGGTAGGCCGGGCTCTGGATGAGCCGCAGCAGTTTGATGCTGTGCGCGACCAGCGCGGCCTCGTCGTGGCTGCGCGGGCGCCGCATGAGCATGGCCCCGACCTCGCGGCGCGGGCCCGGCAGGCCGCGCGCGCTGCTGGAGCTCATGATGCTCACGAGGCTGGCGGTGCGCTCGGGCGCGGTGGCGGCGATGCGCTGCGCGATCATGCCGCCCATGGAGGCGCCGACGATGTGGGCGCGGGCAATGCCCAGCGCGTCGAGCACGCCGAGCGAATCGAGCGCCATGTCCTGCAGCGTGTAGGCGCTGCGCACCTTCAGGCCGATGCGGTGGCGGATGGTTTCCCACACGAGGTTGCCGGTGCCCAGGTGATCGAAGCCCTGGCTCAGGCCGATGTCGCGGTTGTCGTGGCGCACCACGCGAAAGCCCGCATCGACCAGCTGCTGCACGAAGCCGTCGGGCCACGCGACCAGCTGCATGCCCAGCCCCATGATCAGCAGGATGACGGGGCGCCCTTCGCCGCCGGTGTCGTCGACTTCGATCTGCAGGCCGTTGGCGGTGACTTTCATCGGTTCCCTGTTTTTCTTTTTACTTGAACTCGCGCTCGCGCAGCCACTTGGTGGCGACCCATTTCTCGCCCGCGAGCACCGGCGCGCCGCCGTGCAGCGTGCGGGTGGCGGGGTCGGGCCGGTCGTAACTGAAGAACACGCCGGTGCCGCGCACCGGGGCCACTTCGAGGCCGATGTCGGGGAAGGTGGTGGCGCCGCCCTGCTCGGGCTCCTGCAGGTACATCACGAGCGTGGCCACGCGCTGGCCGCCGCGCTTGAGGATGGTGGGCGTGCCGGGCTCGTGCGGGTCGAAGTAGTCGTAGTGCGGGCGGTACTGCGCGCCGGGCGCATAGCGCAGGATCTGCAGGCCCTCGCCGTATTCGAGCGGCCAGCGCAGCAGCATGGCCAGGCGCTGTTCGAGGCGCGCGACGATCTCGTTCTCACCACGCTCGAAGAACATGCCGTCGCTGGTGCGGTCGACGTTGAGCACCTCGCCGCCGGTGCGGGTCTCGACGGTGAGCGAGCGCGCCAGCCGCACGCGCGCGGCGGCGATCAGGCCTTCGCATTCCTCGACCGACAGCAGGTTGCCGAACACCACGACGCGCGGATGCCGCACGGTCTGCAGCACCTGCACGCGGCGGTCGCCGGCCTCGATGTACAGCGGCGCGCCGTCGAGGTCGGGGCCGGGCATCTCGGTGCGGGCCGGCGCCAGGGCCGCCGCGACATCGGGGAAGCCGGCTTCGAGCTGGGCCAGCGCCAGGTCGGTGGCGGCATCCTGCCAGCCGGCCGCCCGCATCGACATGCGCAACGCGGGCACCGAATGGCCGGCCGCGAGCTGGGCCACCAGCCATTCGCGCAATTCCGGACTGATCGCTTGGGACATGTCAGTGCTCCTCCACTCTGCAATGAGACCCGCAACACATGACTCCACGCAGTTCTTCGCCAGAAACACCGCGGAACCGGCTTTGCCGGGCCGCTGGTGTTGCCCCCTGGAAGGGGGTTGGCGAAGCGACACGAAGTGCGCGCAGCCTGGGGGTCATGCTAGCTTTCTTCTGAACACCAGCCTTTCGGCTGTCGATACCTGAGCGTCGAAACCATAACCCTCGAGATCGAATTTTTCCAGCGCCTTGGGCGTGGCCGCCTGGTGCAGCACGGCCCAGCGCGCCAGCAGGCCGCGGGCGCGCTTGGCGAAGAAGCTCACGATCTTGTACTTGTCGCCCTTCCATTCCTGGAACACGCATTCGACCACGCGCGCCTTGAGCACTTTCTGGTCGACCGACTTGAAGTACTCCTGCGAGGCCACGTTGACGACGACCGGCGTGCGGTCGGCTGCCAGGCGCTCGTTCAGGTGCTCGGCGATGCGCGAGCCCCAGAACGCGTACAGGTCCTTGCCGTGGCGGTTGGCCAGCGCGGTGCCCATTTCGAGCCGGTAGGGCTGCAGGCGGTCGAGCGGGCGCAGCAGGCCGTACAGGCCGCTGAGGATGCCCACGTGGTCCTGCGCCCAGGCGAGCTGGGCGGGCGTGAGGCTGCGGGCGTCGAAGCCGCCGTAGACGTCGCCGTCGAAGGCGAAGGCGGCCTGGCGGGCGTTCTTGTCGGTGCTCTTGGACGACCAGGCGGCGTAGCGGGCCACGTTGAGGGCCGAGAGCTTGTCCGACAGGTGCATCAGCTCGGCGATGTCCTGGGGCGACTTCTCGCGCAGCAGCTTGATGAGTTCGACCGAGGGGCCGCGCGGGGCTTCGAAATGGGGCTGGGTGGCGGGGGTTTCGGAGGGGACGGGGGTGTCGTAGTCGAGCGACTTCGCGGGGGAAAGCAGGAACAGCATCAGCTGATTATGTGGGGCTGGGGTTTCCCCGAGCCGCCCCGGTAAAATCCCGGGCAATCCCACCCTGTCACCAACGGCACCCGAGGGTGCCGTTTTGCATTCCCCATGAGCGAACCTACCTCCCAGCCCGGCCTCGAGAGCCTGTCCAAATCGTTCGAACCCGCCGCCATCGAGGCGCACTGGGGCCCGGAATGGGAGCAGCGCGGCTACGCCAAGGCGGGCTTCCGCGGCACGCAGCAGCCCAAGGAAGGCGCCGAGTCGTTCGCGATCCAGCTGCCACCGCCCAACGTGACGGGCACGCTGCACATGGGCCATGCGTTCAACCAGACGATCATGGACAGCCTCACGCGCTACCACCGCATGAAGGGCGCCAACACGCTGTGGGTGCCGGGCACCGACCACGCGGGCATCGCCACCCAGATCGTGGTGGAGCGCCAGCTGCAGGAGCAGAAGGTCAGCCGCCACGACCTGGGCCGCAAGAACTTCGTGGCGCGCGTGTGGGAATGGAAGGAAAAGTCGGGCAGCACCATCACCGAGCAGATGCGCCGCATGGGCGACACGGTCGACTGGAGCCGCGAGTACTTCACGATGGACGACGACCTCTCCAAGGTGGTCACGCACACCTTCGTGAAGCTATATGAAGAAGGCCTGATCTACCGCGGCAAGCGCCTGGGCAACTGGGACCCGGTGCTCAAGACCTCGGTGAGCGACCTGGAAGTCGAGAGCGAGGAAGAAGACGGCTCGCTCTGGCACATCGCCTACCCGCTGGAAGACGGCAGCGGCACGCTCACGGTGGCCACCACGCGCCCCGAGACCATGCTCGGCGACACGGCCGTGATGGTCCACCCCGAAGACGAGCGCTACAAGCACCTGATCGGCCAGCGCGTGAAGCTGCCGCTGGTGGATCGGCTGATTCCCATCATTGCCGACGACTACGTCGACAAGGAATTCGGCACCGGCGTGGTCAAGGTGACGCCCGCGCACGACTACAACGACTACGCCGTGGGCCAGCGCCACAAGCTCGAGGTGATCGGCATCCTGACGCTGGACGCGACCATCAACGACAACGCGCCTGAAAAATACCGCGGCATGGACCGCTTCGTGGCGCGCAAGGCCATCGTGGCCGACCTGGAGGCGCTGGGCCTGCTGGTCGAGGTGAAGAAGCACCGCCTGATGGTGCCGCGCTGCGCGCGCTCGGGTGCCGTGGTCGAGCCCATGCTCACCGACCAGTGGTACGTGGCCATGACGCGCCCCGGCGCCGACGGCCAGTCGATCGCGCAGAAGGCCATCGACGTGGTGAAGTCGGGCGAGGTGCGCTTCGTGCCCGAGAACTGGGTCAACACCTACAACCACTGGATGGAGAACATCCAGGACTGGACCATTTCGCGCCAGCTCTGGTGGGGCCACCAGATTCCCGCCTGGTACGACGAAGACGGCAAGGTGTACGTGGCCGAGACCGAAGCCGAGGCGCAGGCCAAGGCGCCCGGCAAGACGCTCACGCGCGACGAAGACGTGCTCGACACCTGGTACTCGTCGGCGCTGGTGCCCTTCTCGTCGCTGGGCTGGCCCGAGAAGACGCAGGACCTGGCGCTGTACCTGCCCTCGACCGTGCTCGTCACGGGCTACGACATCATCTTCTTCTGGGTCGCCCGGATGATCATGATGACCAAGCACTTCATGGGCACGGTGCCGTTCAAGGACGTGTACATCCACGGCCTGGTGCGCGACGCCCAGGGCAAGAAGATGAGCAAGTCGGAAGGCAACGTGCTCGACCCGGTCGACCTGATCGACGGCATCGAGCTGCCCGCGCTGCTCGACAAGCGCACGCAGGGCCTGCGCAAACCCGAGACCGCACCGGCCGTGCGCAAGAACACGCAGAAGGAATTCCCCGAGGGCATTCCGGCCTTCGGCGCCGATGCGCTGCGCTTCACTTTTGCCTCGCTGGCCTCGCTGGGCCGCAGCATCAACTTCGACTCGAAGCGCTGCGAGGGTTATCGCAACTTCTGCAACAAGCTGTGGAACGCCACGCGCTTCGTGCTGATGAACTGCGAAGGCCAGGACTGCGGCCTGCTGGAGCACACGAAGGAAGATTGCCAGGTCGGCGGCAAGGCGCACGGCTACCTGAAGTTCAGCCGTGCCGACTTCTGGATCGTCTCGCAGCTGCAGCGCGTCGAGGCCGAAGTGGCCAAGGGCTTCGAGGAATACCGCCTGGACAACGTGGCCAACGCGATCTACCAGTTCGCCTGGGACGAGTTCTGCGACTGGTACCTGGAGATCGCCAAGGTGCAGATCCAGACCGGCGAAGATGCGCAAAAGCGCGCCACGCGCCGCACACTGATCCGCGTGCTCGAGGCGCTGCTGCGCCTGGCGCACCCGATCATCCCGTTCATCACCGAAGAGCTGTGGCAGAAGGTGTCGAAGGTCGCGGGCCGCGAAGGCGCGTCGATCATGATCGCGGCCTACCCGCAGAGCCAGCCCGAGAAGATCGACGAGGCCGCCGAGGCGCACGTGGCGCGCCTGAAGGCGCTGGTCGACGCCTGCCGCACGCTGCGCGGCGAGATGAACGTGTCGCCCGCCACGCGCCTGCCGCTGTACGCGGTGGCCGACGACGCCGAGGGCGCGGCCTTCCTGCGCGACGCGGCCCCGGTGCTGCAGGCGCTGGCCAAGCTCAAGGAAGTGAAGGTGTTCGACGACGAGGCCTCGTGGCAGGCCGCCGCCGAAGCCGCGCCCGTGGCGGTGGTGGGCACGACGCGCCTGTGCCTGCACATGGAGATCGACAAGGCGGCCGAGAAACTGCGCATCGGCAAGGAAATTGCGCGCATCGAAGGCGAGATCGCCAAGGTGCACGGCAAGCTCGGCAACGAGGCCTTCGTGGCCAAGGCGCCGCCCGCCGTGATCGAACAGGAGCGCACGCGCCTGGCCGATTTCACCGCCACGCTGGAGCGCCTGCGCGGCCAGCTTGTGCGCCTCGGCTGACAGACGAGGCCAGGGTGGGGGCTTAGGATGCGGATGCAGGCTTTGCGCTGCATCCTCTCCCAACCCTCTTCTTTCCTCTTTGAAACGACACTGAACTGCCCATGTCCACTTCTTCCCCGACGCGCATCCGCAAGGCCGTATTCCCTGTTGCAGGCTTCGGCACCCGCTTTCTGCCGGCCACCAAGGCGCAGCCCAAAGAGATGCTGCCCGTGGTCGACAAGCCGCTGATCCAGTACGCCGTCGAAGAAGCCTATGCCGCGGGCATCCGCGACATGATTTTTGTGACCGGGCGCAACAAGCGCGCGATCGAGGACCACTACGACACCGCCTACGAGCTCGAAAGCCAGCTCGAAGCCAGCGGCAAGCATGCGCTGCTCGAAATCGCCCGTTCGGTGTCGCCCGACGACATGACCTGCTCGTACGTGCGCCAGCCGCGCATGCTGGGCCTGGGCCACGCCGTGCTGTGCGCCGAGCACCTGGTGGGCAACGAGCCCTTCGCCGTGCTGCTGGCCGACGACCTGATGGTCGGCCCCGTCGATGGCCAGCCGGTGCTGGCGCAGATGACCGAAGTCTTCGCGCGTCTGGGCGCCTCGGTGCTGGCCGTGCAGGAAGTGCCGCTGGAACACGTCAAGCGCTACGGCATCGTGGCCGGCGAGACCGTGGAAGACGGCCTCGTGAAGGTCAACCGCATGGTCGAGAAGCCCAAGCCCGAAGACGCGCCCTCGCGCCTGGGCGTGGCCGGCCGCTACATCCTCACGCCCGGCGTGTTCGACGAGATCCGCAACCAGCCCAAGGGCGCGGGCGGCGAGATCCAGCTGACCGACGGCATCGCGGCGCTGATGAAGAAGGAATCGGTCTACGCCTATTCGTACAAGGGCATCCGCTATGACTGCGGCAGCAAGGAAGGCTTCCTGCAGGCGTCGGTGGAGCTGGCGCTGGCGCACCCCGAAGTGGGCGCGCAGTTCCGCGAGTACCTCAAGAGCCTGAAGCTCTGAGGGCGCTGCAAAGCGCTGAAAACAGAAAGGGGCCGCGAGGCCCCTTTTTCTTTGGTCGGTCGCCGACGCTAGCGCCGCTTCAGCACGTGGATGAAGTCGCTGCCCACGGTCTCCTGCGCCACCAGTTCGTTGCCGGTCTGGCGCGCAAAGGCCTGGAAGTCGCGCACCGAACCCGGATCGGTCGACACCACCTTCAGCAGCTGGCCGCTCGCCATGTCATTGAGCGATTTCTTCGCCTTCAGGATCGGCAGCGGGCAGTTGAGGCCGCGCGTGTCGATTTCGCGGTCAACTTGCATTGCCAGGCTCCGGCGGCAGGTTCAGGCCGCGACGACGCTCTTCGTTTTCCGCCGCAGTGAAGAACACCGGCTCGTGGCCACGCGTGCGCAGCCAGTCGGCCAGCGCGTAGCCGGTGCCGGCGGGCCAGCACCGCAGGTCGGGCAGGTCGTAGAGGCGGTAGTCCACCAGCTCGGGCGAGAGCTTCACTTCGCCGTCGGCCACCACGTGGTACGCGATGATGATCTGGTTCATGCGCTGGAAGTCGTAGGCCCCGACGAGCTTGGCGGCGCTCACGTCCAGGTTGGTCTCTTCCTTGACCTCGCGCGCGATGCCCTCCTCGGGCGTCTCGCCGGCCTCCATGAAGCCGGTGATGAGCGCGAACATCTTGCCCGGCCAGGCCGCATTGCGCGCCAGCAGCACCTGGCCGCGGTACTCGACGATGGCCGCCAGCACGGGCGTGGGGTTGTTCCAGTGCGTGTGGCCGCAGTTGGGGCAGCGCAGGCGCTCCTTGGGACCGCCGTCTTCCATCAACGCGATCCATTCGAGCGGGGTGGCGCAGGCCTGACAGAACTTGGGGTGGGGCATGGGGAGTCTCTATTCTTTTTCGCGGGCGTGCGGCGCCCGGTGGGCGCCGCCGCAGGGTGAAGGGATCAGGCGGGGAAAACGCCCGTCGACAGGTAGCGGTCACCGCGGTCGCAGACCACGAACACGATGGTGGCGTTCTCGACCTTCTTCGACACCTCGATGGCCGCCCACAGCGCGCCGGCCGCCGAGATGCCGCCGAAGATGCCCTCTTCGCGCGCCAGGCGCCGGCACATCTCCTCGGCGTCGTCCTGGCTCACGCTGATTTCTTCATCGACGCGGCTCGGGTCGTAGATCTTCGGCAGGTACTCGACCGGCCACTTGCGGATGCCCGGAATGCGCGAGCCTTCGGCCGGCTGCGCACCGACGATGCGCACCGCCGGGTTCTTTTCCTTCAGGTAGCGCGAGACGCCGGTGATGGTGCCCGTGGTGCCCATCGCGCTCACGAAGTGGGTGATCTTGCCGTGCGTGTCGGTCCAGATCTCGGGGCCCGTGGTCTCGTAGTGGATGCGCGGGTTGTCGGGGTTGGCGAACTGGTCGAGCACGCGGCCCTTGCCCTGGGCGACCATCTGCTCGGCCAGGTCGCGCGCGTATTCCATGCCGCCGCTCTTGGGCGTGAGCACCAGCTCGGCGCCGAAGGCCTTCATGGTCTGGGCGCGTTCCACCGAGAGGTCCTCCGGCATGATCAGCACCATGCGGTAGCCCTTGATGGCCGCGGCCATCGCCAGCGCGATGCCGGTGTTGCCCGAGGTGGCCTCGATCAGCGTGTCGCCGGGCTTGATTTCACCGCGCTCCTCGGCCCGCTTGATCATCGACAGCGCCGGCCGGTCCTTGACCGAGCCCGCCGGGTTGTTGCCTTCGAGCTTGCCCAGGATCACGTTCCCGCGCTTGGCGTTTTCCGCGGCATGGATGCGTTGCAGGGCAACCAGGGGGGTCTTGCCGATGGCGTCTTCGATCGTCGGATAATTCATGCCAGCCACTGTGCCATAATTTTGGGCTTCCTTCCGGATGTGCCCGGGTGGTGAAATTGGTAGACGCAGGGGACTCAAAATCCCCCACCGAAAGGTGTGCCGGTTCGATTCCGGCCCCGGGCACCACGAGACGACACCGTCTCACCCCCACATCAAGAAACCCGCTCGCTTCACTGGCGCAGCGGGTTTTTCTTTGCCTCGGGGCCTTTCAGGCCGGACAGCGCCCCCCTCAGCCAAGCACGTCGGCGAGCTTCACCTGGAGCGACAAGGCGGCCTGGTGCAGCAGCTCGAACTCGTCGTCCGGCAGCGGCACGGCCGTGAAGTTGAAGTGGCACAAGGTGCCGGCGACCGCGCCCGCGGGGTTCAACAGCGGAACGCCGTGGTAGCTGATGGTGTAGTCCCGCCCGGGATGCGTGGCAAAACGCTCGTCGACGCTCGAGTCGTCGGTGCGGAACCACCCGTCGCGCAGGACAAAGGGACAGATGCTCGCCTCGAAGGGAACGACGGCGATGTTCTCGGGGATCAGCTCGCCTTGCTTGTCGTGCAGGTAGAGGCTCGTGACCAGGTCGGAGCGGATCTTGTAGATCCCGGTGTACCGATGCGGCACGCGCGCGTTCAGGTAGGCGAGGACCGCCTGTGCGCCTTGATCGGCAAGCAACGCTTCAATCGTTTGGGGCATTCGTTTTGTCCGCTTCGCTTCGATCGGTTCGATCTGGAACCTGTCCTGCCATGGTACGCCCGGCCCCTGGGCTTCCGCTTCGGTGTCAGCCCGCTTGCGCAGTCTTCAACGCCGCCACCGCGCGAATCTCCACCCGCAGCGCCGGCCGCGCCAGCGCCGCCACGCCGAGGATGGTCCACGCCGGGAAATCCTCGGTGATGTAGCGGTCCTTCACCTCGCGAAAGCCCGCCAGCTCGTGCTCGACATCGACGTGGTAGCTCACGATCTCCACCAGGTCGGCAAAGCCGAGCCCCGCGCTCTCGAGCACCACGCCCAGCCGCCGGAAGGCCCAGTCGGCCTGTTCCGCAGCGCTTTCGGGCACGCTGCCGTCGGCACGCAGGCCGACCTGCCCTGCCACGAACAGCAGGCCGCCGGCCTTGACGCCGGGCGCGTACTTGAAGGTGTCGAAGACGGCGGTGGAGCCGAAGGTCGGATGGCCGTCGGGAATGCGCACGCTCTGTTTGCTCACGGGTTGCGTCCTTTCAGGCGTCTGCCGGCTGCAGGCCGGTGTGCACCGTCGGGTGCGCCAGCCGCACGCGCAGCTCGCGCTTGAGCCGCGTGTTGTCGAGCCGGCGCGATTCGCCCATGAAGCTCAGCAGTTGCAGCGGCAATTGCCGCTCGGCCTCGCCGCGCGCCACGCGCGGCGGGCGGGGCATGCCATAGAGGTCGGCGGCCAGGTCGAAGTAGTCGCCCATGCGCAGCTCGGTGTCGTCCGACGCGTGCACCACGCGCTGGGGCTTGCCGCGGAACAGCGCCGCCACGCAGGCGCGCGCGAGGTCGTCGGCGTGGATGTGGCTGGTGTAGACGTCGTCCTCGCGGCGCAGCACGGGCGTGCCGCGCTCCAGGCGGCCGCGCGGCGTGCCGTTCTCGCGGTCGGGCGCGTAGATGCCCGGGATGCGCAGGATGCTGGTGCGCACACCGGTGCTGCGGCCGAACCAGCGCACGGCGCGCTCGGCATCGACGCGCCGGTGGGAGCGCGGGGTGTCGGGCCGCACGCCGCGCGTTTCGCTCACGCGCGCGCCGCCGCAGTCGCCGTACACGCCGCTGGTCGAGCCGTAGACCAGCGCCGAGGGCAGCGAGCGCAGCCGCAGCGCCTGCGCCAGCGACGCAGTGCGCTGGTCGCGCCACCAGGCCGCGCCGCCCTCGCGCGCAGGCGGCGCCAGGTGCACCACGCGGGTGGCGATGCCCGCCAGGCGGCGCAGGGTGGCGCGGTCGTCCAGGTTGCCCACCAGCGGCCGGATGCCGGCCGCGCGCAGCGCCGCGACGCGGTCGGCCGAGGACGTGAGCGCCACCAGCTGCATGCGCCCGCGCAGGTTGCGCGCCACGCGCTGGCCGACGTCGCCGCAGCCGACGATCAGCAGGCGCTCGCGCCGGAACCGGGCCGGCAGTGCGCCGGAGGGACTATTGATTGAAGGCAAAATCCGGGTTTCCTGTCTCAATTCAGTTGTCCCGGCCGCACGCAGCCGGGAAAGTTCACCCCCGAAGAATACCGATGACTGCTACAGCGCCGCACGAAGCGGGCTTTTCCATCACCGTCGAGCCCAGCGGGCGCCACTTCGTGGTCCAGGGCGACGAAACCATCCTCGCGGCCGGCATCCGCCAGGGCATCGGCCTCCCCTACGGCTGCAAGGACGGCGCCTGTGGTTCCTGCAAGTGCAAGAAGCTGTCGGGCGAGGTCACGCTCGGCCCGCACCAAAGCAAGGCGCTGAGCGCCGAGGAGCAGCTGGCCGGCTACGTGCTGACCTGCTGCGCCCACCCGACGAGCGACGTGGTGCTCGAGTCGCGCCAGGTCACCGAGGCCGGCGCGCTGCCGATCCGCAAGATGCCGGTGCGCGTGATGGCGCTCACGCGCCAGTCGCACGACGTGATGATGCTGCGCCTGCAGCTGCCGGCCGGCGAGCCGCTGCAGTTCTATGCGGGCCAGTACGTCGAATTCATCCTGCGCGACGGCGCGCGCCGCAGCTACTCGATGGCCAACGCGCCGCACACGGTGGCCGTGCCGGGCACGGGCCTGGAGCTGCACCTGCGCCACCTGCCGGGCGGCAAGTTCACCGACCACGTCTTCGGCGCGATGAAGGAAAAAGAGATCCTGCGCATCGAAGGCCCGTTCGGCAGCTTCTTCCTGCGCGAAGACTCCGACAAGCCGCTGATCCTGCTGGCCTCGGGCACGGGCTTCGCGCCGATCAAGGCGCTGCTGGAGCACATGCAGTTCAAGGGCATCGAGCGGCCCGCCGCGATCTACTGGGGCGGGCGCCGCCCCGAAGACCTGTACATGGACGCCTGGCTGCGCGAGCAACTGGCCGCGATGCCGAACCTGCGCTACGTGCCCGTGGTGTCGAACGCCACGCCGGAAGACAACTGGACCGGCCGCACCGGCTTCGTCCACCAGGCGGTGCTGGAAGACTTCACCGACCTGTCGGGCCACCAGGTGTATGCCTGCGGCGCGCCGATCGTGGTCGACTCGGCCAAGCGCGACTACGTGGCGCTCGCGGGCCTGCCCGAAGAAGAGTTCTTCGCCGACGCCTTCACCACCGAAGCCGACAAGGCCCTGCCCTGAGCCTTCGCGTTCCCCCTTTTCCTTTGCGTAGAACAACATGAAGACGAGACACTTCCTCCTGACCCTGATCGCTGGCGCCACGGTGCTGGCCACCAGCCACGCGGTCGCACAACAACACCGCCCGATCCGCCTCGTCGTGCCCTACGCGGCCGGCGGCCCGATCGACAACACGGCGCGCATCCTGGCCGAGCAGGTGAAGGACACGCTGGGCGGCCCGGTCATCATCGACAACAAGCCCGGCGCGGGCGGCAACATCGGCGCCGACTTCGTGGCCAAGGCGCCGGCCGACGGCCTCACCATCGGCATCGCGGCCACGGCCACGAACGCGGTGAACCCGTGGCTGTACAGCAAGATGCCGTTCAACGCCGCGACCGACTTCGCGCCGATCACGCAGATGGTGCGCGTGCCCAACGTGCTGGTGATGAACGCCGACACGGCCAACCGCCTGAACATCCGCACGCTGGCCGACCTGATCCGCTACGCCAAGGCCAACCCGGCCAAGCTCAACTACGCCAGCGGCGGCAACGGCAGCGCCGGCCACCTGGCGGGCGAGCTGTTCAAGAAGGAAGCGGGCATCTTCGCGGTGCACATTCCGTACAACGGCGGCAACCCGGCGCAGCTCGCGCTGCTGTCGGGGCAGGTCGACTTCAACTTCGACAACCTCGCCACGGCCGCGCCGAACATCCGCTCGGGCAAGCTGAAGGCGATCGCGGTCACGACGCTCAAGCGCAGCAGCGCCCTGCCCGACGTGCCGCCCGTGGCCGACACGCTCAAGGGCTTCTCGATCGACACGTGGTGGGGCCTGGTCGCGCCGGCCGGCACGCCGCCCGAGGTGGTCGCGAAACTCAATCAGGCCTTCGTCGCCGCGCTGAACGCGCCGGAAACGAAGACCCGCTTCGCCTCGATGCTGGCCGAGCCGGTGGGCAACTCGTCCGAGCAGTTCGGCAGCTTCATGAAGAGCGAACTCGCCAAGTACGAGAAGGTGGTCAAGGCCACCGGGGCGAAGGTGGACTGACAAGGTCGTCCAGGGGCGCCGCGGCCTGCGTGTCGGTGGCCGCAGCCACGGCCGCCGCCGCTTCGGCCGCCCCGCTCTGGTAGGTGCGCAGGCCTGCGAGGTCGAGCACTTCCACGCCGCCATGTTCGATGCGCAGCAGGCCGTCGCGCTGCAGCGCATGCAGCGCGCGGTTGGCACGCTGGCGCGACACCGCCGACAAGAGGCCGATCTCGTCCTGGCTCAGCCGCACGAAGCGGGTGGCGCGCGGATAGAGGATGGGGTCGAACAGGCTGGCCAGGCAGCGCGCCACGCGCGCGTCGGGGCCGAGCAGGCGATCGAATTCCATGAGGCCGATGAACAGGCTCAGTCGCGCATTGATGTGTAACAACAGAAACCGATTGAAGTCGATGCTGGTGGACATCAGCCGCTCGAAGCTGTGCCGCGGCACGCAGGCCACGCGCGTGGGCCGCAGCGCCACGCCGTCGTAGCGCCAGCATCCGGGGGTGAGCAGCGAGCCTTCGCCGCCCCAGCCGCCGGCGGTCACGCCGGTGAAAGTGGACACGCGCCCGTCGGGCAGCGACACCGACATCTTCATGAGGCCGTCGATCACGCCGATCCAGTGATCGGCGGGCTCGCCGCGCCGCACGACGAAGCCGCCGGCCGGCACCACGCGCTCGTGCGACTCCTGGACGACGCGGTCGAGTTCATCGTCCGTGAGCGCGCGCGCCCACAGGCTCTCGCGAAGCATGTTCTCCAACGCGTTCGACATCGCGCCTCCTGCTGTCGTCCCTCGTGACATCGCATCGGCCGATCCGTCGCAGGCGCCGGTCGGCGGGGGGCCGTAAGAAATGTCGTTGCAACGACATCTTCGGCGCGGCGATGGTGCCACAGTCATCCGCGTTCGCCAAACAACAAGGAGACAACGATGAAGCGTTCGAACAAGGACCCGCGCCCCGCGCGCGGGGCGGACGACGGGGATGCGCACGGCCTGCGCCGGCGCGACGTGCTGGGCTACGCCACGGCCGCGCCGCTGGCCTCGGCGGCGGCCGGCATCGCGGGGCTCGGCGCCCTCACGGCGCCCGCCTCCGCGGTGGCCGCGCTGCTGCCGATGACCCCGCCCGACACCACCGACCTGATCGACATCGGCGACGCGGTCACGCTGACCTCGCTGCCGACCATGCCGCTGGTGAAGGTGACGAACACCGGCGACGGCCGCGTGCGCCTGGCGCTGCCGCGCCTCGAAGTGGGCCAGGGCATCGCCACGGCCAGCGCCATGATGCTGGCCGACAAGCTGCGCCTGCCGTTGAGCGCCATCGAAGTCACGTCGGCCGATGCGAGCCCCGAGCTGATCTGGAACCAGCTCACGGGCGGCTCGTCGAGCGTGCGCTCGATGCACGCGGGCATGCCGCTGCTGGGCGGCCTCGGCGGCCTGCTCTCGGGCTCAACGCCCTCGGTGGTCGGCCAGCGCGTGACGCGGCTCGATGCGCTGGACATCGTCACCGGGCGCAAGAAGTTCACGCTCGACCAGGCGGTGCCCAATGCCAAGCCGACGATGGTGCGGCGCCCGCCGACCATCAACGGCAAGTTCGTCGGCATCAACAACATGAACACGGTGATGGCAATGCCGGGCGTGATCGGCGTGGTGCCGATCCCCGCCACCAATGGCATCACACCGACGCCGCCGGGCGTGGCCGTGATGGCCGAAACTTTCGGCCAGGCCTGGGCCGCGGTGAACGCGCTCGACGTGACCTGGGCCGCCGGCCCGCTCGACGGCGAATCGAACGCCACCATCATGCGCAAGCTGAAGTCGTCGCTGCTGCCCTTCGCACTGCCGCCGCTGGGCGCGCTGACGGTCGAGGCCGAGTTCGAGTTCGCACCGGCCGCGCACTGCCCGATGGAAGTCGAATGCGCGATTGCCGACGTGCGAGCGGATCGCGCCGAGATCTGGGCCGGGCTGCAAAGCCCCATCGTCACCCAGCAGGCGGTGGCCGCCGAACTGGGCCTGCCGCTGAACAAGGTCGTCGTGCATGCGGTGCCCTCGGGCGGCTCGTTCGGGCGGCGCCTGTTCTGGGACCCGGTGCTGCAGGCGATCCAGGTGTCGAAGGCGCTGGGGCGCCCCTGCCGCCTGATGTACCACCGCACCGACGACATGCGCCACACGCGCATCCGCCCGCCGATCTACCAGAAGGCGCGCGCCACGATGCTGCTGGGCCAGGTCATCGCCTTCGAGCAGCGCATCGCCAGCGTGCGCCTGGACACGCGCCACGGCTTCGGCAACATGCTCGAGGCCGCCGCCATCGCGCTGCCCAATGCCTTCCCGCAGACGGTGGGCAACTTCGCGATCGAGCAGGTCATGTTCAAGACCATGGTGACCTCGCCCTACAACTTCGGCGTCACGACCAAGCTGCTGACGCCGGTGCCGATGGACATGAACACCTGCTCCTACCGCTCGGTGCACATCCAGCCCGCGCGGCTGGTGGAAGAGATCCTGGTCGACGAGATGGCCCGCGCCGCGCGCAAGGACCCGATCGCCTTCCGGCTCGAGTACCTGCGCCTGCCGCGCGCCCGCGCGGTTCTGAAGGCGGTGGCGGAGGCCGCGCAATGGGGCAAGGCGATGCCGGCGGGCTTTGCGCAGGGCGTGGCCGTGCACCAGGAGTCGAAGTCCTTCACGGCCTGCATCGTCGAGATCGACGCGCGCGTGCCGGCGCAGGCGCGCGTGGTGCGCGCGACCATCGCCATCGATGTCGGCACGCCGATCAACCCTTCGGGCATCGAGGCGCAGCTGCAGGGCGGCCTGTGCGAATCGATCGCGCTGGTGCTGTCGGCGGGGCTGCACATCCAGAACGGCCTGCCGCTGGAAGGCAGCTACTCGCAGTACCACTTCTCGCGCATGAAGCACTACCCGAAGGACGTGAAGATCATCATCATGCCGGCCAGCGGCGAGGCCATCGGCGGCCTGGGCGAGGTGGGTCTGTCGGCGAGCTCGGGCGCCATCGCCAACGCCTATGGGCGCGCCACCGGCATCAAGCCGCGCAGCTTCCCGCTGAACTTCCCGGTCGACTTCACGCCGATCCCGCCGGGCAAGCTGCCCACGCCCGTCAACGTTCCGATCCCCGCCTGAGGAGACCCCGCCATGCCTGTGCAATCTTTCAAGGTGAACGGCCAGAACGTCGACGTCGAGGCGCCCGACGACCTGGCGCTGCTGTGGGTGCTGCGTGACAAGCTCGGCATCACCGGCCCGAAGTACGGCTGCGGCATCAACGTGTGCAAGGCCTGCACTTGCCACGTCGACGGCAAGGCCGTGACGACCTGCTCGGTGCGCGTGTCCGATGTGCGCGGCCGCCAGGTGACGACCATCGAGGGCCTGGCCAACGGCAACACGCTGCACCCGGTGCAGCAGGCCTGGATGAACCTCGATGTGCCGCAGTGCGGCTTCTGCCAACCGGGGCAGATCATGGCGGCGGTCGACCTGCTGCGCCGCACGCGCACGCCGACGGACGCCGACATCGACGCCATCGAGAACGTGTGCCGCTGCGGCACGTATGGCCGCATCCGCGAGGCGATCAAGGCC
Organism: Variovorax sp. GW821-FHT09A10; assembly: GCF_059418385.1. Classification (NCBI taxonomy): domain Bacteria; kingdom Pseudomonadati; phylum Pseudomonadota; class Betaproteobacteria; order Burkholderiales; family Comamonadaceae; genus Variovorax; species Variovorax sp. GW821-FHT09A10. The sequence goes on from NZ_JBWKPT010000008.1 coordinate 209,046, forward strand.
GCCGCCGCGATGATGGGATAGGACCAGACGTAAAAACGGCCAGCCACCGCGTTCTGCGGTGCTGGCCGGTCGGCGCTGGCGGGCGCTTACTCGCCGAGGTAGGCGGCGCGCACGCGCGGATCGCGCAGCAGTTCCTTGGCGTCGCCGTTCATCGTGATGAGGCCCGACTCCATGACGTAGCCACGGTCGGCCAGCTGCAGCGCGCGGTTGGCGTTCTGCTCCACCAGCAGGATCGTGACGCCCTGCGCGGCCACGGTCTGCACCACTTCGAAGATCTTGTCGCACATGATGGGCGACAGGCCCATGGTGGGTTCATCGAGCAGCAGCACCTTCGGGCGCGCCATGAGCGCGCGGCCCATGGCCAGCATCTGCTGTTCGCCGCCCGACATCGTGCCGGCCAGCTGGTCCTTGCGCTCGCGCAGGCGCGGGAAGGTCACGAACACGCGCTCCATGTCGCTCGCGATCTCGGCCTTGTCGTTGCGGATGTAGGCGCCGATCTGCAGGTTCTCGGTGATCGTCATGCGCGTGAACACGCCGCGCCCCTCGGGCACCATCACGAGGCCCTCGCCCACCAGGTCCCAGGCGCCGCGGCCCTTGATGCTGCGGCCCAGGAACTCGATGTCGCCCGCGCCGGCCGGCAGCGTGCCGGTGATGGCCTTCATGGTGGTGGTCTTGCCGGCGCCGTTGGAGCCGATGAGCGAGACCAGCTCGCCCTCGAACACGTCGAAGTCCACGCCCTTCACGGCCTGGATGCCGCCGTAGCCCACCTTCAGGCCGCGGACCTTGAGCAGGTTCTTGCCCGCTGCCTTGGCGGCGGCCGCTGCCGTCGTGGGTGCCATCGTTGCTTCTGCGGTGCTCATCTCAATGTCCTCCGGTGCCGAGGTAGGCCTCGATCACCTTTTCGTTCTTCTGTACCTCGACCGGGTTGCCCTCGGCAATCTGCTTGCCGTAGTCGAGCACGGTGACGCGGTCGCACAGGCCCATGATGAGCTTGACGTCGTGTTCGATGATCAGGATCGTGCGGTTGTCCTTGCGGATGCGGTCGATGAGCTCGCGCAGCAGGACCTTCTCGGTCGAGTTCATGCCGGCGGCCGGTTCGTCCAGCGCGATGAGCTGGGGGTCGGTGGCCAGGGCGCGGGCGATCTCGAGGCGGCGCTGGTCGCCGTAGCTCAGCGTGCGCGCCTTGTAGTCGGCGAACTTGCCGATGCCCACGTAGTCGAGCAGTTCCTGCGCGCGCTTGGCGATGGCCGCTTCTTCGGCCTTGAAGCCCCTGGTGCGCAGCATGGCGCCGAACACGCCCGAATGCGTGCGGATGTGGCGCCCGACCATCACGTTCTCCAGCGCCGTCATTTCGGCGAAGAGGCGGATGTTCTGGAAGGTGCGCGCAATGCCGGCCTTGGCCACTTCGTGCACGGCCGTCGGCTGGTAGGGCTTGCCGGCCAGCTCGAAGGTGCCGCTGTCGGGCGTGTACAGCCCGGTGATCACGTTGAAGAAGGTCGTCTTGCCGGCGCCGTTCGGCCCGATCAGGCCGTAGACCTGGCCGCGCTTGATGGTGATGCCCACGTCCGAGAGGGCCTGCAGCCCGCCGAAGCGCTTGGAGATGCCGCGAACGTCGAGGATGGTGTCTGTCGTCATGTCTGTGTGTCCTTGGCTCACGGATTGATGGACATGGGACGCGATGCCGCACCCGGCACTTCGTCGGCGGGGCTGTCGATGCCCGGTGCGTGGGTCTGGAGCGTTCCGGGCGCCACGGCCGCATGGGTCGGGTCGACGGGCACGCCGCCCTTTTTCGTCAGCGTCTTGCCGTGTTCCGGCGAGGGCCACAGGCCGCGCGGACGCATCAGCATGATGATGATCATGGCCAGCGCAATGAACAGTTGGCGCAGGATGGACGCGTCGAGGCGGCCGTCGGTCAGCGCCTGCAGCGGGCCGGCCACGTAGCGCAACACTTCGGGCAGCGCGGCCAGCAGCACGGCGCCCAGAATGACACCGGGTAAGTGCCCGAGGCCGCCCAGCACGACCATGGCGACGATCATCACCGACTCCATCAAGCTGAAGGACTCGGGCGACACGAAGCCCTGGAAGGCCGCGAACATCGCGCCCGACACGCCGCCGAAGCTGGCGCCCATGCCGAAGGCCAGCAGCTTCATGTTGCGGGTGTTGATGCCCATTGCCTTGGCAGCGATTTCGTCTTCACGGATGGCCATCCAGGCGCGACCGATGCGCGAGATCTGCAGCCGGTGCGAAATGATGATGGTGGCCACCACCAGCGCCAGGAACAGGTAGTAGTACAGCGTGACCGAGGAGATCGTGAAGCCGTCGAACTTCCACGCCTTGCCGAGGTCGAGGCCCCAGAACTTGATGGAGTCGATCGCCGTGATGCCCTTCGGCCCGTTGGTGATGTTGATCGGCTGGTCGAGGTTGTTCAGGAACACCCGGATGATTTCGCCGAAGCCGAGCGTGACGATGGCCAGGTAGTCGCCGCGCAACTTCAGCGTGGGCGCCCCCAGCATCGCGCCGAGCACCCCGGCCACCACCAGCGCGAGCGGAACCACGATCAAGAGCGAGGTGTGCAGCCCGTTCGGGAACATCGCCTTGAACCACGGGAAGGTGTCCGAGAGGTGCGACGAGCCCATCAGCGCGTAGAGGTACGCACCGACCGCAAAGAAGGCCACATAGCCCAGGTCGAGCAGGCCGGCGTAGCCGACCACGATGTTCAGGCCGAGCGCGAGCATCACATAGAGCAATGCGATGTCGGCGATGCGCACCCAGGCATTGCCCTGGGTCTGCAACAGGATCGGCAGCGCCAGCACGGCGACCACGCCGAGGATGTAGAGCGCGAGGTTCTTGCTGTTTTTCATGGTGTGCTGCTCCTCAGGCCCGGTCCGCCACGCGCTCGCCGAGCAGACCCGAAGGCCGCAGCGTGAGCATCACGATCAGCACGATGAAAGCGAAGATGTCGCTGTAGTTGCTGCCCAGCACGCCACCCGTGAGGGTGCCGATGTAGCCGGAGCCGATGGCCTCGATGAGGCCCAGCAGAATGCCGCCGACCACCGCGCCGGCCAGGTTGCCGATGCCGCCGAACACAGCCGCCGTGAAGGCCTTGAGGCCGGGCAGGAAGCCCATCGCGTGTTGCGCGATGCCGTAGTTGGAGGCGTACATCACGCCGGCGATGGCCGCGAGCACGGCGCCGATGATGAAGGTGGCCGAGATGACCATGTCGGGCCGGATGCCCATGAGCGCCGCGACGCGCGGGTTCTCGGCGGTGGCGCGCATCGCGCGGCCGAGCTTGGTGTAGTTGACCAGCCACATCAGGATCACGAGCGAGAACGCCGTGACGCTGAGGATCATGACCTGCGTCGGCGAGATCACGGCGCCGCCCACGTGGATGGGGTCGGTCGGCAGCAGGTTGGGGTAGGCCTTGTTGGTCGGCTTCCAGATGATCATGGCCAGCGTCTGCAGCAGGATCGACACGCCGATGGCGGTGATGAGTGGTGCGAGCTTGGGGCTGTTGCGCAGCGGCCGGTAGGCCACTTTTTCGATCACGAAGTTCAGGCTTGCCGCGACGACGCAGGCAATGATCAGCGCGACGAAGAGGATCAGCCAGCCCGGTGTGTTGGGCATTCCGTCCTTCATGAGCCCGATGATGGTCCAGCTTGTAAGCGCCCCCACCATCAGCACTTCACCGTGCGCAAAATTGATCAGATTGATGATGCCGTACACCATGGTGTAGCCCAAGGCTATCAAGGCATACATGCTGCCGAGAACCAGACCGTTGATGATCTGCTGCAGCAATATTTCCATAACGCGATTCCCTATGTGTTGCACCTTGCGGGTGCCATTCACCTACCGATGGCACCGGTTTGGCGCCGTGGCTTGACAAGCAAAAAACCAGCCAACATGTGCCGTCGGTAGGTTTGGTGGGCGGGATTTTAGACATGCCCCGGCGCTGTTTTGGGGCGCTTTGACCGGGGTTTACCCGCTCACCTCATGCTGTATGTGGGTGAGGTCATGCGCGGCATGAGCGCATGTTGCAAGACAGTATCAATCGTCTTTTTCAGCGTTGCGTCGGCGCAGTTCGCGCAGCTTTTCGCCGATGCGTATTTCGAGCCCGCGTTCGACCGGTTCGTAGAAAACCTGGCCTTCCAGCCCTTCGGGCAGGTAGCGCTCGCCGGCGGCAAAACCGCCCTCCTCGTCGTGCGCGTAGCGGTAGCCCTTGCCGTAGTCGAGCTCCTTCATGAGCTTGGTCGGCGCATTGCGCAGGTGCATCGGGACCGGGCGCGTGCTGTCCTTCTTCACCAGCGCGCGCACCGCGTTGTAGGCCTTGTAGACCGCATTCGACTTGGGCGCGATGGCCAGGTAGACCACGCATTCGGCCAGTGCCAGCTCGCCTTCGGGGGTACCCAGGCGCTCGTAGACCTCGGCCGCATCGAGCGCCAGGCGCAGTGCGCGCGGGTCGGCCAGGCCGATGTCTTCGCTGGCCATGCGCACGAGGCGGCGCGCCATGTAGCGCGGGTCGGCGCCGCCGTCGAGCATGCGCACGAACCAATACAGGGCAGCGTCGGGGTCGCTGCCGCGCACCGATTTGTGCAGCGCGCTGATGGTGTCGTAGAACTGCTCGCCGCCCTTGTCGTAGCGGCGCATGCGCTCGCCGAGCACGCGCAGCAGCCACTCGTCGGTGATGTTCGTGAGCTTTTCGGCGCCGGCGGCAACCGCTAGCGTCTCGAGCGTGTTGAGCAGGCGGCGCGCGTCGCCGTCCGCGTAGGCGACCAGGCGGTCGATGGCCGCCTCGTCGATGGCCGGAACCGCCTGGATCGATTGCGCCTTGGCGACGATCTGCTTCAGGTCGCCTTCGTTGAGCGACTGCAGCACGTACACCGCCGCCCGCGACAGCAAGGCCGAATTGACCTCGAACGACGGGTTCTCGGTGGTCGCGCCGATGAAGGTGAACAGGCCCGACTCGACGTGCGGCAGGAACGCGTCCTGCTGGCTCTTGTTGAAGCGGTGCACCTCGTCCACGAAGACGATCGTGCGCTGCTGCGTGAGCCCGTCGCGCGCGGCGGTGGCCTGCTCGACCGCCTCGCGGATGTCCTTCACGCCGCCCAGCACCGCGCTGATGCTCAGGAACTGCGCGTCGAAGGCGTCGGCCATGAGCCGCGCGATGGTGGTCTTGCCGGTGCCCGGCGGGCCCCAGAGGATGCAGGAGTGCGGCTGGCCCGACTCGAAGGCGATGCGCAGCGACATGCCCGGACCGAGCAGGTGCTGCTGGCCGATCACTTCGCCGAGCGTCTTGGGACGCAGACGCTCGGCGAGGGGCTGGTGGGAGCGCGTGGCCAAACCGGAACTACCGTCTTGCTGTGTGTGACTACTGCTTGAGCACGTCCGCGCCCGCAGGCGCCTTGAACTCGAAGGTGCTCGCAGGCAAGGCCGGGTTCACCTCGACCTTGCTGAACTTGAGCATCGAGCGCTGGCCGAAGCTGTCCAGGATTTCGAGGGCCGCCAGCGCGTCACCCTGGAAGCCGACCATCACGCTCTGCAACTGGCCGTCCTTGTTCTTCGGCGTGGCCTTGACCCACTGCAGGCCGTCGCGCTCGGGCGCGGCCTCCAGCGCGAAATCGGCCTGCAGGGCGCGCAGGTCGGCCGCGGAGGCAATCAGCGCCGCGGGCGTCGAGCCCAGCGCCTGCGCCTGGGTGCGCTGCGTGACCTGGTTCAGGTCAGCGTCGTAGAGCCACAGCGTCTTGCCGTCGGCCACGATGCTTTGCGCAAAAGGCTTGCGATAGTCGAACTTGAATTTGCCGGGGCGATGGAATTCGAAGGTGCCGGTCGACGTCTTGACGCGGCCCGGCTGGCCCTCGCGCGGCGGGGCCGTCACGGTCTGGGTGAACTCGGCGCGGCCGGACTTGACGGTCTTCACGAAGGCTTCGAGGCTCTCGAGCCCGTCGGCCCAGGCACTGCCGGCCACCGTGCAGAACAGGCCGGCCAACAGCCAGAGGCGGGTTTTCTTCATGGGAGGTTCCTCGGAAAAACGTTGCTGCGATGTCCATCGACACTACCCGCAGCAGATGCCGGCATCTGTAGGCTTTGATGAAGATTTGCAGCAGCACCGGTGCGCGTTTGCAAATTGCCTCTCAGCACGTAACCGGCCCTGCAGCGGTGATCGTCGGTGGCGCGTCGGCGGTTCACTCCGCCTGGCGCGCGGGCACGAGGATCTCGCGCTGGCCGCTGCCGCTCATGGCGCTCACGAGGCCGGCTTTTTCCATGTCCTCGACCAGGCGCGCGGCGCGGTTGTAGCCGATCTTCAGGTGGCGCTGCACCAGCGAGATGCTGGCCTTGCGGTTCTTGAGCACGACCTCGACCGCCTGGTCGTACATCGGGTCTTTTTCGCCGTCGCTGCCACCGAGCAGGTCGCCGTCACCGTCGCCATCGACCGTGCCGCCTTCGAGCACGCCCTCGATGTAGTCGGGCTCGCCCTGGCTCTTGAGGTAGGCCACCACGCGGTGGACTTCCTCGTCGCTCACGAAGGCACCGTGCACGCGGATCGGCAGGCCGGTGCCGCTGGCCATGTAGAGCATGTCGCCCATGCCCAGCAGCGCCTCGGCGCCCATCTGGTCGAGGATGGTGCGGCTGTCGATCTTGGAGCCCACCGAGAACGCGATGCGCGTGGGGATGTTGGCCTTGATGAGGCCGGTGATCACGTCCACGCTGGGGCGCTGCGTGGCCAGGATCAGGTGGATGCCGGCGGCGCGGGCCTTTTGCGCCAGGCGGGCAATCAGCTCTTCGATCTTCTTGCCGACCACCATCATCAGGTCGGCCAGTTCGTCGATGACGACCACGATGTGCGGTTCGCGGCGCAGCGGTTCGGGATCGTCGGGCGTGAGGCTGAAGGGGTTGTAGATGAACTCTTCCCGCGCCTTGGCTTCGTCGATCTTGGTGTTGTAGCCGGCCAGGTTGCGCACGCCGAGCTTGCTCATGAGCTTGTAGCGGCGCTCCATCTCGGCCACGCACCAGTTCAGGCCGTGCGCGGCCTGGCGCATGTCGGTGACCACGGGCGCCAGCAGGTGCGGGATGCCTTCGTAGACCGACATTTCGAGCATCTTCGGGTCGATCATGAGCAGGCGAACGTCGCGTGCCTCGGCCTTGTAGAGCAGCGACAGGATCATCGCGTTGATACCCACCGACTTGCCCGAGCCGGTGGTACCGGCCACCAGCACGTGCGGCATCTTCGCGAGGTCGGCCACCACGGGGTTGCCGATGATGTCCTTGCCCAGGCCCATCGTGAGCATCGACTTGCCCTCGTTGTAGACCTGCGAGCCCAGGATTTCGCTGAGCTTGATCGACTGGCGCTTGGCGTTCGGCAACTCGAGCGCCATGTAGTTCTTGCCGGGGATCGTCTCGACCACGCGGATCGACACCAGCGAGAGCGAGCGCGCCAAATCTTTGGCGAGGCCGAGGATCTGCGAGCCCTTGACGCCGGTGGCGGGCTCGATCTCGTAGCGCGTGATGACGGGGCCGGGCGAGGCGAGCACCACGCGCACCTCGACGCCGAAGTCCTTGAGCTTCTTCTCGATCATGCGCGAGGTCATCTCGAGCGTGTCGGACGAGACGGTTTCCTGGCGCACCAGCGCGGCGTCGAGCAGGTCGACCTGCGGCAGCTTGCTGTCGGGCAGTTCGTTGAAGAGCGGCTTCTGGCGCTCCTTGACGACGCGGTCGCTGCGGGGGACCTCGGTCATCGCGGGCTCGATCTGCACGGGCGGCGATGCGGGGCGACGCTTGGGCGCGACTTCTTCCTCTTCGTCGTCGAAGCTCGGCTCCTGCGGGCCGGAAGCGTCGCCGAACACGGGTTCCTTGTTGGCACGCGTTTTCTTGACGCGTGGCGCGGGCGCCTGCTCTTCTTCGTCGCCGGCGCGTTCGCGCGCGGCCTGCTTGCCCATGGCGATGTCGGCCGCCATTTCGCGCTTTTCACGGCGCGACTCGAACAGCGAGTACGCACGGGCACCGATGCGCTCGGCGATCAGGCTCCACGAAAAACGGAAGACCAGCGCCGAGCCGATCACGCCGCCGGCGATGGCGACCAGCGCCGAGCCCGTGAAGCCCAGCCAGCGCACGCTCGCCGGCCCCACGAGGTAGCCCAGGGCGCCGCCGCCCGAACCCGGCAGGTGCGATTCGAGCCGGTACAGGCGCGACCACTCGAGCACCGCGCTCGCGCACAGCAGCAGGACGAGGCCGAACCAGAAAGCAAGCCGGCTGCGGTTGAAGCGACCGCGCGGGGGCTGTTGCTCGACCGCCGCCGTCGGTTCACCGCCGCGCAGCCAGCCGGCCAGCGACGAGAGCCACGCGCGCAGACCGGCCGCGAGGCACCACCAGACGGAATAGCCGGCAAGGAAGTAGCTGCCGTCGGCCAGCCAGGCGCCGATGCGGCCGCCCCAGTTCTTGATCTCACCGCCCGTGCCCGAGGTCGACCAGGCGGCATCGGACGGGGTGAAGCTCAGCATCGCCAGCAGCCAGAACAGGAGGGCTGCAAACCCGGCGATCAAGGTGATTTCGTGGGCGAAGCGCAGGGCGCGCAGGCGCACGGGTTGCCCTTCGGCAGCGGAAGAAGAGGAGGACGATTGAAGCGTATGGAGCGAATAGGTCATGAAAGCACGGCGCCCGGCCCGAAAAAACACAGGCCGGCCACCCGAACACTACAACAAAAGGCCGTGGACGCCGAAAGCGCCCGGCCTATGGGCTCAGGTCAGCGTCAGGAGCCGGTCCTTGATGATCACCGAGCCGTCTTCCTGGGACTGGACGAAACCGCGCTCTTCCAGGTCCTTCATCACGCGGCTCACCATTTCGCGCGATGCGCCGACCATCTTGGCCAGGTCCTGGCGGGAGATCTTGTCGCGGACCTTGAGGTTGCCCATGCCGTCCTGGCTGGCGAACTCGAGCAGCGCGCGGGCGACGCGGCCGTACACGTCCATCAGCGCCAGCGACTCGATCTTGCGGTCGGCGTGGCGCAGGCGCTGCACCAGGCCGCGCATGATGTTGTAGGCCATCGAGGAGTTCTCGGGCAGGCAGCGCGCGAAGGCGTCGCGGCCCAGCATGAGCACGTCGCACTGGATTTCGGTGCGCACGGTGGCCGAATGCGGCTCGTCGTCGATCAGGCTCATCTCGCCGAGGTAGTCGCCGGGATGCAGCGTGGCCAGGATCACCTCGCGGCCACGGCTGTCGGCGCTCGTGACGCGGGCGCGGCCGGTCAGGATGATGTACAGCGCATCGGATTTCTTGCCCTGCTCCACGACGACCTCGGCGCGTTTGAAGCGCTTCTTGATGATCGCATCCGCAATGCTTGCGGACTGCGAGGCCGTCAACGACGCGAACAATGGAACGCGCCGAAGCAATTCAAGGTTGGACAGCATCGACATTAATCAATCCCTGAAACAGCGCGCAATGTGATCCTGATGCTGAGCCCATGGATTACTACAATCGCGCGCATTGAAAACACCGTGCACCCGGTGTTGAACCGGGCGGTGATACTCCCCACGTATCGCTACCACCCTGAAAATGTACACGCTGACGCAGCGTCCATCCTAGGTTTTCTACTCATGTCCGCACCCCAACACGCCAAGGTTCTCATTCTGGGCTCCGGCCCGGCCGGCTACACCGCCGCCGTCTACGCCGCACGCGCCAACCTCCAGCCTTTGCTCATCACGGGCATCGCACAAGGCGGTCAACTCATGACCACGACCGAGGTCGACAACTGGCCGGCCGACGTTCACGGCGTCCAGGGCCCGGAGCTGATGCAGCGCTTTCTCGAGCACGCCGAACGCTTCAAGACGCAGATCGTGTTCGACCACATCAACAAGGTCGACCTGAGCAAGCGCCCGTTCACGCTCACGGGCGACAGCGGCACCTACACCTGCGACTCGCTGATCATCGCCACGGGCGCATCGGCCAAGTACCTGGGCCTGGATTCCGAGGAGAAGTTCATGGGCCGCGGCGTCTCCGCCTGCGCGACCTGCGACGGCTTCTTCTACCGCGAACAGGAAGTCTGCGTGATCGGCGGCGGCAACACGGCCGTCGAAGAGGCGCTGTACCTCTCCAACATTGCCAACAAGGTGACGCTGGTGCATCGCCGCGACAAGTTCCGCGCCGAGCCCATCCTGATCGACAAGGTCATGGAGAAAGTGGCCGAAGGCAAGATCGTGCTGAAGCTGCACAACCAGCTTGACGAGGTGCTCGGTGACGGCACGGGCGTGACGGGCATCCGTATCAAGAACACGCAGACCGGCGCCACCGAAGAGATCGGACTCAAGGGCTGCTTCATCGCGATCGGCCACCACCCGAACACCGACATCTTCCAGGGCCAGCTGGAAATGAAGGACAACTACATCGTGACCCGCTCGGGCCTGAAGGGCTTCGCGACGATGACCACCGTGCCCGGCGTGTTCGCCGCCGGCGACGTGCAGGACAACATCTACCGCCAGGCCATCACGAGCGCCGGCACGGGCTGCATGGCCGCCCTCGACGCGCAGCGCTTCCTCGAGGAACACTGAGGCCTTTCCCGCGGGACGGGGCACCGTCCTGCAGGGCCTGGTTTTCCGCATCTGCGGCACGGCCAGCCCAGTCGGGCCTGAAAGGGCTATAATCCAAGGCTTTGCCGAAACAGGGCCTACCTCCCACCGGGAGTCGGGTTGCGGCAAATCCGGGGTACCGCCACCCGTTTCTGGCGAGGTCAAGCTGCAAAACACCCTGCAATCACCCTGATTGCGCCGGTGCCAGCTGTTCAAGAAAGAGTGTCCACATGGCACGCGTATGCGACGTAACGGGCAAAGGCCCGATGGTCGGAAACAACGTTTCCCACGCCAACAACAAAACCAAGCGCCGGTTCCTGCCGAACCTGCAATACCGCCGTTTCTGGGTCGAGACCGAAAACCGCTGGGTTCGCCTGCGCGTTTCGAGCGCTGCACTGCGCCTGATCGACAAGAACGGTATCGATGCCGTGCTCGCAGACCTGCGTGCCCGCGGCCAAGCTTAAGGAGCTGAATCATGGCAACGAGCAAAGGCGGACGCGAAAAGATCAAGCTGGAATCCACCGCGGGTACCGGCCACTTCTACACGACGAGCAAGAACAAGAAGACGATGCCTGAAAAGATGTCGATCATGAAGTTCGACCCCAAGGCACGCAAGCACGTCGAATACAAGGAAATCAAGCTGAAGTAATTCGGCCTGTTCTTCCCAAGAAACCCGCTGCTCACCCAGCGGGTTTTTTATTGCCTGTCGTTTTTGCGAAAGCAGAAAAGGCGGACACAAAAAAGCCGACCCTCAGGTCGGCTTCTTTATTGAGCAAGGGCCGCAGCGCACGAGGCGCTGGCGCCCAGCTTCTTCAGGCGCGTGCGGCGCGCAGGCGGGTCGAGAACTCGCGCAGGCCGGCGATGCCGCTGGCTTCCGCACGGTGGCACCAGGCCGCCAGATCGGCCGCCAGCTGCTCGCGCGACTGCGAGGTGTTCAGCCAGAGCTGACGCAGCTCTTCGCGCATCGTGACCATCTTGTCGAGCACCGGGTGCGCGGCACGGGCCTGCACCAGATGGGTGCGCGCCGAGGCGGGCACCTTGTCGTCGTCGCGATGCAGCCAGCGCTTGGCCGCCTTGAGCACCGACAGGTCGGCGCCCTTGGCCTTCAGCACGTCGATTTCTTCGCTGGTGGCGCGGCGCATTTCGCGGGCGTAGCCGGCCATCACTTCGTAGCGGTTGGCAATGACGGCCTCGAGCGTCTTCTCGTTGGCCACGGGCTGGATGTCACCCATCTGCATCTTCGGCGGCACCTTCTTGACCTTGGCCCAGCCGAGCTTCTGGAACACCTGGATGTAGACCCAGCCGATGTCGAACTCGTACTTCTTGACCGAGAACTTGGCCGAGGTCGGGTACGTGTGGTGGTTGTTGTGCAGCTCTTCGCCACCGATGATCAGGCCCCAGGGCATGATGTTGCGGCTGGCGTCGGACGCCTCGAAGTTGCGGTAGCCCCAGTAGTGGCCGATGCCGTTGATGATGCCGGCGGCGGTGATCGGGATCCAGAGCATCTGGACCGCCCACACGGTCAGGCCGAGCGCGCCGAACAGCGCCAGGTTGATCACCAGCATCAGGCCCACGCCTTGCCAGCTGTAACGCGTGTACAGGTTGCGCTCGATCCAGTCATCGGGCGTGCCGTGACCGTAGCGCTCCATCGTTTCCTTGTTCTTCGATTCCTTGCGGTACAGCTCGGCGCCGCGCCAGAAGACTTCGTCGATGCCCTTGACCTGCGGGCTGTGCGGGTCGTCGGCGGTTTCGCACTTCGCGTGGTGCTTGCGGTGGATGGCGACCCACTCCTTCGTCACCATGCCGGTGCCGAGCCAGAGCCAGAAACGGAAGAAGTGCGAGGGGATCGGACCGAGGTCCATCGCCTTGTGCGTCTGCGTGCGGTGCAGAAAGATCGTGACCGCTGCGATGGTGATGTGCGTGGTGACGAGCGTGTACACCACGACCTGCCACCAGGCAATGTCCCACAGGCCGTGTCCGAGCCATTGGATGACCGCGTTCAGAACGGCGGAGTCAGGAAGCATCATTGAGTCAGGTACTCCATGGCCACACGAAGGTGCAGCCTTCAGGTAAGTAACCCGCGATTTTAGGATGTCAGGGCCAAAACGAGGCCTTTTGTCCTTCTGTCACACCGCAGATTTACCCTAGTTTGGAGCCCCGTCCCTATTTACGGTTCCACACGGCGGCAAAAAAGCCGTCGGTGGCGTGGCGATGAGGCCACAGCCGCAGGTAGCGGCGGCCGTCTTCCCCGCCCGCGCAGAGGGCCTCGGCGCCCTCCACCTTGAGGCTTTGCAGCAACTCCGCCGCGTTCATGGGCTCGAAATCGGGGTTCGCGGCGGCAAAAGCCTCGGCGATGGCCTCGTTTTCCTCCGGGAGCACGCTGCAGGTGGCGTACACCAGCCGGCCGCCCGACTTCACGAGCCGGGCCGCGCTTTGCAGGATGGCGGTCTGCTTGGCTGTCAGCTCGGCCACCGACTTGGCCGACTGGCGCCATTTGAGGTCCGGGTTGCGGCGCAGCGTGCCGAGCCCCGAACAGGGCGCGTCGACCAGCACGCGGTCGATCTTGCCGGCCAGGCGCTTGATCCGGTCGTCGCGCTCATGCGCGATCGCGGCCGGGTGCACGTTCGAGAGCTTGCTGCGCGCCAGCCGCGGCTTGAGCGCGTCCAGACGGTGGGCCGAGGTGTCGAAGGCGTAGAGCCGGCCGGTGTTGCGCATGGTCGCGCCGATGGCCAGGGTCTTGCCGCCCGCACCGGCGCAGAAATCGACCACCATTTCGCCGCGCTTGGCGTCCAGCAGCAGCGCCAGCAGTTGCGAGCCTTCGTCCTGCACCTCGATGGCGCCGCGCACGAACGCGTCGAGCTTGGTCAGCGCGGGCTTGCCGTCGATGCGCAGCCCCCAGGGCGAGAACGGCGTCACTTCCGATTTGATAGCAGCCTTCGCAAGCTCCGCCTTCACTTCGGCCCGTTTGTCGGTGAACGCATTGACGCGCAGATCGAGCGGCGCCGGCTGTTGCAGGCTCTCGACCATCGGCCAGAAGCCGTCGCCCAGCTGCGCCTTGAGCGGCGTGACCAGCCATTCGGGCAGGTTGTGGCGATGGCGCTCGAGCAGGTCGTCGGGCTGGACAGCGTCGCAGTTGTCGAGCCAGCGCTTCTCGGTGTCGTTGAGCGCGCTCTTCAAGAAGTCGCGCGGGCCGTGAAAGCCCAGAATCGCCATGCGGCGCTCCTTCGAACCGCTGCCCGAGGGCGACAGGTGATCGAACAGCAGCTTCTTGCGAAGCACGGTGTAGACGGTTTCGGCGAGCGTCGCGCGCTCGCGCGGGCCGAACTCGCGGTGGTCGCGAAAAAAGCGCGAAACGACCTGGTCGGCCGGGTGATCGAATTTCAGGACCAGGCCGACCAGATCGGCGGTGGCCTCCAACAGGGCTTTGGGATGCATAGCCCCGATTGTCTCAGCCGGCCGGCCTCGCGGCCGAAACGCCTCAGGCGCCGCGCACCCAGACGGTTCCGAAGGCCTGCCGCTCGATGTCTTCCAGCGTGGGCGAATGCCCCGCCCAGAGCACCAGCGCCGCCCCCGGCAGGGTCAGCGTCTGTTCGAGTTCGCGGCACAGGTGCCAGCGGTCCTCGTCATCGAGCCCCGGCACCTCGACAAACACGATGTACGCCCGCCGCCAGGCGAACTCGCGCAGGTTCTTGCGCACCACCCAGAGCCGCGACACGGGCAGGCAGCGCACGATGTCCGCGCGCAGCTCGCCCAGCTCATGGTCGTTCAGGTCGTGGCGCGAAATCTGGCTGAAGAACGGCGTGTCGGTGATCTCTTCCCAGGCGCGCGCCTCGGCCTCCTCCGCCTCCTTGAGCCGCGCGCGCCACAGCTTGAGCCCCTGCTCGTCGTGCGACCCGGCTTCGGGATCTTCGAGGGAGGCGACGGCGTTCTTGGCCGCCCACCAGCGGCTGGCCACGCCCGACTGGTGCAGCCGCTCGAGCACCACCAGGCGCTCGGCGCGCTCGCGCACGGGCAGCATCTGGGCCAGCCCGCGCAGGGCGCCTGGGTGGTCCGGCGCGATCCGCAGCGCGCTTTCGTAGCGCGCACGCACCGGCGCCGCCGGGTCGAGCCGGCGCTCGGCGTCGGCCCACTCGACCATCTCGTCGGGCGTGTTGCGCTCGCCGCGGGCCGCCAGCACGGCGATGCGCTCGCGGATGCGCGAGCGGTGCGCGTGGTGCTGCTTCCAGTCCGCGGCATGGGCGCGGCGCCAGGCGTTGTCGAAATGCGAGATCCACTTGTGCTTGTCGGCCAGCATGTCCAGCGCGGGCCGCAGCGACCAGGCCGGCAGCGCCGCCTTCTGGTTCAGCGCTTCCAGCCGGTCGCGCAGCACGGGATGGGTGTCGTCCAGGTCGCTCACGCGGCGCATCGCCTCGCGCAGCGCCTGGCGCGCGAACTCCTCGCTCGGCGGCGTGCGGGCGCGCTGCCGCAGCGCGGCGAACGGCCCGGGCGGCAGCGGCTCGCGCTCGGCGCGCGCCCAGTGCCAGGGCCAGAACTCGCTGGCGTACCAGTTGCCCTTGATGGCCACCTCGGTGAGCGCAGCCGCGGCCACCGCGGTGCCGAGCAGCCGGCCCGAGATGCGGTCGGCCTCGTACTCGTCCTGGCGAGCCAGCGCGAAGGTCTTGGCGGCAAAGCGCGGAAAGTACCAGCGGAAGAAGGCCTGCGACACCAGCGCCATCACGCCCTCGTCGCGCTGCAGGCTGGCATCGAGCCGCAGCCACGACAGCCGCGTGCGGTAGATCCAGGCGCTCAGCCGGCCATGGTTGCCGCGCAGGTGCCCGTACTCGTGGGCCAGCACCGACAGCAGGCGCTGCCGGTCCAGCATCATCAGCAGCGGCAGGCCGATGCTCAGCGAGTTGAGCGCGCCGCCGAACAGGCCGAAGCGCGGCACCTGGCTGATGCTGGCGTTGAAGTTGTCGTCCAGGTAGACGCGGTGCACCGGCGGTCCCTTGATCCGCTCGCGGATGCGGTCCAGCGCCTCGAACAATCCGGGCGCGTCGGCGCGCGTGAGCGGCTCGCCATCGGGCTCGTCGAAATGCACCCAGAGCGCGCGCAGGGTCGCCCAGAACAAGCCCAGCGCAAACACGAGCAGCCAGCCGCGGGTGAAGTTGAAACGCCCCTCGGCCACCGACACGACCACCCAGGCCACAATGCCCACCGCGAGCCCGAGGCAGGCCAGCACCCAGAGGTAGCCGAGCGCGGCGAACGCCGCGACGCCACGCCGGTAGCGCGCGCTGTCGTCCGCACTCGCGTGCTCGCTCAGGCGAACCAGGTGAACAAAATCCGCACGGTCCATCCGACTCCCGTCAAATACGTATCCGACAGTTGTTATTCGAAGAAAGAAGTGCCCCGTTGAACGACGAAGACCTCCCTCCCCTGATCGAAACGCCCCCCGGTCGCTACCGCCACTACAAGGGCGGCGAGTACGACGTGATCGGCACCGTCCGCCACAGCGAAACGCTGGAGCCGATGACGCTGTACCGCGCCCTCTACGGTGCCCGCGGCCTGTGGGTCCGGCCCGCCGCGATGTTCGAAGAAACCATCGAGATCGACGGCCGGCCGCAACGCCGCTTCACCCCGATCGACGCTCAGCCGCAGTGAACTTCCTTGACGCGGCCGCGCGCGTCGACGCTGATGTTGAGCCGTCCGGGGTTGAGTTCCATCGTGACCGCCTGGTTCGGCTTGAGCACCCGCGCCGTGCCGGCGCCGGCACGTGCGCGCGCGGCGGCTTCAAGCTGAGGCGTCACCTGCTGGCCCACGGCAAAGCGGGCGCCCTCGGCGTTGCACTGGAAGACGGGCTCGGCCGGCGCGGCGGGCGCGGGCGCAGCAGCGCCCGGTGCCGGCGCGGGGGCCGGAGCGGCGCAGGCGGCCAGCAGGGCCGCGGTGGCCATCGTCAGCAGTAGCGATTGGGTTTTCAAAGTTCTGTGCTCCCGAAAACCCAGCAATATAAACAACTTTAAGCTTTGTGACTCAATGTATCCAAAAGCCATCCAGCGATGGCGCGCGGATACAGCAGGTGCTCCTGGGACAGCACCCGGGCGGCCAGCGTGGCGGCCGTGTCGTCGGGAAGCACCGGCACCACGGCCTGTGCCAGGATCGGCCCGTGGTCGAGCTCGGCCGTGACCTGGTGCACCGTCACCCCGGCCACCTTGCAGCCCGCCTCGATGGCGCGCTGGTGCGTGTGCAACCCCGGAAAAGCCGGCAGCAGCGAGGGGTGGATGTTCACCAGCCGCCCCGCGTAGCGCGCCACGAAGCCCGGCGTCAGGATGCGCATGAAGCCTGCCAGCACCACCAGGGCCGGCTCGTGGGCGTCGACCGCCTCGGCCAGCGCCGCGTCGAAGGCCTCGCGGCTGTCGAAGGCCTGGTGCGGCACCACGGCAGTCGCGATGCCGTGCGACCTGGCGAGCGCCAGCCCGCCAGCCTCCGCCTTGTTGCTGATGACGGCGGCAATGCGCGCGCCGAAGCGCTCGGCCCAGCGGTCGCGCTCGGCGGCGCGCACGATGGCCGCCATGTTCGAGCCGCCGCCGGAGATCAGGATCACGATGTTCTTCATGGGAGGCCGGGATTATCCGTGCCCCGCCAACACCCCGATCAGCCTCCCGTCGACCCGCACGCCGGCGGGCTTGTCGCGACGCGGACACCGGATCGCAGCACGACCGTGCTAAAACTCGCAGTTCCGGAGACACCCCGCGTCTGCGGTGGACCGATCAACACAGCGAGGCACGCATGGATTTGAGCTTCACACCCGAAGAACAGAAGTTCCGCGAAGAAGTTCGCGCATGGGTCAAGGACAACCTCCCCCAGGAGATTTCGCACAAGGTGCACAACGCGCTCGAACTGACGCGCGACGATCTGCAAGGCTGGGCCAAGATCCTCGGCAAGAAGGGCTGGCTGGGCTACGGCTGGCCCAAGGAATTCGGCGGCCCCGGCTGGACCGCCGTGCAGCGCCACCTGTTCGAGGAAGAAACCGCCCTGGCCGGCGCGCCGCGCATCATCCCCTTCGGTCCCGTCATGGTGGCCCCGGTGATCATGGCCTTCGGCAACACCGAGCAGCAAAAGCGCTTCCTGCCCGGCATCGCCAGCGGCGAAGTCTGGTGGAGCCAGGGCTACAGCGAACCCGGCTCGGGTTCCGACCTGGCCTCGGTCAAGACCAAGGCCGAGCGCAAGGGCGACAAGTACATCGTCAACGGCCAGAAGACCTGGACCACGCTCGGCCAGCACGGCGACTGGATGTTCAACCTCGTGCGCACCAGCAACGAGGGCAAGCCCCAGACCGGCATCAGCTTCCTGCTGCTGGACATGAAGTCGCCCGGCGTCACCGTGCGCCCGATCAAGCTGATCGACGGCGGCGTCGAGGTGAACGAGGTGTTCTTCGACAACGTCGAAGTGCCCGCCGAGAACCTGATCGGCGAAGAGAACAAGGGCTGGACCTACGCCAAGCACCTGCTCTCGCACGAGCGCACCAACATCGCCGACGTGAACCGCGCCAAGCGCGAACTCGAGCGCCTCAAGCGCATCGCCAAGAGCGAAGGCGTGTACGACGACCTGCGCTTCCGCGACGAGATTGCCAAGCTCGAAGTCGACATCGTCGCCCTCGAGATGATGGTGCTGCGCGTGCTCTCGGCTGCCACCTCGGGCAAGAACTCGCTGGACGTGGCGGGCCTGCTCAAGATCCGCGGCAGCGAGATCCAGCAGCGCTACGCCGAGCTGATGCTGCTGGCCGGCGGCCCCTACTCGCTGCCGCTGATCCGCGAAGCCATGGAAGCCGGCTGGCAGGGCAACTTCCCCGGCGGCAACCCGGCGCTGGCACCACTGGCATCGACCTTCTTCAACATGCGCAAGACCACGATCTACGGCGGCTCGAACGAAGTGCAGCGCAACATCGTGGCGCAAACCGTCCTGGGCTGAGGAGACACCAACATGGATTTCAATTTTTCGGAAGACCAGGACCAACTGCGCGACGCCGTTCGCAAGTGGGTCGACAAGGGCTATGACTTCGAGCGCCGCCGCGGCATCGAGGCCAAGGGCGGCTTCTCGCGCGAAGCCTGGGACGAACTGGCCGAGCTCGGCCTGGGCGGCCTGTACATCAGCGAAGACGACGGCGGCCTGGGCATGGGCCCGGTGGCCGGCATGGTCGTGATGGAAGAACTGGGTCGCGGCATCGTGCTGGAGCCCTTCGCGCAGACGCTGATCGCCGGCGCCGTGCTTGGCGGCTACGCCGATGCGGCCACCAAGGAAAACTGGCTGCCGCGCATCGCCGGCGGCCAGGCCATCGTGGTGCTGGCCTACCAGGAGCGCAAGGCGCGCTACCGCCTCGACGTGTGCGAGGCCACGGCCGTCAAGTCGGGCAACGGCTACTCGCTGACCGGCGCCAAGAGCGTGGTGCCCGTGGGCGACGAGGCCGATGCCTTCATCGTGCCCGCCAAGGTCGACGGCAAGATCGCCCTCTTCCTGGTCGAGCGCAGCGCCAGCGGCGTCGAAGCCCGCGGCTACGGCACGCAGGACGGCGGCCGCGCGGCCGAAGTCGTGTTCGACAAGGCCGACGCCACGCTGGTCACGGCCGACGGCCTGGCCGCGCTCGAATACGCGGTGGATGTCGGCATTGCCGCCACCTGCGCCGAAGCGGTCGGCGTGCTCGACAAGACGCTCGACGTCACCATCGACTACATGAACCAGCGCAAGCAGTTCGGCGTGGTCATCTCCAGCTTCCAGGCGCTGCGCCACCGCGTCGCCGACATGAAGATGCAGCTGGAACTGGCGCGTTCGATGAGCTACTACGCGACGCTCAAGCTCAACGCCCCGGCGGACGAACGCCGCCAGGCGCTGGCCCGCGCCAAGTACCAGCTGGGCACGTCGATGCGCTACGTGGCCGCGAACTCGGTGCAGCTGCATGGCGGCATCGGCGTGACCGACGAGTACATCGGCAGCCACTACTTCCGCAAGCTCACGCAGCTCGAGCTCACCTTCGGCGACACCCTGCACCACCTGGGTGAAGTGTCGGCACGCATGCAGGACACCGCCGGCGTCTTCGCCTGACGGCTGTTTGTCGATAGCATCCAACGCCCGCCCGCCTTGCGCCGGCGGGCGTTTTCACTTGCGGGGCCCCAGCCCCCTGCCAGGAGAGAGAC
Organism: Variovorax sp. GW821-FHT09A10; assembly: GCF_059418385.1. NCBI lineage: Bacteria > Pseudomonadati > Pseudomonadota > Betaproteobacteria > Burkholderiales > Comamonadaceae > Variovorax > Variovorax sp. GW821-FHT09A10. The sequence continues at coordinate 228,763 of NZ_JBWKPT010000008.1, forward strand.
AGACATGCCTTCCCGCCGCACCCTGCTTGCCTTGGCCCTTGCCGGAACCACCGCCGTCACCTGGCTGACCGGCTGCGCCACCTCCGCGCCCTCTTCCACCGAGCGTCCGCCCATCGTCTTCATGCACGGCAACGGCGACTCGGCCGCGCTGTGGCAGACCACGATCTGGCGCTTCGAATCGAACGGCTGGCCGCGCGAGCGGCTCTTCGCCGTCGACCAGCCGAATCCCCTGGCCCGCGACGACGACGCCGTGGCCCAGCCGGGGCGCAGTTCCACCGCCGAGTCGGCCGCGTTCCTGCGCGCCGAGGTCGAGAAGGTGCTGAAGGCCACGGGCGCACCCAAGGTCGTGCTCATCGGCAATTCGCGCGGCGGCAACACCATCCGCAACTACGTGCAGAACGGCGGCGGCGCGGCCGTGGTGAGCCACGGGGTGCTGGGCGGCAACCCGGCGCACGGCATCTGGAAGGTGAAGGGCCTGCGCGAGAACAACGAGTTCTCGGGGCTCTCGGCCTTCATGCAGCAGCTCAATGCGCCCAAGGGACCGAACGGCGACGAGGTCACGCCCGGCGTGCAGTGGCTCACGCTGCGCTCGGACACCAACGACAAGTACGCCCAGCCCGACGGCCTGTGGATCGGCGCGCCGGGCCAGCCGACGAACATCGGCTTCGACGGGCCGGCACTCAAGGGCGCCACCAACCTCGTGTTGCCGCGCGTGGACCACCGCGAGACCTCGTTTTCGCCCTCTGCCTTCGCGGCGACCTGGCGCTTCCTGACCGGCCAGGCGCCGGCCAGCACGGCGGTGGCGCCGGAATCGAAGGTCGTGCTCGACGGCCGCGCGACCGGCGCGGACAACCTCGCACTGACCGGCGCGCGCGTCACGGTCTTTGCGGTCGACCCGGCCTCGGGCGCGCGGCGCGGCGAGGCGGCGCACCAGCAGACGGTCGGCGCCGACGGCCGCTGGGGCCCGTTCAGCGCGCAGCCCACGGCGCGCTACGAGTTCGTCCTCGACGTGCCCGGCCAGGGCACCACGCACATCTACCGCAGCCCGTTCGTGCGCAGCAGCGGCGTGGTCAACCTGCGGACCGAGCGCCTGGCGCCGGCCGAGAGCGGCGCGGGCGCGGTGGTCGTCTTCACCCGCCCGCGCGGCTACTTCGATGCGCAGCGCGATACGATGAACTTCGACGGCCAGAGCCCGCCGCCCGGCGTGTCGGCCCAGGGCGCGGGGCAGTCGAGCTCGCGGCTGCGCATCGCGGCCGGCGCGCCGCAGCGCACGGTCAGCGCCGAGTTCAACGGCGAGCGCCTCAGCGGCCAGAGCTGGCCCGCCGCGCAAGGGCACACGACGGTGCTCGAGCTGACGTACTGAACGGCCATGAACGACACGGCCCCCTTTGTCCTGACGGCGCGTGACGCGCGCGGCGTGGTCACGCTCACGCTGAACCGCCCCGCCGCCTTCAACGCGTTGTCCGAAGGCATGCTCGGCGCGCTCGAGCAGGCGCTCGCCGCCATCGCCGCCGATGACTCGGTGCGCGCCGTCGTCATCGCCGCGGCGGGCAAGGCCTTCTGCGCGGGCCACGATCTGAAGGAGATGCGCGCCGAACCTTCGCTCGGCTACTACCAGCAGCTGTTCGACCGGTGCGGCGCGATGATGCTGTCGATCCAGCGATTGCCCATGCCGGTGATCGCGCGCGTGCACGGCATCGCGACCGCGGCGGGCTGCCAGCTGGTGGCGGTGTGCGACCTCGCGGTGGCCGCCAGCGACGCGCGCTTTGCGGTCAGCGGCGTCAACGTGGGCCTCTTCTGTGCCACGCCCGGCGTCACGCTGTCGCGCAACCTCGGGCGCAAGGAAGCCTTCGAGATGCTGGTGACGGGCGAATTCATCGACGCCGAAGAAGCGCGCGAAAAAGGCCTGGTCAACCGGGTCGCACCACCCGAAGCGCTCGACGCCGCGGTCGAAGCGCTGGTTGCCAGCATCGTCGCCAAGCCCCGCACGGCGCTCGCGCTGGGCAAGGCGCTGTTCTATCGCCAGCTCGAGACCGGCATCGAGGCCGCACTGGCCGACGCCAGCCGGACCATGGCCTGCAACATGATGGACGAGAGCGCGCTGGAAGGCGTGCAGGCCTTCATCGAGAAACGACCGCCGGCCTGGAAGGGCTGAAATAGAAAAGGAGGCCGAGGCCTCCTTTTTCTTGCGCGTCGGGTGTCAGATGTCGTGCAACCGGGACGACTGCGGCAGGTGCGCCATCAGGAACTCCATCTGGTCGGCCAGGATGCGGCGGTTGCGCAGGATGAAGTCTTCCCACAGGCTCGGCACATAGGGCGCATACAGCAGCGGCATGTTCGCCTGCTCGGGCGTGCGGCTGCTCTTGCGGTGGTTGCAGGGCTTGCAGGCCGTGACCACGTTCATCCAGGTGTCGATGCCACGCTGTGCGAACGGAATGATGTGCTCGCGCGTGAGTTCGTCTTCGTGGAAATGGCCGCCGCAGTAGGCGCAGATGTTGCGGTCGCGCGAGAACAGCTTGCTGTTGGTCAGGCCCGGGCGCTGTGCGAAGGGGTTGATGCGCGGCACGCCCTTGGTGCCGATGATGCTGTTGATCGCGATCTGCGACTGCTCGCCCGTGATCGCGTTGTGGCCGCCACGGAACACGGCCACCTGCGCGCCCACTTCCCAGCGGACTTCGTCCGCCGCGTAGTGGATCACCGCCTGTTCCAGCGATATCCATGACTGGGGCAGCCCTTGGGCCGACAGCTTCAAGACCTTCACACACGCCTCCTCGACACGAGAAAAACACGCAGAGACCAGAGACTCGGGGTGCATCGGCGACTCACGCCAACCCACGCACTGCGTCACAATATACCGGCTTTGTGACAAATCGGCCTGATTTGCCCATTCGACGGGCATCAGGCGCTATCAAAAAGATACTCTCCCATGCAGGTTTTCCGCGGCTTCCGACACCCGGGCGTAGCTCCGGCCTGCGCCCTCACGATCGGCAATTTCGACGGCGTCCACCGCGGCCATCAGGCCATGCTGGCGCTGTTGCAGACCGAGGCCCGCCATCGCCGGCTGCCCAGTTGCGTGCTGACCTTCGAGCCGCACCCGCGCGACTATTTCGCCGCCGTCACCAAGAAACCCGACCTGGCCCCGGCGCGCATCGGCACGCTGCGCGACAAGCTGACCGAGCTGGCGGCCTGCGGCGTGGACCAGACCATCGTGCTGCCCTTCGACGGCCGGCTGGCGTCCCAGTCGCCCGAGGCCTTCATCCAGAACGTGCTGATCGACGGCCTGGGTGCGCGTTACGTGCTGGTGGGCGACGACTTCCGCTTCGGCGCCAAGCGCGCCGGCGACTACGCGATGCTCGATGCCGCCGGCGAAGCGCACGGTTTCGACGTCGCGCGCATGAACAGCTACGAGGTGCACGGCCTGCGGGTGTCCAGCTCGGCCGTGCGCGAGGCGCTGGCCGAAGGCCGCATGGCCGACGCCCACACGCTGCTGGGGCGCCCGTACACGATCTCGGGCCACGTGGTCCACGGCCGCAAGCTGGGTCGGGCGCTGGGCGCCTCGTCGCCGGGCAAGGACGACGGTTTTCGCACCCTCAACCTGCGCTTCAAGCACTGGAAACCGGCCGCCAGCGGCATCTTCGCGGTGCTGGTGCACGGCCTGGCCGACCAGCCGCTGCCCGGCGTGGCCAACCTCGGCGTGCGGCCCTCGCTGGACGCCAACGACGTCAACGCAGGGCGCGTGCTGCTCGAGACGCATTGCCTGGAGTGGCCCTCGCATCTGGGGGCCGAAGGGGCCTACGGTAAAATCGTGCGCGTGGAACTCCTGCACAAACTGCACGACGAATTGCGCTACACCAGCCTCGAAGCCCTCACTGCGGGCATCGCGAAGGATGGCCGCGACGCACGCGCGTTCTTCGCATCGACCCACGCCGAGACCCACCGCCAGACCACGCGCGACCGAATTTAGCCCTGCACGCCCCGTGCTGCCGCCCTTCGACAAGCTCAGGGCGAACGGCTATATCTTCCGCACCGACCGCTCAATGCAGTTCGGGCTGAGCCTGTCGAAGCCCCTCTGTTTCGCCGCACCCAACATGTCTGACGCTGCTTCCCCCAAAGATTACCGTTCCACGCTGAACCTGCCCGACACCCCCTTCCCGATGCGCGGCGACCTGCCCAAGCGCGAACCGGGCTGGGTGAAGGAATGGAACGACGAAGGCCGCTACCACCGCCTGCGCGATGCCCGCCACGGCGCGCCCAAGTTCATCCTGCACGACGGCCCGCCGTACGCCAACGGCCAGATCCACATGGGTCACGCGGTGAACAAGATCCTCAAGGACATGATCACCAAGGCGCGCCAGCTCGAAGGCTTCGACGCGCTGTACGTGCCCGGCTGGGACTGCCACGGCCTGCCGATCGAGAACGCCATCGAAAAGCAGTTCGGCCGCAACCTGAGCCGCGACGAGATGCAGGCCAAGAGCCGCGCCTACGCCACCGAGCAGATCGCCCAGCAGATGGTCGACTTCCAGCGCCTGGGCGTGCTGGGCGAATGGGACCACCCCTACAAGACGATGGACTTCGCCAATGAAGCCGGCGAGCTGCGCGCGTTCAAGCGCGTGATCGAGCGCGGCTTCGTGTACCGGGGCCTGAAGCCCGTGTACTGGTGCTTCGACTGCGGCTCGTCGCTGGCCGAATTCGAGATCGAGTACGCCGACAAGAAGAGCCAGACCATCGACGTGGCCTTCAAGGCGCACGAGCGCGAGAAGGTGCTCAAGGCCTTCGGCACCGACCACACGATCCTGGGCGACATCTTCGCGGTGATCTGGACCACCACCGCGTGGACGATCCCCGCCAACCAGGCGATCAACCTCAACCCCGAGCTCGAGTACTCGCTGGTCGACACCGAGCGCGGCCTGCTGATCCTGGCCAACTCGCTGGTCGAGATGTGCATGACGCGCTACGCGCTCGACGGCAAGGTGCTGGCCACCGTCAAGGGCGAAGCGCTCGGCGGGCTCGAGTTCGAGCACCCGCTGTACGACGTGGACGCGGGCTACCAGCGCCTGTCGCCCATCTACCTGGCCGACTACGCCACCGCCACCGACGGCACCGGCCTCGTGCACTCGTCGCCTGCCTACGGCGTGGACGACTTCAACTCCTGCATCGCCCACGGCGTGGCGTACGACGACATCCTGAACCCGGTGCAGGGCAACGGCAGCTACGCGCCCGACTTCCCGCTGTTCGGCGGCCAGAACATCTGGAAGGCCGTGCCGGTGATCATCGCCGCGCTGCGCGACGCCAACCGGCTGATGACCACCGAGACCATCACCCACAGCTACCCGCACTGCTGGCGCCACAAGACGCCGGTGATCTACCGCGCGGCCGCCCAGTGGTTCGTGCGCATGGACGAAGGCGAAGGCGTGTTCACGAAGGACAAGGCCCCCAAGACGCTGCGCCAGACCGCGCTCGACGCCATCGAACAGACCAGCTTCTATCCCGAGAACGGCAAGGCCCGCCTGCACGACATGATCGCCGGCCGGCCCGACTGGTGCATCAGCCGCCAGCGCAGCTGGGGCGTGCCGATCCCGTTCTTCCTGCACAAGGATTCGGGCGAGCTGCACCCGCGCACCATGGAAATCCTCGACCAGGCCGCCGACATCGTCGAGAAAGGCGGCATCGAGGCCTGGAGCCGCGTCACCGTCGAAGACATCCTGGGCGCCGCAGACGCACCGAGCTACACCAAGAGCACCGACATCCTCGAGGTGTGGTTCGACTCGGGCTCGACCTTCTCGCACGTGCTGCGCGGCACGCACCCCAATGTGCACCACGAGACCGGCCCCGAAGCCGACCTGTACCTCGAAGGCCACGACCAGCACCGCGGGTGGTTCCACTCGTCGCTGCTGATCGCCTGCATGCTGGAAGACCGCGCACCGTACAAGGGCCTGCTCACGCACGGCTTCACGGTGGATGCCAAGGGCATCAAGATGAGCAAGTCGCTCAAGAACGGCATCGACCCGCAGGAAATCAGCAACAAGCTGGGCTCGGAAATCATCCGCCTGTGGGTGGCCGCGAGCGACTACTCGGGCGACATCGCGGGCGACGACAAGATCCTCGCGCGCGTCGTCGATGCCTACCGCCGCATCCGCAACACGCTGCGCTTTCTGCTCGCGAACACCAGCGACTTCGACATCGCGAAAGACGCGGTGCCGCTCGACCAGCTGTTCGAGATCGACCGCTACGCCATGTCGCGCGCGGCGCAGTTCCAGGCCGAGATCCTCGCGCACTACCAGGTGTACGAGTTCCATCCGGTGGTGGCCAAGCTGCAGATCTACTGCTCGGAAGACCTGGGCGGCTTCTACCTCGACATCCTGAAGGACCGCCTCTACACGACGGCGCCGGGCTCGCTCGCGCGCCGCAGTGCACAGACCGCCCTGTGGCACATCTCGCAAGCCATGCTGCGCTGGATGGCGCCGTTCCTGAGCTTCACGGCCGAAGAGGCCTGGAAGATCGTGGGCACCGGCAAGGCCGGCGAGTCGATCTTCACGCAGACCTACAGCCAGTTCGCCGCCCCCGACGAGGCGCTGCTCGCCAAGTGGGGCCGCATCCGCGAGATCCGCGACGGCGTCAACAAGGACATCGAGGCGGTGCGCGCCGAGGGCAAGGTCGGCTCGTCGCTGCAGGCCAACCTGCAGCTGAATGCACCGGCCGACGACCTCGCGCTGCTGGGCTCGCTGGGCGACGACCTGAAGTTCGTGTTCATCGCCTCGGCCGTGGCGCTGGCGGCGGGCGACACGCTGTCGACCGTGGTCACGCCCAGCACCGCGCAGAAATGCGAACGCTGCTGGCACTACCGCGAGGACGTGGGCCACGACCCGGCGCACCCGACGATCTGCGGCCGCTGCACGAGCAACCTGTTCGGCGCGGGCGAATCCCGCAGCGTGGCCTGATGGCGACCGCACGCTCCGCCTCGTCGGCCTCGCGTTCGCGCGGCGCCAGCATCTGGCCCTGGCTCGGGCTGGCGACGATCATCGTGATCATCGACCAGTTCACCAAGACGCTGATCCTGGGCTACTACAAGCTCGGCGACGCGACCTACGTGACGAGCTTCTTCAACGTCGTGCGCGCGCACAACACGGGCGCCGCGTTCTCGTTCCTGGCCGACCACTCGGGCTGGCAGCGCTGGTTCTTCACGGCGATCGGCGTGGCGGCGGCGATCTTCATCGTCTGGATGCTGCGGTCGCACGCGGGCCAGAAGCTCTTCTCGTTCGCGATGGCCTGCATCCTGGGCGGCGCCATCGGCAACGTGGTCGACCGCATGATGCACGGCTACGTGGTCGACTTCCTGAGCTTCCACTGGGGCAACTGGTACTTCCCGGCGTTCAACGCGGCGGACAGCGCCATCACGCTCGGGGCCATCTGCCTGATCGTCGACGAGATCCGGCGAGTCCGACGCGGCAAGTAAGCCAGTTCTCGACCAAAGGGGCCCACGGGCCCCTTTTTCTTTGGGCCGCGGATTCGTCTAGCTGATGCACAAGACATTCCGCGAGGCATTCGACATCCTCTGGAGATGAAACGGAATCGTGACTACACCGGTCTGGAGCGCACCCCATCCTCTATGGCTTGGCTGATCCGGCGGCGTCAGCTAGCGAAAGGACAACTCGACAAACTAATGCTCATGCAAGCAAGGCTGCCGGCCCAGATCGCAGCCTTGACCACAGAGCTTGCAGCGTTGGACTCAGTCATTCCGCTGCACGAGGTGCGTGTCAACCCTGCCGAAATCGAAGGCCGACGACCGCAGCGAAAGTCTCTCGCCCCCAGAGGCGAGATGACTCGCCTCATCATTCAGTGCTTGAAGCTTGGCAATCAGATGCCGGTTCAGACGCCTGAGATCGCGTACTACTTTGCGCGTCAGGCTGGTATCGAACCCGGTCAGGTCAAACACAGCGACCTGATGACTCGGATTAGCAAGCGCCTTGAGGGGCTGCACAAGCGAGGAATTGTCCAACGGCACCATGACCTAGTGACAACAGATATGGGTCAGTGGTCGTTGGTTCTAGACTAGCCGACGACGTAGCCGGAGGGCGCTTGCGCATCGAATATCAGCTCACCCGGCCGATGGTGGCCTTGCCAGTAGCCCCTCCACCACTTCGACAGTCCGTGCTTCATGACTGCATCCATTAAAGAATCAACACGCTGATCAGTGCTCTCGCGGCGGTGGTCTTCTCGCCAGGCCATCTCGTTCGTATAGTCCAACATGTACTTGGGCGTCATCCGACGGATTTCCGACACCAGCCGCCTGCAGCGTGCATAGAAGCTTTCGGCTTGATTGTCGTTGACGCCGTCATCGGAGGAGAACTCGATGCTGTGATTGACGGTCCGATGCTCAAACCGTACCGCTAGTCTGCTGAATGCATTGCTCTCATCAGTTTGAATTTCCGACCCAGGTTTTACGTACCGGAAGGCCACCGGGGTAACGCAGGCCTCGTTCTCTGCCCGAACCACCACAACGATCGTTCGAGTAGCGCCCTGCCCCTTGATCGGCGAAATTTCTCGAAGGACCAAGACGATCCTTCGATTCGGGTGCGTAGCAAACGATTTCTTGCCCTGCTTGGCCCGCGCAGGTATTGCTGTCACTTTGATCTTTCTCCGTGGCTTGCGAATTCGCCCTGAGAAATGTCCCCCGTCGATTTCCACATACCTTTCAAGTGGCACGAGATTTCGGTCGTCCAATAGTCTGTTGGATTCCGCCAATCTCTGACCCTAGATTTCCGTCGAATACTGACCCACCCGCTTTGTGAGCCTGAAGGCTTCA